>JAAZMR010000025.1 GCA_012798695.1 Bacillota bacterium | reverse complement strand
GGATATCGGAGGCATCATTATTATCGACTTTATCGATATGGTGTCACCGGCACATGAGCAAAAAGTATTGGCTGCCCTTGAAGAGGAAGTCAAGAAGGAGAAAAATAAGACTCATGTATTGGGCTTTACCAATCTGGGTATGGTGGAGATGACCAGAAAGAAGACCAGGCAGAATATTGGTGATTTTCTCCAGCGGCCTTGCCCATATTGTGGTGGGACCGGGAGAGTCTTATCAGAGGAGACTTTAGCTTTTAGTGTAGAAAGGGAAATCATCAGAGTAGCCCGAGAACATGATGTCGAGGCACTGATGATTGAGGTGCACCCTTCGGTAGCCGCCATGTTGATCGGCTCCGGTGGCAACAATCTCAAAGAACTGGAGGATCTGACTGGCAAGACCATTTTTATTCGGGGCTCAGATGATCGGCACTGGGAGGATGTGGAGATCGTATATGCCGGCAGCAAGGAAGCCTTGGCAGCTATGGCGGTGCCGGTAAAAGAAGGGCAGATCATCGATATGGAAGTGGAAGAACCCCATTTGACCAATCCTGAAGATGGGATCTCGCGGCTGCATGGTTATGTCGTAGATATTGAAGGGGCTGGCCGCCATGTTGGGCAAAAACTAAAGGTGGAGATTACAAGGGTATTTCGCACCTATGCTAAGGGGAGAATGCTGTCTTGACAGGCTCTCCGGGCCATGGTAAACTCGGTCTGTAGGTACAGGAGCTTCCTTTGGGGAGTGGTGTTACCGAAACCGCTCGGGATGGGCTGAAGTGCTCTCATGAGCCGCCCATGCTCGGCGAGTCCAGGATGGAGGAGGTGCGTCCAGTGTTTGCCATAGTGCAGACTGGCGGCAAGCAGTACAAGGTACAGGAAGGCGATGTCATCCGCATAGAGAAACTGCCAGTAGAGGCAGGAGCGCAGGTGACCCTAGATGAAGTGCTCATGGTGGTTGGGGATGAGACCAAAATCGGGAAACCCCTAGTAGAGGGAGCTAGTGTCACTGCGCGGGTGCAGCGCAATGCCAAAGCCAAAAAGATTGTGGTCTTTAAGTATAAGCCAAAGAAAAATTACCGCAAGAAAACCGGCCATCGTCAGCCTTTTACGGAGCTTCTCATCGAAAAGATTAATGCTTAGGAGAGGCTGAAAGTGGTCAAGATCGAGATCTATACGGATATAGCTGGGAGGATCAATGGATTTGCTGCAGAAGGGCATTCGGGTTTTGCTCCTCACGGCGAAGATATAGTCTGTGCCGCAGTGTCTGTTCTCCTCCAGACGGCAGTATTAGGGCTGGAAGAAGTGGCGGCTGTTGCACCAGAAGTAGTAGTAGGTGATGGCCGCTTGGATTGTCATCTGTCGGCAGAATATACAGGTAATGGCTCGGTAGATACGATCTTACAGACGATGCTATTGGGATTACGGGCCATTGAGACGGAATACGGCGATTATGTGAGCGTGAAACAGATAAATGCAGAGCGAAATGGCGCCCCAGGAGAGTAGTTGGCTGGGGCAGGCAGGAGGAGGTGGGAGCAATGCTAATGGATTTACAGCTTTTTGCTAAGAAAAAGGGAGTGGGTAGTTCCCGTAATGGCCGTGATAGCGCATCCCAGCGGTTAGGTATCAAACGGGGCGACGGCCAGTTTGTGAATGCTGGTTCCATATTGGTGCGGCAGCGGGGGACGCGCATTCACCCCGGCCTGAATGTGGGCAGAGGCAGTGATGACACCCTCTTTGCTAAAGTAGATGGTTATGTCACTTTTGAGCGGATGGGGAAGACAAGGAGACGAGTTAGTGTCTCCCCTGAGAATGGTGTAGTCACTGCATAAGTGCATAATGTCCGGCTATAGGCACTAGCTGCCGGGCCGGTGAACCGGCAGAATATAAGGCCACACCCGGTGTGATGCTAGCGGGTGTGGCTCTTAATTACCCGGGAGGTGTATGTAATGCAGTTTGTGGACCGGGCAAAGATTTTCGTCAGTGCTGGTGCTGGCGGGGATGGGTGTGTAAGCTTCCGCAGGGAGAAATTCGTACCTGCTGGGGGGCCTGATGGTGGCAATGGCGGCCATGGGGGTAGTGTTATCCTGGAAGTCGATCCAGACATGACTACCTTGTTGGATTTTCGATATAAGATCCACTTCCGGGCCGATCGGGGTGGGCACGGCCAGGGCGCCAAGCGGGCAGGCCAAACTGCGGAGGATTTGGTTGTCAAAGTGCCGCCAGGTACGGTGGTGCGTGATGCTGAGAGTGATCAGATCATAGCAGATTTGGTTCACCCTCAGCAGAAGCTGCTGGCAGCTCGAGGCGGAAGAGGGGGCCGGGGCAATGCAGTTTTTACTACCTCGACTAGGCAAGCCCCGACCTTCGCACAAAAGGGAGAGCTTGGCGAGTCTCGTTGGCTGAGACTAGAATTGAAAGTGATTGCCGATGTTGGGTTGGTGGGGTATCCGAATGCGGGGAAGTCTACCCTCCTATCCATGATATCTGCTGCTAAACCCAAAGTGGCTGCTTATCCTTTCACAACCTTGACTCCGAATCTGGGGGTAGTCAAAGTCGAAACGGGCAGGAGTTTCGTTGTCGCTGACATTCCCGGGCTTATAGAAGGTGCCCATGCCGGGGTCGGGTTGGGGCACGATTTTCTTCGCCATGTGGAGCGGACCCGATTATTAGTGCATATAGTTGACTGTTCGGGCATGGAGGGCCGGGACCCGGTGGATGACTATCTTCAGGTCCGGGAAGAACTCAGTCTTTTTAGCGAGGCCTTAGCTGATCGGCCGTATATTGTTGTGGGAAACAAGCTGGACATACCCGGCGCGGCCAGCCATTGTCAACGTCTACAGGAGACGGCCCGGAGAGAAGTGTTGGGCATATCAGCCGCTACAGGGCAAGGTGTCAAGGAAGCGGTCTACAGGATATGGCAGGAACTGCAGAGGATCCCGGTAGAGCCGGCAGAAATGGAACTGGGGATAAACGGAAAACCAGAAATGATCACGATTCCGAAGCCAGAGAAACCCCTATCGGAATTTACCGTTCGGAAAGAAAATGAGGACTTTGTGGTAGAGGGAGAGGGACTCTCACGGTTGATAGCTAGACATGATGTAGAGAATCCCCAGACTTTGCGTTGGTTGCTCATGGTCTTGAGGGACATAGGGGTAATAGATGCTTTGCGTGCGGCGGGAATTCAAGATGGAGATACAGTGAGGCTCGATGAATGGGAATTTGAATACCTAAGTTAAGGACGGGATCTAGATGCTGACGAGTAAGCAAAGAGCACAATTGCGGGGTCTTGCCAATGATCTGCCTGCGATTATTCAGGTGGGTAAGGGTGGGATAAGCGATAATCTAATTGAACAGATCGATACAGCTCTGGAGGCCCGTGAGCTGATTAAGATCCGGTTTTTGCAGAATGCAGCTGAAAACCCCGAGGAATTAGCTGGGGTCTTGGCGAATTTAACAGAATCAGAAGTTATACAAAGAATCGGCAAAGTCGTAGTGCTGTACCGGCGTTCCCAAGAGAAGCCTGGCAAAGGGGGCATTGCTGATCTATGATGCGAAGCGAGTATCTTCCGAAAAACTAAGCGTGTGGTAGTTAAAGTCGGAACCAGTACGATCACTCATCCGACCTATCGATTGAACCTGGAACGTATGGAGCGGCTGGCGCGGGAAATCACTGATCTGAACAACCGCGGGATGGAAGTGGTCCTAGTTACTTCTGGAGCCATTGGTGCAGGAGTCAGCCGCTTAGGCCTGAGTAAAAGGCCCACTACTTTGCCGGCTCAACAGGCAGTGGCCGCAGTGGGCCAGGGCCTTCTGATGCAGGTCTATGAAAAACTTTTTTCCGAGTATGGTCAGGTCGTAGCCCAAGTCTTATTGACCAGAGAAGATCTCAACAGTCGGGAGCGTTACCTCAATTCCCGCCATACCCTACTAGAGCTTTTACGTTACCGAGTGGTACCCATCGTAAACGAAAATGACACTGTTGCAGTCGATGAGATCAGATTTGGAGACAATGATACCCTATCGGCGCTGGTTGCGGCCTTGATGGGGGCAGATCTCCTCTTGGTCTTATCTGATGTCGATGGTGTCTACACATCCGATCCTCGTATGAACCCTGATGCCAGATTGTTAGACATCGTGACCAGTATTGATGATGTCGCTCAGGCCGCAGGTGGGGCCGGTAGTACTCGGGGAACCGGCGGCATGGTCACCAAGTTTCAGGCAGCCAAGATCGCCTCCAGATCAGGCATTCCCATGATTATTGCTCAGGGAAGTCAAGAGGGAGTAATTCACGCCGCTGTAGACGGAGAGTCGGTCGGGACTCTATTTCTTCCCGAGGCTGATCGGCTGAACAGCAGAAAACAATGGCTGGCTTTCTATCATCAGCCCCAGGGACGGGTGTACATCGATGGTGGTGCCAAGACAGCCTTATTGGAGTCTGGGAAGAGTTTGCTTCCTATTGGAATTACTGAGGTGGCCGGTTCTTTTGCTGCGGGTGATCTGATTGCTGTACTGGATCAGGAGGAACGGGAAATCGGGCGAGGTCTAAGCAATTACACTTCTGTTGAGGTTGGCCAAATCAAGGGCCACCGCTCTGATGCTATTGTCCAGATCCTGGGGCACAAGGACTATGATGAGGTCGTTCATCGGGACAATCTGGTGTTATTTCCGGAGGAGGGAGTACTGTGAATCCAGCAAGTGCTGCCAACAGGGTGCGCAAACAAGCTGTGGCGGCCAAAGCAGCTGCTAGCCAGTTGCGGAATGCCTCCACTGTAGAGAAGAATACTGCCCTGCTTGCTATGGCCGCTGCTTTGGAGAAAGAGCAGAAAGCGATTCTGGCGGCAAATAGGGAGGATGTGGCCGCTGCTCGGGCCAAAGGTATCTCAACAGCTTTGATCGACCGGCTTACTTTGGATGAGGGCAGGCTCTTAGCTGCGGCCGCAGGCCTAAGGGAAGTGGCCGCTCTACCAGATCCCATTGGGGTGACCGTATCAATGAGTAAGAGACCTAATGGGATGGAAGTAGGGCGGGTGAGGGTACCGCTAGGGGTAATCGCCATGATTTACGAGGCTCGGCCCAATGTAACCGTGGATGCAGCTGGGCTTTGCCTAAAAGCCGGCAACACGGTGATCCTCAGAGGCGGTTCTGAGGCGCTGTGTTCTAATGTTGCTTTAGTCGCCGTCATGCGAAAAGCTCTGCAGGCGACTTCCTTGCCGGCAGAATCCATACAGCTGATTGAGGAGACGGACCGGGCTTCTGCTCAAGCACTGATGCGACAAACCGGGCTAGTGGATGTGCTGATCCCGCGGGGTGGCAGAGGCTTAATTCGCTCAGTGATGGAAAACGCCACAGTCCCTGTAATTCATACCGGTGAAGGCAATTGCCACATTTTTGTTGACGAAAGTGCTGATCTGGCTCAAGCGAGAGAGATCATCATTAATGCCAAGTGCCAACGCCCCGGTGTCTGTAATGCACTGGAAACTCTCTTGGTACATCGAAAGCTGGCCCAGGACTTTCTACCATCTTTGGCTAGGGATTTGCAGGCTCGAGGGGTAATCCTCAAGGGCTGTAGTGCGTGTCAGGCGATCATACCTTGGATTGAGGCTGCCACATTGGATGACTGGGACACAGAGTACCTCGATCTCATCCTGGCGATTAAGGTGGTAGATGGCATGGAAGAAGCCGTCAGCCATATAGAGCAGCATGGGACAGGCCACTCTGAAGCTATACTGACTAAGGATTACGCTGCTGCTCGCCGGTTCTTGGGACTGGTAGATGCGGCAGCGGTATATGTAAATGCCTCCACCCGGTTTACCGATGGCCAGCAGTTCGGTCTGGGTGCCGAGATTGGCATCTCAACTCAGAAGCTGCATGCCAGGGGCCCCATGGGTTTAGAGGAACTCACATGTACGAAATTTGTGATTTATGGCAATGGACACATCCGGTAATGAGGTGTGGTGGTAATGACGGAAGCGCAGGCCGGGCGTATTGGGATTATGGGTGGTACCTTTGATCCAATTCACTACGGCCATTTGGTGGTGGCTGAGGCCGCCCGAGAGGCTTTTTCTCTGGAGAAAATCATTTTCGTTCCGGCGGGTATCCCTCCCCACAAGGCCAAGGAGGAAGTTACCCCGGCTCGGCACCGGTACTTGATGACATTACTAGCCATTATGTCTAATCCGTATTTCGAGATTTCTCGGGTGGATTTGGATCGGGGTGGAGTGACCTATACAGTTGATACTCTGGCTGATCTCAAGAGCCAGCTGCCACCGGCAGTGCAGATGTACTTCATTACCGGGGCTGATGCGATACTGGAGATTTTGAGTTGGAAATCCCCGGATCAAGTCTTGAGTATGGCAGAATTTATCGCCGTGACTCGGCCGGGTTATGGTTTAGATCAGTTGTCTCAGGCCATTGGGCCCCTTTATGCAGAGTTTCGGGACCGTATTCATATTCTGGAAGTACCACCGGTGGGCTTGTCATCTACAGGTCTGCGCCGTCGATTGGTTGAAGGCAGATCCATCCGGTATCTAGTGCCTGAGACGGTGGTTGCATATATCAACAATGAAGGCCTCTATGGAACTAGCCCAGAAAGGTGATTACTATTTTATCGGTGGAGCTTATCAAACAAAGCCTGCAGCAGATGCTGTCACCGGAACGATATAGACATTCACTAGGTGCAGCGGAGGCTGCCGCGCAGTTGGCCAAACGCTATGATGCCAGTGTGGAAAAAGCTCAAATGGCAGGCCTGGTACATGATTGTGGTAAGAGCCCGTCCAGGAATATCCTGTTGAACAGGGTGTTAGAATTTGGTATAGTTATGGATGAGATTGAAGAAGTAGAAAGCCATTTGCTGCATGGTCCAGTCAGTGCGGAACTGGCCCGACGAGAGTTTGGCATCACTGATGAAGAGATGCTGTCCGCTATTCGCTACCACACCACAGGCAGGGTGTGGATGTCATTATTAGAAAAAATAGTCTATTTAGCGGACTATGTGGAGCCCAACCGAAGTTTCCCGGGAGTGGACGAGCTGCGGGAGGCAGCATGCCGCGACTTGGATGGGGCCGTGCTCCGAGCCATGGATTTGACACTAATGCATGTGATCGAACGAGGGTTGATGATTCATCCTCGAACTGTAGCAGCCCGCAATTGGCTATTGAGTATGGATAAAGGATCTAAATGACTAGGAATTGGCAGCACCAAGCCGTGGGATAATCTCAACGAAAGGGGGTCAAGGCCATGTTGACACCGGAGGAACTAGAACTCAAACGTCAGGAGTTGCAGGAGAAACGCCGACAGAAGCGGGAACGCCGCCGGTTGCGGAGGATCTACTATGGGCTCATGATTATTCTCGCTATTTTACTTGTGGTGGGAACGGCATACTACACTTATCATAAAGGTGTGAGGTTTTCCTATAGTACGCAAACGGGAGATGGATCAAGTGGATTTGATGTGGATAAAGGTTCTCAGGCAAGTCTCGAACCCGTGAATATCCTTGTCTTGGGCATAGATGAAAGGCCTGATGACCCCGGTCGTACAGATACCATGATTCTGGCGAGTATCGATCAAGCGAAAGGGCGGGTATCACTGATTTCACTACCGCGGGATACCCGGGTGCGCATACCTGGAAGGCGGGGTTATGAGAAACTGAACTCTGCCCATGCCTATGGAGGACCTCGCCTGGCGATGTCTACAGTCTCCAAGTTTCTAGGTGTGCCCGTCAAGTATTATGTCAAGGTTGATTTCAATGGGTTTGAGCAGCTGGTGGATATCCTCGGAGGGGTAGAGATCGATGTTGAACGGCGGATGAAATACGATGACTATGCCCAGAACCTGCATATTAATCTTTACCCAGGCCTGCAAGTACTCAATGGTGCTGATGCACTGGCCTATGTTCGTTATCGCGCTGATGGGCTTGGTGATGTTGCATTAGTGGACCCAGCCAAGGGCGAATATGGGGGCCGCATCCTAAGGCAGCAGAAGTTCATCAATGCTTTGGTGCACCAAGTCCTGCAGCCCTCGGTCATTACTAAACTGCCAAGCCTGTTCCTACAGCTGCGAGACTGTGTGACTACTAACATGCCAGTCACTCAGATGTTAAGTTTAGGCTTGGGTGTGCGGGATTTTACCAGCGATTCGGTTATCACAGCCTTACTTCCGGGAATTGGGGAGACTATTAACGGTGCCAGCTACTGGATACTAAACGAGGATGCCACTCAGGTTTTAGTTGACCAACTAGTGAGGGGCATAGAGCCTGTTACCATTCAAGTACTCAATGGCAGTGGAGCTGCCGGTGCCGCAGGTTATGCGGCGGAAAGGCTGAGGGAGCGGGGCTATCAAGTGATTGATGTGCGGGATGCCCAGAGCTTTGGCTATCGGGAGACCGAAGTGATAGTCAAACCAGCTCGGCGGGATGTGGGAGCACAGATAGCCCAGATTTTCGATGCCAAGATCATAGATGGTGAGGATGCTGGAACTGTGGCCTGGGGAGATGGACGTTACGATGTCATGGTAATCGTAGGAGAGAACTTCTCAGTACCACAGTTCTAGTGGTTCGCATAAGAGAACCTGTTTTGATGAAGTTTATCCAAGGAAGGAGCGATGATACTGGATATTCGTAATATCGCGTTGCGGGTGGCGCAGGCGGCTTCCGATCGCAAGGCCCTGGATATTCGGGTGCTGGACATGCGGTCAGTGACGCTGATTGCCGATTATTTTGTGATCTGTAGTGGTGAATCTATGGTACATCTTAGGGGCATTACTGGAGCAATTTTCGACGAGGTAAAGGATGATGAGCTCAAGATCAAGCGGCGGGAAGGTGCCGATGATGCCCGTTGGGTGTTAGTTGATCTGGGGGATGTAATCGTACACGTATTTCACCATGCTGAGCGGGAGTTTTATGATCTGGACAATCTCTGGGGAGATGCCCTCGAGGTGGACTGGGAAGCTGAGCTCAGTGATGGGGAAAACAGCCAAGAAGTGGTACGTAAGGCCCTAAGTGAATAGGGGATAGATTGCAAAATGACAGGTGATTTGCCAAGGCAGGCCAGTGCCTATGAAGTACTAGCCGGGTATTACGATCAGTTGATGGATGAGATCGATTATGATTACTGGTGTGATTATGTACTGAGCCTGGTAGAGCCAGCAGTGGCTTGCCAGGACCCGGTTACTGTTGTGGCCGGTAGGATTAGGCAGCAGTCTGCGGCTGTTGATCAGGTAAAGCCGCTACGGGTATTAGATCTGGCCTGTGGGACCGGCCAGTTTGCCTACCGCCTACGGCAACGGGGCCTGGATGTAACAGCTGTTGATGTTTCCTCAGAAATGCTGGCTGTGGCTGAGGCCAAGACTAGAAGCATGGACTTGGATGTCAGGTTTGTTCAACAGGATATGCGCTCTCTGGAGCTGCCCGCAAGCTATGATCTAGTTTTATGCCTTTGCGATAGCTTAAACTACCTTCTTGAACCAGATGATCTAGCAGCTGCTTTCCATAATGTGGTCCGGGTATTGGAACCTGGTGGCCAGTTTGTCTTCGATATCAACACCGAACACAAGTTGGCTGCCGTGTATGGCGACAATACCTATGCTGCTGATCTAGGTGAATATGCCTATATATGGCAAAATGAGTACCAGCCGGATACCAAGCTTTGCTATATGGACCTGACTTTCTTCATCCCGGTTGCGGAAATCGGGGATGAGGGTGAACCGCGGCAAACAGGGCTATTCGAAAGGATTATGGAGAGCCATGTGCAGAGAGCTTTTTCACCAGAGCTTGTTGGTAGTCTGCTGACGACTGTCGGGCTGGAAGTGCTCGGCCAGTATGATGACTTGACTCTTGTTTCTCCAAAGCCTACAACAGAGCGCATTACCTTCCACTGCCGCAAACCTTAGGGTGTTTAGTCTCTGGGCCGAAAGAGTACAGCCATCAGACTGCCAAATACGATTGCGGTTGTAACACCTAGTCCGGTGATTTCAAAGGCACCTGTAAACAAGCCTTCCCAACCCAAACGTTTGACTTCGTTGAGCATGCCGGTTACGATAGCATTGCCGAATCCGCTGACTGGGATAATGGCGCCGGCGCCGGCAAACCGGGTTAGGGTCTCATAAACGCCCAGCCCCCCTAAGATAGCACCGGCAACGGTGAAGGCGACGAGTATGTGGGCAGGTGTCAGTTTGGTATTGTCATAGATAATCTGGGCTAGAGCACAGATTGCGCCGCCGACCAAGAATGCTTTGAGATAATCCACAACCTTTACCCTCTTTCTGACCCATTATGGCTAGCTTTCTATTACTATCCCATGGGCAATGCCGGTAATGCTATCACCCTGCTGATAGGACAAAGGGCTAAATAGGGCACCGGTAGCGATGGCTAGAACACGGCGATACTTGCCTCGGTACATCTCCTTGATCACATAACCTAAGATGCCAAGGGCCGAACAGGCGCAGCCGCTGCCGCCGGCACCAGCCCTTTGCTGGGGTTTATACATCGCAGCACCTATATCGATATGCTTGGTACCTAACGCATACCCTGACTCCTTGATTAGGTGAGAGAACAGCTTCTGGCCAATGCTGCCTAGGTCCCCGGTGAGAATCAGGTCATAGTCACCGGGCGATGTATTGGTGTCTCGAAAATGGCGGCAAAGGGTATCGGTGGCGGCAGGTGCCATGGCGGCTCCCATATCAGTGGGGCGCTTGATCCCATAATCCAATACGCGTCCAAAAGTGGCTTTGGTGACTTTGGGGCCTTCTCCCCGGCTGCCTAATACTGCGGCTGCGGCTCCGGTTACCGTCCACTGGTCGCTGGCCTTATGCTGAATGTTGAGTTCGATGGGGCTGCGAAACTGTCGCTCACTGGCATGATAGTGGCTGGATGTGGCTACCAAAACGGTATCAGCATACTGCCCATCGATCATTAATGCACCCAAACCCAGGCCTTCCACGATGCTGGAGCAGGCACCATAGATGCCGAGAAAAGGGATGCCCAAATCCCGAGCACAGTAACTAGAAGCGATAATCTGATTGAGCAGATCGCCACCTATGAAAAAGCTGATGTCCTTTTCTGTGAGACTTGTCTTGGTCAGGGCATCGTTACACACCTGGTACAGCAGCCGCCGCTCTGCCTTTTCGGGAGTAATCTCCCCCATCAGCGGATCAGATACAAGTTGATCGATATAATGGCCTAGGTTGCCATCTCCTTCTTTCGGACCAGCTATGGTAGCTGAAGCAATGATGCGTGGCGACTGGGGAAATACTATAGTATGCAGACCCTGGCGTTTTTCTGACATAGGGAACCTCCCATGTGTCGAGGTGTCACTAGAGCAGGATGTTGCTCAGCACCGCTCGTAGGAGACTGATCACAAAACTGCTGAGAATGCCGTAGACTAATACAGGGCCTGCTATTGTGAACATTTTGGAGCCCATCCCTAGAATGTATCCTTCTTGCTTGAAATCCATGGCCGCCGCCGTGACTGTATTGGAGAATCCGGTAATAGGTACAGCAGCTCCCATGCCCGCATGTTCCGCCAGCCAATCATAGACCCCCAAGCCTGTTGCCAGAGCACCTAGGGCAATCATTGCCGCTAAAGTGGCGGCGGTTGTCTCTAGCTGAGTGGGCTCAATCCTAGCAAAGAGGTTATACGCCAGTTGGCCTATAGTACAGATCACGCCACCAGTGAGGAAGGCCCAAGCAGTGTTCTTCCAATAGTTAGGCTTAGGCGTTGCCTCTTTTACCATCTGTTGGTAGCGAGTATGCAGATCCTGTTTAGCTTTATCCAAAGGCTTGTCCTCCCCATACTTTGCTTTTCTCAGTGAATATAGTATGGGTGGAATGGGTTGGGGTTATGCGATGTTGATCTTTCTGGGAGCATTGCATATAATGACTGTATACAAGAAAATAGGCAACATCAAGGAAGAGGAATAGTAGGTTTGGCTTTTTGGGAACTAGAGAGCCGGGTTAGGTGGAAGCCGGTACTCAAGGTCGGCTGAAACTCGCCTCGGAGATGGACCGGTGAAGGATGTAGTAGCCGGTTCCGGGTGGCAAACGTTAGCATGCTGAGAGAGGATGGCCCGAGTACTGTGAATGTCTAATGGCTGCAGAGCAGTTGGGTGGGTTGTTTAGGGTCATCAACGAGGGTGGTAACGCGGGTAGAATAAGATCTCGTCCCTTAGGGGGGCGAGATTTTTTGATCGCACCGTGAAGCAAACTAGTTAGGAACGGGGGAAGTCGCATGACCAACAGATACAATTTTCATGAGATCGAGGGAAAATGGCAGCAATATTGGGATACTGCTAACCTATATGCAGAGAAAGAAGATACACATCTCCCGCGCTATTACTGCTTGGAAATGTTTCCTTATCCATCAGGGCGCTTGCATATGGGGCATGTCCGTGTCTACGCCATTGGCGACGTAATCGCTAGGTTTAAGCGCATGGAAGGCTACAATGTTCTGCACCCTATGGGCTGGGATGCTTTTGGTTTGCCGGCCGAGAATGCAGCGATCCAACGCAATATCCATCCCCATAAGTGGACATGGGATAATATCGACATAATGAGAAGAGAGCTAAAGCGGCTGGGATTGAGCTACGACTGGAACCGTGAATATTCCACGTGTGAACCAGGTTACTATAAATGGACCCAGTGGTTGTTCTTGCTTCTGTATAAACATGGGTTGGCATACCGGAAGAGAGCGGCAGTCAACTGGTGCCCTTCCTGTGCTACAGTACTGGCCAATGAACAGGTTGTGGCAGGGCTTTGTGAACGATGTGATGCGGTTGTGGAAAAGACTGATCTCGAGCAATGGTTCTTCAGGATCACTGATTACGCGGATCGCCTGTTAGACGGTCTAGATAAGCTAGAAGGATGGCCGGAAAAGGTTAAGGCCATGCAGGCCAATTGGATTGGGCGCAGTGAAGGTACGGAGATCATCTTTTCTATTGAGGGTTTCGATGACAAGTTGCCGGTGTTTACTACCAGGCCCGATACTGTATTTGGTGTAACCTATATGGTCCTTGCTCCGGAACATCCTTTGGTAGAGAGACTCGTCACTGGTCAGGAGTATGAGCATGAAATCCGGGCTTTCCTCAAGGAAGTACTTTCCCAAGATGAGATCACCCGCACATCGGAGGAAACAGAGAAAAAGGGAATCCTCACAGGGAGATACGCGATTAACCCATTGAATAACGAGCGGATCCCCATTCTCATTGGAAACTACGTCTTAGGAGGTTACGGAACTGGAGCAGTCATGGGGGTACCAGCTCATGATCACCGTGACTTTGCCTTTGCCAAAAAATACGGTTTGCCGATCCGGACGGTAGTAGTTCCCGAAGGGGAAGCTGGAGCCGTAAGCCCCAGCGAAGCCTATGTAGATGACGGCATCTTGGTCAACTCGGGGCAGTTTTCGGGTCTTGGTAATCAAGAAGCCATGCAGAAGATTACTATCCATCTAGAAACCGTCGGCAAGGGTGGGCCTAAGGTGAACTACCGTCTCCGGGATTGGCTGATTTCACGCCAGCGTTATTGGGGAACACCTATACCGATTATTTACTGCGAAAAATGTGGTGCTGTACCAGTACCGGAGACAGACTTGCCCGTATTGCTCCCCACCGATGTGGAATTCCGGCCCACGGGCCGCTCACCACTGGTGGACTATGAGGAATTCGTCAAGGTCTCTTGCCCCAAGTGTAATGGGCCGGCTAGGCGTGAAACCGACACGATGGATACCTTCATCGATTCTTCCTGGTATTTTCTGAGATATGCTGATCCCTACAATGATGAGCAGCCCTTTGCCAAGGATAAGGCCGATGCCTGGATGCCGGTCGACCAGTATGTAGGTGGGGTGGAGCACGCGATTCTGCACTTGATGTACTCTCGCTTCTTCCAGATGGTGTTGGCCGATTTTGGCCTGGTCGATACGGACATACCTTTCCAAAACCTACTCGCCCAGGGAATGGTGTTGCAGGATGGCGCCAAGATGTCCAAATCCAAGGGCAATGTGGTTGACCCTGACAGAATCGTAGCTCAGTATGGAGCTGATACGGCTCGCCTATTCATTCTCTTTGCCGCTCCGCCTGAGAAGGATTTGGAGTGGAGTGATGAAGGAGTAGAAGGGTCTTACCGATTCATCAACCGAGTATGGCGTCTAGTGATGGAATACATCGACTTGATCAAAGATACACCTGTATCGGTGTCAAAGGATCTAGGCCCCAAGGAGCGTGAATTGAGACGGGTTGTGCACAGCAGTGTTAGGAAGGTAACCGAGGATGTCGCCAACCGGTTTAGCTTCAATACCGCCATCAGTGCCATCATGGAGATGGTCAACGGTATGTATCAGTACAAAGACATGCCGGTAGCCAAGCAAGAGCTAGGTGTTGTCAGAGAATGTGTGGAGCTGCTGCTCTTGGTACTAGCTCCTTTCACTCCCCACGTGGTCGAGGAACTGTGGCATCAGTTGGGGTATAGTGAGAGCATCCACTCTCAGCCTTGGCCCCAATACGACGAAGCGACAACAAAGGCGGAGGAGATCACCATCGTAGTCCAGGTCAATGGCAAGGTACGTGATCGAATTGTAGTTCCGGCGGGAAGCGATGCGGAGACCGTGAAAGAAATGGTATTTGCTCGGCCTCGTGTCCAAGAGTATGTTGACAACCGGACTATCGTCAATACAATTGTTGTGCCTGGCAGATTGGTGAATATCGTAGTTAGGTAAGGCCGAGGGCCTCTAGCATACAAGCAGCCGATACTATTCATGAGAGGAGCTATCCTTGGGGGTAGCTCCTCTTTCGGTTCTTATGCATTAGTTCAAGAAATGTCATGGTTTAGCAGGAAAATCCCTTCACAGCCCAGAAGTTAAATTATACTGTAGTAAATAGCACGAAAGTAAAGGGGGATATGACCATGAGGGCCAGTCAATTGAGTAGAATGGAACAGATCGTACTTTTAGTGATTACGTGCCTGATATTGGCAGGTAGCGGCTTTCGGCTTTGGTGCCATCAGGATGAGTTGTTGCTGGAAGTGGAACCAGTGCTTTGGGCCGGGGAGAGCAAGCAGGACGAGCCCAAGGCATCTGCTGAGGTAGATGAGGAGAGTGCTCCTTTGACGAGCAGAGCTGGAGAGCAAGAAATCATCGAGGAGGTTTTGGCTGGCAGCGATCCGACTATGACGACAGAAGAGCTAACACCCCCTAAGTCCCAGTCCAGCCCACAAGCAGACTCCATCGATATCAATACAGCTTCGCTTGAGGAACTGATGTCTTTGCCGGGTATTGGACCGGTCTTGGCCAGCCGCATAGTGGAATATCGGAGAGAGCAAGGCCCTTTTATCGATATACAACAGCTGCTGGAGGTCAAGGGAATTGGGGAGAAGACTCTGGCCAGGTTACGGCCTATGGTTAGTGTCACTGACGGACAGACAGCTGCAGGGCAATGAGTCCCTCCCGATGGGCTGGGGCTGGAAAAACGAACAGAATACCGGCTTGGCTTGAGCGAGTACAAGCTGGACTGACCATGAGTTTTCGCATCTTCCACAGATGGCTGGACTGCGGCATGACTTGTTGGCTGGGAAGATCGTTGGCCATGCGAATGGTTTTCTGGTTATCCGTGGGGATCATACTGGCCCAGAAACTGGCCCTGCCTGCCTACCTGACCTGGCTGTCTGCAGCGGGCTGGTGGGGGATTTGCTGTGTAAGGTTTGTTCGGGGCAATAAGAAGTTTTCTGGAAGCAATTTATGGATACTACTGGTCATAGCGGGTGCAGCTAGTTTGGGTGCATATTGGTTAAGGATAGAAAGTGACCTATCGGATTTGACAGTCGCCAATCGCCCTGCCTCGGTACTAGCACAAGTGGTGAGTGTGTCTGACAAGACTTCTTTCCGGCGCAATCTGGTAGTTGACATCAAAGGCATCTTGTTGCCGGAAGGCATCAAAATAGATAGGGGCCGGGCGATGATTACCCGGGCTCTTTCTCCTGGAGAGGCTTTTGAACCAGAGCTCCGGGTGGGGGATATGATAGTAGTCACCGCTCGTTTTCGACGGCCCCGATCAGCTGCGAACCCAGGCCAGTTCAACTACCGCCACTATCTTTATCGGCGGGGGATTGGGTTAACGGCCTATATCGAGGGACATGATGGCATCAGGAAATTGGAAGATGTGGGAGATGGCTTGTTGCTTTTGGACATTCAGGATATTCTCCTCACAGAGGCGGGTACTAGGGTCCGTGGTTTGCCTTGGCTGTATGGCAAGGTGGAGGTCTTGCGCCGGCGCTTGGTCGCCAGCTGGGAAAACTGTCTCACGCCCCGGGCTCACGGTCTCTTGGCAGCTATGGTGCTTGGGGATCGACACTTACTGGAGCCAGGTCTGCAGGAAGCCTTTAGCCGTACCGGGCAGGCTCATCTGCTTTCCGTTTCCGGTTTACATATGGGATTTGTGGTGGGAGGGACTTGGTTCCTATTACGCGCCATACCCTGTCGAGAGATTGTCAGGTCCATGATCAGCATCCTGTTCGCTTGGTTGTATGCACTCATCGTTGGAGGAAATCCCCCAGCCGTGCGAGCAACTATAACCCTGACACTATACCTTCTGGCCCTGGCGTGGGGGAAAGGACATGATCGCTTAGCAGCTACAGGATGGGCGGCATTTCTGCAGTTGCTCGCCAATCCCAGCTTGGTTTTTGATACCAGTTTTCAGCTATCCTATGGGGCGCTATTAGGTATTCTTACCCTCGCCCCGGTACTCCAAAGAGGTGTCCCCTTGACCAATAAGGGAAGCCCTTTGCTGCTCAAGGTTGTGGCTCGAATACTCAATCTAATCATCATCTCCGTAAGTGCTCAGCTGGCTATTTTCCCGTTCATAGTATATTACTTCCATGAGATTTCCATCATAGGTCCTCTACTCAGCTTGATTACTGTACCTTCAGCTGGACTAATCATACCTCTGGGGTTGCTGGGTAGCATGCTGGGGTTAGCGGTTGACCTAAGCTGTTTGGGCTCCTGGATGGGGGCTTTGCTGGCAGGGCTAGATCAGCTAGTCACCTGGTCTGCTGGCTGGAATTGGGCTAGGGTGTTCCTTTCCGCTGGCTCTCTGATGACTTGGCTGGTCTATTATTCTGTTCTCACCCTGGGTGTATGGTATCTGAGGCAAAGAGCAGTATGTATATGCCTGGATATTCCTGTATCTATCGCCGGCAGATGCGGCAGAAAAACCTGGTTGCGGGGAAGCCTTATTGTGCTGTGTTGCCTGGTCCTTTATCCCGTGGCAGCTTCTCGATGGCGGCCACTGGAGATTACGTTCTTAGATGTAGGGCAAGGTGATGCGATCGTCATCAGGACCCCTTCTGGACGCAATGTGCTGATCGATGGGGGAGGTTTGCCGCCATCACTAGCCGAGAGTTCTTTTGATGTGGGCAAGGACATAGTCTTGCCTTTCCTGCGGCAGCGGGGTGTACGAAAGCTCGATCTGGTAGTGGCAACTCATTTCCATAATGACCACACCCAAGGTTTAGGTGCTGTGCTGGGCGAGCTGCCGGTCAATTTGCTCGGTGACAATGGCCTCCTAGATGGAGGGTTTGCCAGTCAACAATACAGGAAGGTGTTGCGAGGGTTGCCGGCAAATAGGAGCATCGAGCGAGTGGCATTGCGACGAGGTCACTATCTATCTCTTGCCCCTGGAGTGGAACTGGCAGTCCTCTATCCGGTTGGGGAGGGAAGTGATGGCATACCGCAGCATACCCTTACCCGGAGCCTAGATCAGAACAACAATTCCGTGGTTCTCAAATTGATAACAAAAGAGTACTCCATCCTGTTTTGTGGCGATATCGACAAACTGGCACAGATGGAGCTCGTCCGGTATAATGCATTGCTGCAAAATGGGGAAAAGGTTGCTTCAAACCACGATCTAGGAGAGCCACCAGTAAATAGTTTTGATTTGCAGGACAGGTTTGGCATCAGTGCTGACTTTCTGAAGGTGCCTCATCATGGTTCTCGAGAAGCTTTGGTATACTCATTTTTGGGTTCCGTATCTCCTGCACAGTCGGTGGTGTCTGTGGGAACGAATCCTTTTGGGCATCCTGCACCCGAGTATCTACATGCTTTGGAGGTGGTAACAGGAAGTACCCCCTGGCGCACTGACGTGGTGGGCAGCATCAGAATCAGGATCTGGGGCAATTATGTCAAAATCGATGCTTATCATGATCACCCACCATGGTGCATAGGCAGCAGGCCGGTGATTCAGCAATGGGAAATGGAGATACGGCGAAAGGGCAGGGTTTGCTGTAGTTTGCTCGAAAACATAGGCAAGCAAGAAGTCTACAGATAAGCCAGCAGTCCTGGGGCCGATGCTTGAGTTGATGATCGACTGCCTACTGAGTGCCCATGGGGCTGGCTGATTGAAGCCGGGGTGCATATTGTGCGCAAAGCAAAACAAACGGGATATACCTATCAGGACTTGATCTTGGATATAAAGCGTGATCATCTGGCATCCATCTACTTATTTGCAGGTGAGGAAGACTTGTTGGTTGCAGAAGGTATAGCAGCCCTCAAAAGAACTCTATTACCTGGGGATGAGGGTGGTTGGAATCTAGCAGAGTTCGACGCGCAAGAGGCTAGTTGTGAGGAAGTAGTAACTTTTCTCAGCACTTTGCCGGTATTTGGGGCGAAGCGAGTGGCTGTCGTCGGAGATGCTCACCGCTGGACGGCCGCGGAGACAGAAGGCTTACTTCCCCTCCTGGAGGACATGCCAGACTATGCTCACTTGATCATGGTGGTACAAAGCATTGACAAGCGCACCAAGTTCTATCGCACGATTAGTAGGCATGGCAAGGTGGTAGAAGTCCCTCGGCTAAATCCATCAGCAGCTGCTGCCTGGGTGTTGAAACGGGGGAGGGAGTTGGATCTTGAGCTTTCCCGCAAAGTGGCCCAGAGCTTGGTAGATCAAGTGGGCCTCTCGCTGTGGCAGTTGGAGAATGAACTACGTAAATTGGCTTGCTACAAGGATGAGCATGACCTGAAAGTCACTGAGCAGGATATCGAGAGAATAGCCATTACGGGGCGAGATGTCGCAGATAATGCGATATTTCGTTTCACTGATGCTGTAGCGGAGGGGAAAACGCAGTTAGCTGTGGAGCTGCTAGAGGAGCTTCTGGCTAGTGGGCGGGAGCCTCTATCCATATTGGCCATGATCGCTCGGCAGTTTCGTATTATCGCTTTTGCCGGTGAGGCCACGCGGCAGGGTATGAATCAGACAGAGATCGGGCGAGAGCTGGGAGTGCCCGGTTTTGCTGTGCAGAGGGCCGCGGTGCAGGGCCAGTACATGGGCTCCGATGGCACGCGAGCAGCACTTTGGGTCATTTCCCAGGCAGATCGAGCGATCAAGAGTGGCTTTCATCCAGCGAATAGAGCCCTGGAGCTTCTGGTAATACGCCTAACCGAAGTTCTACCACGATCCATAGATTGATCCCAAGATGATCAAACCCCCCGGGGCGTTCCCGGGGGGTTTAAATGTATAGCGGCCCAATCCGCACCCTTACGATGCTTGACGAAGCCGTTTGGTCAGGCGGGATTTGCGGCGAGCAGCCTCGTTCTTATGGATAACACCCCTAGATGCTGCCCAATCGATTCTGGAAATGGCTACCAACAGCAACTCCTGGGCCTGTTCGATGTCATTGGCTGCCAAGGCCTGTTCGAACCGTTTGATGGCAGTCCGATAGGCTGAACGAACAGTTCGGTTCCGAGCGGTCTGCTTCTTTGTCAGCCGAATCCTCTTCTTGGCAGAAGCTATATTGGCCAATATGGTTCACCCCCATTCCACGTTTCACAGTACACTCTAGTCTATCATGCCCCTGACGGGAAAGCAATTAGAACCTAGGGTTGCACAAACGAGAAAATGGCAGCAAGACTAATGAGGTGGCAGCTGGGTACATGGTTTAGGGATTTATGGGTTAGGCTAACAGAGACGATTTTCTAGTGAGCATAATCTAGGGAAGTGAGGGTGACACATCTTGCAGTATAGCTATCACAGATATTTTCAAGATATCAACCCAGTGGCTCGGTCAGATGATGAATTCTTTGAGAAGTATAACGTGCGCACCGACTTAGCTCTGGAAGCTACAGAGGTGATCGTGGGACGGGAGGGCCCTCCCGAGATACCTGGTGTAGTTGTAGAGAACGAGGCCACCGAACATGCCAATATCAACCGCACAAGGGTGGAGACTGATGCCGGTGCTCGGGCCATCGGTAAGGTAAAGGGCAATTATGTAACTATTGAATCACCGGCTTTACGAGAACATAATCGCGAAGTACAACTAGAGATCAGTGAAATTATCGCCCGGGAACTGGAGCCGTTCTTAGACGAACTCGACGAAGAGGATCCAATCTTGGTAGTGGGCTTAGGCAATTGGAATGCGACACCCGATGCGTTGGGCCCAAGGGTAATTAACAAACTGTTAGTCACCCGGCATCTATTTACCATGGCTCCACCAGAATTGAGGGGAGGCTTGCGGCCGGTTTCTGCGTTGGCCCCGGGTGTCCTGGGGATCACCGGTATAGAGACGGGTGAGACTATTCAGGGTGTAGTGGAAAAGGTAAAACCACAGATGATTATCTGTATCGATGCATTAGCTGCCCGCAGTACTGAGCGGTTATGTACCACTACACAGATAGCTGATACAGGCATTCATCCGGGCTCTGGCATCGGCAATATGCGCATGGGGATCACATCTGAGAGTATGGGTATACCGGTCATCGCTATTGGGGTTCCTACTGTGATTCATGCTGTCACCTTAGTATCTGATGGAATGGAGATGATCACTAAGGCAGGCGAACAGCAAGCCCCTGCCGAGACAGATGCTGTTTTGGAGCAAGTGCCTTCTGATAGCACCGATCTGCATTCCTCGGTTCTTGATCCGAGTCGGATCAAGCTGAGTGGCGGCTCGGGAATCGCTATGGAAGTTGGCAGTGATGGTGCCTTTACCGATGCTGCAGCCCATAGCAAAATGCAAGGGCTGGGGCGCAGACTGGCGGCAGAAGGTTCACCGGGTATTGATGAAGCTACCAAACGCCGAGTGCTGCGTCAGTTGCTGGAACCGTATATGGGCACTATGGTAGTGACGCCCAAGGAGATTGATGTTCTGATGGCTGATGCGGCATGGGTGGTAGCTGCCGGCCTCAATATTGCTCTACATCCGGGGATGGATGTTGAGCAAGCCGCTCAATATACTGTATAGGAGCAGGGGTGGTTGTACAACCTGGGTTCTAGTCCTCCCCCTTTCCTCATATACTGGCTGCAGAGGAATGTGGGGTGGTATCTTTGCGATGGCAGCGCCGACTTATTCCATCTTACACCAAAACTATCCGCAAACGTATGCGTCGTCGCTTACCGCGGCGCTTATTGCGCAATCTGGGATTTTTTTACTTGGTGTTGGCCGGCCTGGCAGTTTTGCTGGTGCTCAATAATATGCAGCCGGGTTTTCATAAGTCTGCATGGCAGCGAGCTCAACATGCCCTTTATTGGGTTCGAGACAAAAGCGTCCAGGTTTTCCCGATTTGGATTGATGCTTTACCATTGACCAGCGAACTGGCACGTTCAATCCTGGCTGAAGGCCTACCGAGGCTAGTGGAAATGGAGAAAGCCTCCGGCCCTCAACTGTCACCGAATACACTGCGATCCATTGTCCAAGTTGTGACTGATTATGATCTAGCCGAGCCGCAATCACTGGTGGCTGCGGCTTTTCCCGGTTCGCGCAGCACCTCTGGCCCTTTGCGGTGGGATTGGATCATCCAGCGAGGCATAGAAGGCTATAGCCTCGGTTCCTTGGGTGGGCCGGCTTCATGGAGGGAGTCTTCCGAGGATAGTTCCAGCGATCCGGCAGGGGCCGTGGAAGTAATGATTTCAGCTCCGGGATATGCTGCCCTAGTGACTGGAGAGGCAGGTCCGTCAGTCACCTTAGAAGGCTCTACCACCGTATCTGTCTATGATAGTGAGTCTCGGTCCGTACAACCGGCTGCCGATTTCAGCAGCCTAACTAGTAGGCTGGAGAGCCTGGCTCGGGTTAGCTGGGGGAGTTCACCTCTGGTGGCCATCTATCATACCCATACCGGAGAAACTTATCGGGATGCAGCTGTTAATTCCGCCAAAAGCTATGCTTGGGATGTAGCTCAGCCCGGGGCAGGACTTGTTCCGGGAGTTGTGCAGGTGGGAGAGCGTCTGACACGGGAATTGCAGCGGCGCTATGGTATTCCCGTCGTGCATTCCAGCAAAGTACATGACTATCCCGTCTTTGCTTATGCCTATTCCAACTCAGAGAAAACGGCTCAGATGCTGGTGGAAAGATATCCGAGTTTGCAGTTGGTCTTGGATATCCACCGAGATGAGGGGACTACCCTAGAAACAGTTCAAGGTAGGCAGCTGGCCGGGGTATTGATTATAGTGGCTACTGGTGCAGGCACGAGTCTGAGCCACGGGAATTGGCGGCAGAATCTGGAAACAGCGCAGCTGCTCAAAGAGAATTTCGACCGTTTGTATCCAGGCCTGTGCCGAGGCCTAATGGTCAAGGAACGAGCTCGTTACAATCAACACTTACATACCGGTTCTCTGTTATTAGAGATTGGCGCGCACTCCGACCATCTCGACAGTGCATTAATGACCGCAGACTTCGTGGCGGATGTACTGGCTGAAACCCTTTGGCAGCTGCAAAGCGGCAGCCGCGCCCGTGATGGCTCCAGAAAGACCCCTGCAGCTCCATCAGCAGCAGTGGAGATCTTTGAGCCCAAGATCCAGCGCACTATTTCTGGCTTTTAGCCACCTATTCTATGGGCAATAGTCCTCGCTATCTATCCTCCTTGAGCTTACGGCCCTTAACCATTTCCCCCAAGACTTTGATCTCTTCCATTTGCAGCGCTGCGGCCAAACCAAAATAGATCAGTGTACCGGCTATGATGGGAACCATCACTTGGATAGCTCTGCCTCTGCTTGTAGCGAGATCTACCTGCAGCCCGATCACATGTGCCAACCGATATACGGCCAAGCCCATACCAATCGAAGCAATGGTGGCTTTAGAGATAGTAGTGAGGATGCGCGTGCTATCAATAGTGCCCAGGCGTTTTCTTAAACGGAGAACATAGCTGGTCATATTTGCTATGTTGGTCAGTGAGTAGGCCAGAGCCAAGCCGCCGGAGCCGAGATCAGTGAACCTGAGGAAGGCAATACTCAGCAGTGTATTGATTATGATGGCTTGCATACCTACCTTCACCGGTGTGCGGGTATCCTGTAAAGAATAATAAATCCGGGTAAGCAGCTGGGTGCCAGAAAGGGCTACCAGTCCAGGAGCGAAGAAAAGTAGAGCATGGGCCGTGGCGGCTGTATCGGCTGGACCGAATTCACCCGCCTCAAAGAGCAAACGAATAACTGGTTCTCGTAAAGCCAAAAGACCGACAGCAGAAGGGATGGTAATAAAGAATATGCTGCGCAGGCCTCGTGAAAAGGTATGGCGAAAGTCACCCCATGCTGCCATGGCTGCTTGTCGAGTCATGGTAGGAAAGATGACTTGGGCAATGCCCATGGCAAACACTCCCAGGGGAAACTGCATCAAGCGGTTAGCCAGCCCCAGGGCGGTGATGGTACCCTTAGCCAGCCCTGATGCCAGGTTTTGGCTGATGATCAGGTTCACTTGAGCGATGGACAGGCTGACAATGGCCGGTGCCATCAGGCTTAGGATTCGCCGCATACCAGGATGATGCCATTCGATCTTCAGCTGGAAATGGGGGCGCCATCGCCACAGCTGTACCATCTGTAGGGCGAAGTTTCCCACAGCCCCTGCTACGGTGCCTAGGGCCATGCCGACAATCCCGATCTTAGGGCCCAGGATATAGGCACCGAGGATGATACCAATATTATAGATAATCGGACCTATGACAGGTAAGACAAAACGCTGATAGGAGTTGAGTACTCCGACAGCTAGGCCTGAAAGGGCTGTGAAAAATACCGCTGGGAACATAATGCGCATTAGGTAAACCAAGAGTTCACGCTGTTCCCCGGTGAACTTGTAGGCCACCAGTGGTGCCAGTTGGGGACTAAAAGCAATCCCTAGGAGGGATAAAGCCACCAGGATCAGGAAGATAGTATTGAGAAAGCTGTTAGCTACCGCCCAACCTTCCTCTTCTTCACCTTTGGCCAGATAACTGGTAAAGACGGGTATGAAAGCTGAACTCAAGGCACCTCCCACCAAGAGAAAATACATCAAATCCGGAATAACAAAAGCAGCATTAAAGGCATCAGTTTGCCAAGTGCGGCCGAAAACTTCGGCAGCGGCTCTTAGCCGTACAAACCCCAGCAGGCGACTGATGAAAATCAGAAGCATCATTAGAGCAGCGGTGCGGGACAAAGATTTAGCTGACATGGGCTGACCTCCAATTCTTATTTCGATTCGGCATGGGCACAATGAACTCCTGGCTAGATGCCAGCATGCTTGATCGATTGAGCGGATGAGCCCTAGATTACTGAAAATGTCTGATATGATAGAGTGAAGTATGAGGCCTATAGTTGTCGTAAAAAGGGCCTAGTGCTATAATACAGTTTGAGTATGGGCGAAAGAGAGGGAAACCATGCGCCAGGATAATATTCGAAACTTCTGTATCATCGCTCACATTGATCATGGAAAGTCTACCTTGGCTGATCGTATTTTGGAGAAGACCGGCCGGGTATCCCAGAGAGAAATGGCTGACCAGGTTTTGGATTCCATGGAACTAGAGCGAGAAAGAGGTATCACAATTAAGCTGCAGGCAGTGCGGCTCCAGTACCAGGCTCGGGATGGTCAAGAGTATATCTTGAATCTGATCGACACACCCGGCCATGTTGATTTCGTTTATGAAGTATCCCGGAGTCTGGCGGCCTGTGAGGGCGCTCTGTTGGTGATCGATGCTTCTCAGGGTATTGAAGCTCAGACTTTAGCCAACCTTTACTTGGCTTTGGAACATGATCTGGAGATCATACCGGTCATTAACAAGATCGACCTACCCGCGGCTGATCCTGGTAGGGTCAAGCAAGAGCTAGAAGAAAGTATTGGGCTCGATGCCGATGAGGTTATTTTGGCCAGTGCCAAGACGGGACAGGGTATCGAGGAGATCCTAGAGGCCATTGTACAGCGGATTCCGTCACCAGCCGGTGATGAGGCATTACCGCCGAGGGCTCTTATTTTCGACTCTCACTACGATTCCTATCGGGGGGTCGTTGCCTACATTCGAGTGATGGAGGGCAGCCTGTCTGTTGGTGATCAGATCAAAATGATGTCTAGTGGGAAAAACTTTGAAGTTGATTCCTTGGGGGTATTTACCCCCGAGATGGTAGCTGTGGATCGATTGGCAGTGGGAGAAGTTGGCTGTCTGATAGCGGGGATGAAGGACGTGAAGGATGCCAGGGTGGGAGATACGATTACCAATGCCCAGTATCCGGCTGCGGTGCCTCTGCCGGGATATCGCCCGGTTACGCCCATGGTTTACTGTGGACTCTACCCTGTGGAGAATGAAGATTATACCGATCTGCGCGATGCTTTGGAGAGATTGCAGCTGAATGATGCAGCTTTGGTTTTTGAACCAGAGACTTCAGTGGCTTTAGGTTTTGGTTTCCGGTGTGGGTTTTTGGGCCTCTTGCATATGGAGATTATCCAGGAAAGATTGGAGCGGGAGTTTGAGCTAAACCTGATTATCACTGCTCCCAGTGTGGTCTATCATGTGTATCTAACAGATGGCAGTGAACTGCATATAGACAACCCTGCCCTGTTTCCGGCCGCGAGTGATCTGGAGAGGATTGAAGAACCGTTTGTGCGTGCGGTCATCATGACTCCCGAGGAATTCGTTGGCCCGGTAATGGAAATTTGCCAGGAGCGGCGGGGTACTTTCGTCAATATGGAGTATGTGACCATCGACCGAGTCCAACTTACCTATGAATTGCCACTGAGTGAGATTATCATGGATTTCTTTGATCGGCTGAAATCCAGGACCAAGGGGTACGCTTCTTTAGACTACGAACTGATCGGCTACCGGGAAGCCCAGTTAGTTAAATTGGATATTCTCTTAAATGCCAACCCCGTGGATGCCTTGTCTTGTATTGTTCATCGGGATGCGGCGGCTCACCGGGGGCGACTCCTGGCCAAGAAACTCAAAGAGGTCATACCTCGTCAGTTATTTGAAGTACCTATTCAGGCCGCTATAGGTAGCAAAATAGTGGCTAGAGAGACGGTTAGGGCTCTGCGCAAAGACGTCCTAGCCAAGTGCTATGGCGGAGATGTGAGCCGCAAACGCAAACTACTGGAACGGCAAAAGGAGGGCAAGCGGCGGATGAAGCAGCTGGGGAGTGTAGAAGTCCCCCAGGAAGCTTTTATGGCCGTGCTCAGCATTGAAGATTGATCGGCCGGGCATATATGTGCATATCCCTTTTTGCCAACGGAAATGCCCCTATTGCGACTTCGTTTCCTATCCCCTTGAAGAGGAAGGTGACGGAGTAGTAGAGGGGTATCTGTCTGCTTTACTGGACGAGATATCGCTGAGGCGGCGATGGCTGGCAGTGGAAGGATTGTTGCCCGATGCCTTTCACTCTTTGTACATCGGAGGTGGCACGCCTTCGATCTTGACAACCCAGCAGCTGACACGGCTGCTGGAAGCAGTCAGGCATAGCTTTCCTATAACCCCAGATGCAGAGGTAACTCTGGAAATCAACCCCGGCACCATTTCCGAGCAGGATGGGGCAGCTTGGCATCGGTTAGGGATAAACCGCCTGAGCATGGGGGTACAAAGCCTTGATGATCAGCTTTTGGTGCGGTTGGATAGGATCCATTCTGTCCGAGACGTCTACCGGACTGTTGAAATTGCCCAACGCGTAGGTCTAGCGAATCTAAGTTTTGATTTGATGTTTGCCTTACCAGGGCAGAGTTTAGATCAGTGGCAGGACTCCCTCATCCGGGCTGTTGATTTACAGCCCACACATATTTCTTGCTATGAGTTGACCATTGAGCCTGGCACGAGATATGGTTGTCTATATGATGAAGGCAAGCTCGAGGTTCCTTCTGAGGATCTAGTCATCGAGATGATGGAATGGACACAGACATACCTTTCCGGCAGAGGCTATGTCCATTACGAGATTTCGAACTACGCTCTACCAGGATTCAAGTCGCGACACAATCAGATCTACTGGCAAAACCGGTGGTATCTGGGTCTGGGAGTTGCGGCTTTTTCATATTGGGGACAGAGGCGATGGGGCAATACCGCTCATCTTGGGCAATATACTCAATGGATAGCCAACGGCAAGCTCCCGGAATCCTCGACAGAGGTACTCGACGTGCGTGGTCAACTGGGAGAGACAGTGATGTTGGGGCTGCGCTTAGCTGAAGGGGTCTCGTTGGCAGAGCTGCAGGCCCGGTTTGGAATATCTGTTTGGGAGATATGGGAGGAAGAGCTCAATGTCCTTTTGCGCCAAGGCTTAGTAGAACTTGTCCGAGGACGTTTGCGTTTAACGGCTCGGGGGCTGCTTTTGGCCAACCAGGTGCAAAGCGCTTTTGTCGGATCATCTTGACAAAAACGGTGTCGAATGCTATTTTTAATATGGGTATGTTAGCACTCCGTCGAAGTGAGTGCTAACAAAAAGGTGGTGTTGATTATGCCGTTAGATGAGAGAAAGAGACGGATACTGAAGGCTGTCACACACGACTATATTAGCACTGCCGAACCGGTCGGTTCTCGAACCATCGCCCGCCGGTATGGCCTGGGGGTTAGCCCGGCGACCATACGCAACGAGATGGCTGATCTTGAAGAAGATGGATATCTCGAGCAACCACATACATCAGCGGGCCGGATTCCATCAGAAAAGGGCTATCGATTCTTTGTTGATACATTGATGAATCCTCAAGAGCTGTCCGAGGAGGATGTTCGGCAGATTCACACTGCTTTGTATGGGCACCGACAAATGGAGGATATTGTCCATGAGAGTGTTCGGGTGCTATCCCTTTTGAGTCAGTATACCTCAGTCATAGTAGCACCGAGTATTACTCATGGGACTATTCGTTGTCTACAGCTCATTCCTTTGGATGAGTTGAATGTCTTGCTTGTACTAGTAGTAGACCCAGGGTTTACTCAAAGCCGCATTGTCGAGACATCTCGACCATTACGGTCTCAGGAAATAGCCAGGATGAACTACTTTTTCGAACAGAGGCTATCAGGCATCATGTTAGCTGAGGTTGGGAGCTCTCTAGTAGGCGAGATGCGGGAAGAGGTTACAGATGAAGCCTTGATGTCAGAGGCCCTAAACCTTCTAGCCAAGGGCCTGAAAAGTATTAAGAAAGAACAGGTCTTCCTAGATGGCACTATCCATCTTCTCAGTCAACCGGAGTTTAGGGATCTCAGCAAAGTCAAGGTACTGCTCAATGTCCTTGATGATGAGAGAGTACTTTGGCGGATTCTGAATGAAGCTCTAGGCCGTTCCGGGATGCAAGTTATTATCGGCAGCGAGAATCTACACGAAGGGTTTCAGGACTGCAGTCTAGTGACAGCATCATATGAGCTAGATGGTCAGGTAATTGGGAGTATAGGTGTTATCGGTCCTACCCGGATGGATTATGAGCGGGTGGTGTCCGTAGTCGAGGGTATCGCATATAGCCTTAGTGCCCTGCTGTCAGACTCCCGGCGTCACTAGTGACCATTACAGCAGGCACGGTTACCAAGTAGTATCCGGTCAATAGGGAGAAAGGAGAGAAGGCGCGTGCGCCCCGGTTTGGGGTTCTCCGCGCCGCTTTTCATGAAAAACCACCAGGAGTCACCCGAAAAACGGGTCAGTGGCAACCGATGCAGCTGCCATGATTGCAGCTGTCAAGCAAAAGAGATGGAGACAGCAGACTCCCAGGATCAGCAAGATGCCAAGTCTCACCCACAAAGCGAGGCTCAGGCTGAGACTAGGCATCCGGGTGAGGAGGGCTGCAGGGTTGAATCCGACAACGGTTCGCAGGCAGCAGAGGCATGGGAGGATGGGGTCGAACAACTGGAGCCGGAAGCTCTCCAAGCAGAGGTAGCGCGTCTGCAGGAGAGGGAAAAGGAATTGCATGAAAAGTTTTTGCGGCTCAAGGCCGATTTTGATAATTTCCGCCGGCGCAATCGGAAGGAATTACAGGAAGGCATTACTCGAGCCAATGAAGAGTTGATCAAGCAACTCTTACCGGTATTGGATAATCTAGATCGAGCATTGGCGGTTCAGGGTGATGTTAGTGGTGATTCCATCAGAGAGGGTGTGGAATTAGTCTACAGACAGTTTGTCGACATTCTAGGAAAAGAGGGACTAGAGCCCATCGAGGCAGTGGGTCAAGGCTTTGATCCCACTATCCACGCCGCCGCTATGGTAGAAACGGTTGACAACCCCGAGTTGGATAATCAGGTGATACAGGAATTGCAGAAGGGGTATAGTTTCCGTGAACGAGTACTGAGGGCTGCAGTTGTTAAGGTTGCGAAAGTCAATTAGATTTCGGTGCCTGGCGAGAGCCTATTGGCCATAGACGAGGAGGAAGATATATGGGTAAAGTTGTTGGTATTGATCTGGGTACAACTAACTCTGTAGTAGCGGCGATGGAGGGCGGAGAGCCGGTAGTTATTCCTAATGCGGAAGGAAGCCGGACGACTGCGTCTGTCGTGGCATTTTCGAAAAAAGGTGAGCGGTTGGTAGGACAGGTGGCCAAACGCCAGGCGGTGACCAATCCTGAGCGGACAATCCTTTCGGTTAAGCGTCGGATGGGCACCGATTATAGAGCAACTATTGATGGTAAAGTATATACACCTGAGCAGATATCTGCTATGGTTTTGCAGAAACTCAAGGAAGAAGCAGAAAACTACTTGGGGGAGGAAGTCACTCAAGCCGTAATCACTGTCCCTGCCTATTTTACTGATGCCCAGCGGCAAGCCACTAAAGATGCCGGCACAATTGCCGGGCTAGATGTTCTACGGATTATCAATGAGCCCACGGCGGCCTCTTTGGCCTATGGGCTTGATAAAGATGAAGATCAGAAATTGTTGGTCTTTGACCTGGGAGGCGGTACCTTTGATGTCTCCATCCTGGAAGTAGGGGATGGGGTCTTTGAGGTATTGGCTACTAGTGGTAACAACCGGTTGGGTGGTGACGATTTTGATGAACGGGTTGCCCAACATCTAGTCACTCAGTTCAGACAACAGACCGGGGTGGACCTAAGCAAAGACCGCATGGCTATGCAGCGACTCAGAGAGGCTGCTGAAAAAGCCAAGGTTGAACTATCCGGTCTCCAGACCACCAATATCAATTTGCCTTTCATCAGTGCCGGAGAAGATGGGCCTTTGCATCTGGACATCAATCTTACCAGAGCGAAGTTCAATGAATTGACTGCTGATTTGGTGGAAGCCACCATGACGCCTACACAGCGGGCATTGGACGACGCCGGGCTGCAGCCCCATGAGATCGATAAAGTGATCTTAGTGGGTGGTTCTACCCGAATACCGGCTGTACAGGAAGCCATTAGAAAGAAACTAGGCAAAGAGCCATTCAAAGGAGTAAACCCTGATGAATGTGTAGCCATCGGCGCGGCTATCCAGGCCGGTGTGTTGGCCGGTGAAGTCAAGGATATTGTACTGCTGGATGTGACGCCCTTGTCACTGGGGATTGAGACCCTCGGTGGTGTCATGACCCGTCTGATTGAAAGGAATACTACTATTCCTACCAGTAAGGCACAGGTTTTTACTACAGCGGCTGATAACCAGACAGCAGTAGATATTCACGTACTCCAGGGTGAGCGACCCATGGCAGCAGATAACGTGACTTTGGGGCGCTTTCAGTTAACCGGAATTCCACCGGCTCCACGGGGAATTCCCCAGATCGAGGTTACTTTTGACATTGACGTCAATGGTATTGTCAATGTCTCTGCCAAAGACTTAGGGACTGGTAAGGAACAGCGGATTATTATTACTTCCTCCGGTGGCCTATCGGATAGTGAGATTGAGAAGATGGTACACGAAGCTGAATCCCATGCCGAGGAAGACAAGCAACGCAGAGAACTAGTAGAGGCGAAGAATCAAGCAGAGCAGTTGATCTATACTGTAGATAAGACCCTCAAGGATCTGGGAGATAAGGTTAGCAGTGACGAAAAAGCCAAGATCGAGGCAGCTAAGACAGAGTTGTCCCAGATCAAGCAGGGTGATGACCTACAGGCTATCAAAGATAAGATGGAGGCTTTGAGCGCTTCTTTGCATACAGTTACATCTAGAATGTATGCCCAGGCTAACCCCGGTGGTGATGGGACGGCCCCAGGCGGAGCTGCAGAGGGTGCCGCGGGAGAAGAAAAGGTCGTAGATGCTGATTACGAAGTAGTAGATGATGATGAACAAGAGAAGCAGCAGTAATACCTGCTTGAGGTAGATAGAGACTGTGATTGATGGATCTGATCAGAGTCTCAATCGTCAAAGCCGACCTGTGTAAAACCCTGGGGCGGTGGCGTAAGCCGCCGCCGTTTGCCACAGGTCACTTTTCTGTGATAGAGTACAGATTACGGGGTATGCGAATCTTTTTATGGACTCACAGGAGAAGGCGGTGCAGTTATGGCCAAGCGAGATTACTATGAGGTTTTGGGGGTGGATAGGGACGCCTCAGAGGCCGAGATCAAGAAGGCATACCGTCGCCTTGCTCACAAGTACCACCCTGATGTGAACCAGGATGACCCTGATGCTGAGGAGAAATTCAAAGAAGCTAGTGAAGCTTACCGCGTGCTCGGTGATGAAAAACTGCGGCAGCAATATGATCAGTTTGGTCATGCAGCCTTTGAAGGAGCAAACGGTGCCGGTGGCTTTGGAGACTTTGGTGGTTTCGGTGATTTTGAGGGTTTTGGCGATATTTTTGATATGTTCTTTGGTGGCGGCCTGGGGCGGCAGCGTCGACAGGGTCCCCAAAGAGGTGCCGATATTCGCTTCGATCTGGATATCAGTTTCGAAGAGGCAGCTTTTGGCTTAGAGACCGAAGTCGAGGTACCTCGCACCGAGACTTGTCCCCATTGCCATGGCAACCAGGCAGAACCGGGAACACCCATTCACACCTGTACTGAGTGCAATGGTACTGGGCAGGTGCAGCAAGTACAGCAGAGTGCTTTTGGCCGATTTGTCAATGTCAGGCCCTGCCCGCGCTGTGGTGGTGAAGGCAAAACCGTTGAAACCAGGTGTAAAGAGTGTGGTGGACAGGGGCAGGTACGGCGAGTGCGCAAGATTAGTGTGAAGGTTCCCGCCGGAATAGATAACGGATTTCGTTTGCGGGTACCTGGAGAAGGGGAAGCTGGAACTAGGGGAGGGCCCCCTGGTGATTTGTATGTCTTCATTACAGTGCGACCCCATGAGTTCTTCACGCGACAAGGTAGTGATGTCTTCTGTAAGGTGCCTATCAGTTTCGTACAGGCAACCCTTGGTGATGAGATCGAGGTTCCTACCTTGGAAGGTAAGGTGAGACTGCGCATCCCTGAAGGCACGCAGACCGGGACTTCCTTCCGAATCAAGGGCAAGGGTATAGTCAACTTGCGTGGGTATGGGCGGGGCGATCAGCATGTGATAGTTGAGGTCTATACTCCCAGGAACTTGACAACTAAACAAAAGGAAGCTCTCCGCCAGTGGGGTGAGAGTGTGGGGGAATCAGTCCGGCCCGCTCAGGAAAAAGGTTTCCTGGGGCGGGTAAAAGAAGCTTTTGATGGTCTGGGGCGCTAGGCCGCTAAATCGCTTAGAGCCAGGTTTTCTGAGAGATCGATGAGTACCTTGCTTGATCTTGCTTTTGGTGGCTCAATCTAACTGCAAGGATGGCGAATAGATGATGGCAGAAAGCTCGGCAGGGTATTGGACGAAAATCACGGTTGCGACTAGTTCGGAAGCTGTAGAGGCTGTGGCTGATATGCTCATGACTATGGGAGCGGGTGGTGTCGAGATCGAGGACCCGCGAGTCTGGCAGGAAGCAGCTGAATCCACTGAATATGGAGAGCTTTATCCCGTGGTGGAATCGGTATCACCCGATGCGCCCACAAACGTGATCGCCTATCTAGCCGGGGATTTGAGGCAGGGAAACGCGATTGCATCTATTGTGGAGCGAGTATTGGATCTGGAGCAAATGGGACTCAACCCTGCCCCGGCTTTGGTTTCCACCACGTTACTGACCGAATCTGATTGGGCCAATAGCTGGAAAGAGTTCTATCATATTCAGAGAATAGGAGAGCGAGTGGTAATCAAGCCCACCTGGGAACCGTATTCTGCAAGCACTGGGGATATCGTGCTTGAACTTGACCCCGGTATGGCCTTTGGCACAGGGGAACATGAGACCACTCGTCTATGCTTAATACAGTTGGAAAAATGGATCTGGCCCGGGTGCCTCATCTATGATATCGGTACCGGGTCTGGTATTCTAGCTTTGGCCGCGGCCAAGCTCGGTGCAGAAGCGGTAATCGCCTGTGACCTAGACCCAGTGGCCATAGCAGTGGCCCGGGAGAATGTGGCCCGCAATGGCATGCAAGCGAAGGTGGCGGTACAGATGGGGTCGGTAGATTCCATTACTGGCCAGGCTGACCTGATCATAGCCAATATTATTGCGGATGTCATTTTGGAGATATTGCCAGGTGTGGTGGATAGACTGGTAGAGGGAGGATACTTTATCGCCGGTGGGATTATCGGTGAGCGGCGCGATGAAGTAGTCCAAGCTCTAGAGGCTAGTGGCCTTACCTTAGTCGATGAATCAGCTGGTAATGATTGGGTTTGTTTGGGGAGTAGAAAATAATGTCAAGGTTTTTCGTTGAGCCTGACCAGATCATGGGGGACAGTGTCACGATCAGTGGGGAAGAGCTGGTCCATTTGGCACGGGTACTGCGTCTAGGGCCGGGCTCTCCGATTACAGTCTGTGACGGATCAGGCCAAGAATACCGAGCCGTCTTACAGGAAGTCGGTCCCGAGATGGCCATGGCTCAGATTACTGCCATAGTAAACAGCCTAGTGGAACCGCGGGTGAAGATTACCCTGGTACAGGGGATTCCGAAGGCGGATAAGATGGATCTGATCATCCAAAAAGGCACAGAATTGGGTATATGTGAATTCCTGCCGGTATTTACAGAGCGCACTGTTGTGGAATTGAGTAGAGCTAAGGCCCAACGCCGAGTAGCTAGATGGCAGCGCATAGCCAAGGAAGCAGCCAAACAGAGTCGACGGACGATCGTACCTACAGTTTATCACCCTATGTCCTGGCGGGAATGCTTAGCTATGTATTCGGAAAAAGGCCAGGGACGGTTGGGGTTATTCCCTTGGGAAACATTCTCCGGCCAGGGCTTGCGAGAAGTCTTATCTGTGAATCCAGACCTAAGACAGGTAGGTAGCTCTCTAGAGATCTGGTTGTTTATCGGCCCCGAGGGGGGCTGGAGCGAAAGAGAAGCAGGGGAAGCAGGGGCTATGGGAATAATCGCCGTTAGTTTGGGGGCACGCATTTTGCGCACAGAGACCGCCGGCATCGTCGCTGCAGCACTCGTCTTGTATGAAAGCGGCGATCTGGGCTAATGGCTACTCCTTGATTTGGATTGGTTCAGCAAGGCCAAAGGAGGCACGTCAAGATTAAGGTAGATTTTCGAATTGGAGTACTGTCTGATACGCACATCCCCATGCGGGCTCGTTATTTGCCAGCTGAGATCTTCACAGCTTTTGCCGGTGTTGATTTGATTTTGCATGCTGGGGATATCATGGATTGGACTGTGATCCGAGAGCTTTCCACCTTGGCACCGGTAGAGGCGGTCTACGGTAATATGGATGGTGCTGAAGTTCGTCAAAGGCTAGAAAGGCGGCGGATAATCGAGCTCGGGGAGGTTAGGATCGGCCTCATCCATGGCGATGGAGCCGGTTATGGCACTGTCGCCCGGGCCGCGCAGGCCTTTTCCGGTGTACACTGCATCGTTTTCGGCCACAGCCATAGACCTTATAACGAATGGCACGGAGATACCCTTCTTTTCAACCCTGGGTCACCAACAGACCGGCGGATGATGCCCATGGGTTCCTATGGCTTTTTGTATGTTTCGGGAGATTATATATGGGGCGATATTTGCTATATGGAGCCTCGTATATAAGAGGTGCTGGGTCAAATGCTGAAAGTTCATCTAGTTCAGGAGGAACCTATGGGGATGCCCCAGAAGACGGTAGCTTTCCAAACTTTAGGCTGTAAGCTTAACCAGTATGACACTCAGTCGCTCATGGAGCTGTTTCGCCAGCGCGATTACTCTATTGTAGACTTCTCGGAACCGGCTGATGTATATGTGATCAATACATGCACGGTCACCGGTAATGGTGAGCGCAAGTCTCGCCAAGCAATCAATCGGGCCATCCGTGGAAACGCTCAGGCTCTTGTGGTGGTCACGGGGTGCTATGCCCAGACATCTCCTGGTGAGATTATGGGGATGGATGGGGTGGACTTAGTGATTGGTAATCAAGATCGGGGCCGGCTCGTGGATTTGGTGGAAGAGATCGCAGCAGGGCAGCGACCGCAAGTTCTGGTAGGAGATATTTTTCAGGCCAGAGAGTTTGAGGAACTGCCAGTGACTGAGTTTACCGGCCGCACCCGTGCCACCATGAAGATACAGGAAGGGTGTAATCAATTTTGTACCTACTGCAAGATTCCCTACGCTCGGGGGCCGAGCCGCAGCCGGAGCTTAGGGGCTATTGTTGCCGAGGCTCAGCGCCTCGTTGAGCAGGGGTTTCGAGAGATTGTCTTGACTGGCATCCATCTGGGAGCCTATGGCCAAGACCTTAGGCCCCGCTCCAACCTAGCTGCTGTTATTCAGGCACTTCATAGTATTGAGAACCTAGCCCGCATCCGGCTGGGATCAGTGGACTCACCTGAGATCGATGATCAGTTGATTCATACCATGAGGTATCATCCCAAGGCCTGCCCCCATCTGCATATACCCTTACAGGCAGCAGATGATCAGGTGCTTCGCCGCATGCGGCGTCCATATACGCTACAAGAATACCGCACTGTGATCGAGAGAGTGAGAGAGCAGCTGCCTGACGTGGCGATTACGACAGATATTATTGTTGGGTTCCCAGGCGAGACCGCAGGCCAGTTTCAAGCGGCACTGGGTTTTGTGCGAGAGATGGGTTTTACAAGGCTCCATGTTTTTCGGTACTCACCGCGGCGGGGTACGCCGGCCGCGACTTTTCCTGAGCAAATCCCGGCACGTACGAAGAAGCAGCGCAGCCATCAGATGATTCAGCTTGGCCAGGAGCTGAGCTTGGCCTTTCATCAACGACATATTGGCCGCGATGTAGAGGTCTTGTGGGAAGAGCCCTTGATCGATGACAAAGGGGAGTTGTGGGAAGGCCACACCCCCACCTATGTGAAAGTCAAGGCCTATCGCACACAAGGAGAACCCGGTGATATTCAGATGGTGAAGATCAAGGGTGCCGACGAAGAAGGGATTTGGGGGAAAGTGGTGGAAGAGCTACCGGGACAAGCGTGATGTGCATCGCCTAAGGAGGTGTGATCAGCATGGGCGTTGATTGCCTATTTTGCCGGATTATTTCGCAGGAGATTCCCAGTGACATAGTTTACGAAGATGATATGGTCTTAGCCTTTAGGGACATAAGTCCTCAAGCGCCAGTGCATATTCTCGTCATTCCCAAAAAGCACATCCCCACTGTTGCCGATCTAGAAGCAACGGATCAGGAACTCATGGGTCATATTCATTTGGTCATCAAAGATTTGGCAGAAAAGGAAGGTATCGCAGAGCAAGGGTACCGAGTGGTAGTTAATTGCCGAGAAAGTGCGTCCCAAAGTGTTTTCCATGTTCATTTCCATCTTATGGGTGGCAGGAGCTTTGGTTGGCCCCCAGGCTAGAGTTGACATGCATGTCAGTGAGCAGGTATAATGGGACTGAATTCGTACCTTCGCATCTGTTGCAGGGAGACCTGATATTGATGGATATTCGAGACCATAAGGTTGACTCCAGGCGCAGGCGCGGGCTATTGTTAGCGGCGGAGGGAGGGAAAATCGTTGGCGCAAGTCAGAGTTGGCAAGGATGAATCCCTCGATAGAGCGCTGCGCCGGTTTAAGAGGCAGTGCCGTAGGTCGGGAATCATGGCCGAGGCGCGTAAACATGAGCATTACGAGAAACCGAGTGTTAGGCGTAAGAAGAAGTCTGAAGCGGCCCGAAAGAGGAAGAATCGCTATCGGTAAGCAGCATGGCTTCAGCCCGTTGTCACATGGCAACGGGTTTTTCATTTAGATACCATAATGCTTTGCATACAATGTGGATTGTTGTTTTGACTTCTACCTATTCTTTGTTTGGGGTAGACTTCTTAGCAGGAAGATGAGAGCCGGAGGGCAATGTTTAATATATATAGAGACAGGGGGAAGATAAATGGCGGTGGGAATCAATTACCCCAGGCTTGGGAGGTTAGTGGCTGGCAGTATTGTTGTCTGGCTGCTCATGGGCTTATGGGGGCCGGGTGTTTCAGTGGCCGCTAGTAATGGGGTTTGGGTAGTTCCGATTCGCGGTACGATTGAGTGGGGCCTAGCCGGTTTTGTTCGTCGAGCTGTCGATGAAGCTGAGGCGCAGAACGCTGCCGCCATTTTGCTGGAGATCAATACCTTCGGCGGACGGGTTGATGCTGCCACCGAAATTCGAGATGCGCTATTGGGTACGCGGGTACCGGTGATTGCTTTTGTAACGGAGCGTGCTTGGTCGGCCGGTGCTTTGATAGCCATGGCTTCTGAACACTTGGTCATGGCGCCGGGGGCCAGTATCGGTGCTGCTGAGCCGCGCCCAGCCGAGGAGAAAACGATTTCTGCTGTACGGGCAGAATTTGAAGCCACAGCCCAAGGGCGGGGACGGAATCCCGAAGTGGCAGCGGCAATGGTAGACAAGGATATCGCTATAGACGGATTAGTCCAAGTAGGCAAGATTCTGACCCTGAGTGCGAATAAGGCGGAAGAGATCAACTTCATCGATTTTATTGCATCTAGTCGCGAGGAAGCGCTGCAGCGACTAGGATACAGCACTCAGGGTATTCAAGAGCTGCAGTCTACCTGGGCAGAGAGGACTGCAGGTTTCTTGACTCAGCCAGTAGTCAGTTCTTTACTGCTGATTCTAGGATTTGCCGGGCTAATTCTGGAAATAGTAACCCCTGGTTTCGGTATACCTGGTACGGTGGGTATCGTCAGCCTGGCCCTATTTTTCGGTGGACGCATGGTCATTGGCCTGGCTGGTTGGGAAGTCGTTCTCTTGTTTGTAATAGGGCTTATATTGCTTCTGGTAGAGGTTTTTCTTATACCCGGATTCGGTTTTGCCGGGATCATGGGTTTAGGTGCTGTTTTTGCCAGTATTGTACTCAGCTATGCCACGGCTGAGGCGGGGCTCGTCAGTTTGGGCATTGCTTTGGGAGCAACCGTATTGGTAGTAGCTTTCGGCTGGAAGTATTTTAGACGCAGTAGTGCCTGGCAGCGCTTGGTTCTAAGTACTAGAATAGGCCAAGAAGAAGGGCATACTCCACCCTCATTGCGTCGGGTAGATTTATCAGGTAAAACAGGTAAGACGCTGACACCTCTTCGGCCCTCAGGGATTATTGAGATTGACGGTCACAGAGTTGACGCGGTGACAGAGGGGGGGTTTATCCCTAGAGATATGCCTGTACAAGTAATCAGTGTTGAAGGAAATCGCATTGTTGTGAGGCTGTTAGGGCCCAGCGATGAATCCGGATAAACAAATAAGGAGGTGACGGGGTCGTCTACTCTTAAATGGGGTAGATGGAACCCCCCTTAATGATGCTTTTCGCTTGGTTACCAATTATCTTTATTGTCATCTTGGTGCTGGTCATACTCAATTTCATTCCCATTGGCCTATGGATCTCCGCCCTGGCTGCGGGGGTCAAGGTGAGCATCGTCACATTGATCGGTATGCGGCTGCGGCGCGTACCGCCCCATCGCATCATCATGCCCCTGATTAAGGCCTTGAAGGCAGGTATTGATGTGAGCATAGATAAACTAGAAGCTCACTATTTGGCTGGGGGTAATGTTGATCGGGTTGTAGATGCACTGATAGCAGCCCATAGAGCTGAGATCGCTCTTACCTTTGAACGAGCAGCGGCAATCGACCTAGCCGGCCGTAATGTGCTGGAGGCAGTCCAGATGAGTGTCAATCCCAAAGTGATTGAAACCCCGGTTATCGCCGCGGTGGCCAAAGACGGTATAGAGCTCAAGGCTAAAGCCAGAGTGACAGTAAGAGCCAATATCGAACGCTTGGTGGGAGGCGCAGGGGAGCCGACGATTATTGCTCGAGTGGGTGAAGGGATTGTAACTACAGTAGGCTCCTCAGAGAGTCACGCTGATGTACTGGAGAATCCGGATCGGATTTCCAGCACGGTGTTGAATAAGGGACTTGATGCTGGGACGGCTTTCGAGATCTTGTCCATTGATATCGCCGATGTGGATGTGGGCCGCAACATCGGTGCTCGCTTGCAGATGGATCAAGCAGAGGCCGACAAGCACATTGCTCAGGCTAAAGCTGCGGAACGGCGTTTCGCTGCTCAAGCCTTAGAGCAGGAAATGAGGGCTAAGGTAGAGGAAATGAGGGCACGGGTAGTGGAAGCCGAAGCCGAGGTACCTCTAGCTCTAGCGGAAGCGCTAAAGCAAGGACGGATGGGTGTAATGGACTATTACACCATGCGAAATCTGTTGGCTGATACGGACATGAGGGAATCTATTGCCCGGGAGACAGAGGAAGCCGTGGAACACTCTGATACGGATGAAGAGGATAATGCATAGACATTGAGGTGATGATGTGGAAGGTCTCATCAGTACTATCGTTGTCCTTTATTTGGTTGCATCAGTGGTCGGGGCTGTGCTCAAGCGACTCCAGCAAGGGCCGATACTCGATGAGCCTGCGATGCCTACCGATCAGGCTGAGCGTGGTGAGCAGCAAGTCAGACCCGCGCAGAAGACGGCGGGTAAGCCCCGCGAAGTAGTAGTCATAGGTATCCCGCCTTTTCCATCGGAAATGCAGCAGCCGATAACAGGGGAGAGAGCACTAAGAGAGGTTCAACCAAGAAGTGATGAGCTTGCACCAGAGGCAGCCGAGGTGTCCAGTTTAGATCCAGCTGTAGAACAGCAGGTGACAGCTATAGAATCCTTAGGTCCCTCAGCTATTGATGAAGGGCTGGATCGGGAGGAAGATAGCTATGCACTACACCGAATGAAGCAACCCTCTGAACGACAAGCAGCTGCAGGCAAGGCTAGGTCCCCTTATCGGGTGGCCACAGCGAGTGAATGGCGTAAGGCAGTGATCCTGGCTGAAGTCTTGAACAAGCCCCGTGCACTAAGGCCTTATCGGCCAATGGGGATGCGATAGCTATGAGTCATTAAGTGTTATAGTGCCAGATAAGCAATTCGATACATGCCACCATCTGATTTAGAAGATGGTGGCATTTGTGTGTCCGTACTTAATGGGATCCGTTGTGCATAAGCATGAAGAGATGTTACAGGTAGGTGGAGGGAATGCTATGCCCAAAACGACGAAAGCCCGGTTGCTGCAGAATCTGGCGAGTGCTTTTGAGCTGCCGGAGGATGTGGTATTAGATCTGACTCGCATAACTGTTACGGGGAATGCACAGCTCTTGATGGAGAATCACAAGGGTATTCTTACCTATGAGCCGGAAAGAATCCGTATTCGAACTCAGCAGGGCGAAACTCTGATCACCGGCAGGAATCTGAAGATCGATTCTCTGTTTTCCAGTGAAATGAGGATCACCGGCAGCATCGCGAGTATTGAGTTCGTTCGGTTCAGGGGGTGAGCCGCTTTGCTCATTAGAGATCTGTGGTCTTATTATCAGGGGTATGTTATAATCAAGGTCAAAGGTAGAGGCATAGAGGAGTTTCTTAATCGTGCATCCCATCAAGGCATTTATTTGTGGGATGTACAACGTCTTAGCCGAGAACTTCTGATCGCAAGAATGCGTGCACTCGATTCTACTCGATTGCGGCAAGCAATTTACTCAATACCTGTGACTATCCAGATTCGGCAAAGAATTGGCCTTCCTTTCCTATGGCGAAAGGTGAGCCAGCGTTTCGCTTTATTGGTCGGTGCACTATTGAGCCTCTTATGCATATATTTGTTGTCATCAGTTATATGGTTTGTTCAGGTGCACGGTCTTCAGCAACTAGATCAAGCTCTCATTCACGAGGTTCTCAAAGAGGCTGGGGTGAGGCCAGGGGTCTGGCGAAAGGCGATCGATTCCAGAGAACTAGAAAAGTATCTCATGCTCAATCTACCTCAACTCGCCTGGGTAGGGGTGAGTTTGCGAGGTACATTACTAGAACTCACCATTGTGGAGAAGGTCGAGGTGCCGGTAGACCAAAGAGTCCCTGGGGATATCGTGGCCGGTAAGAATGCACTGGTAACCCAGATCATTCCCTTTGTCGGCAGAGTACTGGTAGAAGAGGGCGAAACGGTAACAGAGGGCCAGGTGCTGATTGATGGTAGCCTAGGCGGCTACGGGTCTATGGGACAAAGCGTAGGTAATGGATATCTGAGGGCGGCAGGTGTAGTTAAGGGCCGAGTCTGGTATAGGGGTTTCGGAGAGGCTGGTCTAGTGCGCCACATACCCCGGCGAACTGGTGAGATGTGTACAAGCAATCGATTACTGGTGGGGCCGTGGCACTGGGATTGGGGGGTCTTGTCGCCACCTTTTCCTATATATGAAGAAGAGAAGAGAGTCAAGCGACCAACATGGTTGCGATTTAACTGGGAACTGCCTATTGGGCTGCTCACTACTGAGTATCATGAGCTAGAGATAGAGAAAATAGAAACCGATCTGGAAATAGCTAAGGAAGTGGCCTTACGCCAATCTTGGGAGGTAATTGAGGCTAAACTAACACCGGGAGTGGAGATTCTCTCCGAAGAAGTGGATATCGGTACAGAAGAGCATAATGGAGACATACTGGTGCGGGCCAGACGAGTTGTGGAAGTCCATGAAGAGATCGGTGTATTCCGAGCACTATCCGGTGGAAAATGAACGGGATGTGGGAGGGAAGCCATAAATTTGAGTGCAATCCTGGTAGAGGGGAAATTTGCCATAGAAGATAATGCGGTTGCGTTAGCTCTCTTTGGTCACCGAGATGAGAATCTTAAGGTCCTGGCGGAGGAGCTGGATGTCAGGCTGGTGCCAAGGGGCAACGTAATCGGTATTACGGGGGAGAAGGGAGCAGTACGTCAGGCTCAGATGGTCTTGGCTGACCTGATTGAGGTGGCGGAGCAACGGGCTCTTACAGCTCAGGAAGTTAGATATGCCGTACAGCTAATGGAAGCTGGAAAGAATGGTCAGCTGCGGCGGTTGCACGCTGATGTGGTGCAGGTAACCTCTCAAGGAAAAAAGATTACGCCAAGAACTCTGGGGCAGAAACGTTATGTTGACGCGATGCGGCAATACCTGATCGTTTTTGGGATCGGCCCGGCTGGAACAGGCAAGACTTATCTAGCCATGGCTATGGCCGTAGCCGCGCTGAGAAATCGGGAGGTCGGCCGCATTATCTTGACTCGCCCGGCGGTTGAGGCCGGGGAGCGTCTCGGTTTTCTACCTGGGGATCTACAGGAAAAGGTTGATCCGTATCTGCGCCCTTTATATGATGCTTTATATGATATTCTCGGGGTGGAGGTCTTTCGCAAATACTTGGAAAGAGGGGCCATTGAGGTGGCGCCTCTCGCTTATATGAGAGGCAGGACTCTCGATGACTCATTCATTATCCTAGATGAAGCGCAGAATACCACCCCAGAACAGATGAAGATGTTCTTGACCCGGATGGGTTTTGGATCTCGCATGGTAATAACCGGTGATATTACCCAGATTGACCTACCCAAAGGCGTTTGCTCTGGCTTACAGCAGGCACGCCAGGTCTTACGGAACACCGAAGGGATCAGCATTGTGGAGCTCGGTGAAGCAGATGTGGTGCGGCATCATTTAGTTCAGCGCATTATTCGCGCTTATGAACATTTCGAGCAAGAGAAACAGCGAGAGCTCGGGTAGGAGAAGGCTTGGCTAATATCCGGAAGCGAGAGTGGTGGCTTACCTTATGGTTGAAGAGAACAAACTACGGGCAGCGGTAGACTGGCTGGTTGAGCGAACTCGGGAGATTTGGCAGAAGGCCGGAGTCAGGCAGTGTTTGCTGGCTGCAGCGATTTTCCTTACCCTGATGGGCATCCTGATGGCCAATCTGGTGCCATTACAGTATGATCTCAAGGTAGGACAAGTTAGCCCTAGAGACATTGAAGCACCCCGTACTATTGAGAACCGTTACGAGACGGAACAGATGCGCAATGAGGCGATTAGTACAGCCTTGGAGAAAGCCCACGCCAATCCGGATAACTATATGATTAATGACAAGATAGTTGTGAGTGCTGAGGAGAAGTTGGCCTTTGTTTTTGAAAAGGCTGATAGTCTCAGGGTTCGTCAGGAGATAGCGGCTCCGGGTGTACCCCCGGAGATGATTCCTCAGACCCCGATGGCGAGTCTCAATCAACGGGCGACTGAGCTGCAGACCTCCCTGCGCCAGGAAGTTGACCTAGAGGTGGACAAGCATTCGGCAGAGACTCTGTTGGGTGCTTCAGTGGACACATTTGTGGCTATGGAGCAGGCAGCCAAGACTTTGGCCATTAAAATGCTGCGCAATAACCGGATCACTCAAGAGAACCGCAATGAGATGGTGGAAAAAATGCGTCAGCAGGTGGCCGAATATGATCTGCCGGAGCCTGCTCAAGAGACTGTGGCTAGTATTGTGAAGAATGTGATCCGCCCGAATCTGGTGCTCGATACGGGGAGATTGGAATCGGTTAGGCGGGAAGCGTCTCAAGCGGTTGCCCCTGTGATGGTGCTGCAGGGTGAAATCGTGGTGCGAAAGGGTGATGTGATTACCCGGGAGAAGCTGCAGATTTTGAAGGATCTGGGGCTGCAGAAACGCACGGCCAATTATGGGCGGATGTTTGGAGTCGCCTGGGTAGTCTTGATCTTATTGGCTTTGGTGGGAGTTTTTCTCTGGCAGTATGAGCGTGAGATCATCGCAGATGAGGGCTTGCTAGCACTTCTCGGTCTGATTGTGATTATCGTGGTTTTTGTCATCAAGGTTTTGAGCCTCATTCCATGGCAGGGAACAGGATATTTGATGCCCATAGCTTTTGGAGCTATGTTGATCACATTGCTTTTGGACTCGCGTTTGGCTATCCTGATCACGGTTGTTTTGGCTGTCGTAGTGGGGTTAGTTACCGGCGGAGAACTAAAATGTGTTGCCGTAGCCCTGATTGGGGGCATAACTTCGGTTCTGAGTCTGGGCAAGGTCACTCAGCGATCAGATGTGACCAGGGTAGGATTTATAGTTGGTGTGGCCAACTTCGCGACCATGATGGCTTTTGCCTTTATCAATGATGACATGTTTCTCGCCAAAAACTCATACCTAGGTTTGAGCAATGGCATTATCTGTGCGATCTTCACCATTGGCTTCTTGCCTTACTTAGAGAATCTCTTTGGGATTACGTCATCCATCAAATTGCTGGAATTGTCCAATCCCAACCAGCCATTGTTACGGAGATTACTCCTGGAAGCACCGGGGACGTATCATCACAGTATTATTGTGGGCAATCTAGCAGAGGCGGCTGCAGAAGCCGTGAATGCCGATGGTTTGCTGGCCAGGGTGGGGGCTGCTTACCATGATGTGGGGAAAGTAAGGCGCCCGTATTTCTTTGTTGAGAACCAGTTAGGTGGGGACAACCCTCATGATCGGATCTCTCCTTCTCTGAGTACGTTGATTATTACCTCCCACGTGAAAGAGGGGGTAGAGCTGGCCAAACAGTATAGGCTGCCGGCTATGTTGACCGATTTCATTAAACAGCATCATGGCAGCGATTTGGTGAAGTTTTTCTATCATAAGGCTCTGGAATCCGAAAAGGATGGCTCGGTAGATGAAGCCGATTATCGTTACCCGGGCCCTAAGCCTCAGAGCAAGGAAACTGCCATCGTGATGCTGGCGGATTCGGTAGAGGCCGCGGTAAGAGCTTTGTCTCGGCCGACCCCAGGGCGGATCGAAGGTTTGGTCAGGAAGATCATCAAATCTCGACTTAATGATGGCCAACTAGATGAGAGTGATCTGACTTTAAGAGATCTAGACAAGGTGGCGGAGGCCTTTGTCCAGGTATTATCAGGCATCTATCACAATCGGATTGAATACCCGGATATGCCCAGAGCCGATAGTTGAGAATGGAGGACAGGGTGATGGAGCTAGCCATCTTGAATCAGCAAAACAAAATATCTGTTCCGGAAGAATTGCAGGGGATGATGAGTGAGGTCGTCAAGGTGTGCTGGCAGTTAGAAGGCCGGCGAGGTTTACCGGAAGTGAGTATCGTTCTTTGTGACAATGACCAGATTAGAGAGCTCAATAGGGACTACAGGGGCATAGATGAACCGACTGATGTACTTTCCTTCGCCCAAGAGGAGATGGGTGAAGGAGAAGATGTGGTCTTGCAGGCACCGTCTGATTCCGAGAAGCCAGTGCTTTTAGGTGATATCGTCATTTCCTTGGAAAAAGCAATGGAGCAGTCAGAAGCATATGGGCACAGTCTTGAACGGGAAGTCGGGTATTTATTGGCCCACGGTCTCCTACACCTTCTGGGGATGGATCATAACAGCGAAGAAGAGCGGGGCCGGATGAGAGAGAAGGAAGAGCAGATATTGGCCCTACTACAGCTGCATCGGTAGAAAGGGGCTCTTTGTTCATGCGGGCTCGCACCCTATTGGAGAGTTTCAATTATGCCCTAGCAGGGTGGTTCTATGCTATTAGAACTCAACGCAATATGCGCATACACTGCCTGACCGCGGTATTAGTTTTTCTGCTGGGGTATGTCTTACATCTCTCATCAGTGGAACTAGCTGTACTGATCTTGACAGCAGGCCTGGTGATCATGGCTGAAATGCTCAATACCGCAATCGAGGTCGTTGTCGATCTGATTACACAAGAATACCATCCCTTAGCCAAGATTGCCAAGAACGTAGCTGCCGGCAGTGTTCTGGTAACTGCTTTGGCGGCTATGGCGATTGGCTTTTTACTTTTCTTTGATAAGATAGCCGATCGGTTGGAGGAGGTCCCGACAATCGGGACCAATTCCAGCTGTTTATTGATACTCGTTCCCATAGGCGTGATTGTCGCTAGTGTAGTAGTTTTCAAGCTATCGGCCGGGTATCATCATGTACAAGGAGGTATGCCTAGTGGTCATGTAGCAGTGGCCTTTGGCCTAGCCACTTCGGCGCATCTTCTAGGAGCTAGCGGACCCATCACCTTGGTGGCTTTTATCTTAGCTAGCCTTGTGGCTCAGAGCCGCCTAGAGGCTCGCATTCATCGGTGGCCAGAGGTAGCGGCAGGTGGTCTAATTGGCATTGCCGCGACCATATTGCTTTTTGAATTACTAACATAGGGCTTTTTTGGCAGAGGTTGAGAGCGTATAAACATGCCAGTTGGATATAATAGGGAATAAAGTAGTCTCGCTACTGGCAGAAACAGGCACCAGAATGAAGAAAGAACTTAGTTGCCAGGTGCCGAAGTTCATTGCTGTAGGAGGTAATCATGGCAAGATCTGTACACCTAGCCAGAATCGTTGTTGTATGTCTCGTGTGTATCATCGTTCTTGGAGGCATAGTCCCGGAAATGGCGATGGCTGCCCGGGTGCTAAGACAGGGAATGACAGGCAGTGATGTGAGGGAGCTGCAGCAAAGATTGGTGGAATGGGGCCACCCTTTGCCGATTGATGGTAAGTTCGGCCCGGTGACCGCGGCTGCTGTCCGAGCATTCCAAAAGAGCCTGGGGCTAACGGTAGATGGGATTGTGGGCAACCAGACATGGGAGGAAATAAGGAAGGCCCCTACTCTAATTCATAGAGTAAAACGGGGTGATTCTCTATACATATTAGCACGTAGTTACGGAGTATCCATTGAGGCCATCATGGATGCCAATGATTTGACTGATGAGATTATCATCATAGGCCGGGAATTGACTATTCCCCAAGGCAGAACTGTGACAGCTAGTGGGCAGTCTCTCGTCTCTGATAATCCGCCGGAACAAGTCTATCAGGTGAGGCCGGGGGATAGTGCTTCAGTAATCGCCAAGAAGTTCAACACATCCGTACCGGCTTTGGCGGAGGCCAACCGGTTGGCTGATCCTAACCGTTTGCGGGCTGGTCAGAAGCTCGTTATTCCTGGCTGGCAGGCCAATATGCCGCGGTTTGCCTGGCCGGTGAGAGGCCGTATTTCTTCATCTTATGGCTGGAGAGTCCACCCGATATATAAAAACCGCCAGTTTCATGGCGGTATCGACATAGCTGTCCCAGTTGGGACTAGCGTGCGGGCGGCAGCTAACGGGAAAGTTATTCGCAGTGGCTATATGGGTGCCTTTGGCTATGGGATTGTGATCGATCACGGGCGGGGGGTAACCACCTGGTATGGTCACAACTCACGCCTGTCGGTGAAGGTAGGTGAGAAGGTCCGGCAGGGCCAGGTGATCGCCCGATCAGGGAGTTCCGGGGTCTCTACTGGTCCCCATGTAGACTTTCGCATCAAACTTGACGCTGAAACCGTAAACCCGGTCCATTGGTTGCCATAGTACTTCCGGGATATGAGTACATTGCAGCCGTGGCGGGACTGGTAGCTGTAGCGGGACACCTAGAACACAGAGAAATGTATAGCGAAGGCGCCGCTGAGGCGCCTTCGCTATACATTCATGAATATTGCCGTGACGGGTAAGGGCTGTCTGGCTGATAGCGGGCAGCTGAAGTTGTCCTAACAACATATAGAGATGACCATCCGAGTAGATAGGTTGCTCATATTTCACAGCACTAGACTCAATCTTAGATGGTTTCGATGAGAAGGAGTGGTTTTTTGCTAGACAACAGCAGTGTAATACCTTTATATTACCAGTTGAAGCAGATCCTGAGAGAGAAGATCAAATCAGGCGAATGGGGTTCGCATGATCTCATCCCTTCCGAATCACAGCTAGCTCAACAGTATGGTGTAAGCCGTGCTACTACAAGGCGGGCTCTAGATGACCTGACCAGAGAGGGGCTCTTCTATCGGCAACAGGGAAGAGGTACCTTCGTGAGCCCTCCGAAGATAATCCAAGGCTTGAGCAGATTCTACAGCTTCAGTCGAGATATGGAGAACAAAGGCCTTAAACCTCGCAGCCAGGTGGTCTACTTGCATGAGGTAAAGGCAGGGGCAAAGGTGAAGAAGACGTTGAACTTGGCAGATGGGTCAACAGTCTATGAACTGAAAAGGTTGCGATTGGTCGGTGATGAACCCATCATATTGGAGACTTCTTGGCTTCCCGCAGAACTGTTCCAGGGCCTTACGGTTGAAGATGTAGAAAACCATAGCCTCTATGATCTTATGGAGAACGTGTATGGTGTATTGCCAGTCAATGCTGAAGAATACTTGGAGCCGGTATGTGTGGATGAGTATGAATCGATGATGCTTGGTGTGCCAGTAGGAACTCCAGCCTTACTCCTCAAAAGGGTGGCATATGATGAAAAAGAACGCACTGTTGAGCTATGTAAGAGTATAGTCAGAGGCGATAAGTGTAAGTACCATGTGAGATTACCCTAAACGATGCAATAGGCAGTACACTGACTCAATGTATTTACAAAAGAGTTGCAGGAAGCCTGGTGTTATGGGTAGAGAATATTGTAAGGTAAACGAATTGTTGCCATATACAGTTGTACGGACAACATGACGAGCTGTTGAGCGGACGGGAGAGGCTGTCTTGGTTTCAAGCCATCCGAGTATCGAGATTGCAGAGGAATGATTTCACTGCTCAAACACGCTTGTGACCATTTAGTGACCTTTGTGGCCCAAGTTGCATTATCAAGTGGTATTATGTCAAGCATAAGGAATTAAAAAAAGAGGAAAAGAAAAACAGGGCATCGAATGTTACATCGACGTAAAAAATTAAAGAGAATAAGGGAGGGAAACCAGTCGAATAATCGAATGTTATGTCGTTGAAGGGGAGAGTGGATGGATGTAGAAATGTCAGAGAGAAGTAGTAAGCTTAGAGTGTTGTGTTGGAGATGGGTGTGCACAGAACTTAGGGGGATACAAGCAAAGTACATTTCTTGTAGGTATATTCGGAAAAGAGGGGCGACTAACTATGTGGGCGTTTTTGGGTAGACGTATTTTATATATGATACCAACTCTAGTGATAATTTCAATTATCGCGTTCATAATCATTCAGTTGCCACCAGGGGATTTTGTGACAGCACACATTGCCCAAATGGCCGCTAGTGGGGACGCCGTAAATGTGGAATTGGCCGCGGCTTTGCGCCGTCAGTATGGGTTAGATCAACCCATGCATGTGCAGTACTACAAATGGATTACAGGCATCTTCCAAGGTAATCTTGGTTATTCATTTGAGTGGAACCAACCAGTTCGGACGCTGATTGGGGAAAGGTTGTTCTTAACCGTTATTGTCTCAATAGCATCGCTATTATTCTCATGGATTGTTGCCTTTCCTATAGGCATCTACTCTGCAGTAAGGCAGTATTCTGTTCTGGACTATGTGTTTACTTTCATCGGATTCTTGGGGGTGTCGGTACCTGGCTTTTTGATTGCCCTTGTGCTGATGTTTTTCGCGAATAAGTATCTTGGTCTCAGCATAGGTGGCCTATTCTCGCCAGAATTTGTCAACGCTTCATGGAGCCTACCACGAGTACTCGATATGCTGCAGCATATGGTGCTGCCCATGATCATCATAGGCATGTCTAGCACGACTGGCCTGATTCGAACCATGAGAGCGAATTTGCTGGACGAACTCAGCAAGCCATATGTCGAAACGGCACGGGCAAAAGGCCTAAATCCAGTACGTTTGGTCTTGAAATATCCAGTGCGGATAGCGCTTAACCCGTTTATCAGTACTGTTGGTTTTACCCTTCCTCGGATCATTTCTGGTGAAACAATAGTCTCAGTAGTACTAAGCCTGCCTACAATCGGACCTTTACTGCTAAGGTCATTATTGGGTCAAGATATGTACTTGGCAGGCAGTATAATCTTGATCCTGGCAACTCTGACCGTAATTGGTATGTTGTTGTCAGATATTCTGCTAGCTTGGTTGGATCCACGTGTTCGTTATGAATGAGTATTGAGCGCAAAAGGGGTTGAGCTAGTGTGACAGAGACTGTGCCTATCAAACATGTTCCTAATTCTGAAGTTGATGCAGCAAAAGAGAGGACTTACGTTGCATCTCAATGGCAGTTGATGTGGTGGAAGTTTACAAACCACAAACTAGCTGTTTTCTCAGCAATTGTGATCATCTTGCTTTACTTAGTAGCGATTTTTGGGGATTTTGTTGCACCACATGACCCGCTGCTGCGGAGCGGCCATCCCTTTGCTCCCCCTCAATTGCCGAGGTTCCGCACCGAGGAAGGATTTCAGTTGCGGCCCTTCGTTTATGGGATCAAGAGTCAGATGGATATGAAGACCTTCAAACGAAGTTACGTTCCGGATACCAGCAAGAAATACCCAATTCACTTTTTTGTGCGTGGACATAAGTATAAACTTTTTGGCTTCATTGAAACTGATTTGCACCTATTTGGTTGCGGTGATGGTGGAGCCTTATATCTGATGGGTACTGACCAACTGGGCAGAGATGTTTTCTCTAGGGTTGTTTTTGGTGCTCGAGTATCCTTGTCTATTGGGTTGATTGGTGTTTTCCTTGGTTTACTGCTGGGGATATTCTTTGGGGGAATATCGGGGTATTTTGGAGGCCTTACAGACATGATTGTGCAACGCATGATTGAGATTCTGCGGTCTTTCCCTTCCATTCCTCTATGGATGGCTTTGGCGGCTGCATTACCTCCAGACTGGTCCCCTCTCTTTGTCTATTTCGGGATTACCGTAATCCTATCTTTGATTAGCTGGACCGGCTTGGCTCGAGTGGTTCGAGGACGGTTTTTATCTTTGCGTAATGAGGATTTTGTCTTAGCTGCTCGGCTAGGGGGAGCTTCAGAGGCGCGGATAATTCGGAAACACCTACTACCCTCGTTTGCGAGCCATATTATTGCTTCTCTGACCCTGTCCATCCCCAGCATGATTTTGGCTGAAACATCTCTCAGCTTTCTGGGAGTGGGTTTACGTCCACCAGTGATTAGTTGGGGAGTACTGCTGCAGGATGCGCAGAACATCCATGCAGTGGCAATGGCTCCATGGTTGATGTTTCCTGGGTTATTGGTCGTAATAGCCGTCTTGGCATTCAACTTTGTTGGTGATGGACTTCGTGACGCTGCAGACCCGTATACCACTGCAACCTAGAAGAGGGGGGATGAGACTGTGCAGACAGATGCTCTAATAGATATTGAAGATCTTCATGTTTACTTTGAGACTCGAGAAGGAACTGTCAGGGCTCTCAGTGGAGTAGACTTAACCATCAAACGCGGTGAGACATTGGGTCTGGTTGGTGAAAGCGGTTGTGGAAAGAGTATGACCGCTCGATCGATTCTCAGAATGGTCCCCAAACCAGGAGAGATCGTGAAAGGCCGGATTTGTCTATTTCAAGAAAAGGTTGATGGCATCAATCAGATAGATTTGACGAATTTAGGTGAAGATAGCCCGGAGATTCGGGAAATACGTGGCAAAGAAATCGCCATGATATTCCAGGAGCCGATGACCTCCTTGAGCCCTGTCCATACAGTGGGTGACCAGATCATCGAGGCTATTTCTTTGCACAGCCAGACAAGCACTGAAGAAGCACGGGAACGGGCCATTAAGATGCTGGATCTTGTTGGGATTCCAGATGCCAAGAGCCGTATTGATACATACCCCTTCGAACTGAGTGGAGGCATGCGTCAAAGGGTAATGATAGCGATGGCTTTGTCCTGCAACCCCAGTTTGCTGATCGCCGATGAACCTACAACGGCCCTTGATGTGACCATTCAGGCTCAGATCCTGGAGCTGCTCGCCCGCATGCAAGAGCAGTTCAAAATGACGATTCTGATCATTACCCACAACTTGGGTGTTGTGGCTACTGTAGCACATCGTGTGGCAGTAATGTACCTGGGCAAAGTAGTGGAAGAGGCACCGGTTGAAGAAATCTTCCATTCTCCCATGCATCCATATACTCAGGCATTACTTAAGTCAGTGCCAAAGGTTGGAGAGAAGACCGGTGAACGGTTGTGGACAATCAAAGGCAATGTTCCCGATCCCTTCTTGGTTATTCCTGGGTGCCCATTTCACCCACGCTGTCCGGAATTCATGAAGGGTATTTGTGATCAACAGGTGCCCATATTAGAGGAAGCTGAGCCCGATCATAAAGTGAGTTGTTTACTCTATCAGGACCGTCAAGCAACAACATCCCAGAGGGAAAAGGCGAGGAAGGCCAATGGATAAAGATACTTTGCTTCAAGTCAAGAATTTAAAGAAATACTTCCCGATTTATCGAGGGTTATTTAAGAAGCACATCGGTGATGTAAAAGCTGTTGATGATGTATCTTTGGATATTCGCAAAGGTGAAACACTTGGATTAGTTGGAGAAAGCGGTTGTGGCAAGACTACGACCGGTCGGGCAATATTGCGAGCAATCGAACCTACCGATGGCGAGATTCTCTTGAGAACAGAAGACGGGGTAATTGATATTTCGGATCTTGGTCGCCAAGAGCTTCGCAATGTGAGAAAGCGCATGCAAATGATCTTCCAAGATCCATATTCCTCGCTGAATCCTCGCATGACTGTTCAGGAGATAGTTGCAGAACCGCTGATTTGCTATGAAATGGGCAGTAGTGAAGAGATTAGAGATAGGGTAGCTGAGTTGTTGACTGTCGTGGGCCTGGACCCGGTACTTATGTCTCGATACCCACATGCTTTCAGCGGGGGACAACGTCAAAGAATTGGCATAGCTAGAGCATTGGCTCTCAACCCTGACCTGATCGTTGCTGATGAAGCTGTTTCGGCTTTGGATGTCTCCATCCAAGCCCAAGTGCTCAATCTGCTGGAAGACCTGCAGGAACAGTACGATCTAACATACTTATTCATATCTCATGATTTAGGTGTGGTTGAACATATCTGTGATCGAGTGGCTGTCATGTATGTAGGGAAATTGGTAGAGCTGGCCGATACTGAGCAATTATTCCACTCACCTAAACATCCCTATGTAGAAGCTTTATTATCTTCGGTGCCCCGACCCGATCCTCGCTATAAGTTGGATAGGGTGGTATTGAGAGGTGAAGTTGCGGACCCATCAAGACGGCCATCTGGGTGTGCCTTCCATCCCCGCTGCAAGTATGCGCAAGCTCGCTGCAAGACGGAAGAGCCCGTATTTGTCAACCTGGCGGATAAAGGTGAGACACCTCATATGGTGGCCTGCCATCTTGCTGAGGAACTGAAGCTCAGGGGGGTAGGGTCAGCCGCAAGAAAGTATGCTTGAATGAGATAGGCTTTAGGGGGGTGATAGACACATACTTCCACGCTGGTGATAACTGTCGCTAATTACAAGTCTCAACTAATGCAGGAGGTAGATCAAGAATGAGGGCGAAAGCCAAATTAGTGTTAGTGTTTGCTGTAGCAGTTACTATGTTATTTTCCTCTATGGCAGCAGCAAAATACAACGAAGCCCCGGTATTTGGCAAACTCGTTGCAGAAGGCAAGTTGCCACCAGTAGAAGAGCGTTTACCCAAAGAGCCACTGGTAGTGACTCCTGTGGATGAAGTAGGACAATATGGTGGTGTTTGGCGCCGAGTAGCTACTGGGCCAAATGATGTGCAGCTGCACGCCAGGCTGTCATTTGAAGCATTGGTTCGCTGGAACGCCGATGGTTCCGACATAATGCCTAATGTGGCCAAATCCTGGGATGTCAGCGAAGATAACCGGGTTTTCACCTTCTACCTGAGAGAAGGCATGAAATGGTCAGATGGCCATCCGTTTACAGCAGCGGATATTGAGTTTTACTGGAATCAGGTTATCCTAAACGAGGATCTGACACCAGTGGCACCTATGTGGCTGTGCCGTGAAGGTAACCTGGCTGAGTTTAGGGTCATAGATGATTACACGATCCAGTGGGAGTTCTCTCATCCCTATCGGCTCTTCCTAAGAATGCTGGCCTATTGGGGCGAGACAATGACACAATACCCCAAACACTATCTCAGTCAGTTCCACCCAGACTTTGTGGATATTGATACCTTGACCGAAATGGCCAAGAAAGAACAGAGAGAAGCCTGGTTCCAGCTATTTGAGGACCGGAGAGAACTAAGACGGAACGTGGATGTGCCGGTCATTACAGCTTGGAAAACGACTGTGCCTCCACCGGCGATGACTTTGGTGGCTGAGCATAACCCATATTACTGGAAAGTCGATACCGCTGGCAATCAGCTCCCATATATCCATAAGATGCATCATGACATCGTGGACAACTTGGAGATCCTGAATCTGAAGGCTGCTACTGGTGAAGTGGACATGCAGCTCCGTCACATCTTGATTGACAACCTGCCGGTCTTTGCCGAAAACGCCGAACAGTACGGTTTTCAGATTTTCCAGTGGCTCTCAGCCGAAGGCAGCAACTACATGCTGTATCCGAACTACTTCCACAAGGATCTTGCCAAACGAGAGGTATTCCGTGATACTAGATTTAGGCGAGCCTTGTCACTGGCCATTGATCGAGATGAGATTAATAATCTTGTCTATCTGGGCCTGGGCAGACCTCGTCAGGTTGGTGCCATCCCTGTATCCCCCTTCTATGAGGAAGGTGTAGATGAGTTATACGCGACTCGAGATGTAGACGAAGCCAATCGTCTTCTCGATGAAATAGGGATGTCCAAGCGAGACAGTGAAGGATATAGGCTGTTGCCAAATGGCGAGAAATTCACTGTGACGATTATCCATTCACCGGTATTCGGTAACTGGGCAAGGGTATCTGAGATGATAGTAGACTACTGGTCTCAGATAGGTATTCGCACTGTAGTCAACGTGGTGGAGCGGACGCTTTTCGAGGAGCGTTCCACTGCCGCTGATTTCGACTATGCAGTTTGGACAAGTGACCGTGGCCTTACTCCAGACGTAGAGCCAGTCTTCCTACTGCCTGGCCGTGGTCAAGCGGTGAATAGTCCTTGGGTACAGTGGCTGGAGACCAATGGTGTTAAGGGTGAGGCTCCTCCTGAAGGCCCGATGCTCGAGGGGTATGAGACTTACAAACAGGTCTTAGATGCAAGCTCTGATGAAGAGATTGCCACACTGATGAAGAGACTAATCTACTTGTGCAACTCGGAGCAGTGGTTTACCGGGGTTGTCGGTGACCTGCCCCATATCGTCATTGTTACCAATGAGATGCGGAACGTACCAAAGGTAGCGGTTTCTGACTGGCTACAGAAGACGCCAGCCAATACCTGGCCAGAGCAGTATTACAAGGTCCAAAAGTAATCATCAGTAGCCAGGACTAGCGCGAGTAAACATCGCAAATGTAGTAAATGGCAGGGGAGCTAGGGGGAGCCCGGGCAAAACGGAGCACCTAGCTTCCCTAGATTCCGGTGAATCAATGTCACCTGATGAATTTGCTTCCCATCGATATATGTTTCTGGATGCGTTGTCTATGGATCACATGTCTATGGGCACATTGAGAGCACTCTGTGTGCCTATTTCTATGTACTGTTCCAGGTGCATGATAGGTTGTCGGCGAGGGGAACCCCATAATTCATACCAGATCATTGCACATATCTTGGTAGCGGCCAGAGGAAAGGGGATGACACCATTGAATGAACGTGAAAGGTTTGTGGAAACGCTTCTGTTCGGGAAACCGGATAAGGTACCACTACAGCCTGGTTCACCCAGGGAGTCAACACTCGAGACATGGTATCGGCAAGGCCTTCCTCGAGATGTACACTACTATGAATTCTTGCTTGAGGCTTTAGGGATCGAATATGATAAACCGGCAGGGCCAAAGACAAACCTGGGAGTTTCCTTCAAAATGATACCAGAATTTGACGAGAAGGTCCTTGAACACAAAGATGGGCACTACATAGTGCAGGATTGGATGGGGGCCATAACCGAGATTTCCGATGAATTCGACTATACGTACATCCGGGAAGCCAAAGATTTTGTGACTCGCAAGTGGCATAAATTCCCTGTTCAAAATCGTGCTGACTGGGAAGCAATGAAAAAGCGTTTTGACCCGAGTTCGCCGGGGCGTTACCCCGGTGATTTCCAGGAGCGATGCAAGGCTCTTGCTAATGGCGACGGTGTGGTCAGCTTTGCTTTTAATGGCCCGTTCTGGCAGTTGCGGGAGTGGTGCGGGCTGGAAAACCTATGTATGTTGATGCTAGATGACCCCGACTTTGTTCAAGAAATGACCGCATTCTGGACGGATTTCGTCTCCCGCACGATGGCCCCGATCTTAGCAAGACTTCAAGTAGATTATGTTCTAGTCAATGAAGACATGGCCTACAAAGCCCATAGTATGATTTCACCCCAAATGACTAGGAAGTTTCTGTTGCCATCTTATGAGCGCTGGATAGCGGAGCTTAAGCGAGCTGGCTGTCGGGTGATCTCAATCGATTCAGATGGTTATGTAGCGGAGTTGATTCCCATCTGGATCGAAGCAGGATTCAACTGCTGTTTTCCTATGGAAGTAGCAGCCGGCAATGATATCGTGGAATACCGTAGACTATATGGTAAGAAAATGGCCTATCTCGGTGGAATTGACAAACGTGCCATTGCTGCAGGAGGCAAGGTGATGGAGCGGGAGGTCATGCGGGTGGTACCGCCTCTACTAGAAGAGGGAGGTTTTATTCCTGGGTGTGATCACGGTGTCCCACCAGATATTTCTTGGGGTGATTTCGTTGAATACACCCGCCTGTTGGCTAAATTGACGGGATGGCTCTAGCTTCATATCCACACCCACTCAGGAACGTATCTGCTAACTTTTTTTACCTGTAATCAGAATAAACCTAATCTCGGTCTTAGATAATCCCCACCGTCACGGTGGGGATTATCTATTTGCGTCTCACCCAAATGTATAGTGTCAAGGAGTATGACCTTAGGCGAACCAGCTCTTAGATGAAATCCTAGACTATTGCAAAGACGGACAAAGGTGGAGTAATATACCAAAAAGCGCAAAAGCGAGAAGGAAAGCCTATCCAACTAGCGAAGATTGTACCAGAATGACAAAGGAGGACAAAAGGAGCAAACAGCGCCAATAGACGCAGAACGGATACTGCATATTTACGAAACTGCAAAGGGTGGATAGGGTTGCATACAAACAACAGAAAAGGGGTGATTGCCACATAGAAGACTATTGGTGAGGCTGGAGATAATTGAGATCATACTTTAGGTAGGAGGTAATCCAAGATGAGGGCGAAAGCCAAACTAATGCTTGTGTTCGCGGTGGCACTGACTCTGGCATTTTCTTCTATGGCAGCAGCCAAATACAACGAAGCGCCGGCATTTGGCAAACTTGTTGCAGAAGGCAAGTTGCCACCAGTAGAAGAACGTTTGCCTAAGGAACCACTAGTTGTGACCCCTGTTGACGAAGTAGGGCAATATGGTGGCATTTGGCGTCGTGTTGCCAATAGTCCAGGAGATGTGCAGACAGCAGTGGGCTCCAGATTGACTATGGAAGCATTGGTACGGTGGAATGCTGATGGTTCAGATGTAATGCCCAATGTCGCCAAATCCTGGGATGTTAGCGAAGATAACCGGGTTTTCACTTTCTATCTGCGAGAAGGCATGAAGTGGTCAGATGGCCATCCGTTTACCGCAGCTGATTTTGAGTTCTGGTGGAATCAGGTTATCCTGAACGAAGATCTCACTCCGGTTGCACCCATGTGGTTATGCCGGGGCGGCAAGTTGGCCGATTTTAGAGTCGTAGATGATTATACGATTCAATGGGAGTTCTCTAAGCCCTATCGCCTGTTCTTACGTATGCTGGCTTACCAGGGCGAAGCAATGACAAAATACCCCAAACACTATCTCAGTCAGTTCCATCCCGACTTTGCGGATATTGATAAGCTGACTGAAATGGCTAAGAAAGAGCAGAGAGAAGCATGGTTCCAGCTGTTTGAGGATCGAAGAGAACCAACCCGGAGCGCAGATGTCCCTGTGATTTCTGCATGGAAAACGAGTGTGCCTCCACCTGCAACGACCCAGGTAGCCTTGCACAATCCGTATTACTGGAAAGTAGATACTGCTGGGAACCAGCTGCCATATCTCTATGAAATGCATCATGCCATCGTGGACAATCTCGAAATTCTAAACCTGAAAGCTGCTACCGGAGAAGTGGACATGCAGCTTCGCCACATGCTAATCGACAATTTGCCAGTTTTTGCCGAAAACGCGGGGAAATACGGTTTCCGTATATTGCAGTGGCTGTCAGCCGAAGCCAGCAACTACATGCTGTATCCGAACTACTTCCACAAAGATCCGGCTAAACGAGAAGTATTTCGTGATGCCAGATTTAGGCGGGCTTTGTCCCTGGCCATTGACAGAGATGAGATCAACAATCTTGTCTATCTTGGCCTAGGACGAGGTCGTCAGGCGGGTGTCATTCCTGTATCGCCCTTCTACGAGGAAGGTGTAGATCAGGTCTATGCTGTTCGAGATACAGCTGAGAGCAATCGCCTACTTGATGAGATAGGCATGACCAAACGGGATAGTGACGGATATAGAATGCTGCCTAATGGTGAGAAATTCACCGTGACGATTATTCATTCACCGGTATTCGGCAACTGGGCAAGAGTCTCTGAGATGGTTGTCGACTACTGGTCTCAGATAGGTGTTCGTACTGTAGTCAATGTGGTTGAGCGGACTCTCTTTGAAGAGCGTTCTGCTGCAGACGACTTCGACTACGCGGTTTGGACGAGTGATCGCGGCCTTACCCCAGACGTAGACCCGGTCTTCCTAATGCCTGGTCGTGGCCAAGCTATAACTACTCCTTGGGTGCTGTGGCTGCAGACCGAAGGTGTCCGAGGTGAGGCTCCCCCTGAAGGGCCTATGCTCGAGGGCTATGAGACCTATAAGCAGGTGCTGGATGCAGGCTCTGACGAAGAAATTGTTACTCTAATGAAGAGACTGGTATACTTGTGTAATTCCGAGCAGTGGTTTACCGGGGTTGTCGGTGACATGCCCCACATTGTCATTGTCACGGATGAGATGCGTAATGTACCGGAAGTAGCCGTCTCAGACTGGCTTCAGAAGACACCGGCCAACACCTGGTGTGAGCAGTATTATAAGGTGCAGAAGAAATAACCGAGAGATTAGGCTCTGATGAGACAGGCATAAAAGAATCCCCACCGCGTCATGCATGGTGGGGATTCTCTTATTTGATTTCTGTTTTGAAGTTCGACTAGTCACAAGCTCGCTGTCGGGAAGCTCTCCCAAACATGTCTCTCTTTTGTTGGCCTAGCCTTTAAGACCAGTTAGGGCAATGCCCTCGACAAAGAAGCGCTGGGCTGAGAGAAAGGCAATGACCATTGGTACGATTGAGAGAGTCGTTGCGGCCATGAGCAGGTTCCACTGAATGTCCACATCTCCCCTAAATATTGATAGCCCCAGGGTAAGAGTTCGCAATTCGTCGCTCTGGATAAATACCATGGGATAGAGAAAGTCATTCCATACCTGCATCATGATGAAAATCCCTAGAGTAGCAAGAGCCGGCTTTGATAGGGGCAATATGACGGTAGTAAATCGCCTGATATAGCCGCAGCCATCTATCGTGGCCGCTTCCTCTAACTCCCTGGGTATAGTCAGGAAAAACTGTCTCAAGAGGAAAGTACCATAGGCGCTAAACAAACCCGGTAAAATGAGGGATGCGTGAGTATCCAGCAGTTCCAATGATCGCATCAAGATGAAGGTGGGAACAAGGGTGATCTGCCTGGGGATCATCAGAGTAGCTAAGTACCCCATAAAGATAAAATCTCGACCCGGAAACTGTAAGCGGGCAAAAGCGTAAGCAGCTAGGGCAGATGTCACCAATACACCTAGTGTCGATATAGCCGTAATCTTGATGGTGTTGAAAAAATAGAGATGGAAAGGCACCTGCTGAAATACTTCCACGTAGTTGGTCCAAGTCCATTCAGTGGGAATGAGTCTGTATGGATTATAGAATAAATCACTATATGTCTTAAATGAAGCCGATACAGTCCACAGGAAAGGTAGAACCATTATTATGCCACCGAGTGCCAAGATGCAGTATGAACAGACTTGGAACCAAGGGAATGGTTTCTTCCTAGGTGCCACAGCTGATGGATTAGCCGTTCCTTGAGTCAATTGGGGTCACTCCCTTTTGAAAATACATCCTAGTAATGCACCCATTTCTTAGAAGCATACAATTGGATAAGAGTGAAAATGAGTACGATGCCGAAAAGCACGTAAGCAATTGCAGAGGCATAGCCCATGCGGAAGAACTCGAAAGCATATTGATAGATCATCATTACGAGAGTATTTGTTGCGTTTCCTGGTCCCCCTGCAGTCAACACCGTGGTCACATCGAATACTTGGAAGGAATTGATAACTGATGTGATCGTAACGAAAAAGGTGCTGGGAGATATCATAGGAAAAGTTATGTTCCAGAATTGATGCCATCGGTTAGCTCCGTCAATACGAGCACTTTCATAGAGATGCTCGGGAACACCTTTTAGGGCGGCCAGGAAAATGACCATGTTATAGCCGATCCCTTTCCAGAGAGCGACTAAAATGACACTGGGCATAGCCCAGTGTGGAGATGTTAACCAAGGTACCGGGCCAAGATTAAACCAGCCGAGGACATAGTTTAGGAGTCCAGTATGAGAATCAAATAGCCACTGCCACATGAGGGAAACTGCTACAGTCGAGCTTACCACTGGCAGGAAATAAACGGTACGAAAAAACTCCGTTCCTTTGATGTTATTGTAAAGCAGTATGGCCAAAAACAGCCCAAGTATTATCTGCAGAGGCACACCCACAAACGAAAAATACGCTGTGTTCTTGAGTGATTGCCAAAAGAGAGGGTTCTTAAGCAACTGGCGATAGTTATCCAGTCCCGCAAATTCAGGCGACTGGATGAGATTCCAGCGGTAAAAGCTTAGCACTAACGAACCCACCAAAGGGAACACCATAAACACCAGAAAACCAATCATATTGGGAGCTAGAAAAAGATATCCAGCCGCAGCCTCTTTGCGATCAAGCTTATTTCTACTCACTAAATCACCTCCAGAAAGATTGCTAACAAAAGGATAGTTGCCTACCCTTTTGTTAGCAAATGGGTCATGCTGGTTTGGAGTTATTATTCGGTTCGGTCAAGGACTTCCTGCACTCTAGGAGCGATCTTGTCCATGGCTTCCTGTGCAGCTACCTGACCAGCGAAGACTTTCTGCAGTTCAGGTTCGATAATTCCAGTGAACTCGTTCCAACCGGGACGCAGCGGTAGTATGTGCGCGTATTCGCTGGCAATTAGCTGCGTCATCTCCACTATGTTCTTGGGGTGCTTGGTAGGATCAGCGAAGATCTCCCATAGCTCCGGTACATTAAAGGTGGGCGGAATTCTATTAGCCTGCATATAGAGTTTTTCGCCCTCCAATCCGGGGCCACGGAGGAACTTGAGGAAAGTCCAAGCAGCCTCTTTGTTCTTGCTGGATTCGCTAATTGATACAGTATTGGATTTATAGACGGTGGTATTCTTGACTTCATTACCGCCAGGCATGGGCAGAACAATAAACCGCAAGCCTTCAGCCTGTTGTAGGGCCAAGATTTCTTGGGCGGATCCCATGCGCATGCCAACAGCATTATTAATTGTCCAGCGATTGAGTACTTCTGGGGTGAGGAAATTCGCAGGATCTGGTATCAGTTTCTCAGCTACCATGTTGGCAAATGTGTCGAATACCGCAACTGCCCTAGGGTCATTGAGGGCGAATGTAGTGCGGTTCTCGTCAAAGAGGTCAGCGCCTGAGCCCCAAATCCATGGGAACAGGTTTACCAAGTTGGACTCAAACCCGAAACCGTATTGACGTTTCGTGCCTTCGCCTTTGCTAAGTACTTTGATAATATTCAAGAACTCATCCCAGTCCCAGTCCGGATCTGGAAGTGGCAGTCCTGCCTCTTCAAACATGTCGATATTGACGATCATGTACAGAGGTGCAGTTCCCCAAGGTAGGCCATAGTATCGTCCGTTGTATAGACTATCAAGTAGGCCGGCCTCGTAATACAAATCCATATCGATATTGTCCCGTTCAATCAGATTGGTAATATCGTGGACAGCCCCGGTTTTCATGAAGTCTGCAAAGAAATACGAGTCAATTCGCATCACATCAGGAGCCATTCCACCCGCTATCTGTGTGAGCAACTTGGTGTGGTAATCACCATAAGCGACAGCCGTAGGGATGACCTTGATTTCAGGATGGACCTCATGAAAAGCATCGATAATGTCCTGCTCTACGCCTATTGCTACCGGATTTCCCCAAAAAGCATAGCGAATAGTCGTGACCTCTTTGGCTTGAGCAGTAAACGCGCCAACTACTAACAAACTAAGCAAAAGCAAGATACTGACAGTTCTTTTGAGTGACATGTTCTCTCCCCTCCGTTTTGTTGTGTAAAAATGCCTTGCGTGGTACTCTATCACCATGGACAAGCAGGAGATAGAAGCACCTACAATTAAGTATACACGTGCATCAGAAATTATCATAGGTATAGATTTCAGTTCTTATTGGAGTTTTTTCTGATATCGCGAGTTCTCGCAGGACCTTCTTGCTGCAATAGTCGGAGCTCTTGTTGGAGTTGATACTCTCTTTGGCGAGAAGCGCCCGGGATGCTGATGGAGGTTGTCTGGAATGTACCAGATCATGATTGTTGACGATGAGCCAGAAGTGCTCGATACACTGGAGAATTATATCCAGGAGGCTAATCTAGGGTTTCATGTGGTTGCCAAAGCATTAGGTGGCGAAGAAGCACTTTTCTTCCTGGACATAATCAACCCAGAAGTAATCATCACTGATATCAAAATGCCGGTTTTGGATGGTTTGCACATGCTAAGTCGAATGCAGAACATGGGTTGGAATGGGTATGCCGTCCTAATTAGTGGCTATGATGAATTCGAGTATGCACAACAGGCTATCAGACTCAACGTGTATGACTATCTTCTGAAACCGATTTTTCCAGATGATATTGTCAACGTATTGAAGGGAATTCGGGAGCATTACCGGCAAAAGGAAGCCCAAATAGACCTGATGCGCATGGCACTAGAAGCTAACATATATGATAACAGGTTTCCCGAAAAAGAGAACCTTCTTCCAGACTACATAATCAAAGCTAAGACTTATATTGAGGAGCATTATGATGGACCATTGACCTTAGTTGAGGTAGCCGAATATGTGGCAGTCAGCCCCGGGCACCTAAGCTCACAATTCGCCAAATACTGCAAGAAGACTTTTGTGGAATACCTGACAAGTGTCCGGTTGCGAAGAGCCAAGGAGCTCCTTGTTCAGAGCTCATTGCAGATACAGCGCATTGCCCAACGGGTTGGGTATAACGATGTGAGCTATTTTAACAGAGTCTTTCGGAGAGAGACCGGGCAAAGCCCCGGTAGCTTTCGCAAGATCTTCTGGGAAATAGCCAGCAGGCGGGTAGGACGGGATTCAGCAGCTACGCTTGAGTGAGGGCTGCTAATCGATTTTCTTTCACTATCGCCATGATGGCAGTATTCAGGGTTTAGATGAGGTGGACACGTGAAAAAGAGGTGGGACTTCTCGCAGCAGACGCGAGGAGTATGGCTAGTTGCGTGTATACTCATTGTCGTTGTAACTACCGTATGCAGCATTGTTATCTATGTCCAAGTATCCAGAAACCTGACCAAGCAGATTAGGAGAGGCTTGTTTTGGGAGGCCAAGTTATATAGAGAGCAGCTCGAACAGATATTTTACCAGATAGGCACTGGGCTGGATGGCATTGTCAATTCGCAAGGAGCCAAGGACGGTAATTCAGAAGTAGTACAAAAGAATCTATACGACTTGAAGGAGTGTGTACCCAGTATAGGGCGCAGCTGGATGATTTATGATTCTGGCCAACTGATTCCTTCGTATGATACACGGTATGACTATCTAGATCAGCTGCAATGGTGGCAGACCTACTTATCGGGTGATTCTCTCCGTTACTTAGGATATCCATTGGGCAAAAGCCAGGCAGTCATGGGCAGGCCTTACCTCGGTGAAAATGGCTTATCTACAATGGTACCTCTGATGAGGTTCGCGTTTCGTAATTCGAAAATAACCCGGCTGGTTGTTGCTGAGGTTGATATAGGCCATGCACTTGTGGAGAGTTCAGAGTGGTCCAAGAACCCTGTATCCCTTTATGCAGCAGATGGTCACTTGTTGGCACGGCCGTACAGTTATGATACGAAAGAGTCTGAGGTTTTGGCGGATCATTGTGATGACCCCTTAATGCAGCTGCAAATAGATATGCCTCGTGAAGAAATGGGCTTCGCCTTTTTTGAAAGAGGGAATGAGAAGCGTGCTGGCGTCTTTTTGCGGGTACCATCTGTAGGTATGATCATCACTGTAGAGCGTTCAGCTCAGGAAGTGCTTAAACCAGTACGCTATATCGCCGGGGGCTCTCTAGTTGCAGCTATTCTCAGTGTAATCGTAGCGACTATGCTTGTCTATACGCTATATAATGCATATCGTAAACTACAAGAAGCGGAGCAATTGGCTCTCTCCGCAGAATTTCGGGCCTTGCAGGCAAACATTAACCCTCACTTCCTTTTCAATACACTTGATCGTATGGTAGGCAAGGCCGTGACTAGCAACAATAGGGACATAGTGGATATGCTGCGCGCTTTGGCTGATCTGTTTCGCTATACGGTGAGCAGACCTAATCATTTAGTTACGGTGGAAGAGGAGCTAAAATACTTACAACGGTATGTCTATTTGCAGCAGCGCAGGTACGGTGATCGGTTTGAATATTCGCTAAAGGTCGATGAGGAGCTTCTCGGAGCTCAAATACCCAAGTTTACTATTCAACCAGTTGTTGAGAATTGCTTCGTCCACGCCGTGGAGAAGAGTATGGATTTAGTCAACATTGAAGTTCATATTCAAGACGAGGGAAATGTGGTCAAGATTTCTGTGCTGGATGATGGGCCGGGAATTGGCGTACGCCGCGAACAGGAGATCAACCTTATTCTTGAGGGAGATGCTTCTGGCAGGAATGTGACAGCGAAAGGCTTAGGCTTGTCCAATATCCATAAACGCTTGCAGCATTTGTATGGTCGGCAATATGGATTGGTAATACAACGATTGGAGAGGGGCTTGAGGGTACAGATTACGTTGCCGATTGTCTATGAAAGTACTGACGGAGTGCCCTAGGATCTGGCAAGTATAGAGAGTTCACCGGCTTTGTGAGGCATTTGGGTTCTAGGATTGAACAAGATGGTTATCACATTCAGCAGCATAGTCAAGACGAATGGAAAAAGAGAGGTGGCACAGCAAGATGGCCACCTCATGTACCTCTTTCATTAGTATCGTTGAAAGTCTTTGCCCGGGAGTTTCTTTTCGGTTTAGGTGGTCTGGGGCCGTAGTACTGATAGAGATTCACCTTCATATTGCCATTGTAGAGCTTGCGCCTTTTGGTAGAGGGTCTGCCAAACAGCTGTTCAAAGTCAGGATTGGAGGTCAATACATAAAATGACCATGTATCGAGCTTGCCAAATACCCGCCCCATGTCTCTATACAGCTCAGCCACATTGTCTCTTTCCCCGAGCCTTTCACCATAGGGTGGATTGCAGATAATCTTGCCATATTTCCTTCTGGAGCTCAGCTTGTGCATGGGGCCAGCCTGGAAATGAATCAGCTCAGTTAGCCCGGCTGCCTCGGCATTGCGCCTGGCGATCTTGAGCACCTCTGCATCAATATCAGTACCAATAATTTGCAGGTTGTGGTCAAATCGAGCCAGCTCTCGAGCTTCCTGTCTCACTTCTTCCCAGAGCTCTCTTGGGACTTGAGGCCACTGCTCGCTAGCAAACGATCGATTTAGTCCGGGTGCTATGTTCAGCCCCATGAGAGCTGCTTCAATAGGAATAGTCCCTGATCCACAAAAGGGATCGATCAGAGCTATGTCGTGATCCCAGCGGGCCAACATGATCATGGCAGCCGCTAGAGTCTCTTTGAGTGGAGCCGGCCCGATGAGGGTCCGATAGCCTCGCTTATGTAAGCCCAGCCCAGTAGTATCTATGGTAATTGTGGCAATATCCTTCAAAAGCGCTACTTCGATCTTGTACAAGGGCCCATCCTCAGGGAACCAGTCTCGATGATACCGTTTCTTTAAGCTTTCCACCACGGCTTTCTTCACGATTGCTTGGCAATCTGGGACACTAAAGAGTTCGGACTTGACGGATTTCCCCTCTACAGGGAATCTGGCATTTTCAGGGATCCAATCTGCCCATGGCAGAGCTTGTGTATGATCAAAGAGCTGATCAAAGGTCGTGGCTTTAAACTCTCCCATTTTCAGCTTGACTCGATCAGCCGTCCTGAGCCAGAGATTCGTTCTGCAGATTGCTGTTGGTTCGGCGGTAAAGGTGACCTTGCCGTTTTCTACCACTAGGTCATAATAGCCGAGGTCTCGTAGTTCCTGTGCAACTAGCGCCTCTAGACCGAAGGTTGCTGCTGCTATGAGTTCGATTCGCTGCATGATGTCGCCTCACATTTCTACATCTATTGAGTGCATACTATCAGTTTACCACAGAAGAGCGGTTTTGCTGCAGTGAGAGAGAATGCGTATTGTCGGAACCACGAGGTGATGAGACTTAGGGGTAGGGATTTTCCTATACCCGTCGAATGGGATTATTGACAGGTCAATAATCAATGCAATCGCTAGTATCGATTGAGCTGGTGGGTAGCCAATAAGGATGAGCTGGGTAAGGAGATGAGCATGTGTTTGAGCCTTTTTACCGTAATTACCTAAGTGAATTTAGGCAAACTCTGCGGGCTTTGGATGTTCGTGATGTAGAGAAAATCATGAGGCAGCTAGAGTCGGCTCGGCAAGAGGGCCGTCAGGTATTCATTGTTGGCAATGGTGGAAGTGCTGCTTCCTCGGCTCACTGGGCCTGTGATTTTGGCAAAGGGCTCAATGTTGGTGAGAGTAAACGTTTGCGGGTTTGTAGCCTTACAGACAATGTGGCGCTGAGTACTGCCATAAGTAACGACATTGCCTATGATGAAGTTTTTGTGGAACAGCTGAAGAATCGCCTAAATCCAAAGGATGTAGTGATTGGATTATCTGTATCGGGAGATTCCGAGAACGTAGTGCGCGCCTTGGCCTACGCGAGAGAGCAGGAAGCTCTTGCGATCAGCATTGTGGGTAAGGCCGAGGGCAGAATGGTAAGACTAACTGATATCTCTTTGGTAATCCCATCAAGGAATTACGGGATTGTAGAGGATACTCATATGTTTATCGCTCATGTGGTTTCTCAGTATATGAAAGGTCTCAGTGCTGAAGCAGTTGGTTAGAAGAAAGGAAAGCATCGAGCATAGGTCTGGTACTGGAAAAGGAGCGAGCGGCTGGTGCAACTACTAATAGGAGTTGATGTCGGGACTACGCACTGTAAGGCCGCCTTGTTAGCGACCGATGGTACGGTCTTAGCGATGGCGAGTCGGCCAACTCCCTATCGGCTATCTCCGAGTGGGTATCGAGAATGCGATGCAGAGGAGCTCTGGCAGGCAGTACGATCATCCCTCAGGGACATACTGTCCAAAGATGAGGGCGGCTCTGTTGTCGCCATTGGTATCGCAAGTATGGCAGAGACAGGCTTGTTGCTTGATGTCCAAACCGGCAAACCCCGCACGCAATTTATACCATGGTTTGATGATCGAGCCAAACGACAGGTCAGTACTAGTAAGGGTCAAATGGAGTCCCTAGAGCGTTTTCAAAGAACAGGCTTGCCGCCTAGTTTTAAGTATGGCCTGGCCAAGATCTTATGGGTGCGGGAAGCGGAGCCCGATATTACTAGGGGGGCGCTGTGGTTATCGGCCGCCGATTATGTCGCTTATCGGTTGACCGGTACCTGTGCCACTGATTATACCTTGGCAACTCGCACCTACGGGTTTCGTATTGACCACAAGACTTGGGATGAAGAATCGCTGGATTGCTTTGGCCTGGATGCCAGCTTATTTCCCCCAGCTTATCCCTCTGGCCATCCCCTAGGCAGTGTAGTTGATGGGGAAGGGCTCGGTATAGATCTGGCGCCCTCTGTCTCGGTAGCTGTTTCCGGGCATGATCATCTATGTGCTGCGTTGGCGGTGGGCGCCACCGAGCCGGGATTGGTGTACGATTCCATGGGGACAGCAGAAACTCTCATCGGAGCCTTGCCCGAAGAACCCTTGGGTGTAGAGGAATACCGTTCTGGTCTTGTTTATGGTCTGCACGTACTGCCGAGACGCATGTTCTGGCTGGGAGGGCTGCCGAGCTCTGGGGGTTCGGTGGAATGGCTGAGATGGATAATGGGTGAAGAGCCTCTGAGTTACCAGAGACTAGAGGAGCTGCTGAGAACAGTTGATTCCGATCCCTCTGAGATAATCTATTTCCCATACCTGGCGGGCAGTGGTGCACCTTGGCCAAATCAAGCTGTAAGAGGAGCTTTTGTAGGTCTGGAAAACAGGCATGGGCGGGGACACATGCTCAAGGCAGTTCTCGAGGGAACTGCCTATGAAATGGAGGCTATTCGTCGCAATGCTGAGACAGCAGCCAATTCATCCATTGACCAGATCATAGTCGGGGGTGGCGGTACACAGAATAGATACTGGCTGCAGATGAAGGCAGATATCTCCGGCTGTGAGTACATTATTCCTCCAGTCACAGAGGCGACCCTGTTGGGAGCTGCTCTAATCGCAGGCATAGGCTGTGAGGTACTAGATGAGCAAAGACTCGCTTCCATATTAACCCATCAGAGGCAGGCAGCGAGTAAAGTTGTTCCAGATATGCAGCGGCATGCGGCCTATCAGTATTGGTATGAAAAGGCGTACTTACGTTTGCAGAGGCCTTTAAGAGAATACTATAACACCCTAGCAAGGGAGAGATCTAGTTTATGACCAAAACAGCAAAACACCAAAATCTAGTTACACTGAATGAAGTACTGGCAGAGGCTGAGCGGGGAGGTTATGCAGTTGGTTCCTTTTCTCCTCGCTATACTCCCATGATTGCAGCAGTAATGCGGGCTGGAGAAACAGCAAAGTCTCCTTTGATCGTGCAAATATCTAGTCGCGAGCTGGGCCTATATGATATTAGTCCAGCAGAGTTTGCAGAGGAATTCTACCGGGTTCTGGAGGATGAAGAGATCTCCAGTCCGGTAGTTTTGCACTTAGACCATACGAAAGAGTTTGATACCATCAAGGCAGCCATTCATGCCGGTTTTACCTCAGTAATGGTTGATGCTTCACATGAGCATCTTGATGATAATATAGCGATTACCCGGAAAGTGGTGGAATATGCTCACCCCAAAGGTGTATCAGTGGAGGCCGAATTGGGTAGGATTGGCACCACAGACTTTGTGGAAACAGATACTGATGAAGAGCTATTTACGGTTCCAGAAGAGGCGCGGCGATTTGTGGAAGAGACAGAAGTCGATGCGCTTGCCATATCGGTGGGGACCGCTCATGGCGTCTATATGGTCAGACAGCCGCGCGTTGATTATGAGCGAGTGAAGGCGATACGTGCATTAACCGATGTGCACTTGGTCCTGCATGGGGGTTCTGGAGTACCATCAGAGATGATTCGGAAGGCTATACAGTGTCCCGGTGGTGGGATTAGCAAGGTCAATATTGCCACAGACCTAGAAGTGGCTTTTTTGGAGTCTATAGGTCGAAGTGAACGGCTCACCAATGACGCATGCTGCAACCTAGCCCCGGACTTGCTCAGAACTGGCCAGAAGGCAGTAGAGAATGTGGTAGTAGACAAGATCATGCATTTCCTCGGCAGTGGAGCAAAGGCCAACACCGGAAATCTCCGTTAGAGGAAAGTCTAAGAGATGACGCTTGCCGGTAGGAGATGATCGTATTGATCAAAAGGAGGCGGCCAGATGATCGGGGTTGTAGCTGATGACATGACTGGTGCGCATGATACTGGCAGTATGTTCGTCAAATCCGGTGCTTTGGTATACGTCTTTTCTTATGGCAATGGCCGAGAGGAGCTAGCGATCGACCAAGGGGAACTGCCAGATGTCCTGATTCTTGATACTGACTCTCGCTTTGATCCGCCTGACGTGGCCTATGCAAAGGTGCGAAGGGCTGCGAAGACACTATGGGAACTAGGATATCGGCGGTTTTACAAGAAAATCTGCTCAGCTTTTCGGGGTAACATAGGCTCCGAGCTTGATGGCATGCTTGATGCTTTGGGTGAGGATTTTGCCGGTGTGGTCGCGGGATTCCCTAAGAACGGGCGCCAGACGATAGAGGGCATCCATTATATTCACGGGGCCAAGTTAGAAGATTCGGAGTTTCGCTTCGATCCGGTACACCCTATGACGAGCTCCAATCTGGTAGACCTGTTACAGAAGCAAACTGAGCGTAAAGTCGCCTTACTTGATCATACCACTATAGAGCAAGGTGCCGCTTATTTGGGAGCAGCAGCTGAGCAACTGAGGAGCGAGTACAGTTATGTGATCTTGGATGTTGTGGATCAGAATTCCCTCAAGACTATTGCCGAGGCATTGCATCACCTACCGGTGCTCGGTGCAAGTTCCGCCTTGGCTGAGGAGCTGCTCAGCTTGCCAAGCAACAGGGATGTTCAAGCAACGATCGCCTTGCCCAAGCAGGCTGGGATCGGGGTCTTGTGCGCTGCTGGCAGCCTTATGCCTCAGACTGCTGCTCAGGTGGAAGCGATGCGGCAGGGATGTGCTCCTGTTCTTGAGTTGGAATCCCGGAAGATGCTTGAGCCGGCGAAGCGTGTTGAAGCTATCAAGGAGTTGTCCCAAAGGATCGCTGATCTACTGGTGCGGGGAGAAAACGTAGTGGTGCATACTAGCAATAACCCTGAGGTTGTGGCGCAGACTAAGGCGTTGGGGCAATCCCGCGGCCTTTCTACTATCGCTGTCTCTCGCCTTATTTCAGAGGCGTTAGCGGAAGTAGTGAATAATTGTGTGGAAGGGTTGGGGCTGAATCGGTTGATAGTTGCGGGTGGTGACACTTCCGCTGCGGTATGTTCCAGGCTTGGGGTTGCGGGGATGAGAATCTGGCAGGAGATTGCACCAGGAATTCCTTCGTGTATTTCTTTGACAGGTCCGCCGCTTTTCTTGGTACTGAAACCGGGTGGTTTCGGGAAACCGGATTTTTTCAGCCAAGCGGTTGCCCATTTACAGGGCAAGAGCGAATAGCCTTTGCCACAAAAAAAGTTGGCAATGAGATACTTACATCCCATTGCCAACTTTTTGTTTCTTGGTAGTTTGCGGAACCTGTAGGGTGGGAACATATACACACGGAAAGGAGGCTGTTCAATGATTGAAAGACTGTACAATTTCAGCTTAACGGATGAGAAATTGATCGAGAGGATCATCGAAGACGATAACGTGGGCATTAACCATATGGTGCTGCCCAAGGGTGCAGCTTTGCCTGAGCATTACTCCAACTCCCATGTATATATGGTGGTGATTCGGGGACAAGTTACGCTGCAGTTGAACGACCAAGAGGAACACCACTATCCATCAGGAAGTATGATCAATATTCCGTACAAGACGAAGATGAACGTGTCTAATCAAGATGCAGAGCCTGTGGAGTTGTTTGTGATTAAGGCCCCTAGTCCGAGACATTTTCGGGGCTAGCTGTAAATTGGCCTAATGGTTAGCCTGATGGCATCAGGGAATGAAGCTCGGATGGTGATAGAAGGGAAGCCACCTAAGGGAATCGACCAATTGGTGAGTGCTTGCGTGATGAAAGGTGAACAATGTGGCTAGGGTTGTCATCAAGGAATGTGGTACATACCAAATTGAACAAGTAACGGAGCAGCTTAATGCTGGCATGGAGTGCCTCGGTGGCTGGGATGCCTTTGTGAAGCCCGGTATGACCGTCTTACTGAAAGTCAATCTCATAGGGCCTAAGAGCCCAGATACGGCCGCTGTCACCCATAGCGAGTTTGTGAGGGCCATCACCAGAATACTTAAGCAACGCGGCTGCACAGTCTGGATCGGAGATAGCTCGGGTGGGGCAATTGCTGGGACAGCACCGACTGAGCAGAGTTTTGTGGTCTCGGGATTGAAGCACGTAGCTAAAGAGGAAGGTGCCCAGATCAAGAACTTTGATCGGGAAGGTGTGAAGGAAGTCTCTATCCAGAACAGTTCTAATGGTCGTATGCACCTATCCAAACCGGTTTTTCAAGCTGATCTAGTCATCAATTTACCTAAGCTCAAAACCCACAGCGCGGCCATGTTTACTGGAGCCGTAAAGAATGTTTTCGGTTTGGTACCAGGCTTGAAGAAAGCTGATTATCACCGGATTGCTCCTAGTCCTGAGGAGTTTGGGCAAGTAATCGCCAACATACACAAGGCAATATCCATCGAATTGCACATAATGGATGGCATAATGGCCATGCAGGGAGAAGGCCCAACCGCCGGCACTGTCTACAAAGCCAATAAGATACTGATTAGTACTGACCCGGTTGCACTTGATGCCATCGCCTCTAAGATGATTGGGTTAGAGATAGATGATATTCCCATCTTGGCAGTAGCGAGGGATGAGATGCTTGGCGAGGCTGATGTGGGCAGGATTGTGCTGATGGGGGACTACCAGTCATGTCCTCGGCTGGAAGGGTTTAGATTGCCCAGATATATAAGACGGTTCAAGTTAAGGAACTATGGCTTTGTTAGTACCACTCTGGAGTTCTTAAAGACAAGGCCTAGAATTAATCTAGAAAAGTGCCAGCACTGCAACATCTGTGTCGAGAGCTGTCCCGTTCAAGTCATTGATCAGGCGACGAAGGCAATCGATTATTCCGGTTGCATAGAGTGTATGTGCTGTCATGAACTATGTGGATACCAGGCTGTGGAACTATGTAAGGATAACCCACTGGCGGGCCTGCTGATGCGCGTGTATGGTGCCCTGCGAAGATAACATCTGGCAGAAATCTGGGAATCGTCCCCATACTGACGGCTAGGGATAGGAGCCCTACAAAAGTTCGATTTGGTGGTGGGGGGGCCCAAAGGCCACCTAGAGCTCCCCCGCACACGACTCTGGGCTAGTCTGTTAGCCAACCTGATAGGCTACCAGAGCTATTTTTCTCCCGGTAGCTTTGGACAGTTCCCGTTCCCATGCAGCGAGAGATGCAAGCTCCGATTCAGATAGCTGAGCGAACTGAGATTTGGTTGTCCGATCATCTGCCATTAACTTACCCCTTTCTAAGATGGACCCTCGCTTTTTTCTTCTATTGAGGATTATACATGCCGTGTTGCTGCATGTAATTGAAAATGTCCTCACCATGTTGCTGTTCTTCTTTTTGAATATGCTGGAGGGCCTGCCGCAGCTGTGGATGGGCACATTCAAAGATGGCTGTATCATACGTGTTGGATACGTACTTCTCGGTCATCAGCAAATCATGGCACATGAAATCATTGGTTTGGTCAGCCGGCACCCTAACCGCGTTGACCAAAGGTGGTGATGGTTGGGGTTGGCTCTGGCCGCCTGGCGCCATGGTGGGCAGTTTGCCCTGCAGAAATTGGCTGATAGTATTGTAATGCTGTTGCTCATGCTGTTGGTGCTGGATAAACAGTTGGCGGAGCTGTGGATCTTGTGTCTGCTGGGCATAGCTGCCATACTTCGTGATACAAGCTTGCTCATGACTGAGCTGATCCTGTAAGAGCATTCTTTCCTTCTGGGTTAATTGCATGATCACCTAATCTCACCTCCATGGCTAAGTATTTCCTGGCAAGCATTGGATTTATGCAGGATATACACCGACCTTTGTGCCTTGCGCAATTCATAAACCCAAACCAATAGAGAGAATTTCGCAACAATTGAGCAGGAAAAGTAGTATTGACCGAGAAGTATACAAAACAACAGTAAATTTGAAAGGGTATGCATGAAGGAAATAGATGCTTTCGGGTCGTGAGGACGGTCGCGGGTGAGTGTCAGCAAAGGAGGAATATCTGGTGGCACAAGATATCCCCACTGAGCAGACTAGTAAGACAGACGTTTTGCCGTTATCTCACGGGTTGTCAAATTACTGGAAAAGACCAATAGTGAAACAGATAGCTAGAGCTCTATTGACCATTTATATCGCGACAACCCTCTCCTTTTTCTTGATCAGGTTGATGCCCTCCAACCCGATTCAGATCTATATCACACAGCTGATTTCCACCTTCGGTTTGAGCTATCAGGAAGCAGCTAATATGGCATCTTCGCTATTCAGCATTGATCTGGATCGTCCTTTGCTTCTCCAATATGTTGATTATTTGGCAAATCTGGCCCGAGGACAGCTGGGCAAGTCCCTGATCAGCCATGGTACGTCAGTGACATCCATGATTGCCGAGTTCTTGCCATGGACTCTATTTAGTGTTGGTACT
>JAAZMR010000056.1 GCA_012798695.1 Bacillota bacterium | reverse complement strand
GCACAGCAAGGGCCACGCTCTCCCAAAGGTGGGTAGAGGTCCAGTTCTCGCCAACTGACAGTGGGATGATCCCCTGGGCCTTGAGCTTTGGCGCTATCTCTAAGAACTCATCCCATGTATTGGGGACGTCTACGCCCCATTTGGCAAGGTCAGCGGGTATGAAGTACATCACGTTTGAGCGGTGGATATTGACAGGTACTGACCAGATTCCCTCATCGGTGCTAAGTAGGTTGAGTAATTCTGCCGGGAACACCTTGTTCCAGTCTTCCTGCTCGTAGAGCCAGGTAAGGTCTTCCATCCGGTCAGCCACTACCCAAGTACCGATCAGCTCCTGCCCGGCGTGGACCTGGAACGTATCCGGTGGATCCCCGCCCAGCATTCTCGTTTTCAACACTGCCTTGGCATGCACGCCTGCTCCGCCTGTTACCGTAGCATTGATTACGCTGACTCCCGGATACATCGTCTCATACTTGTCTATCAGCGCTTCCAGCGCAGGGCCTTCATCCCCGGCCCACCAGGAGAAGATCTCGAGTTTCCCTTTGACAGCCGCACTGGTGACGGTGCCGAATATCAGAACGATCACCGCACACATCACAGCAAGTTTGAGCCATCTGGATGTCCTCATTCATATCCCTCCATCATATTATTGATGCGGTCCTCAGATCCAACTACACAAAGCACCATGTTCATCCAAATGCCATGATTTATTCCTTGCATCACCTCCATCTCGTTTCGCTTTTATTCAATCCTTACCCCATCAACTACGTTATGTCGATTATTCGCCCATTGGCTAGTAATTATCGCACCCGTCCAGTCACCATGCACTCTTACTACATCGTTTGCTACTATTTCAATTGTTCTCTATCAACAGCAAGAGTCCTGCACAAAACGCTAGTCTACCATACTAGGCAGGTATACCGGATTATTTTAAAGAAATGGCAACCAATAGTGAATGTCTGCAGAATCAAGGCGAAGGATATATTGAGATTCGCGAAGAGCAAATCGGGCGTTTTGAAGGTGAAGTCATTTACCCTTTGCCTAACTTCAACGAATCACTGTTTAGCCACTCTGTTTATGGAAAGCGGCCTTGATGGGATTGAGATTCAAAGCTGCCCATCCTACGTCAGCCAGGATAAATATGATGCGTATATGAGAAACATGCAGATAATATCCGATACGAAGGAGCAATAACCTTTGAATTGATGGCTTCCGTGGAAAGGAAAGTGTCACGGATTGGTAATAGCGTAGGGGTTACCTTACCACCAGAGTCTCTAAGAAGAATCGGAGTTAAGCAGGGAGATGAGGTGACTTTGCAGATTAAGGAAGAAGCTATTATTGTCACCAAAAGCCGTAAGGTCGAGCTTCCCCCGGGAATTAGTCCGGATTTCTTTAGCAAACTTAAGACACAACCGCGCCAAGACCCAGCATCGCGTAGCTTGGCCGCTCCAATCTCTCCAAAAAATGGCACGACTGTGAAGGCTCGCAATGAGCTAACCTCCGAATCACCAAGTCATTTGCTTTCATATCCTTGTCATCACACCTCACTACTGGATAGATATGGCCAAACACCGGACCACCTCTCTAGCTGCCTAACGCTGGTCTAGCCTGCGGGCACCGAACAGTATCGAGCATCTGGAAGTACGTCGGGTAGTCAACTATGGGGATCCCCAGGCTGCGCGCCTTCCGGGCTTTACCGCTGAGGCTATCCAAATCAGCCGCGACTACGATTGTTGTCTTTCTACTCACGCCACCGGTTACGCGAAGTCCGACTGCTCGAGCCTGGTACTCCAAGTCTGCTCGGCTAATTCCCGGGGCCTCACCCGTGAAAACCACTGTGTCACCAACCTTAAGCTCGAATCGTTCCACTTTACAGACCTTATGGTGCGACTGTGTCGCTGACTCGAGTGCGGAATCTACGCTGTCAGCAGGCAATCCCAGCAATGTTGCTGCCAACTTCAGATCAGACCGCTCATCATAAGTCACGACACCATCCTCAAGTGCGATGCGTGCAAGCGCGATCAGATACAGCCGGTGGATGCTCATCGCATCTTCTCGCGACAGGCCCAGCATCTCGGCGACTGCGACCAGCTCATCTGCTTCGTGGTGACTAATCCGTCGGTCAAGAAGTACACGATCGAGTACAGCGAAATAGCTGTCTGCTTCAGGATGAATCATGCGGGGCGCTCTTGACGGCAGTCGCTCGAGAAAATGCTTCTCCGTTCGGGCAGCAATCAACTCCCGGGACACTCGCGATGTGGTCACTTCTGGCATCGCCGGCCACGCAATTTCCTGGGCGACAGCGATCTCGTCGGCCCAACACCTGCTGAAGTCATCTTCTTGCTTTATGTAGTAAGCCAATAACTGGGCTGTGGCCCGGGCATCTTCCAAAGCAGTATGGGCTGACTCGATGCGGTAGCCAATGCAGTCACAGCAGGCTTCTAACGCTCTCGAACTCACCGAAAGGTAGTGCGATGCCATCCTCATGGTGCAAAGGCCCGAGCTGCCATCAAGCTCAACAGAATATCCCGCACGGGCAAACTCAGCTGCCAAGAACGGTGCATCAAAGCTCAGATTATGCGCTACTGGCACCCGCCCCCGGAGCAATGATCCCAGTTCGGGCGCGATCTGGTCAAATGTCGGAGCTGAGTAGACATCCGCGCCGCTAAGGCCATGAATCTCAGTTGCCCCGACATCACGGACGGGATTGATCAGCGTGTCCCACTCGTACACCCCGTTTCCGACATTGTCAACTAGGATCACTGCAACCTCCACAATCCGGTGGTTGTGCACTGGCGAGAACCCAGTTGTCTCAATGTCTATGACTGCGTAACGGCTCATTCTTATCCTTTCGCTCCTCACTCGCAGATTCTCTCTGCAGGCTCCCTGGACAGACTCATTCCGCCTGTCAGCTCTGTGGTGGCTAAAGGTGCTTTCTCCACATCCTCGGAATACGGTGACAGGCCGTTGCTGCCGTTAATTGCCAATAGGACGTTTCTCTTCTCAAGGCGAACTGCAATCTAGCGCAGTACCCCAATGGCTCCATGTCAACTACGGTGTGTCATCCCTTCGTTCAAGCTGTTGAGGATTCCTGCCGCCGAGTGCCACGCATGGTATGTCCCGCTCACTTCTCAGATATCGTTGGCCACGAGTGCGCGAGGTGATGACTATCTTCTGCTTCGGACTCCGTAATACCGTATTCCAGTGGGCAGCCTGGCAGCACTTGTACGCTGTTTGAAGCTTGAATAGCCTAGGTTGAATAGCCTAGGGCATGTTACGGTTTACCCCGTAAAATATCCGCCCTTCCTCCAAATTCGATTTATAGATACATCCTTGGGCAAATCTCCTGTCAGGATGTACACATCCCTTATTGTCGCTACATTCAAGGTACCTTGAGCAACAGCCAAAACGCTCTACTACCGCATCGAGGTAACATTGTTCAAAAACCATCTCAATATTGTCTAGTATTCTATTGATGATGTGATTACCGGAGGGGAGTCTTCCCCAACTTGCATCTGATTTTCTGAATGTCGCTTCCTTCTCTAGCCCAAAAAGCTCAAGGTAATCCTCTTTGATTTCGATTCTTAGCTCGTTTTTTGCTTCGCGAATTCTGATAACGGCATTCTGAAATAACCAGATGGTGCTGTATTGCTTGTGATTCTTGTGCTCAAAGCTGCCCTCTGAATAATCCTGGCATTCCATGACTCTGCTCTGCAATCTGCTTACGAGCTCGTTCTTCTTTACGCGGTGTTCACATCCATCTACAGCCCGATCCCTATCATCATTCATATGAGGCTCCCCCGCATCTACTGTATTGCCAACAGATCATGCAACACCTCTTCGGGTATTATCTGTAAGCCCTATCCTTTCATTATCAGCCTTCTGCTTGTTTTTGCTTGTTGCTTTTGCCATACAGCGGTGCGAGTCAACAGGACCCCACCTCCCTCATCTTTCCCAGCATGCAGAGCCAGCAAAACTTGTTATTGGCTTCTGCCTAAGGCCCTTTCCGATCACGGCGGCCACCAGGTTCGACGTCCCGTTCCTGGCTGTTGACCCGACCGCCTAGGGTCTGCTCAGACATCCGCACATGTGCAACTAGACTTACGGTTTCGCCCGCGCTACTCTTGCTCTCCGTAAGAGAGAGCCGCTCTCCCGGAAGAGTGAATGTAGCTTCAGCCAGCCGATCTCTCAGACGGGTTGCCGCCTGCACTACTACACTTTCTACCAAGGGTTTGTCCATACGGAACGACAGAAGGAAGTCTACGGTAGTGCCAATCTCTTCCTGATCTAGAGTATAGATAGGCAGTCCTCGTAACTCGCTAAGACGAGGGGCCGATTGCAGACTTGGATCGGAAGTGGGTAACACTCCATCAACCGGGTAGATCACGCCCTCTTCCATTTTGAATGATGTCGCTGGCACCACAGTTCGCTTCTCACCGAGAAATCTCCGCTTTGAGAAGTACATTCCATCAATATAGGGGAAAGAGGCCACAACATAGTCCCGAAACGTTCCATCAATGCCCACAACAGGGATCTCATGCGATTTACTGTACCAGAATGTCCGTCCTATAGAACTTGGCACAAGAAACGACGGTATTGTCCGAGTCAAGAGCGCCCTCCGGTACTCCTCAATTCGTTCACTTAGTCGTCGAACTAGCTGTCGCCGATTGAGTTCCTCACGCAAGCGTTCGCTCTCCTTACGCAGTTCGAGGACAGCACTGTCCTCGAGGGGCAAGTAGCGTGGCGCAAGGTCTTCTTCGCTGCTTTCAAGCATCTCTAGCGCACCAAGATCCAAGCTCATTATTCCAAGGCGCTCACTTAGCGAGCGAGCAGCATCAGTAAAGCCACTTATGCAGACAAACAGTGAGATATAGATATCAGTACCATAGTTTTTCTCAACATCGTATACCTTCCCGAAAAAGTTCCTAATCTGAGCAGGTGTGGCTGG
>JAAZMR010000123.1 GCA_012798695.1 Bacillota bacterium | reverse complement strand
GTTGTTTTCTATGGTGTGTCTGGGATTCGGCTGATTCTTAGGAGTGTCAATGCTCTACAAATCCCATTGAATAAGACTTCCTTAATCTCCTGCGCACCTCCTTCGTCCATAGTTCTTTTTTAACTAGGTCAGAAACGCAAAACAACAATACATTATGAGCCCAAAAGCCACCTCTCGGCAAATGGGCTCAAAGGTGGGGGGAGCCCCATACATCGGTCTAAAGGGATGATGCCTATGTGAGGGGAGTTTGGTAGTTACCGGAATCTTGGGTGTGGGAGTCAGGTGGTTACAGGTAAGAACCTTTATCAAGGAGGAGATTCTAGTGAGTTATGTACTGAAAAGAAGAGGGAATGGTCTAGTCGCTGAGGGTTGGCATGATACAGTTATCCAGGGGGTCGACGTGGAGCACGGGGTTCAGGTTTATTGGGGGGAAAGCGATAGGCTAAGGGTCTCGTTTGCTCTGGAGGGCGAAGATAGGACGCTGATCCAACGCTATCTCGCACATCTGGCATCGACTTCGGAGCTAGGGAAGATGGTTGGTGGCTTGCTTGGCAGGCTCCCTGAGGAGCTCGACATTGGAAACCTAGTAAACATGAAATGTAGAATCAGAGTCGCTCATGGTAAGGGGAAAGATGGACGTGTTTGGGCCAACGTAGTTGAGGTGCAGAGCCGTGGGCAAAGAGAGTAATAGGGAGGAATCATCTGATGGAAAAGCAGTATCCAAATGTCTACGTCAAAGACGATATGATTGTGGCGCTGGATGGGGATGGAGAAGAGAGGGCAATAGCGGAACGGATCTCGATCAAGTCACCCGGAAAGTGGTGGAGACCGGTGAGATATACTTGGACATTGAGTACTTGTACCGAGGCGAGCCCGGGGTCATTGAGATGCCACTGGGCGATATGAACAGAAGTGGTATTCTCAAGTATCAGAAGTACGGGTTGGGTGTTAGTGACATGAATAAGGATCAGATATTGAAGCACCTGATCAATGAGGAGGCTGAGGCTCCTATGGTCAGCTCCCATGTCTCAGTGGGGTGGGATGAGGTGAACGATGCGTATGTTTTCAAGCACCACAAAGGCTATGGCCTCAATTCATGCTATGTAGGCAATCTGGCTATCAAGCCCAAGGGTAGCTATGGCAACTGGTTGGAGATGGTTGAGGAGCAAGTTATGGGGCATGTTCCCCTAGAACTGGCACTAGTAATGGGTTTTTCGGCACCTCTGGTTGGCCTGATCGGCAGAGACGTCGGAGCCGAGCAACTAATCATTCATCTTTTTGGTGATTCAAGTGTTGGCAAGACTACAGCAACCCGTTTGGCAATCTCAACGCTTGGCTCTCCCGATGAGGGAGAGCACGGCTTGTTTGGTACGTGGAATGCCACGGACAATGCTATAGCTGCCAAAGTGCGGGGCAACAATGGTCTTCCTGTTGCCCTGGATGAGGCATCAATGAGCAACTGCCGAGATTTTTCCGCTATCATCTATAGGCTTCATATGGGTAAAGACAAGGATAGACTCGATAAGAACAGCGAACTAAAAGAAAACGGTACATGGTCAACGACGATCATTTCCAATGGGGAGCACTCTCTGGTTGGTCACTCCCTCCAGAACACCGGCCTAAGGGTGAGAGTCCAGGAGTTCGGTAACGTCCCGTGGACTAGAACCGCTTCTCAAGCCGAAACCATTAATCGGATTGTCCTAAACAACTATGGGCAAGCGGGCCCTAGGTTCGCGGACGCTCTGCGCCAAATGGGGAGCGAGAGTGTATTGCAGCGATTCCGGGAGGTAAGGGACAACTGGCTAACCAATCTAGGCACCAAGGATAAGCTGTCGACTAGGATTTCGGCGGCCATGGCGATGCTCGTTACCACAGCCAGCTTGGCCAACGAACTTCTTGGATTTCATCTGGATGTAGATGGCATACAGGCCTACCTCATGCAAGTCGAAGCCAATTCTGTTGGTGAGCGCCAGCTAGCAGAGAGGGCCTATGCTTATGTGGTGGATCAGTTCAACCAACATCGAAACTGCTTCAACATGTATGACGAGGACGAGGGGAGCCAGATAAGCGCAGGTATGGCAGACATCTGGGGGCGCTGTAGGGTGCGAGACGGTGAAGTCTTCGAGATCGAGCTTATCAGTGAGAAACTCCGCAGCGCACTCCGTGAAGGGGGCTTTGAAGACCCCAATACGGTACTAGCCCAATGGAAGCAACGCAACATGATTGATTGCGATGCTGATCGATACACAAGGAAACGGAAAGTCCACTCGGACCAAGCCACTTGATGTTATTGTGCTACGGTTAGAGCTGGAAGCTAAAGAAACCAAATCCGAGCACGTGAGCCCGAAGGTCAAGAAGATCCGGAAGATCGGCTTAAGCCAAAGGCCTGACACAAGGCGTGAGATCGTCTAGCGGCTTGGCAGGGGAACGCGGGGAGGCATAGGGTCTGCAGTCGAGCAACTGACCACTCCCCGTGCTCCCCGTGCTTTCGGGGAGTAAAAGGAGGGTCTCCCGAGGGGGGAGGATGCCCCCACCCAATCTGCTAGGGTAATCCATAGCTGAAGCCAAGGAAGTGGGCCCGAAGTTCAAGAAGACTCGGAAGATGATCTAAGACCGAGGCCTGATACAAGGCGTGAGATCGTCCAGCGGCCTCAGGCCGGC
>JAAZMR010000118.1 GCA_012798695.1 Bacillota bacterium | reverse complement strand
GACAGAATGTAGACGGTATTGGCCCCTATCTACCCTTGCTTGACTTTCTTTTTGAGAATGAGGGTGCTCTGCGACGCTTGCTCAGTGCTGAGAGTGACCCAGGACTTATACCCCGATATACAGTGCCAGGTGTATCGAGTCCTAAGACCTTTTACATATCGACCTTGCTGGCCCAGCTCATTACTGACTTCAGTGAGGAGAAGGGGATCCCCCAAAGGGCTATCCTGGAGGCAGCATTGATCGACTATCTTCGGCAATATGGCTTCGGGGACAGGGTAGATAAGCTACTCAGGACAGGTTAGGGTCTGATTGCCTTACCCAGCTCGTGGCGTAGCTGGCAGCTGAAAACTGGCCCATTAAAGGCGTTTTCCCGGATGGGGTATGGAATACATCACTTCCAAGCTAGTAGACTCCAAAAAACGGTGTTTTTGGCGGTAGCCTGATCCGTTGGTTACGGCCACCCAAGACGAAGAGTGTAGGTCCCTAGCGGAGGATCGTCTCTCTGCTAGGGGCTTTTTGGCACAGATAGCCAGGTGGTACTGCTGATATAAGCTCTAGCCTCACGCCCTTAGCATAGTTTGTATCAATCCCAGGCCGATGGGAGCGATCCGTTACTTAAGCTATAGTATATGTGAAGCTAGCTTGTAGAGGGCTTGAGAGGAAATTGCAGGAGGCGCATCGAAAAACAGGATAGTGGTGAGAGAATTACGCCCAAGCGTGAAAATGGGGAATTCAGATCAATGTTTGGTTGGATAACGGAGGGAACCCCAGATGAGAAACCTGATCGTTTTGTTTGTGCTAATGTCATTGTCAGGATGCGTAGGGTACCAGACGTCCCCCGTTGGGTATGGGCCTAACATATCGATTTTGGGTGATACGAGGACGGTTGTGAATGGATTCCTTGTTCTTACGGCAGCCTCTGAATCTGGAGTCACTTACCAATGGAAAGTAAGTGAAGGTGTTTTATTAGACGTTAGTAACGCAAAAGTCTTGTGGAAGGCACCGCCTTATACCGGGACTTGCACGTTGACCGTAATAGGCAGCAAGGCAGGATATTCTACCGTCAGAAAAATGACACTTGAGGTTGTGGGGGACATTATAGAAATTCAGCAAGTGGAGGTCGTTGACAAAGATGGCGGTAAAGAGTTGAACGTAACCATGAGGAACAAGACTGACAAGAGAATTACAACAGTATTCTCGAGGATTGCTGGCTTCAATGAAGACGGTGACTATCTTGAGTATACCAATCTACACCATGGGATTAGATTAGACGGCAATGAGGTCAAAACGGATAAGCTTTACGTTTCCTGGAAACCAGAGATAACTAGAGCTACGGGATTTGTCTGGAAGGCATATTTTGAAGATGGGACTTTATGGTCTATAGAGTAGGATCAAGGTGTGGCTTGCTGGCAGTTGGGGCAGGTCAGTTATTACACCTGTGGCAACCACGTATGTTCGGGCTAGATTGCTTGGAGGACTGATGGTAAGAAATGTGTGACACTTACCCCTTTGTTATCGGCAGCGGACAGTGGTGAGATACTATAGGAAAATCACACTTTCTTTATATATAGGTTTCTACTATTAGGTTCTATATAGGAAAAACAATGGCAAAAATCATGACCTCGTGGAGTGTCATGGGTAATAGGTTACTGGTAATGGCCTCTAGCTGAGCTTTACCAAAAACCGAGGTTGTTTCCCGTCAGTTGGGTGCTAATCAGAGCGCTGGTGCAAGATCGATGGAGAAGTTGTCTTCAGGTCTGCGGATCAACCGCGCAGGTGATGACGCAGCTGGTTTGGCAATCAGTGAGAAGATGAGAGCACAGGTTCGTGGTCTAAAGCAAGCAAGTAGGAACGCTCAGGATGGGATTTCTCTAATTCAGACAGCTGAAGGTGCTCTGAATGAGACACACGCTATTCTACAGCGTATGAGGGAACTGGCAACTCAGTCGGCTACTGACACAAATACCGATG
>JAAZMR010000060.1 GCA_012798695.1 Bacillota bacterium | reverse complement strand
GGACTCAGGTCCAGCACCACCTGTTGCATAAGAACCAAAAAGAATGATGGCATCCGGTTTACATTCCGACGCGGCAACAAACACCATTTCTTGAATTAGGGCCTCGGTTACCTCGATCACCGCCATCCCCTCCTGGTCTTAACTCCTTTTACCCTGCCAATCATAGCGAAACCACAATCCATCAACATTATTATACCCCCCCTAGCTATCCCAATCAACTCATACTAACGGTGTAAGGCCAAATCGGCTCTAGTACGACAGTATATCCATTTGCCCTTGCTATGTGTTTGGCAAGTAATCTCTACATAGTTTGGCAGCTAAATAATGCATAGCATCCCGGAGATGTTTTGCCTTCGGAACAAGAGCTACTGCCTTACTGTTGTGGCACCCTCACCTCCTCTGGCCATGATTGCTTCGCGGTAACAAAGACTTGTGCCGGTGAATCCTAGCATATAGGCGTGATGAATCAGACGATCAATCAAGGCAGCTGTAAGCCGATCATCGCGGAATATTTCATTCCACCGGCCGAATTCTAGATTAGATGTAACGTCGCACTTTTTCGGCAATTTCTTTGTTAAAGACCTTTCTTACGACCGGTGACATGTTGTCAAACCTTATGACGGTAGGGGCCCCGCCCATTTCCCAGAAAAGGCTCTGAAGCCCATGGAAAAAGCAGAGTCCTGTTTTCTGCCGGTAATACCCAACAAAGCTGACCATTGCTATAGGGAAATGATACTATGAGTTCATAGAAGTTCTTCACCTCTTGGCCATGAATGGCTCTAAACTCACCAAAGTCCACTTGGGCCTCACCGGGCCTGTGCTCTAACCGTATGATTGCTCTGCTTCTCTTTCTTGGAGCTCTAGTTTTATGCGGCGTACACAAGTCCCTAACTGTACGGGCCGAGCCTAAATACCCTATCTCGAGGAGCTCTTCATAAATTTTCTGAGCGGTGCGTCTTTGCTTTCTTGGCATCCTCTGGTCTTCTTCCAGCATGGCCTCAACCCACTCTTCGTATCCTTCCATAACCGGCCGTTTTTTTCTGCTTTGGCATCCCCTGAAGGTCAATGTTGCCATCTGCATATTTCTTGGCTGTTGACCAGCAACATTCCACCCTAGTGGCTATTTCGCTGATTGAGGCCCCTTCGATTTCCCGCAGATGTTTGATATAATCTATTTGAGTCACTGTGAGCACTCCTCTAATTCGCCTCCTTACGAAATCGCTCAGAGGCTTATTTCGAGGATGCTGTGCAGTGACTCCTTCTTTTTTGCCACACTATGACGGGTTGCTGTCATTTAGCTGTCAAAGGGGTTTTTGCACGCCGGGCGAGAGTATAAAAAAGTCCCGTAACCTAATGGTCATGGGACTTTCCGTTTGGTGCGCCCGGCGAGATTCGAACTCACGGCCTTCTGATTCGTAGTCAGACACTCTATCCAGCTGAGCTACGGGCGCAATACTATGGCGGAGGAGGAGGGATTCGAACCCTCGCTAGAGCTCACGCCCTACTACAGGTTTAGCAAACCCGCCCCTTCAGCCATCTTGGGTACTCCTCCGCGGCTGATATTTGTTTCGGCTGTTACGAATTACATTGTAGCACAGAGACCCTGCCCTGTCAATAACCAGCGACAGGACGGCAGTAAGATCTCTTTTTCTATTTCTAGGTAGATTGTTCCTACCAGATACCTACGGTAACTTTACACTAACGACAGTACAGCTTACTGAGTGGCCAGATAGGGACCGCCGGACAATTCTTGCGATGCCAGCGGTCCCTAGATGCTGCCTCTCATGAGTGGTTAATGACAGTTTACATGGTTGTAGTACCCTCTTCATTGGTAATTACCTTCAGGATATTTATTTCCTCACCAGTGAGGGCATCGACATAGACAATGTAAGGCTCATTGTTATTGATCATACCCTTGAACTCATAGCAGAAGGCCTCCTGCTGATTCTCCCTGGGGATGATGGCCAACCTAGTAGAGGAAATCTCCAGTTCCGAACTGACTGCTGCCCTAGCCTCTTTCTCACTAATCTTTGGCTTGGGTATTTTGCGGGCATGGTGAAACATGATATATCCTAAAGCTTCATAGCCAACGATATCACCATTATCAAGGGCTACATTAACCTTGACCAGATCGGGGTAGACTAGGACATCATCGATTTCTGGAGCAAAGGGAATGACTGCTATGTTATCCGAACGGGAGGCGTAAGTAGGCACCATGTTCTTGAACCCTTTACTGGCCAGAAATTGCGTAGCTTTGGCCCCCGCATCCTCTAGACCAATGTGGGCTTCCTTTACGTCCCGGAAATTGATCATGTTGAGGATATGACCACCTTTGCGGCTAATGTCTACGATGGCTAATATGCCTTCTTCGCCCTGGCGACGCACTGTAAAGCTATATCCCGGGATTCTCCCCTCAATATCACTGGATTTTCGAGTCACTGTATCTTTTTTCAAGGTATCTGGAAGGAAAGCCAGTACTTTGTCCCTAGCTTCATCCTCATCTATGTTGGATCCGGTTAGCCCCTTGGGCTGTCTTTCCTCAATGTGATCAGAGAAAGGACCATCATAGATCAAGGTGGGGAATTTCTCAATACCATCGTTTATTTTGGCGAAGGGATCTTTCCCTATGGATTTGGTACCCTTCGGTAGTTTCTCTTGGGCATTGCGTTCGATCTCCGCCCAGCGCAGCTTCCCCTGGCTGGCCGTTGCTTGCACTTCATGCAAATTTTGGCTAAGGAGAGTGGCTTGCTCTCTCAAGTTCTGCAGCTGTTCCCTATCCTTTGCCGTCAAAGTCTTCCCTAGAGTGTGATTGCGCATCAGCATATAGGAATAATCACCTGACTGAGTCAGGAACTTAGCAGTGCGCATAAGCGTCTCCTGACCTAAAGGCAGCTGACTCAAATTCGCCTGGGCGGTCATAGCCTCCTGCCAAACAGTAGACAGCTGTCGCACGTTTTCTGCCATACCATTAGCAACCAGGGTCTTTGCCAAACTGACTTCCATCTTTTCAACATTATCGACTAGAGAGTAAAACGAACTCTGGTAACGGTTGGCAACAGTGATTTCTAGGTCTCTACGAGCATCGTAGTGAGTATAGCCCCAATACGCCGTCCCTAATGCCGCTATTACCAGCAGTGCAATAACCGGACCTGTCCATCTACCCACCGCTGCATCCCCCTTTGCCTTTGACTATCTTACTATCTGGCAAACACATGCCTGCCTATCCACACTATGATACTTCTCGACCAAATCCACGGATTCACCGGTTTAGAGGGGTTCCAGAAAAATATCGCTCCATATGTGGGGTCATACCCGTTAATGGCGTCCCTTGCAGCTCGGTAGGCTGTAGCACTTGGTGCCCGTCGCCAAATCAACCCATTACTGACCGATTCAAAAGCATTAGGCTGGAAAATCACTCCACTAAGAGTATTAGGAAACCGCGGGTTTGCTATACGGTTTAGGATAGTAGCGCCCACCGCCACCTGCCCTGAATAGGGCTCTCCTTCTGCCTCACCCGCTATCACCCTTGCCAAGAGATCGATATTATCACTACGGGCAACTCCTCTGGAAGCGACTTGTCGGCCAGCTGTTGGAGTGACTGCGGCAAACCCAAGAGCCACCCAGGTCCTAGGCCCCACTAACCCATCCACAGGCAACCCATTGCGAGCCTGAAAGTTCCGCACTGCCCGTGAAGTTTCAGTGCCGAAGACCCCGTCTATAGAGCCGCGATAGTAGCCCCAACTTTGGAGTTTCCACTGAACTAACCGTACATCATAACCCCCACTACCCCAATACAAAGTGGACCTGGCTTGAGCCTCAACCCCCTCTGGTATACTGGCTGGGTCTGCTAGTCCACAGAGTGATACAGCAAGTGTCAACGCGATCAGCCATAAAGCTACACGTGCCATTTTTCGACCTCCTACCACCGCTCCTTGTAGGACTTGCCCTGATCTTTGCCTAGTTCTGTGTTGCACAAGGAGGTTTTGCCTGTAGTGTCCTGCAATTAGCCCAGTTTTATACTCATCATCAGTGCTGAATTTGGAGCACTTAGTCAAGAGCTTCGGTAGGTGGCCAGATAAGCTGAGGAGGGTTGATTGCCTTAGGCATAGAAAAACCCCCACAAGAGAGTGGGGGTGGAAGCGAAGCAGACAGTCTAGAATTTCTCTCGAGGCTGGTAGTGTGTGTGCAAGAGCTCATGGGATTTCTCGCCGAGCGGCTTGCCCAGGAATTCATCGTACAGAGTCTGCACTGCCGGGTTTTCATGAGACTTACGCAGAGGCATGTGAGCATCCTCTTCGTATATAGCCCTAATCCTTTCCTCGCGCTCTGCGTTGGTCGTCGGTATGGGCTGACCGCCTCCTCCAATACAACCACCAGGACAGCACATAACCTCTAAGAAGTGAAAATCAGCCTCTTTAGATCTGATTTTTTCAAGTAAAGCCCGGGCGTGTTTGAGGGAATGGGCAACAGCTACCTTCACCTCTAATGTCTTTGAATTAGCTACATCGCCATCTTGTGTGACAGCCGCCTCCTGCAAAGGCAACTCCACTGTAGCTGACTTGATTCCTTCTAGGCCACGCACATCTTCGAAATCTAGGTCGGCCAATTCTGTGCCGGTAACTAGTTCGTAGACGGTACGCAGTGCAGCTTCCATGACACCACCGGTGGCGGCAAAAATGGCTCCAGCTCCGGTAGAAATGCCTAGTGGTGCATCATATTCTTCCTCAGGGAGATCCCTTAAGTCGATCCCAGCTTCTCGAAACATGCGGCCCAACTCTCGCGTAGTCAACACGACATCCACATCAGCATAGCCGCTATCGGTCATCTCTGGACGGCCGGCCTCGAATTTCTTGGCTGTACAGGGCATGATCGATACCATCACAATATCTTTGGGATCGATACCTGCCTTCTCTGCATAGTAGGTTTTCGTTAAGGCACCAAACATCTGCTGAGGAGATTTGCAGGTAGAAAGATGTCCCAATAGATCGGGATAGTAGTGTTCGATAAACTTGATCCACCCAGGACTACAGGAAGTAATCATGGGTAGGGTCCCGCCAGTTGATAACCGTTCCAGGAGCTCACTGCCCTCTTCTAGGATAGTCAAGTCCGCTGAAAAATCCGTATCAAAGACTCGATCAAATCCCAAGCGTCTCAAAGCAGTCGTCAGCCGTTTGGTGACCCTACTGCCAGGAGGCAACCCCAACTCTTCACCAATGGAAACTCGGATAGCAGGAGCAGTCTGAACTACTACATGCTTAGCTGGATCGGCCAGGGCCGCCCAGACAGGCTCAGTATCATCCTTCTCCGCGATGGCTCCCACCGGGCATACTAAAGCACATTGTCCGCAGTTTACACAGCTCAGCTCGATCAGGCTCCGCCAGAAGGGAGCACTTACTACTGTATCAAAGCCCCGGTTGATTGAGTCAAGCATGCCCACACCCTGAATCTCATGGCAAACAGCGACACAGCGACGACAATTGATGCATTTATTTGGATCTCGAATTACCGAAGGTGATAACTCGTCTAAAGGTAGAGACCGATCCACATGGGGAAATGCTATTTCCCGTACACCTAACCGGTGTGCCAAAGACTGCAATTCACAGTTCAGATTGCGCTCACACTGTAGACAGTCCTGTGGATGGTGAGCTAGCATGAGCTCTACTATAGTTTTGCGCGCTTCTCGGACCCTGGCGGTATTGGTTCTTACCTGCATACCTTCTGATACGGGATACGCGCAAGCAGGCTGCAGCACCCGCTGTCCTTCTACCTCGACTACACATACTCGGCAGACAGCCTTAATGCTCTGATCAGGGTGGTAGCAGAGGGTGGGGATATCGATACCCAGCACCTGTGCTGCCTCTAAAATGGTCGAACCTGTCGGCACCTCAACCGTCTGTCCATCTATCGTCAGATTTACAGTGGCCATTTTGTTCCCCCCTCTAAGCAGTTTGGCTGACTGCATCACAGATCCCGGCTGGGCAGACACCCTTGTCAATATGGGCCTCATATTCCTCGGGGAAAAATCGCATAGTGGTCAATACCGGGAATGGAGCTGTCTGCCCTAAGGCACACAAAGAAGCATCATCCATAGTTCTGGCTAAGCGCCTGATCAGTTCCACATCTTGCTTTGTCGCCTCCATACGGGAAATCTTATCGACCAGTTCATAGAGGCGCTGTGTTCCCTCACGACATGGTGTGCACTGGCCACAGGATTCATGTCGGAAAAACTGCAAGAAACACTTGACTACATCGATGATACAGTGTGTATCATCCATAATCATCAAGGCACCGGAGCCCAATGCAGACCCGGCGGCAGCAAGAGAATCAATATCCATGGGCACATCAAGCAGTGCCTCTGGCAGACAACCCCCAGAAGTCCCCCCCGTCTGAGCCATCTTGAACTGCCGTCCATTAGGTATACCACCACCGATGTCATAAATGACTTCTCGCAGCGTTATCCCCATAGGGACCTCAATAAGCCCCGCATTAGTAATATTCCCAGTCAAGGTAAAGACCTTAGTACCAGGGCATTTCTCTGTGCCGATACTCCGAAACCAGTCGGCACCATGTAGAATAATGGCAGGCACGTTGGCCAGTGTCTCCACATTATTTACACAAGTAGGCTTACCCCACAACCCGATAGATGCTGGGTATGGTGGTTTATACCGGGGGTCCCCCCGCTTGCCTTCTATGGAGTTGATCAGTGCTGTCTCTTCACCACACACATAAGCACCGGCCCCAATTTTGATCTCTATATCAAAGTCGAATCCAGTACCAAAGATATTGTTTCCCAAAAGCCCATATTCTCTAGCCTGTTTCAGGGCATGGGTCAAGCGATCTATGGAGAGATGATACTCTCCTCGGAAGTAAATATATCCCTTGGAGGCTCCAATAGCATAAGCGGCAATAGCCATCCCCTCAATCACCGAATGGGGATCACCCTCAAGAATCAACCGATCCTTGAATGTGCCCGGCTCTCCTTCGTCAGCATTGCAGATAAGGTATTTTTGGTCACCTGTGGCGCTAGCGGTAAAGTCCCATTTCAATCCTGTAGGAAATCCCGCTCCACCTCGACCCCTCAGACGAGAATCCTTGATAGTCTTGATGACATCTGCCGGTTCCAGATTCCGCAGGACTCTTCCCAGAGCCTCGTAACCCTCCCGAGCAATATATTCATCTATATTATCAGGATCGATCAGTCCGCAATTCCTCAAAACGACTCTCTTCTGCCGACTGTAGAAATCAATCTGCTGCCAGGTTTGCACAGCTTTGGGCGAGAGATCTCCTCTATACAAGAGCCGGTTAACTACCCTACCTTTACGGAGATGCTCTTCCACAATCTCCTTGACGTCTTCCGGTGATACTCGACAGTAATGAACAGCCTCGGGATAGACCACCATTACCGGTCCTTCTTCACAAAGGCCGAAACATCCAGTCTCAACCACTTTTATCTCCTGCTCTAATCCCTGAGCCCGGATTTCGTCTACCAGAGCAGTTCTCACTGATCGAGAACCTTTAAAGGTGCAATTGACACCGGAACAGACCAGTACATGTGACCGAAAGAACTCCAACCGTTTCCCCTCCTTTATGCTTTGCTTCAGCTCATACATCTGTATGGGAAGCCAGCTTCCCTAGAGCCTAGTCTTCATCGTATGCCGCCAGCACCTCTTTCACTTTAGCCGGCGTAAGGTTGCCATATACCTGCTCATTGATCATTACAGCAGGGGCGACTCCGCATACTCCTAGACAACTAGTGTATTCCAGTGTGAATTTCCGGTCTTTCGTCGTTTCTCCCATTGCTATGCCTAAAGCTTGCTCAAATGCCCGAATAACCGCCTGTGCCCCAGTTATGTGGCAGGGGGCACTTTCACAAATGCGGATAACATATTTACCCCGGGAGCGAACTGAGTACATAGAATAGAACGTAGCAATACCGTATACCCGGCTGAGTGGAATATCCATAGCCCGGGCCACCTGGATCAATTCTGGTTCAGAAAGGGAATTGTTATCTGCTTGTACATCATGTAGTATTTGAAGGAGACAATCTTCCTTCGCTTCATACTTAGAAACGATCATTGAGATGCGTTCCTGCACAGATTCCAGCTGTTCTTTCGGAATAGCCACTACAGAGCCTCCTTTCGATATATACCTAGCTCACAGTATCCTCCCTAGCTATCACATATTCCCCGATTACCTGGCCATTGACAATATGGCTAGTCACCATTGAACGGACCTTCTCTGGTGTCATATACCCATAGGTGATCTTGGGTTCACCCGGCCGGATTACCTCAACCAATGGTTCCTTTTCACACAATCCTGCGCAACCGGTCTGAGTGACAACAACATCAGAAAGATTCTTCTTTTGCAGCTCATCTATAAGAGTCAACATCACCTCCCGTGCTCCTGCAGCAATACCGCAAGTACCCATGCCTACAATGACTTTGGTGCCTTCGGTCTGTTCCCGCAGACGAATAGTCTCCTGTGCCTTTTCTCGTAACTTCTTTAGTTCATCCAGAGATTTCATCTGATACCACACCTCCATAAAGATAACTTTTTCCTTGCTCTAGATAGGACCTCAACCACTGAATAACCACCGGCAGCGTCAGAGCCTCCTCCCCCACTTCGGCCTTGATAACACGGGTATCAACCTCCCATAACCGGTTACCCACCCGGTGCCGATATACCACATCTACAGTCGGGTTACTGACAATCACCGTCAGCATGGTGCCGCCCACATCCCCTAAGGGCATGCGGTCTATATGGCTGTGCTGAAAGCTGGCCTTCACGACTGTACCCTGACCCGGTTTGGAGTCAATGGAAAACTCCCCTGCCGATCGCTCTGTCGCCATCTGCAAAAGGGGAAGACCCAGTCCCACTTTCCGGGTAGTTCGAGTAGTGGTAAATGGATCGAGGACTCTTTTGACAAGGGCTTGCTCCATTCCACAACCATCATCCCGAATGATGATGGCGAGGGAATCAAGGTCCACGTCCTCCACTATTTCTACTTCTATCATCCGGGCCCCTGCCCGCAAGGAGTTTTGCACAAGATCAAGTATATGAAGCGCTAATTCCCGCATCCTATCACCTTAATCGAATCCGGTGACCCTCACCGGATTCTAAGAGTTCTCTTAGAGCTAAGAAACTCGGTTCTTGGATCAGAACCGCAGATTGATGACTTTCTACTATGTCAGTAAGCTGATGAGCATCAGAGTTACTCAATACCGGATAGTGGCGCAGACTCACATATTCGTCAGTGAATCTCTTGTGGGAAAAGGACCTATCGATCTCTATGGCATCTAGCTTAAGGTCCCTAGGCACAAATCCCAGTTGGCCAATGAGACTATATGAACGGCGGTTAATATGGGCGGCTATGGTCAGGCCTGCATGGGCAGTGATGGCCGCCCCTACTTCCTCCACTCCTAACATCACCGATTGCAGTAGCAAGCGTTCGATCGATGCGACTTGCCTATCTTGGCTATCATATAGAATCTGCTCACCGAAGAATTCCGGTCGATTAGGGATATCCGGAAGGTGATCCCAGATAAACTCCTCAAATGCTGCAACCGCTTCTAAGGTAGGAAATATGGCTAGTAGGTGTACTTCCTCTCGCGTCTGCACCTCCATACCCGGTAAGATCACAAGACCTAACTCGTCCCCTACCCGCATTACCGCTCCAGCATTAGCAGCCGTATTATGATCCGTAATAGCAATTAAGGAAAGGCCCTCTAGTTGGGACATCCGCACAATGTTCCACGGGGACATTTCCTTGGCGGCACAAGGTGATGCTCCAGTGTGAATATGGAGATCAATATACATCCACTTAGACACTCCGTATAGTACCCCGTACGCCTAACTCATATAACCGTCCTACTACTTCAAAGGCTGGTAAGTCGGTGGCAAACAGAGGGATACCAACCTCCTGGGCTTTCTCTAATGTCTCTGCCTCTGGTTCTACGCCTCCAGCAATAATCACCGCGGCTGCATCGATTAATGAAGCCACCGCCACCACATTAGGATGTATCTGGTTGGTTACCCATACCGATTTGGCTGCCGCCTTCCCCATGACATCACTTAACAAATCAGAGCAGTAACCTCCCGCTACCTCGATATCTGCCACCGACGCATGACCAGACGGTAGAGATAATGCCTCAACTATTGCTGCCAACTGCAATTCCTTCGCCCTCCCAATAACTCTACTCTGCGGCTAAGCTGCCGCCGTCTCCCCGCTCGCTCTTTCCCGATGCTTCTATGGATTCCTTCACCGGCTCCTCTCCCTGTGCTTCCCCTTGATGGGATATGGAACCTGGTACCCTCTGGGCTAGCTCCAGAAGCTCCTCAGCCAGGGACTGTACACCATCTCTCAAGACGAATACACAATCTCCTTCAGAGGCCAAACCCTGCACAATGTCCTCTGCCAGTGCTTGGCAACTGGGTGAACCACAGGAGCCACAGTCCAATCCAGGCAGGGATTCCACCGTCTTCTCCAACAGCTCCATCTTCTCAATAGCTTTGGAGAAATCATCATCCAGCTTAAGAATGGAACGGGGCTCAATATCTATTTCTAGCTCATAGAATTTCGTTGCCCAGCGCTTGTCCACTTCCTTCACAACTGCCGGGTCAATCTCACGGGGGAGCTCCCTGGTCAGGTTTTCCATGTTGACTCGCGCGAGGAAAGCATTTTGCACAGTCAAGGGGCCACCCACACACCCCCCGCGGCACGCTTGACACTCAATGAAATCAATGTCATGGAATTTCCCGATCTCGATCTCTTCCAGTACATCGATAACTGCGTGAATACCGTCTACTGACACATGCCGGGGGGCCATGATGGCCTCCTCTTCACCGGCAGCCCGCCCCCAATGAATACCGGCGGCACTGGCTTGCCGCAGCTCGGGAGTGTCCTCTAGATAGGGTAATGTACGCAGCACCCTTGCGTAAACCTCTGCAATTGGGATGGCACCATCCACCCAGGAATCAAGCAGACCAATCGGCTGTTTGATGGCGGTAACTTTAGCCGGGCAGGGAGTAATAAAAAAGGCCCCGATATCTTCTCGTCGGAGCCCGTATTTACGCATGATGGATTGCTTAGCAAAACGGGCCGCAATATCTACGGGGGCCTGGATGGGTATGAGGTGATCGATCAGGTCTGGAAAGCGTACTTGAATAAGGCGAACTATAGCTGGACAAGAAGAAGAAATGAGCGGGCGCTTGGAACTCTCTTCAATATAGCGACGGGTGGCCAGACTCACATGCTCAGCTGCCTCCGCCACCTCGTAAACGGCATTAAAACCCAAAGTGAGGAGAGATTGCAGGATCTTGCTGATACTAACATCTTGACCCGAGAACTGACCATAGAAAGATGGTGCCGGTAACGCAACTGTATAAGCATACTTATCCAACAGCGAGAATTCATCGGCAATAGCTCGTTTGGCATGGTTAGGACATATCCGGATACATTCTCCGCAATCAATACACCGCAATTCCAGAATTCGAGCTTTCCCACCACGTACCCGAATAGCCTCGGTGGGACAGCGCTTAATACAAATCGTACAACCTTTGCAGTTATCCGTTTCAAGTGTGACTGAATGGAAATACGGTTGCACCATTATTCACCAGCTTTATGCAGGATTTTTACCTGCAGTCGCGTACCCTGGCCTGCTTCCGATTCAATGAGAAACTCATCGGCACTTCTGCGAATATTAGGTAAACCCATCCCCGCTCCGAAACCCATCTCCCTGACGTCTTCACTGGCAGTGGAGTATCCTTCCTGCAGTGCTTTTTCAATATCTACTATCCCTGGTCCACAATCTTCACATAACATTTCAATGGTATCAGAAGTAATATTGACAGCCACCCGGCCACCATAGGAATGAATTACTATATTCATCTCTGCTTCATAGGCAGCGATGGCAGCTCTGCGGATAATCCCTGGGTCTAGACCCAGTTGTTGTAACAACCGCTTTATTTTACTGGCAGCTTCCCCAGCCCGTACGAAATCACCGGCCACAACATCATATGTGACTGACATCAGTGCTCCCATGTCTCCGTCGGCTGCCACTATCCGGACCTCCCTCCCGGATCCAGTTCTGAACAACCTTTAAGGCCGCAGTGATAGAGTTTTCCACAAGTCTCATAGAGAGGGTGTTTGGTAACAAGCAGAGGCAAATCTTCTTCGTTCGCCATGTCAATGACCTCAGGGCTAGGCCTCTTGCCTCTGACAAATACAATCCCTGCCAGATCTACTACCCCAGCAGTTCGCACCACTTGAATCGAAGTCAATCCGGTCAGCAGGAGTGTCTTTGCTTTGGTGAAAGCCAAGACATCACTCATAAGATCTGCACCACATACGGATAATACTTGGCGATCCATATGTGACGGTTGTGTTACTAGCTCAGCATCGATTATGGTAAGAATGTCCTTGATCTTCATGAACCAATCGGCGAGGACACTCTCCACTTTCTTCAGAGAGGGATCGCCTTATCTCCTTTCACCTAGCGGTTATTCTTCAATTCAGATCGCCAGCACCCGGGGTACGTAGCGTAGTACAATACCTATGTACAACAACCTTGACCAGCTTAATCAAGGCCGGAAGGCTGCTTCCGAATTACCTAAATTCTATCATTCATCTTTATTACTGTCAATTCAGTGGCTTTCCAGCAGTTATGTCAAAAAAGACCATTCCCGATTCGGAAATGGTCTAGATCTGGCGGAGGGGGTGGGATTCGAACCCACGGAGGCTCATCACCTCAGCGGTTTTCAAGACCGCCACGATCGTCCACTCTGACACCCCTCCACAAGCCCGTAGCACCATTTATTCTACCATGGTGTTGTGGCAGCGTCAAGATGAGCCTCTCTCCAAGTCTCTCCTGCATCCATACAGGCTTGTATTGTCATTGTTAGGCTCTCACGCACAGTCAAGCTAGTTATGAAGCAATGCTAGAACTGAACTTCTGGCACTTCTTTGGCACCTTCAGCAGCTTCAAAGTACGGACGTGCCTCCTTGCCAAATAGGCTGGCTATGACTACAGTGGGAAATCGGCGAATAGTACGGTTCCAGTCCTGAACTGATTCATTATAGCGCATCCGTTCCACAGCAATTCGGTTTTCCGTACCAGCCAGCTCATCCTGCAGCCGTACGAAACTGGTATCAGCCTTAAGCTCGGGGTAGCTCTCCGCAATAGCCAACAGTCGGCCCACAGCTGCATCAAGGCTGTTGTTCGCCTCTATTGTGGCACTAGGATCTCTGGCAGATAGCAACCGGCTCCTCGCTGAGGCAATTTCTGAAAAAACCCGCTCCTCGTGGCTGGCATACCCTTTCACGGTGTTGACCAGATTGGGAATAAGATCAGCTCGTCTTTGCAGTTGGTTTTCCACTTGGGCCCATTTGGCGTCAACATTAGTTTCTAATGTCACTAGGCTGTTATACTGACTTACTATACCAATAATCAAGATCACGACTATACCGAGAATGATCCAACTCTTCTTCAAGTTTTCTCCCTCCCCATTTTCCTCCAATTAGAATTTCCGACCGGCTCCTCCTCCACCACTACGTCCTCCGCCGAAACCGCCAAACCCCCCACCACCACCCCTTGGACTGCGAGGCCTCGATGGTATCGGTCGGGGCCGCGGGCGGTGCACTGTCCCTCCAGGTCCAGTTGGCCCCACAGGCCCTATGGGCCCTGTAGGAGATCTGCGCTGAGATAAATAGATGACAGAAACTATTGCCAGGAAGATGAGGAATCCCCAAAGGCTCGATCGGTCAGCCTCCTTGCGAGCATAACGCTCATCACTCAACTCTGCCATGAAGGCCCTAGAGCCCTCTACGAGGCCCCTCCCATAATCCCCTTTGGCAAAATGGGGGATTACCTCCTCATCCAATATAGCACCTACTTTGCCATCAGGCAGCACACCCTCCAAGCCGTAGCCAACTTCCACCTGGATTTCTCGTTCTTCCACGGCCAGCAGAAGTAATAGCCCACTATCCTCGGGGCCACCGATTCCCCACTCATTGAACAACTGAGTGGCGTATTGCTTCGGCGTCAACGGCTTGACAGACTCAATAGTGACAACCGCTAATTCCACTCCCTGTCTCTCCTGGAGAGCTTTGGCGACATCCTCTATTTCCATAACATATTCTCGTTGGATAATACTGGCATAATCATTGACAAACCCTCCGGGTTTCGGCAAGGCGGCAAAGCAACTCATAGTTGCCAAAAGCAGCAATACCGCTAACCAAATTCCGGTTCTCAATACCTTAGGCATCGACCTACCTCCTTACCGTACACAGAGAGTATATCAGATATTTCTCTTTGCCAAAAGGGGTTCAGTAAGTACTATATTCTCCCTCTGCAGAGGGATGACTCCCACCCATGCTATTCACGCTGTAAGGCAACCACCGGATCCAGTGATGCTGCCTTCATAGCTGGATAGATTCCAAAGAAGAGTCCAATACAAACAGCGAAACCAACAGCAATCACCACTGCCGGCAGTGAAACCCAGAAAGGCCAGCCAAAGCTAGTACTCAACCAGTAGCCACAAACCCAGCCTGCACCCAGCCCAAGGATGCCGCCTAAACCACTGAGAAGAACTGATTCTAGAAGAAATTGCATGAGAATATGTTTGCGTTTGGCCCCTATGGCCTTACGGATGCCGATTTCCCGGGTCCGCTCACTTACTGTTACCAGCATGATGTTCATGATCCCGATACCACCCACCAATAGGGCTATACTGGCAATCGCCCCAAGCAGCAAGGTCAGAGTCCCACTCGCCTGGGAGACCGCCTCCAGGATGATATCCTGGCTCATCACACGGAATCGATCGGCATCACCCAACATGCGCGTCATAAAAGCCTCTACTTCCTTAACTACCGTTTTGGCCACCTCTCCAGAGGCAGCCTCTATAGAATACCCGTCGACATATCTGGTCTTGAGGCCACGGTTGATCAACATAGTAATTGGCACATAGATGCGATTATCATAATTGGACATCATCACTTGCCCCTTGGCCTCCATGACACCAATGACTCTCAGGGTATAGCTGCGTGCTCCGATCACCACCCTGATGCTTTGGCCCAAAGGGTTCTCTGAGCCGAATAACTCGATCGCTGCTTCTGAACCCAAGACTGTGACTTTCTCGCTGTTGGCCACATCCTGATCTCGAATATACCGGCCGATTAGGGGATAGTGGTTGCTGACTTCCTGATATTCAGGTGTTACGCCACTGATCCAGACTCGTACATTATCGCCTCGGTAAACGGCCAAGCCCATGGTTTCTGAGGTTGGTACGACATGTTTGATATTCGCAGATGCGTTTTTGATGGCATCAGCCATCTCCAGCGTGAAAACATCAGCAATATCCTGACTGACCCGCCCGCCTCCGCCACGGGTAAATCCAGGGCTAACGGTAATCAGATTAGAACCCATGGAGCCGATTTGACCAGTCACCTGTTGTTGAGCACCTGTGCCGATACCCACTAGAGTAATCACCGAAGCCACACCAATGATGATTCCTAAGAGGGAAAGGGCCGTGCGTAACTTGTTGGAAGAGAAGCTGTGAAAGGCGATCTTAATGAATTCGGTAAGATTCATCCCTCTACTGCCTCCCATCCAGTGCCACCGCTTTTATCGTGTGCCCGGGTTTCAACATGCTCTATACAGCCATCCCGAATATGAACGATCCGAGAAGCGCGTTCAGCCACCGCGCGTTCGTGTGTAACTACTATTATGGTATTGCCCTTAGCATTCAACTCAGCAAAAAGCCCCATGATCTCTTCTCCTGTTGCTGTATCAAGGTTACCTGTGGGCTCATCAGCTAAAAGAATGGCTGGTCTGTTCACCATGGCTCGAGCAATAGAGGCTCTCTGCCTCTGACCACCAGATAGCTCACTGGGCTTATGCTGAAGCCGATCAGCTAGCCCCACGATTCCGAGAGTCGTGGTCGCCCGCATCCGTCTCTCTCTTGCCGGAACACCAGCGTAAAGCAGAGGCATTTCTACGTTCGCCAGAATACTCATACTAGGCAACAGGTTGAAGTTCTGAAACACAAAACCGATCTCCGCGTTACGTATTTCGGCTAGCTCAGCATCTGAGAGAGAATTGATGTCCTGACCTCTAAGATACATGGAACCACTGGTGGGCCTATCCAAGCAGCCCATGATATGCATAAGCGTGGACTTGCCTGAGCCTGACGGGCCCATGATAGCCAAGTACTCCCCTGACTCAATGGTTAAGGAGATATCCCGCAAAGCATGGACATTGATATCCCCCATAGTGTAAACCTTGCTTATGCCATCCGCAATGAAGACCTTTGCACCGGTGTTCACCGCCGCATGCCCCCTCGTACAGCGGGCGTAGCTTGGAACGGTGAAGTTGGGTTGCGCCCGGTAGACTGACCGTCGCCCTGGAGGGAGTGATAGAGCTCATAGTTGCTGGCCAAGATCCGATCTCCTTCGTTGAGACCTTGCTTGATCTCTATAGAGAAACCGTCTGAGAGGCCAGTTACAACCTCTACTCTCTCTAAACCGGTATCTGTAACTTTGGTCACCATGCTCCTGGCGCCTGCCTCTATGACAGCTTCAAAAGGAATTATTAGGGCATCTTCGGCTTTTTCTACCACTATTTCAGCTTCAGCACTCATACCAACTTTTACCCTTGGATCGTGTTCATCTAACTCGATCTTGACGGGAAATACCACGATCTGTCCTTGTTCCTCTGGGACAATACCGACCTCAATCACCGTACCAGGCAAAACCAACTCTGGGTAAGCATCTAGACTAATAGTCGCGCTTTGCCCTACCTGTACATGGCGGATATCAACTTCATCAACACCTACTTCCAAGAACAGACGACTCATATCCAAGAGCCGCATAACTGGCGCCCCCGAGCTTACCCACTCTTGCTCCTGAATATCGATTTCAGCTATTACGCCGGAAAACGGAGCAATGAGTGAAGTGCCTTTAAGGTCTGCCTCAGCTAAGTTCAATTCCAGTTCTTTTTCCCGAATCAAGTTGGGTGCGGCTTCGAATCTAGCTACTTCCAGATCACGTTTCGCACTCAGATAGGCGAGTTCTTGACGGGTCTCATCCAATTGCGCTAATACGGCTCCTCGTTCAACCCTTTCCGTGGGTTGTATGAAGACGTTTTTCACTTTCCCGCCTACATCAAAGGCCAGTTCCAAATCCCGAGCAGCAGCGATACTACCGACGCTTGATACTCCTCTAGTCAAATTACCCCGTTGTACGACGAGCTCCCGGCGGGTTGGCACTGTAGCTTTTGCATCCTCTGCCTTCCTAGTTTTGAGGTAATTATAACCCACGCCAGCTAGAGCAATAACCACAAGTGCGATCAGGCCAATCTTGATTACCATCTTGCCCTTTTGTCTCAATTGGGGCACCCCCCTTCTATATTCAATGCCTGTCCCGTCATCATCAGTAGCTCAAGGCGAGCTGCCTCATAGGCCACTATAGCCTCCAACCAATCAAATTGGGCTTGCAGCAAGAGGCGTTTGCTCGCTGCTGCTTCTGCCTGTGGGATCAGGCCATTGGCTGCCTGCAATATTCTGGCATTATGCTGCAGCACTACTTTTTCATGATTGAGACTAGCTATTTGCATCTGATCCTCCAGCCACTGTACCTCCGAGAGCTTGCTTTCTACCTCTAAGCTGACTTCTATCTGTTGAGTCTGTACAGCTTGCTCAGCCTGATCGAGAGCCAGCTCTGCTTCCTTTTTTTCTAGTTCCTTCAGACCTCCATCACAAAGAGAATAGGAGAAGGAAATATAGGTCTCAAAGGCCGGTTCCCATGTCTGCTCTTCGGAAAATTCCGCCTTGCCACCCACCGATAACTCGACACCATTGTCAACCCGCTTGGCCTCAACCTGTCGACGAGCACTAGCTAAGGCCAAGTTCCGCTCCCTTAGGGTAAGATCTGCTTCCCAAGCCAAGGCCACCGCTTGATCCAGCGTTATCTGCACACTGCCTGAATCAAGCCGGGCAGGCAAGGGCTCTAACTCCACAAGCTCTCCCTCCAGGGACAAATCAGCTTGGAGGGACTTTAGCTCTCGCTCATAATCCCGTAAAGCCCGTTGATAGACCGCAAGGCTCTCTGCCTTTTCCTGCTGGGCAACTATGACCTCCACAGCCGAAGCTAGCCCCTGCTCAGCCTTGCCAACTACCCGCTCATATGCCGCTAGGTCGGCTTCATAAGCTTCCTTATGCACAGCTAACCTGTCCCTATCGATCTGAAGTGAACGATAACGTCTATATGTGTCAATCATGGCCTGCATACAAGCCCTGTACTCCTGTCGGGCAGCTAGAGCAGCTGATTCCCTTGCCTCGAGAAGATTGAGATAATCAGCTTCATAGCGAGATGGCGGCCACAGCTGCAAACTAGCGCCTACAGTTAAGCCCACACTCTCTTTTTCTACACCCTGCCAGCGATTGGCAACCGAGAAATCCCACCCCTGTATGGTAGATAGACTTCCATTGATGGAAATTGATTCTCCTAAAGCCAGTTTGGCTTCTTGGTTCCTAACAGAGAAGCTGAGGGGTTTTAGAGTGGTAGATAATCTAGGATTATATACCACACTCCGCCGCGCTGCTGTCAGTGCTTTTGAGTTTCGCGCAGAATGGGCTGCATCCACAGTAGGATGTTTTTCTACAGTCCGGGCCAGAGCTTCACCCAAGCTCAGAAACTCTCTACTTTCATGGGGTTCAGCCCAGGACACGGCCGATATGGCGATTACGGCCGACAGGGCAATCACTGCTGCTGCAAGCCATAGCCTCACTTTCGTTGACCAAACCAAGTCTAAACCCCCTTTTTCAACCATCTACCCCCATGCTTGCCTCTTGCAGTACCGCACTCTTCCTCACATCTTTGCCTATCAGCTCATCGAACTCGAGGTATGTGATAACATAGTTGCTCAGTGCATCGAAGACAGAGCGTTCGGCCTCCCAAAGGCTAATCTGCGCCTTCAACAGATCATCTTCTGTTTTAAGTCCTGCATCTACCTGACCTTGGATAATCTGGTACTGCTTTTTTTCTAGCTCATAGCTCAGGCAGTTCGCCCTATATGTCTGCTCGGCTTGCCTCACCGAATTGAAGGCCGATTGCACGTCCTGAATAATGCCGGCCCGAACTTGTTCCACCCTCAACTCAGCAAGAGATACCTGGTTCTGAGCATCTCGTACTACCAAAGCAGCCGTCTCGTCCAAGAGCAGCCTTTCCAGGTCCAGCCTGGCCAATTCTAAGCTGTCTAGGGCTTCTTTAATGTCCACACTGGATTGGAGAACTTCTGGCAAGATTTCAGCAATTTCTACCTCGAAAGGCACGAAACTCAGCTTACCATCAGGGACCATCTCATCGGAGCTGATAGAGAGAAAGAAAGCCTGCTGCTTTTCCTCTAGATTATCCCTGCTCTTGTGGTAATCAAACTGGCTCTTGGCCAAGTCCGCCTCAGCTTGCAAAAGGTCGTATTCACTGGCGTTTTGCGTCTTCACTTTTTTTTGAGTGAGCTCCAGCCCCTTCTCACTAAGTCGCAACTGCCGTTCCTTGATCTGCAGGTCCATCATCGCTAATCGCACATCACTGAAGCGTCTGACAACGGAAATCACAACATTTGCTATGCTTTGCCGATAAGCGGCATCTGCCTTCATCAAGTTCAGCTCGGCCAAACCCTGGTTATAACTTGATTGAGCCAGTAGATTATCCGCCATCGCTTTCTGATAGGCAATCTGACCATTCTCCCATTCTAGTTGGGCAATCTTGCAGTCAATGCTCTCCTGCAGTGCCAAGTGTACACCTTCGTTCAACGCTATTGTCGGTGTATCGGCACCAGCCTGCCCAGTCAGGAGCAGTAGGATACCAAGACACACGAGCAGACTACCATAGCTTTTTCGCATTCAACCTTCCCCCATTCCATTAGTCAAGGATAACATTAGATCCCTCTAGACACCCATCCCATCTTCTGTACGATATATTTGGCCAGCGACGTTGTTTTCCCTACCATATAATAGGCCATTTCAGTAATCGTCACCGAATTGTCATAGATCCATCATAAAGATGAACGCCTTGGCAAGGGAGAGAAAGGGCACCTGGTTACCTATTCGGTCCACAAGTGCCCATTCTGTGTCTTACTCATTATTGTCTGGAAAGCTAGTACTGTACCACCTGGAACTCTACGGCTGCGGAGGTGATATCCTCTCTACTCCACCCATATATGGCCTGAGTACTTGCGGGATGACCACACTGCCATCAGCTTCTTGATAATTCTCCAAAATGGCGGCTACAGTTCGGCCTACTGCCACCCCAGAACCGTTTAAGGTGTGTACATATTCGGGCTTAGCTCCCGGCTCAGGTCGGAAGCGGATCTCTGAGCGACGAGCCTGAAAATCCTCGAAGTTGCTGCATGAGGAAATCTCTACATATCGCCCGTAGCTGGGTATCCAGACTTCGGGATCATACTTCTTGGCTGCAGCAAACCCGACATCACCGGTACACATTTTAACAACCCTATATGGCAATTCCAATCTTTGCAGTACTTCTTCCGCATCAGCTACTAGTCTCTCCAGCTCATCATAAGATGTATCTGGGTGAACGAACTTGACTAGCTCCACTTTGTTGAATTGATGCATCCTCACCAACCCTCGAGTATCTCTACCGGCAGAGCCGGCTTCAGACCTAAAACAAGCCGAGAAGGCTACCATATAGATGGGCAGTTGGCTGCCTTCTAAGATCTCTCCACGGTAGTAATTGGTTACAGGGACCTCAGCCGTAGGTATGAGGTAGTAATCCTGCCCCTCACATTTGAACATATCCTCCCCAAATTTGGGCAGTTGACCTGTACCTATCATGCTATCCCTATTCGCTAGATAGGGTGGCAGTATCTCCACATATCCATGTTCGTTTACATGCAAATCCAGCATGAAACTGGTGACTGCCCGCTCGAGTCGCGCTCCCAAGCCCTTCATAAAGGCAAATCGTGCTCCCGTGACCTTGCCGGCTCGCTCAAAGTCAATGATGCCTAGATCCACTCCTAGATCCCAATGAGCCTTAGGCTCAAAGGCAAAATCGCGTGGAGTACCCCAGCGGCGGACTTCGATATTTTCTGTTTCATCTTTGCCTACATGTACAGAGCTGTGTGGAATATTGGGCAGGATCAAGAGGATCTCATGCATCCTCTGCTCTAGCTTCCGCAGCTCATCATCGCCGTTCTTGATATCCTCCGAAAGCTTCTTCATCTCAGCTATTAGTTGAGTCGCATCTTCTTTGGCCTTGCGCATGTGGCCAATCCGCTCTGATACAGTATTACGCTGGGCTTTCTTTTTCTCCAAATCAGTCAGAAGGCTGCGTCTAGACGTATCCAACTCCAAAAGCTCATCCAGAGGGACTTCAACACCCCTTTTGGCCATAGCTTCTCTGACAAGCTCAGGATTACTGCGAATTAGCTTCAGATCAAGCATGATCTCACTTCCTCCTATAGAAATAAATAACCCCTCGCCCTTGCTTAGGGACGAGAGGTCTCCCGCGTTGCCACCCAGATTGGACCTAGATTAGCCCTAGTCGATTCCGTAAATAACCAGGTTAGGTCAAGATCCCACTTTTCCTGCTGTAACGGGCTTACCCGTGGCCCTTCCCATAGCCACCGCACTGGGGCGAGGCTATTCTTGGGACCCACTCCGGAGGGGATTCACTCTGCCTTCCCACCGGCTTGCACCAACCGCCGGCTCTCTGCAGTGAATAGGTAGGCTACTAATCTCCATCATCGTGTTCCATTATATCCTGCGTGTTAATTCGTATTATAACCACAATGTATCGAAATTGCAACGTTTACAACCCAAGCCAAAAAACCTGACTGACCATACAAGCCACCGAAATACTTGATTGGCTGTCACTCAGTTAGGTCAGAGTCCTTACTCTTCCATTCCTGTAGTTTCTGAGTAAGCCGCATCTCCTGATTAAGAGGAATCAGATCACTCCACCGCAGCTGGGTCTCTGAAGGTGCTGGAACATTATGCTTGAAAGCAAAGTAACCTAGCCAGCGAAGTATGCCAGAGATGATGATCACCAAAAGCAAGCCATAGGCATCTGCCAGATAGCCGCCTATCAATGGGCCGATAGAACTAGCCAGCCCAGCCATGGTATTATATACACCGATATAAGTTGTGCGGCTGTCATCAGGAGTAATCTCCAGAATCAGATTAAAGGCAGCTAGGTTATACCCACTCCAACAGAAACCACTGAAAAACTCTGCCACCACCGCCAGCTCCCAACGAGGTAGGATACACCAGGCGAAAGGTACTGAAGCTGCCCCGATCCCTCCGGCCAGCATCACATTTTTCTGTCCATATCGATCGGCCAAACGCCCCCAGTAGCGATGCCCGAAAATTCCGGCCACCAGACCTGCTGCTGAGACTACTCCCCAAAAACCCGGATGGCCACCGAGGTTCTCTCGATAGAATACTGAATACAAAGGGCTCGAAAAGCTCACCCCAAAGTTCCATAAGATCGAGGTAAAACAATAACTACGAAACGTCGTGTGCTGTGCAATGGCTTGCCAACCGGCCTTTAGCCCTACTGGTTTCTGAGCAGCCTGAGACCGTTTGGGTAACGGTGGAACCGGAATAATCGAAAAGAAATATGTGGCGAACAGGCCCATTACCAAAGCCACATAAAAAGATACCTGATATCCCCAAGGAAAATCGTATTGCCTGATAAACCATCCCGCCACTAATGTTCCCACCAAGGCCGCCAGGTTGCACATCACGTTGCGAAAGCCAAAATAGCTTCCCCTAGTATGGCGAGGGGTAATATCTGCCATGATAGAAGTCCAACCAGGCACTCCTATACTATTGATCAGCCCTCGCAATGTCACAAGGGCTATGAAGGTATAGATGGCCGCATCTCCCTCTAGCATTAGGGGTACTAGCGCAATGGGGATAATGATCAGCCGTGATATGCCCGAAGTAATGACAACCAGCCTTTGCCTTTGACCCCAGCGTTCAGTTAGCCGGGCGGAAGGGATTTGCAGAGAGTTGCTCAAAAAGGCCGGCAAAGCCGCCAGCAGACCGATCTGTCCCTTAGTGGCGCCTAGTGCCAAAGCAAAAAGCGATAGAAAAGGCCCGATCATGTTTTCACTAGCATTACCGAACATGCCATCGATGACACTAATACGCATGGCTCGATTCGCCGAGGCATGGTCGAGTGTAGTCGTCTGATCACTCATTTTCTATTCATCCGTCCGTCAACTGACATGTGAATACGCATCTATTTTATCATGACTGTACCCCTGGACAAGTCATGCCTGTGGCAAAAAGCTTCAATCAGACAGATCGGAGTCCTTCTTCGTTATCTCCCGTTCCCGTAGTCTCTGACTGATCCGCACGTCTTGTCTGAAGGGCACCAGGTCACTCCAGTGGAGCTTCGCATCACTAGCTGAAGGCACCTTACTGCGGAAAGCAAAGTATCCTAACCAGCGGAGCACACCAGAGATAGCTATCACTACCCGGAGTCCATAGATATCTGCTAGGTAGCCCCCCACTAATGGGCCCATTGAGCTGGCCAACCCCGCCATCGTATTATATACCCCGACAAAGGTGGTGCGCCCTTCATCGGGGGTGATTTCCAGAATCAAGTTGAAGGCAGCCAAATTATATCCACCCCAACAGAAGCTGCCGAGAAATTGGGCCACCGGTGCCAGCTGCCAACGGGGTACAAACCACCAAAACAAGGGCACTGAAGCCGCTCCTATGCCTCCTACCAGCATCACATTCTTCTGCCCATACTGATCGGCTAGGCGCCCCCAGTAGCGCTGTCCAATCAGAGTCGCTATGACCCCGGTGGCAGTAACTACTCCCCAAAATCCGGGATCGCCACCTAGATCTTGCCGATAGTAGACTGGGAAAAGTGGTCCAACAAAACTTACTCCGAAGTTCCAGAGAACAGAAGTGAAACAGTAGTTACGAAAGGCGGTATGGCGGGCAATGGTCTCCCGCCAGCTCTTCAGACCGACCAGAGGCTGGCGGGTTGCAGGCCGCCGTGGCATTGGTGGGATGGGTAAGGTAGAATAAAAATAATTGGCCGTCAGACCGAGGCCGACTGCCAAAAGGAAAGATATGCGATAGCCTGCTGGAAAGTCATATGTTCTCACCAGCCAGCCAGCCACTAGGGTCCCGGACAAAGCCGCCATATTGCACAACATGTTCCGAGAAGCAAAATAACTCCCGCGGCTATCCCGAGGGGTAATATCTGCCATGATTGAGGTCCAGCCAGGGACTCCAAGGTTGGCGAACAAACCCCGCAAAGTCACAAGACCTATGAATGTATAAATGGCCACATCGCCCTGTAACATCAGGGGGACAGTGGCTATAGCAAGGATAAAAAAGCGAGAGATCACGGAGGTAATTACAACTAGCCGCTTGCGGTCACCCAAGCGCTCTGTGAGCCTAGCAGCCGGGATCTGCATCGAATTGCTAACTAATGCGGGCAAAGCAGCTAAGAGCCCCACCTGGCCTTTGGTGGCACCCAAAGCCAAAGCGAACAGCGCTAGGAATGGGCCAATCATGTTCTCGCTGGCACTAGCAAAGATGCCATCGATAACACAGATGCGCATGGCGCGCTGCATGGAAGCACGATCTAATGTGGTAGTTTTTTCTTCCATATCGATCCATCCAGGTTAACTTTTTCCTGTCCCACATTTATTGTACCATGCCTCAGCTGATAAACAAAGCCCATGCCAACGGAACTAGGACACTAGCACGAAAATGTTACATCTTTCGGTAAAGCATATGAATCCATCAAAGGGTTAGCATCAGTCCCGCTTCTCCTTCTCACCACAGCGGCGTAACAACGCTGCCCAACGCTGATCAACCTCCTGCTGGATATCTGCCAGTAATGCAGTATTTTCTGGCCGAAATAGATGCTTAAACCGCCCTTGCTTTCCCATCCAATCGGCTACAGATAAAGCCTGTTTGGGCCTGAAGCTCAGCTTCCAGACACCCTTTTCCACTTCGAACAAGGGCCAGAAGTTACACAGAACCGCGCCCTCGGCTATATCTACAGTATCTTCCGGAGCGGTAGCCCACCCCAAACGACAAGTGCTGAGGACATTGAGAAAGGCAGGACCATCTGCTGCAAAAGCTTTTTTGGCTTTGCTGTACAGATCATGCCAATGACTCATGGATGATTGGGCTACATAGGGAATATTGTGGGCTGCGATAATCGCAGTCAGGTCCTTGGGATACTGCTGTTTGCCCGCCAGGTGAGTACCGGCGGGAGAAGTGGTAGTGTTAGCTCCCCGGGGAGTGGCACTCGACCGCTGGATGCCGGTATTCATGTAGGCTTGGTTGTCATAGCAGACGTAAACCATCTTGTGGCCTCGTTCCATGGCTCCCGATAGAGATTGAAGTCCGATATCATATGTGCCACCATCACCGCCAAAGGCTATGAAGGTTATATCTTGTTGTACTCTACCCTGCCTCCTGAGGCTGCGATAGGCAGCCTCTACTCCGCTTATAGTAGCAGCTGCGTTCTCAAAGGCAGTATGAATGAAACTACACCGCCAAGCTGTATACGGATAGATGGTACTAGTGACTTCCATACAACCAGTGGCACAACCCACTACTACCGGATTTTCTGCTGCCTGCAAGATAATCTTAATTGTGATGGGGAAACCACACCCGGCACAAGCCCGATGCCCCCCGGTAAATCGTTGTGGCTTTCTGGCGAGATCTGGTAAAGCCAAAGCTACACCTCCATATCAGTTAGATGGCCGGCTTAAAACAAGTACTCTTTCTCTGACAACCTATTCTCTCACACCTAGGTATCTGATGACCCTATCATGCGTGTCGGTGGTAACTAGATCCCTTATCTCTAACAGAGCCTGCCTGAGCAGATCTGGCCCGATATCCCTGCCTCCCAAACCATAAATGTAATTTACACAATTGGGTTGATTGAGGCCATGATACAAGGTGGCCTGTGTTTCCGCGAATACCGGCCCTCCCTGAGAAGAGAAGCTTTCCGACCTATCCATTACCCCTACAACCTTAACACGGTTAAGCGCTTCACATAGTTCAAGCCCCGGGAAAGGTCGAAAAACCCGGATCTTAACCAAACCACATCGCTCACCTTCCTGCCGAAGTTGCTTGATCACGTACTTAGCAGTCCCGGCAGTAGAACCCAGTATGACCAGAGCATATTCAGCATCTTCCATCTCGTAGCACTCGATATGGCCATATTTTCGACCACAAAGATAGGCATAGTCATCAGCTATGCTTGATATGACATCCCTGGACCTTTGCATGGCGGCGGCTTGCTCGCGCTTGTGCTCAAAATAAAAATCCTGCAAAGTCAAGGGTCCCACAGTCTTGGGATGCTCTACATCCAGTAATGGATACGGGTAGTGATATTCCCCAACAAAATCTCTAATAGCTTGATCAGGCAAGAGCTCTACATTTTCCATCCCGTGGCTGATGATAAACCCATCCATAGTCACCATAGCCGGCAAAAGGATTTCCGGGTGTTCTGCGATCCTGATTGCCTGAATGAGATTGTCGTACATCTCTTGGGCATTTTCCGAATAGATTTGTATCCAACCGGCGTCTCGTGCCCCCATGGTGTCACTGTGATCACAATGGATATTGATCGGGCCACTTAAGGCACGGTTCACCACGGGCATCACAATTGGTAATCTCAAGCCCGCGGCGATGTACAGCATCTCCCACATGAAAGCTAACCCGTTAGAGGAGGTGGCTGTCATCGCTCTGGCACCGGCAGCGGCCGCGCCAATCGTGGCACTCATAGCACTGTGCTCACTTTCCACAGCGACGAACTCTGTCTTTACCAATCCATCACTAACAAAAGTGGAAAATAACTGGACAATCTCTGTCTGAGGTGTGATCGGATAGGCAGCCACCACATCTGGTTCAATCTGGCGTAAGGCTTGAGCCGCCGCTTCATTGCCCGTCAAAGCTACAGTTCTCTTGGCATGCTTGGCTACGGCCATTCTTATCCCTCCTTGGCAGCTTCATCGGCCTTAGAATCATCTTCGGGATGCATCTCTATGGCATGTACTTTAGCCGGGCAGACATTGGCGCAAATTCCGCAACCTTTGCAGAACGTCAGATCTACTCCCCGGATTCTACCATCTCGAGAAACCCAGCTCATGTCTGGACAATAGAGCCAGCATCGGTGACAGTTGATACACTTGTCGGCACTCCACACCGGTCGAATTGTACGCCAATCACCAGTGGCAAACTGCTCAGCGGTCCCTCCCCGGGGGATGATCGCGCCTATGGGCAAATCCCGCCAACCAGCATTAGGCTCTATCTTTTTGTCGAGTGCTCGGTGGGTCTTGAGCAGGTTCTTGGTTTGGCTGCTAGGTGTCACTGGCGCTGCACCTCCTCATAGGCTTGGGTAATAGCCGCCATGTTGCCCTCGATTAGCTCAGGTCGACCGCGGAATTTCCTTTCAAGTCGATTGCGAGTATCCTCAAGGAGTTCCTCTATCCCCATGATCTTAGTGGCTGCCACCATGGCCCCTAGCATGGGAGTATTGGGTATAGGCCTACCTATGGTCTCTTGGGAGATCCGACTGGCATCTAGTGTATAAACCTTGATAGCATCATCACTCAGCCGCATCATCCTGCGGATATCACTACTTGAGTCCGTACTGTTGATTAACAGCACTCCATGAGGTGGTATACCAGTAGTAAAATCTATAGAACCAATAAAGCTGGCATCGAGAACTGCAACATAACCAGGGGCTTTGACTGAACTATGGATAGTGATTGGCTCATCACTGATCCGATTATAGGATACTACCGGAGCCCCCATCCTTTCCGGGCCATACTCGGGAAATGCCTGTACGTACTTACCTACTGCAGCGGCAGCCTCTGCCAATAGTAGTGCTGCGGTCTTGGCACCTTGACCTCCTCGACCATGCCAGCGGATCTCCAGCATTTCCGCCAAATCGGATTCCTCCTTTGTACTAAGATATCGATGCTTAATATCCCCGTAATTTTCGCCTAATACTCTTTGGCTGATGGGATCAGAATTTGATGCAAACAAAAAACGCCTTCCACGCAATGAAGGCGTTTCCACTAGATGTTTATATGAAGACAATGATTGGTGCTGGGAATGGGAAAGGTGATTGATTTCGTCGGGTACTACTTGAGCCAAGTATATATGGGGAACTCCTGACAAAGCCTATGCCGGCGTTGCCGAGCTTCATTCAAAGTCTCTGCTGCCTTCGGTGCAGCCAATACCTGATAAATAATGTCCCCGATTTCATCCATTTCCGCTTCACCCATACCGCGAGTAGTGACTGCCGGTGAACCTAAACGGATACCACTAGTGATAAATGGGCTCTCGGGATCAAAGGGGATTGTATTTTTGTTGACAGTAATACCGACGGCATCTAAGGCCTCTTCAGCAACTTTACCCGTCAGCCCTAAACCCCTGACATCCACCAAAATGAGATGATTGTCCGTACCACCACTGACCAATCTCAATCCTCGTTCTGTCAGCGCCTTTGCCAAGGCCGCTGCATTCTTCACTACACATCGTTGGTATTCCAGAAACTCGGAAGTCCCAGCTTCTTTCAGTGCTACTGCCTTAGCTGCAATAATGTGCATCAAGGGCCCGCCTTGAGTTCCAGGAAAGATGGTCTTGTCTAGGGCTTTGGCAAATTCCTTTTTGCAGAGAATCAGACCACCCCTTGGTCCCCTCAGGGTCTTGTGAGTAGTCGTGGTCACAAAATGAGCATATGGAACTGGTGAAGGATGCAAACCAGCCGCTACTAAGCCGGCTATGTGGGCCATATCCACCATGAAGTAAGCCCCGACGCTGTCACAAATTGCTCGTATGCGCTCAAAATCAATAATCCGAGGATATGCACTAGCTCCGGCTACCACTAGCTTTGGCTTTTGTTCCTTTGCCAGCCTCTCTAGTGAATCATAGTCTATCTGTTCTGTCTCCTTGTCCACTCCATAGTGAGTGAAGTTGAACAGCTTCCCAGAGAAATTGACAGGACTACCGTGAGTAAGATGGCCGCCATGGGCTAGACTCATGCCAAGTACGGTATCTCCCGGTGACAAGATCGAGAAATAGACTGCCATATTGGCCTGAGCACCTGCATGGGGCTGTACATTGGCATGCTCCGCGCCAAAGAGTGCTTTTGCCCTCTCGATTGCCAGTTGCTCAACTATATCTACATGTTGGCAACCGCCATAATAGCGTTTGCCAGGATAGCCTTCGGCATATTTATTAGTCAATACCGAACCAGCTGCTTCTAGTACTGCCCGGGATACGAAGTTCTCTGAAGCGATTAACTCAATACTATTTTGCTGTCGGTCCAGTTCTTGCCGCAAAGCCGCGGCAACCTCGGGATCAACACTAGATACATGGTTGTACATCTTGGTTCCTCCTATGTAAGCACCGATCATAGTTCAACCTGGACCATCTCTGTCTAGTTACTAGCGTATATAGCTTTGATCAGTATACCATGTTTGTTTTTCCCTAGCAATTGCCGCATTAACATCACTCTTGAGCCATAAGTATTAGTAGATCAGGCTGTGACAACTGACCCGTCAGCCCTTTTTGGGGGCCTAGAACCGAGTAGAAAGGGATATGAATAATGGCCGATGAAGCTGGGGTAGTGCGGAGTATGGCCTTATTGAGGATGGTGGCCGGCAGTCTGGAAATAATTGCTGCCATTTTAATGATTCGATCTAGAAGGGTCGGGGTCGCCCTGCGAATTAATGCGGCCCTTGGCCTAGTGGGCCCCATGATCCTCACCGCAGTCTGCTTACTTGGTTTGGCCGGACTAGCGGGCCGCATATCTTTAGTTAAACTAGGTGTAGTGGGCATAGGCGTGCTGCTAATTTTGTTGGGAACACGCTAGCAGAATGGACAGCTGAGATACAGAGGAACCCACAAAGGCATCTACCTAGAGTTTGATCACTAAGGGGTACCCAATACTGCGGCACCCCTTATCGATTGTCTTCACATCTAGTTGCCCGCAAATGGCATGATCAAATCTGGATCCTTTAGTCCTTACCAATCCCCGTCTTTATGGGTAGAGACGGTTGATCAGACGGGGGAAGGGGATTGTCTCCCTGATATGCGGCAAACCACAAAGCCAAGCAACTGTTCGCTCTAGCCCCAAGCCGAACCCGGAATGAGGCACTGAGCCATACCGTCGCAGATCCAAATACCAGGCATAGGTCTCCTCTGGCAAGTCATGCTCTCGCATACGCTGTTTGAGCAGATCTACATCATCAATTCTCTGGCTGCCGCCGATGATCTCTCCATAGCCTTCCGGTGCCAGAAGGTCGTCACACAAGGCCACTTCTGGCCTATCTGGATCCGGCTTCATGTAAAAGGCTTTGATCTCCACTGGGTATTTTTCGACGAATACAGGTCGATCAAATTGCTCTGCTAGTATGGTTTCGTCTCCACCGCCAAAGTCGGCTCCCCACTGTATGTCCACTCCGGCCTTCTGTAAGCGAACAATAGCCTCATCATAGGTAATCCGAGGAAATGGCGGGACAATCTTTTCCAAGCGGGTTATGTCACGCTCCAAGATCTCCAATTCTGGTATGTGCTTTTCCATAACTCGCTGAACTACATAGCCTACTAGCTCTTCTTGCAGGCACATGTTAGCCTCATGGTCGGCATAGGCCACTTCCGGCTCTACCATCCAAAACTCCATCAGGTGACGCCGGGTCTTGGATTTTTCTGCCCGAAACGTGGGCCCAAAACAATACACTTTGCCAAAGGCCATTGCCGCTGCTTCCATATATAGTTGGCCACTTTGAGCTAGAAAGGCCTTTTCCTCAAAATAATCAGTCTCGAACAAAGTGGTAGTCCCCTCACAAGCAGCGGGGGTTAACAAGGGAGCATCGATAAGTACAAAGCCTCGATCATCCAGGAAATCACGTATGGCCTTGATAATCTCACTCCTGATGCGCAAGATCGCGTGCTGGCGCCTGGAACGCAGCCACAGGTGCCGATGATCCATCAGAAACTCGACCCCATGTTCTTTCGGGGTAATCGGATACTCGTCTGCCATATGCACTAGTTCGAGATCAGTAAGAGTAAGCTCGTAACCTCCTGGTGCTCGCTCATCGGGTCTGACAATCCCCTTCACTATGATAGAGGATTCCTGAGCGAGTTCTCTTCCCAGAGCAAAAGTCTCTGGTGAGACTTCCTTTTTTACCATTACCGCCTGCACCATTCCGGTACCATCTCGCACCAAGAGGAACTGGATTTTACCGCTAGAGCGCCTATTATATACCCAGCCCTTGATTGTAACTTCCTGTCCCTCATATTGGCTGAGTTCTTCGATATATGCTTGTCCCAATAGTTGACCTCCTTCTCACCGAGACTTTCAGTGAAATACCTCGGCTATATCTTATCACCTGGGACCCACAACTTGCTCCGGGCCTTACTTACCTTTGATTGCGGCTTGCCTTCTGATTCGGCTTCTGTTTCGGGTTGCTCTAATCCGATTGCTTCCCCAATAATCTCCCAAACTTCTCCCATGAGCTCACTGAAAGCATACTCCGCCTGGATCAGGTCCCGGATATAAGGATTAAAGGATATTAATTCCATCGTCTTTTGCAGATCCTCTAGCTCCATATCGGTGATCTCTTCACCAGCGGCGTATTTTTCCCGCAACTTTGCCCGTTTCTTCTGCGCATCCTGCAGCATGATCCGAGCAGCTTCCCGCTCTTCTACTACCGCCCGTGCTTCTTTCAGTTTCAGATATTCGGGGCATTCTGCTAAGGCCTTTGCTAGTTCATAGGCCTTCCTCTTAACAGACATCTTGATCACTCCAATTAGACGTTAAATCGGAAACTAATGATGTCCCCATCTTTGACTATATATTCCTTCCCCTCCAGGCGGCAAAGTCCCTTTTCCTTAGCCTGTGCCATTGATCCAGCAGCACAGAAGTCTTCGTAGCCAACAACCTCTGCTCTAATGAAGCCTCGTTCAATATCTGAGTGAATCTTGCCCGCCGCCTGCCTGGCATTCATCCCGGCGGTAATCGTCCAAGCCCTTACTTCATCACTACCTACCGTAAAGTAGGACACCAGATCCAAATATCGATAGACAGCTTTGGCTAATCGGGCAATACCCGTTTCCCGCAAACCCAAATCAGCCATAAATGGTCCTCTGTCTTCTGGAGGCAACCCAATAATCTCCTCCTCCAGCTTTCCGCAGATGGGAAGAACCGGTATCTGCCTCGCTTTAGCCCAAGCGGACAGGTCTTCTTGGCGAGGATATGCACCTTCAATCAATTCCTCTTCATCTAGGTTAATCGCCAACAGCATAGGTATGGCAGTATAGAACGTATATTGGCGTAGGTGAGCAGATTCCTCACTAGTGAATTCTACCTGGCTAAGGGGCTGTTCTTCTTCTAGATAGAGGCGACACTTTTCTAGAAGAGCCATGTCTGCCTCCACATCTTGCTGCTTAACTCTGCCCTTGTTTAACCTCTCGAGCCGAGTTTCCAAGAGAGCCAAATCACTCAACACAAGCTCACTTTGCAGCACATCCAAATCCCGCATAGAGTCTATATTACCCCGAAAGTGAGGTACTGTATCAGAGCGAAAGGCCCGCACTACTTGTACCAAAGCATCCACATTCTGTAGAGCAGTGAGAAACTCACGAGTATCCCGGCCATTGCTGTTAGGACCTAAGCCAGCAATATCAATGAACTCGATCTGAGCATAGGTGGTCTTTTTGGGTCTATAAATTTCTGCCAAATGATCAATCCGCTCATCTGGTACATTGGCTACTCCTATATTGGCTTTGTCTTTGTTGCCGAAACCGGTGGAAGCACCAGCTTCTGTTAACAGATTGAATAGTGTCGTCTTGCCCACCTGGGGCAGACCGATAATCCCGATTTTCATGCAAAACCCCCACTAGTACTATTAGAGTATAATACAACGTTTCTATTCTACCACAGTTGTGCCAGCATACAACTCAAAAAGGTCAGACCTGTGTCTGACCTCAAATCATGCGATGGCTCCCCGGGTTGGATTCGAACCAACAACCACCCGGTTAACAGCCGGGTGCTCTACCGTTGAGCTACCGAGGAGCGAAAGGTTCTCTGGCAACGAGCTACTCTCCCACCGGGTTACCCCGGCAG
>JAAZMR010000122.1 GCA_012798695.1 Bacillota bacterium | reverse complement strand
GGCCCTTTTTTAACAGCTGTGCAGATGGCCAAGCTTCTGCCCACAGATTAGCTGAGGGTTCTGTTTCTCTTTAGGTAGTTAAGCGGCTCAGGTGGTTTCAGCAATATGGAGGGGGCATAACGCAGTGAAGGTAATGACAGTCTTTGGAACTAGGCCCGAGGCCATCAAAATGGCTCCGGTAGTGAGGGTCCTGCAGTCTGAACCGGCTAGGTTTACCGTGAAAGTAGTGGTGACCGGTCAGCATAGAGAGATGCTGGACCAAGTTCTGGATTTCTTTGCAATTAGGCCAGACTATGATCTGGATATCATGCGGCATGGTCAGACATTGACTGAGATCACGTCTCGGGTCCTGGCAGGATTAGAGAAGATCATCGCTTCGGAAAACCCCGATATCGTATTGGTGCATGGTGATACAACCACCACCTTTGCCGCCAGCCTGGCTGCCTTTTACCAACAGGTGGCCGTAGGCCATGTAGAGGCAGGTCTACGGTCCCATAATTCATATAATCCATTTCCGGAGGAAATGAATCGCCGACTGACCGGAGCTTTGGCGACATTTCATTTCGCTCCTACCGACACTGCCGCCGCCCATCTAGCAAGAGAGGGTGTACCGAATTCCCGAGTTTTTCTCACCGGCAATACGGTCATCGATGCTCTCTTGGGAACAGTGAAGAATGACTATACCTTTAGAGATCCTCTACTCAGGAGTCTAGACTTCAGTAAAGAGCGCGTGATTCTGCTGACAACGCACCGTCGGGAGAATTGGGGTGCCCCGATGGAGCGGATTTTTACTGCCGTAAGGCAGCTAGTTGCAAGCTTTCCTGATGTGCGGGTAGTTTTTCCTGTTCATAGGAATCCGCGCATTCGCGAAGTGGCCGCAGATGCTTTTGATCATGTACCCAGAGTAAATTTGATTGAACCACCTGCCTATGAGGAATTTGTCAATCTTATGGCCAGGGTATATTGCTTGTTGACCGATTCCGGAGGACTCCAAGAGGAAGCTCCCAGTCTCGGCAAACCGGTTCTGGTTCTGCGGGATACAACTGAGCGCCTGGAAGGGGTACGAGCCGGTACCGCGCTTCTAGTCGGGACTGATACTGAACGGATCACGGAGGAAGCCACCAAGCTTCTTACCGACCGCGAAGCATATATGAATATGGCCGAAGCGCCCAATCCCTACGGAGATGGTAAGGCGGCCCAGCGGGTTGCCAAGATCCTCTGGGAGCAGAGAACACTTCTACAGATTCCCACAATGAGTCACGGCTAGATATGCATGGTTCATGACCTCATATAACAACAGCCCTGAGCGAGGGGTTTTCGACTCCATTGTCCATGTCTTGATACCTAACTTGATGATTTGAGATTGACCGGTGCCGATGGCACCGGTTTTACTTTTGTAGGTGCAGATTACGCTGCATAAACTGCCTCCTGGTCAACCACACTGATGGGTGGGAGGAGGATGAGGATGTCAAGAGAGTGGGTTTTGGAAGAGGACCTCTTGGAAGAGGTGGCGAGTCCGGTCGTGTCAGAGGAAGGTCTAGGCCAGTTTTGTCGGCATGTTCTAACGAAGCTCCTCTGCACGTGGGGCATCTTGATTTTGCTTTCCTATCAGCTTTACCTAATCAGTGATAGACAGATTCTCTCTCACCCAGTGGATGCTTTCATAGACCGCATTGGGTTAGTAGTTCAAACTGTGACAGTGAATGCGACAGTGGAACTACCGAGTGTTCGGTCTTTTACAGAACTCAAACCACAAGTGATCCGGGCCGGCAGGTTGATGGGAGTATCAGCTGATACGGGAGTACTCGATGCACGCGCAGAGTATGATAGCCGAGTCTTGAGTTGGACAGCCATCGATAGAGAAGGTCGTCAGCATACAATTACGGGCGCGATCAGCGAGACCGGTACAGCCGACCTGCATATGGAAATGACTGATTGGGGATGCGAAACCAAGATCAAAGACAGCATTACAGAAATGGTCCTCACAGCGGGGCGGTTTGGGAAGATCAAATCATCATCAGTACAGGTTGAGGGGATTGTGGATCAGCAGTGTGACATCTCCCCGGAGAAATGGATTCAACCTTGGCGGCTAGTTGATTTACAGGTGGTGGAGGCGGGCCCGGCTGTGAGACTGCAGGGTATAACACCAGATCTGGACCAGCGAAGAAGAAAGCCTATAGCCTTTACTCTCAGCGTTGTGCCTGATGGAACCACCCGGGGACGGCTGATTTTGAGTGTGTACAATCAATAAAGCAAGCAATATCAACAAAGGGTGCCTTCTGGGTGTTGTGTGTATATGGAAAGAATTTCTGGGACATGCTAGATGCGAGGTTGTAGGGAGGTGGCAGGTATGAATGAGCAACCAAGAAAAAATAGTGGTGTGAGTGGTGGTCGGTTACTTAAGTTGGCTTGGGTAAGGGTGATTGGCTGGGGGAGTACCATCAGCAATGTGCTCCATTATGCTGTTGGTGGTCTGCGCCGATGGTTGGGGGCCTGGTGGCACGCCTCTGGACAGAAGGTCGTTACCAGAGGGTTGGTGCGGCTGGCAGCCTTGGTGATCATTGGTGTGATGGCATTGGGTGTAGTCAACTATATCTATAGGATGTATTCCTTTCGGCAATCCTTCGAAGAACCGTATGAAGAACACGAGTTCAGTCTAGATATGGATTCCGAATTGCATTACACCCTGGATGAAAGCAAGCGGGAAGAACAGGTACAGGCCGGTGGCGAACTCTCGGGCCGTCTAGTATTAGGATCTCCCGTGACAGAGCTCTTTCCCATTGATGCCGCGGCTCCTGAACCAGATATCGAGGCAATAGCTATCTCTATGGGCTCCCAGGACGAAATACCAGCCAGGGTCGATGCCGGAGTCTCGCGCACGCCAGTGAACCCGATCAACATGCTGTGGCCCGCCCAGGGACAGGTCACGGTGGGCTATGGCTGGGTAAGACATCCTATCTATCGAGATTGGAGGTTTCATCCCGGTATCGAGCTTTCTACTTCTGCGAATGCCTCAGTCTCGGCTGTTATGGATGGACGGGTTCAACAGATTCAAAGTGAAAGAGTTCAAGGTTTAGCGGTGATTCTTAACCACGGTGATGGTTGGGAGACAATCTATAGAGGTTTATCTCAGTTAAGAGTGCGAGAAGGAGATATGGTGAAGCGCGGCCAGGTGATCGGTACAGTCGGACCGAGTGAAAACAGTCAAAATGGCCGTTTGCTTTTCGAGATTCGCCAGGGGAATACACCCTTGGAACCCCGTATGTATTTACCTTGATCGCGCTGCATGGCTGTGGCTCCGGCATAGTCGCAAATACTAGAAAGTAAGCTTTAAAACCAACTCGTTTTGATGGTTTGATTACCGATAGAAACGCGAGTTTGTCTCAAACATTCTTGCTTTGAGAGTCTCGCGTTTTTGCTATGTCGCTGGTGAGTAAGAGCATCCCTCAGGTTATATCCCCGGTACCTACGCATATACATGAACTAAAAACCCGTGGGGGGGACCGGGAGATGAGGGATTACATTCGTAAGCGAGTGCTAGAGATCGGTAGTTACATAGTCAGCACTCAAGCTACCGTACGACAAGCTGCCCGGGTATTTGGGGTTAGCAAGAGTACTGTACATAAAGACATGACCGAGCGTTTGCCGCGTATTAGTGAGGAGCTTGCCTTGCAGGTGAAAAAAGTCCTGGAGCAAAACAAGGCTGAGCGGCATATCCGGGGTGGAGAAGCCACCAAAAAGAAATACAGAAAACAGCGCCAGATTTCTTGATTTGGAAGTAGTAGAAAAACTCTCACTGACTGGTCCCCTTTGCTCAGTGAGCAGGAAGGACTTCCCATATGAATGTAGAAAACATAGGTACTGTCTAGACAAGCCCCTCCGCAGCTGGGGTGGTCTTGATGGGGTGAAGTCGAACACTCAGAGTTAGATAAACAGGTATTAGATGGCCAATTGAGCATATGGATCCGAGAGAGAGGAGGTGGAGTTGCTGTTAAGAGGGCTTTATACCGGAGCAACTGGTATGCTTGTCGGGTTGCATCAGATGGATGTTGTGGCTAATAATTTGGCTAATGCCAGCACACCCGGGTTTCGCTCCTCAGGTACTGTCCAGCGGGCTTTTCCGGCTCTATTAATTGAACGGGTAGAGAAAATCGTTTCAGGTGTAGATGCCGAGAGGGCTGCCCTCGGGGAACTGGGGATAGGAGCGGCAGTTGATGGTACTTACACGAATTTTGCTGTAGGAGCTTTGCGGCAGACTGATAATCCCTTCGATGTAGCTTTACTAGAGCCAGATGTGTTTTTTACTTTAGCTGTTGGAGATGGTCAACGCTATACCCGCAATGGAGCATTTCAGCTAAATACCAATGGTGAATTGGTGAATGCCAGCGGGCACCAGGTTCTCGGTCTGCAGGGCCCTATTCGGGTTGATGGGACCAAGATGATTATTGATCAAGATGGTTTTGTCTATGTGGATGATATACTAGTGGACAGGCTGCTGATTACAGCCTTTCAAGCACCTGAGATGCTGCAGCGGGAAGCAGGGCAATATTTTGTGGCCTTACCGGAAGCTGGTGCCTTCATGCCAGCTGAGTTTGTAACTATACAGGGACAGTTGGAGCAATCAAATGTCAACACAGTCCAGGAATTGGTGAAGCTGATCAATGTCCAGAGGGCATATGAGGCTAACCAGAGGGCGGTAAGGGCCGCTGATGAAACGCTGGGAAAACTAGTGAATGAGTTGAATGTCTAAACAAAATAATGAAGCTGCACGATTGGGGATATGAATCCAGAGGGCAGGACTGCAAGGCAGAGGCCCAGAGCTGTGGAGCGATGGAAGCAGCTTAGGATACAGTGGATATTCCCCAGCTTCGTGCAGTGCTTGGGGAGGACAAGCTTATGATGCGTTCTCTATGGACCGCCGCGTCAGGCATGGTGGGTCAGCAGTTCAATATTGACACCATCGCCAACAACCTGGCTAATGTCAACACGGCCGGGTTCAAGAAGAGCCGAGTGGATTTTCAAGATTTACTTTACCAGACAGTCCGCTATGCAGGTACCCCAGTTAATGCCGGTGCCCAGATCCCAACTGGTATCGAATTAGGCCATGGGGTACGACCGGTTGCTACTCAGAAAATCTTCACACAGGTAGGATTCCGCCAGACGGACAACCCCTTGGATCTCGTCATAGAAGGGGAAGGGTTTTTTCGGGTACTGATGCCCGATGGCACCATCTCCTATACTAGGGATGGGTCTTTCAAGCAGGATGGGGAAGGGCGTTTGGTTACATCAGATGGGTTCCCTCTCGAACCAGAGATCGTGATCCCCGAAAATGCTGTTAGTATGAGTATCGGTACTGATGGTACTGTATCTGTCTTGAACGCGGGAGAGAATGAACCTACCTCTTTAGGTCAGATTCAGTTAGCTCGCTTTGTCAACCCTGCCGGCTTAAAAAGTATGGGAAGAAACCTATTAGGCCAGACGGCAGCCTCGGGAGAACCGATTGAAGGTACTCCGGGGCTGGATGGGTTTGGTGCCATTGCTCAGGGTTATGTAGAGATGTCTAATGTTCAAGTAGTTGAGGAAATGGTGAATATGATCGTAGCCCAGAGGGCCTATGAAACCAATTCCAAGGCCATTCAGGCTTCGGACGATATGTTACAAACAGCCAATAACTTGAGGCGCTAATGATTGAGCCCCAGAAGACACGAGACGGTTATCTGGAAAGCTAGGGGGTCGAGTTCGGTGGAGGATAGGAGATGGAACCGAGGTCCAAACAACCACTCTATCTGGGATACCATTATGGGTCTCGTGATAGCAGCTGCAGCAATTGTGGCTATGAGTTTGGTTTTTGCCAGATCTCTATCAGCCACCACTCCGCCCCTGGCTACCATTACCTTGTTGCCTGAAGCGGAAGTTGTGGGGACGGCCATCACTCTCGGTGAAATAGCAGAGATAGATTATCATATGACCAGAGAAGATCAGACAACATCACCGGAGCTGAACGAGATCTATGTAGGAAGGGCTCCGCTTCCCGGGAATTCACGGCAGATCGCGGTAGGCCATGTTGAGGTACGCTTACGTCAAGCCGGGATCCATCCCAGTACAGTTGTACTGATTCCTCCACCGGGAGGAGTAGTCAGGGTGAGTTGTGCCACACAAGAGGTTACCAAGACCATGGTATGCGCGGTAGTGCTCGAGCATTTAACAGAGCAGGCGGGAGCAGACTTTCACATAGGGGTAGAGGCAGGTGATGCTTTGCCCTTGGTCGTGCCTTTGGGTGAGCTGGAATTGCGGTTTGAGGCTCCACCGCTGGGGCCAGGCAGCTACCGTGTCAGTGTAGGGGTCTATGTCGATGGTCAACGGTATCGTACCATACAGGTGAGGATCCAATTGCAGCCCAAAAAGCCGATAGTAATAGCGGTTTGCGATATCCAGGCGGGGAGTACCATTCAGCCGGAAGCCGTGCAAAAGGCGATCTTAGATACTTCTCCCCCTAAGGATGCATTCTTAGAGCCAGCCGCGGTAGTCGGTTTGGAGACACAGAGAACCATCATGCAGGGTGAGCCCATTAGGGCAGATGATGTTGCTGCACCGGTAACTATTCGAATCGGAGATCAAGTTGTAATTGAAGCTGTATCGGGGACTATTGCAATTAAGACCCTCGGCATCGCGTTACAGAGTGGGGCCTTGGGAGACCTGATCCGGGTAGAGAATGCCGAGTCCCACAAGGAGATCCAGGCCCGTATCAAGGGTAAGGGTGTGGTACAGCTGGAGCTCCACACTGGCAAGTAGGCAGGCTATCGTGCTGTTTTAGTGAAGTGAGTGGGTCTTCTGGGCGCTCTTTGGATATGCGCCTTTCGGAAATAAGCAAAGGAGGGCCGACATGAACATAAATACCTTGGAGCATGAGCATGGGAATCGTTACCGATTGTTTGGGTGGGGACTTGTGGCAATACTTATCTGTCTGACAGTTACAGGTGTTTCCCTGGCGGCCTCTCTCTGGCAGGATAACCAGAGTTCCATTTTCGTGGATACCAAAGCTCGCCAAGTGGGTGATTTAGTCACCATTATTATTGTAGAACGTACTCAAGCAAGTCAATCGGCAGAGACATCCACTGGTAAAGATGCATCAGTGGAATTAGGGCCGGGTTTAGGTGTATTGGACTTTATTCCTCTGGCCAAGGCCGGAGCGAGCGATGGGCACAGAGTTGGCGGCAAGAATGTACAGGGAGGCAGCCTCTCAGCTCGGATGACCAGCCAGGTGGTAGAGGTGCTGCCCAATGGCAACCTGGTGATTGAGGGACACCAGAGTCTGGTTGTCAACCGGGAGAATCAAGAGATAATCGTGAGGGGAATTGTTCGGCCCCAAGATATCGCGGCAGATAATACGATTCTATCCAACTATATTTCCGATGCTAGTATTTCCTATCAGGGGTCGGGTTCATTGAGAGCCCAGCAAAAACCAGGCATACTGACTCAGATCCTTAACTGGATCTTCTGATTACCGGCCACCGGATGAGGGGAAGGTGGAAATGTGATGACTCGTCGAGGTTCTATACAGATCGTGGTCTTGCTCGTGACTATGAGCAGCTTAGTTGCGGGTTTATCCATAGGAGTACAAGCCGATGGGCAGGTAGTAGAGGCCCCACTTGAACTTCCCTCTAGTGAAGTCACAGAGGATCATAGGGAAATAGGAGAAATGGAGCTAAAGGGCGAGGATACCGGTGATCTGGTGGCAATACCGACCATACCTCCAGTAAGTGAGCAGCCTTTGGTACAGCCCAGTGTGCGGCTCAAGGATATTGCTCGCTTTGATGGGATCAGAGAAAATCAGCTTACGGGCTTGGGCTTGGTGGTCGGCCTAGATGGGACCGGTGATGGTAAAGGTGCTGGTGTGCGGATGGTTGCCAACATGTTGACTAGGTTTGGTGTGACCGTTGATCCCCAGGACCTGCGTTCCCGGAACATAGCGGCAGTGATGGTGACAGCTAACCTACCCGCTTTTGCTCGATCTGGTGATCGCCTGGATGTAACAGTGTCATCTATTGGCGATGCCAAGAGTTTACAGGGTGGATTCCTGCTCCAAACCCCCTTGCAGGGTGCAGACAACCAAGTCTATGCAGTGGCCCAGGGGCCGCTTTCAATCGGGGGATTCAATGTGCGGAGCGGCCGCGATCAGGCTCAGAAAAACCATCCCACCATAGCTAGAGGGCCTGGAATCGCCATAGTGGAAAGAGAGATACCCGGAGATGTACTGCCTACTGAAGATGGCAGGCTGACTTTGGTTTTGCATACAGCAGATTTTACTACGGCTTCTCGCACCGTCAGGGAGATCAACCGACATTTCGGACCTGATACGGCAGAAGCCCAAGACAGCAGCTCCATACTACTCAATATACCTGCGGCCTATCGGCAAGATATGATCGGGTTTCTAGCTCAAGTGGAAGAAATTCAGGTGACACCAGATATTGCCGGCCGAGTAGTGATCAATGAGCGAACCGGGACGATAGTCATCGGCCAGGCGGTGAGGATCGCCAGTGTAGCAGTAGCTCATGGCAATCTCAGTGTAACCATTAGTGCTCAGCATGAGGTAGTGCAGCCGCCTGCTTTCTCCGCGGGCGAGACAGTGATCAAAGAGACACAGACATTGACGGTAGAGGAAGAACAGGGGCAGTTGATGCTGTTGCCGGGAGCTGCCACTATTGGAGATCTGGTCAATGTGCTCAATGCCATTGGGGCGACACCCCGGGACATTGTCGCCATACTTCAAGCTATCAAAGAGTCGGGTGCGCTCTATGGTGAACTTGAAATTATCTAGGAACACATGGCCTATACGATAGGGAGGTAGGCTAGGCTGATTTGGGAGTTAGCCTAGCGGAAGAGATTGAAAATAGATGGTTTGAGATCAGTCAATTCAAATCTTAATCAGGTATCACGGCCGCCTGGTGGAGGAGCTGTGAATAATGCTGTATCGGGAGCCTTTGCTGCCCATTTGCACGAGGCTCTAGATACAATCACGCAAGAGAGACTAGATCAGCAGATGGGGACCATCAAGGCCAAGACCGGTCTAGCGAGAGATACTTCTCTGGCAGAGCAGCGAGCAACGAGTTTGGCCAAACAGCAGGAACAGCTTCGGCAAGCGGCTCTGGATCTAGAAGCACTGCTTCTTAATCAGATGATCTCCGCCATGCAGCGCACCATCCCACGGGGAGAAGGTATGTTGCGAACAAGCCAAGCAGAGAAGCTATTCCGTGGCATGCTGGATGAACAGTGGGCCAAGGTGATGGCCGAGTCAGGTGATATAGGCCTTGCTAGCAGCCTATATGATCAATTGAACCAATCCTTGCTGGAAAAGGGAAAAGCCGATTCTACCACATAAGGGAGAGGGACAATTGGTTACTGGAAACTTCTTGCCTGGACGCTGTGGGTGTTGACTGTTATGGCGGCGATTGGCACATTTTCGGTGGTGCGGAGCAAATCATGGTGGCTGTGGCTGGCTACGGCCAAGTGGTCATGAGTCTTTGAAGCCTACCTGAGATTCAAAGCGCAGGATGGGGGGATGCTCCTCATCCTTTTTTCATTATGACTGGCAGTAGACTCACACTGCTTTGGTGGTAGTACAATACATATCCTGCCGGACTGCGTGGGCAGGATTTGATGCCATATGTAAGGAACTATGATAAAGATCTGAAGGAGGCGGTGGAGTGGATCGGGTGACGGCCTTGATGGAGCGGCGAACCGGAACCAAATCGAGCATATTGAGGAGCTCGCTTCTTATCCTGTGTCTAGTGCTCTGCCTAGAATGGAGCGTTCTGGCAAAGGCTGCGGCTGCTGCGCCAGAGACTAATATCTTTCTGGAGAAGTTCCTATACTATATGACTGATGACAAGATTATCCTGGATTTCCGGGTTAATGAGCCCATTTCCTATACCATGAGATATGCTGAAGCATCGAATCGGATCATCGTGGAACTGCCAGGGATAGATGGCGGGAATTTTCACATGGATGTAGAAGTAGATGATTCTACACTAAGTCGGATAGAAATTGGGCCTTTGACTGAGCATGAGCGGGGAGGAGTCCGGGTAGTATTATTCCTCTGGCATAAAGTGCCGGGGCCTCTCGCTTTTCGTGTGAGCAGGGGCTGTAGATTGTTGGTGGAAATCGAAAAGGAATTTCATGATGGTTTTGAAACTTTTGTGGCTCCAGGGCTGGCCTATGGGCATTGGCGCAAAGATACACCTAGTGGGCCTCTTTTCGTCAACTACATGAAAATCGATTTACGACAGCCGGGAATCGAGGTGCGGCCAGTGATGGCCGCCAATGGCAAAGAGACAGTGCACGAGTTGGCCGCTCAACACGGTGCTATCGCTGGAGTAAATGGTATTTACTTCGCCGCCGATGGCCGACCCTTGGGGTTATTGGTCATCGATGGCCAGTTGGTCAGTCCTCCCTATTTCAACCGGACGGCGGCGGGTATATGGCCAGATGGATCATGTCGCATTGATAATGTGACGATCACCGGTGAAGTGAGGGTATGCGCTCCGGTGGTCGGAGATTCTGATCAAATTGGGTTAGCTGGTACGTGGTCAGCTGAGGAATCCGCTCCCTGTGATAGAATCTGGCAGATCGATGGTGTCAATCGGTTGCGGTATGCTGATGAGCTCATTGTCTATACTCCAGAAAATGGGGCTGCTACCAGAACTAATAACTATGGTTGGGAAATAATAGTAAAAGACAACCGAGTCCTAGGTTGGGCCGAAGGCAATAGTCTTATCCCTCAAAATGGATATGTACTGTCTGGGCATGGTAAAGCTGCCCAATGGTTGAGAAACCTGGAAATTGGGGATTATATAGATGCCAAATGGGGGATGCAACCGGCTTGGTTAGAGCAGGGAGTGGCCCATGCGGTTGGTGGAGGGCCTCGTCTACTGCGGGGCGGTGAACTGGCTATTACTGCCGAAGAGGAGCGGTTTCAACCTGATATCACACGAGGTAGAGCACCTCGTACTGCTCTGGGCATCACTGCTTCCGGTGAATTGCTGTTGATGACGGTGAATGGACGTCAAGATAATATCAGTATCGGCATGACTCTAGAGGAACTGGCGGAGCTGATGCTGAACCTAGGTGCCGTGGAGGCAATGAATCTCGATGGAGGAGGTTCTTCCACCATGGTAGTGAGGGGTATAGTACTTAATGCACCATCCGATGGGAAGCCAAGGCCGGTGAATAACGCTTTGCTGGTCTGGGCGGATACGAGATGAAACGGCAGCTGCATCTGAGTAGATATATTGAGAAGACGCAGTATGGTTGTAAATGCAGAAGGCGAGGTTTTGTTCTTGAAGAGATCGAGCAGGGATCGGGCGCTAGTGCTTACCCTAGCGGTATGTTTCTTGCTCCTGTTCGGTGGGCAACAGGGGCTAGCTGAAGAACCGCCGATGGCGCGCGATGATATCCAGGCAGTGGAACCCTTTCCTTTGGACGAGCTACGCCCTGGGATGAAGGGCATAGGCAAAACAGTAGTCACGGGCACCAAGATTGAGGAATTTCAGGTGGAAATACTAGGTGTATTGGCAGGCCAGGAGACTGTCAAAAAGCTGATCTTAGTACAGGTCAGTGGTAATGTGATTGATCGAATGGGTGGTATTGCCGCGGGCATGAGTGGTAGTCCAGTGTATGTCAATGATAAGCTCGTGGGTGCCATTAGTTATACTTTCAATCTAACTGATCATCGCTTGGGTATGGTCACTCCGATTGAACCAATGCTGGAAATACTGCAGTTGGCCAATGAGACTGTGGCTTGGGAACCCCCGTATGGTGTATGGAGATGGGCCGATGTAGGTGAACAAGTTCGAATGGTGGGAGATTACTCTACTGAAGAGATCTGCATCACCATGGGTAGTAGCCCCGAAGGTCAGGTTTCATATGTCTCAGGATGTCTGAATATCAGCCCGGCGGCTACTCCTCTTTTGGTAGGAGGTATGGGTGAAAGGGCTCGGCAGCGGCTGGCAGCTTCCCTCAAACCATTAGGGCTGGAGACGATCGCTGTATCGGGTAGTAGTGCTGTAGCTCTGAGTGGTGACGGGCAAGCGCAACCTGTAATTGAACCAGGTAGTGCTTTCGGGGTGCAGCTGGTGGGTGGGGATGTGGGAGTCATGTCCTTGGGTACTGTAACCTATAGGAATGGCAATGAGTTCCTTGGATTTGGCCACCCTTTCATGAATCGTGGTTCGGTGAATCTTTTTGTGACCAGTGCATATATCTATACGACTGTAAATAGCCTTTCTATGCCCTTTAAGCTGGGAGCACCACTACAGGTTGTCGGCAGCCTCACTCAGGATAGAGGGGCCGGTGTAGCGGGGTATTTGGGGAAACCGCCGGAGACGGTGGAGTTACGGGTAAAAGTAACAGATAGGGAATTCCACACAACTCGAGAGCTCAAAGCCCAGGTTGCTAACGAGCCGGGTCTAATCGTATCATTGATGTCAGCTGCAGCGTTACAGGGCCTGGACCAGGGTATCGATCGGATCGGTGCCGGCACTTCTCGCATTGTTTTTCAAGTAACTGGACAAGGATTGCCTCGGCCAGTGGTTAGAGATAATATGTTTTTCAATTCCTTGGATATATCAGCGGTCTCCTTAGCAGAATTTCTGGAGACACTCCAGCTCGTGGTCGACAATGAATTTCAAGCTATTAAGCTAGATACAGTCGAAATTAGCGCCCAGATAGAGGCCGGCCGCCGCACCGCCGCTCTTGAGAAGGCTAAACCGACTGTAACGGAGGCTCACCCTGGGGAATTAGTCGATGTCGAGGTTGTCATACGGCCATATCGAGGGCAACGAGAAACGAAGATCCTGCGCCTTCCTATCCCAGATTCGGCTCAACCCGGTGCAATTCATGTAACGGTAAGGGGTGGCGGCTTAGGCTATCTTTACCCTGACATAATTCCTTTTCATGATGTCTCCCAACAGGAAGCGAAAAAAATGGAGCTGGAATCTATTGGTCCACCCAGTAGTGCTGATAGTCTCGAAAAGCTGTTGGGAACAGTCCTAGACCGGGAGAAAAATCATGAGATAGTCATGGAATATATCCCGTACTACGATAGTTATGTAATCGACCCTGTCCCCAGCAGCGAACCAGCCTCTGAGAGTGATAGTGATGATCAGGAGACTGGTTCAAGCGGGGAGGAGACAGACAAGGCCGCCAATGGCAAGACCATGCCAGCCTGGAATGATGAACAGACCGAGCCGGTAAGGGTTACCCTTCCTACCAGGTATGTTATTGAAGGCCAGACGAGTTTTGAGATCGCGATCGCGGTAGCTGGCGAGCCAGACGGAGAAGTAGATCGGGAAGCATCTGCGGATGATGATGCCTCCGATGAGGATGAGGTCGCTGATGGCGAAGAGGTAGAGGAAGATACTCAAGATAACCGGTTGAAAACTATGCCGCCCGAGTGATCTTGGCATGGTATGTGGGAGATGACAAGACGTCTTGTTAGACAAGCTCAGTGTCAGTGTCCTACGAGTATATGGTCAGAAAAGCATAACATGATTAGAGCCACTACCCTGAGGGTCCGCAAGTACTGATTACACGGACTGAGGCCTTTGGGGTTTTTGCTTTTGGCGAGAGTGCGACTGGGCATTTGGCAATAAACCCCTGCAGGACGGTACCTCCATTCCGAGAAATAGACAGGATGTCGCGAAAGGAGGTTGCCTCCATGATCTCACACGGACACGGAATTGCCAGGGTAACTGTCCTGGCAGTCGGTATCTTGGCTGCCCTATTACTTATCACCTATATCAGGGCTGGGCACAATCTCAGCAATCTAGAGCCTCTAGCCGGTGCTACGCTCCAGAAGGTAGAGGCATTCCTCAGTCAGGCTGTGGGTCAGCAGGTGCAAGTAGAGAAAGTATCTGGCTTCTCGATTAAGGGGTTAGTACTAGAAGACATAAGCAGCGGCGATTATCTAGCGGAAACAGGAAAGGCAGCGACAGGCCTATCTTTTCATATTCCTCGGGCAGTAATTCAGGTGAATCTGTGGCGGTATTTGTGGGATAGAGAGATCAGCTCGATTCTAGTCCATCTAGATCAACCAGACATCAAAATGGATGGTATACCCCACTTGCCTAGCTCAGGTGGTGATAGGCAGCCGCACCCTCAAGGCCTAAGCGAATTACAGATACAGGTGGTAATCCATGAGGGTAGCTTTGTTTATACTGATACGGTTTTTGACGAAGCCATCATGTTGGAATCCATTAATGGAAAGCTGAAGATCGGCCGCGATAATGACACTCAACCCGGAACGCAGCAGATCTACATAGAACCTCTGGAATGCAGCTGGGGGGCTAACCGATTACGTCTTCAAGGGCGACTTAGTACTGAAGATGACGCAACCAGGCGGGCAAATGTCGACCTGGTACTTACCACCGGTGATAAGAGCCGTATTAGCATTGAGGGCAGTGTTCATAGGGGCCGGTTTCTGGCAGGTGATCTGTCACTGACAATAGAGCAGCTGCAGTTGAGAGAGCTGATGACTTGGGCAAATATATGGTCCCCTTTCCTGGAGAGGCGGTTTGTGGACAAACAGAGGGAAGCAACTGGGCCTGTTAAATCCGGGTCTGGCATCATGGTCGATCATCTCCTGGAGAACGGCTCAGAAAGGCCGCTCAATGGCATTCTAGCAGGGCATTGGCGGCTTTATGGGCAGATGGATTCACCCCAGGCCGAAGGTGTTTTTTCTCTCTCTAGCCTGGATTGGGGACAAGTCTCTCTAGGTGATATAATCGGCCGTATGGAAGCTACCGGCAAGCAGATCAGGATTGATGATCTGCAAGGCAGCTTTCTAGGTGGCAGCTTGACCGGTTCTGGGATAGCCACTGGTGGACAGGAGCCAGCCTATGATTTCCGGTTGGCCTTGCACGGTATAAAACCCGGAATAATTGCCATACTAACCAAAGCATGGCAGTGGGAGCTGCCAGCGATGGTGATGGAATTGCTGCCTGATCTGCAAACCGAGGTGCGCATCTCATCCGAGAGCACACTACCCAAGTTGGAAGCGGTCTGGCAGACCTGTTGGCAGGGGAATGAGATCAGCGGTACAGCTTGGCTAAATACCGATGGGACCTATAGAGTGCAAGGGGAATGTCAGGATATTCCCCTTGCAGAGCTCTTTCGACAAGTCTCCCCTGATTGGCCAACAGTGCCAACGGCGGGGACCATAGATGTGACCGGTGCCATCTACGGTGTGTGGGGGCAGTCGGAATGGTCGGCTCAACTCAATGGTAAGGACGTGGTATGGCTGATTCCAGGCATACCTACTGCTATTGTTATACCCCAGGTGAGGGGCCAATTTCAGGATTCGAGGATCGACTTAACCCCATTTGATTTAAGCTGTGGGAGTGGAACCATAACCGTGGGAGGGACTGTTCTTCTAGAACAGCTAGACCGTCCATATCTAGATCTTAATGCACAAGTCAAAGAATTGAGGTATGATGCAGGGCCCTTTACCGGGATGCTTTCAGGAGAATTGTCTTGGGTAGGGGCATGGCCCCAACCTCTGCTGACCGGCCGGCTGAGCCTACAGAAGGGACGATTGGACTTAGCCAAACTGGGCCCCATGACTACCCCGATGGTTGATCTGCCGGTGGATGTGGATGTTGAGATAGAGGAGAGCCTAGCGGTTACCGGCACGGGGTTGTTGGATGTAGCGGTAGAGGGTTCCTTGCAGATTAATGGCACCACCAGCCATCCCCAAGCCCGGGGTCATGCCAATGTGGTGCGGGGGCAGCTCGTCTATTTTGGTACCCCATTTCGGGTTGTGCGGGGATGGGCTGAATTCCGGCCCTATCAGGATCTGATCCCGGATATTTATCTAGAAGGCTGTGGTGAGATTCAGGATCTAGTAGTCACCTTGATTCTGCGGGGCCCAGGTAATAACATGCAGGCAACCCTCCACTCAGAACAGGGCCTTTCCGAAAGAGAGCTTTTGGCCATGCTCAGCATTCCCGAAAAGGTCAATACTGCTTTGGATGGTAGGCTAGGGCAGCTTTTCCAGCAAGAAATGCACCAGCTGCTGAAGAGCCAGTTGAAATTGTACGTGTTGGGAGGCTTAGAAGAACATCTGCAAGAGGCATTGGGTCTGGATGAGTTGCAGTTAGAGCCGGGCCTTGGTGATGAACCAGTGGGACTGGAGTTCGGCAAGTACATTACTCAGGATGTATTTGTGGCCTATACACAGACTGTCTATCCCCATTGGGAAAATGAGTGGCACATGGATTACCGGCTCAACCAGGGCCTGCGTTTGAGCACGACGTGGAGTGGTGATGGAGAGTATAAGCTAGGTATTGAACTGAAGCTGGATTTCTAGATCAGCATAGTGGCAAGAAAGTGGGAATATGGGAAACTCTGATATAAGGAGGGGAAAGTCGCCAACCTTGACACCTATTGCTCAGAGGGATTGGGAAGGATTCAGAGGTTCTCAGGTCGAAATAACGAGCAAGTGAGTGATAGTCGTTGGGAGTCTGCTGGTACACATATGGAAGTTGCGTGGAGGAGGGCAAAGCGATTGCGAAGGAGAAAGCAGCACAGAATCACAGCGGGAGTCATCGTTACTCTCTGCCTGATGCTGGGGCTATCCACCATAGGGGTGGCTCAAAGTAAAACTGGGGCTCATCCGCCGGTGGGAGAGATTATGATTGAGGGCTGCAGTCGTGTAGACGAATCTGTGGTTAAGGCAGCCATTACCCAGACGCGGGTGGGAGAACCTGTAAGTGAAGACAAAGTGCAGAGTGATTTGCAGGCAATAGCTGATACAGGTTATTTTTTTGATGTAAGAGCCAGCTTTGCAGAAGGCGTGCAAGGTTTACAGGTTATCTTTCAGGTGGTAGAAAACCCTGTAGTGACCCAGGTGGCCGTGATTAATGATGTATTACCGGTTACGGAGCTGCAGGCGTATATGGGTACTCGCCCCGGACGCATTCTCAACCTGGAAGAACTGCGCCAGGATGTCCAGCTCGTGGTGCAGAAAGCCTATGAGGAGTACGGGATACCTGTGAGGGTAGAGGACGTAGTAGTCAATCAAGCCGGTGAGGTACGTATAGTCATCAATGAGACCCGTATCGCTGAAATTATCATCACGGGCAACGACAAGACTAAAGACTATGTCATTCGTCGGGAGTTGAAAGTAGACTCCGGTGATGTGCTTAACATAAAGGTCTTGAATCAAGGCCTGCGCCGGGTACTAATGTTGGGCCATTTTGATGAGGTCGCTCGTGATTTCCAGGATACCGATAACCCTGATGAGGTCAATTTGGTAGTATCTGTTACCGAACGAAAAACCGGAGTGTTCACCGGTGGTGCTGGTTATTCCAGCACTGAGGGTTTTATCGGGTATATTGAGGTGGCAGACGAGAACTTTCTGGGCCGTGGTGAGCGTGTAAATGTGCGATGGGAGTTTGGTGAGAAGAAGAATAACTATGATATCGGTTTCTTTGAACCATATGTCAATGAACATGGCATGTTTATGGGCTTTAACTTGTATAACCGGTTGAGTCGTGATCGTCGTGACAAGAATGAAAATCAATATGATTGGCATCGTACCGGAGGGGATGTCACCTTAGGGCAGCCTGTTACCGATAATACCAACGCCTCCTTGCGTTTGAAGGTTGAGAACTTCGAGTATACGAATGTGCGAGAATCAGGCAAGGGAGACTTTAAGGCCGAGGATGGCAGCACCCGCAGCCTCAGATTGCAGACACTGACCAACACTACTGATCATCCGTTTTTCCCGACCACGGGCATTAAGAATCGCCTGTCAGTGGAAATGGGAGGCTATTTCCTCGGTGGTGACAATGATTTTGTCAAATATGAAGCTGACCTCAGCAAGTATCTGCAGGTGGGGAGTAATGGTCAGACCCTGGCATTGCGGGTAAGTACCGGGATAATTACTGGAGATGCTCCATTGCAGGATCTGTTTTATATGGGTGGATCGGAGACAGTAAGAGGCTATCGCTATGGCGAATTCATGGGTGAAAAAGCCTTGATGGTCAATGGCGAGTACCGCTTTCCAGTCATGAAGGCGATCCAAGGTGTCGTCTTTGTGGACACCGGCAGTGCTTGGGACAGGTCTGATAGTATGCAGTTGAGCGATATGCATACTGGCTATGGTGTCGGGGTACGATTGGATACGCCTATTGGCGTCATTCGCATTGACTATGGCATAGGCGAAGAAGGTGGCCGCACTTACTTTAGTCTCGGCCAATCCTTCTAGTTAGAAAAGTCAGCTCTGGGTAGACGGAAACAGCCGGTGACAATCTATGGTAAGGGAGAGTCTGATTGCTGCTTGCAGTTGTTCCCGGCGGTTTGATATAATGGGTGCATGTTTCCAATGTGGCTCCGCATGCGCCCAGTTATTTTTGTCGGGCAGAAGTATATGTAGGGTAGTAGGGAAAAGGAGGAACTAGTGTGGCTGAGTTTTTTACCGGTAAGAACCGTGCTGCTATTATAGGGGGAGTAGGATTACTTCTGGTTTTGGTGGCTCTAGGGGCATCCCTATCAGGGACCAAAGCCACTCAAAAAACCACGGTAGGTTATGTTGATTCGGATCGACTGTTAAAGGAATATATGGAACCGACCGTCATGGAACCTTTGACTCAAGAAACCAGCAAACTACAAGAAGAACTGGATGCAGAAATCGCCAAACTGCAGATTGATGATGAGAACAAGAAATTGGAAGAGGCTCAAGCCCTAGTAAATAAGTATCAGACGGTATTGGATCAGAAGAAACGGGAACTAATTACTCCATTACTCATGGAGACCAGTGAGAGTATCAAGCGAGTGGCTGAGACTCAGGGAATCACCGTGGTTCTGGACAATACCTATGGCTTTGTACTATATGGAGGGGTAGATCTCACCGACGAGGTCTTGCAGGACCTACATGCCGGTAAGTAAGAAGCCGTGAGAACACCTATCCCTGAGGGCGGGGGCGCGAGTGCGCTTCCGCCTTGTTTATTTTAGGAAGGAGGATTGTATGGCTCAAATGATGGGCCCTCAGAGGGTTATGTATGCATTGGGCAACAAACGGATCTATAGATCCCTACTTGTGATTGTGGCAGCACTTATCCTCTTGGTAGGGGCTTGGCTTGGCTTTGGGCTTGGAAGAGCAAGGGGTCTTGGCCAAGATATGGCTTCCCATTCCCTAGGACTGGTAGATAAGAGGGTTTTAGAGGAAGCTCACCCCAGCTATGACCAGCTGCGAGCTCTGGAAGAACAAATGTCCATATGTGAAGAGCAGTGGTATGGCTATATCCAGCTCGTGGCCCGACAAGCTAGCATAGATAACGTCAAATCTCCTTTCCTTACAGAGCTAATGCAAAGTATCAATCCCGAAGCCGCGTATTTGGTGGATGAAGCCAACCTTTGGGAAGCGGCCCAAAGGGAACGTGCGCAATATCAAGAGAAGCTGTATGCAGAGATGGAAGCGAATTTGGAAGAGCGAAAAGTGAAGCTGGAGAAGGATCTAGCTAACAAGGCAGCAAGGCTGGAGCAGCAGACTAGACAAGAGACCTTGAACAGGCAAGTTGAGCTAGCACTGCGTGAGCTGCCTAAATCGGAAGCCGCAGCACTCCTCCAAGAGATCGTGGAGCTGCAAGCTAAAGCTGAGGAAGAAGCCCAAAGACTGCAGAAGGAATCCCATCGACAGCTGCAGGCCTATGCTGATGAGACTAGACAGGCAGCATTGGAGCAGCTGGAAGCCTATGATCGGGATCTGGTGGCGAGGATGACGACCGACTTAGAGAATCTCGCATCAGCAGCACCAGCATCTACGGATCCCGGTGAAGCTGTCTCGGCAGATAGTTATCCGGAGGTTCTGTGGCAGCAGCAATTGACCAAAGAGTACTGGTTAAATACAGGCAAGATTGACATGTTGGAGGCGCAATTGCTGAAGGAACGGATCGATTTTGAGGCGAAGATGCAGCCATTGCGAGATCGATATGCCGCAATTCAGCAGGAGATTGAAGGAGATCTGGCAGCGGATATTGCTGCAGCAGCCGCGACCGCGGGCCTAACCTTAGTACTGGACAAGAATCAGACCCAGACACAGGGGATAGATATAACCAACCAAGTATTGGATATACTACAGGGTGAGGCATAGCCTCACCTTGTCTTGTCTCCCATGCCAGAAAGTGTAGAGGGGTGAAGGTCTGACAATGTCGAGGGTACCGTGGTGGGTGGTGGCTGGAGCCATCATTCTCGTAGCCCTGATTGCCGGGACAGCCTGGTCGCTCAGGGCACCGAGAGGCAATGTTGGTGTGATCGACTTGAGCCGAGTGGTAGCTCAAAGTCCCTTGGCTCAGCGCTATGAAAAACAGTTGGCCGACAAGTATTCGCAATTACAGACCCAGCTGGAGAAAGAGAAAACCAATCTCGATGAAGAGAGCCGCCAAGCTAGAGAAAAAGAATTAATGGCAGAGTATCTGAAGCTTAAGCAGGAACTGGAGGGTAAGCTGGAGAAACAGATTGATGAAGCGCTGGCGACCATCGTTAAGCAAAAAGATTTGGCCATAGTGGTATACAGGGAAAGCGTCAGATTCGGCGGTGATGATGTTACTGCTGAGGTGGTCAAAGCGCTAAAATAGTGTCATGAGAAGACCAACAGGAGGCCGGACTTGGCTAGCGAATCGGGGGAAACCGGTTCGCTATTTCTGTATTCAAGACGGAAAAGACCAGGGGGTTGATGAGATTGCGGAGATTGGGAGACTTGGCTAAGCTGGTGGGCGGAGAGCTGGTAGGTAGTGGAAATTTAGCAATAGAAGGGGTGGCCCCTATCGCTGAAGCCGGGGCAGGAGAGATCAGTTTTGCTGAGAGTCTGAGAGTCTTGGCCAAGTATAAAGACCATACCCAGGCAGCAGCTTTGCTCGTGCCCAGGGAAGCCGAAGACGTGGGCCGGCCCCATATCAAGGTGGCTAATCCCCGGCTGGCTTTTGCCCAGGTACTAACAGAATTTTCCTGGGCTCCTGATACAAGAAAAGGCATTGATCCCACCGCAGTTATCGATGAGACGGCAGAGGTCGGGAAAGATGTGACTATTGGCCCTCAAGTGATTGTGGGCGCAGGGGCCAAAGTTGGTAGAGGCACGATCCTCATGGGGGGAGTTTACATAGGTGCGGGTACAGTTTTGGGTGAGGACTGTCTAGTCTATCCTCATGTTTGCATCCGAGAGCGACTGCAGATAGGCAGCCGAGTGACTGTTCACGCAGGGGCGGTGATTGGGGAAGATGGGTTTGGTTTTGTGACTTTGCCCAGTGGCCATGTAAAAGTACCCCACATTGGCACGGTGATTATCGAAGATGATGTAGAAATAGGTGCCAACTCTGCCGTTGAACGGGGTACGTGTGGTGCTACAATCATTGGCCGGGGCACAAAGATCGGTAATCTCGTCCAAGTAGGGCATAATGTCAGACTAGGCGAGAATTGCTTAGTTGTAGCCATGACCGGTATTGCCGGTAGTGCCATAATTGGTGATCGAGTAGTAATGGCTGGCCAGTCGGGTATTGCCGGGCATCTGACGGTAGGGGATGATTGTGTAATAGCTGCCCGAGGCCTAGTAGCGGGGGACCTGCCTCCTGGGTCCTTTGTATCTGGATTTCCGGCTCGGTCACATAGAGAGAATATGCGGATTTTGGCGGCTGGGAGGAAACTACCGGAACTCTTGAAAAGAGTGAAGCAGCTGGAAGACCAGCTTGCGAGTATGGCTCAGGATGATATCAAAGTAATGCAATTGCCGGAAGATGAGGAGTAACGCTGGGTATGAGGTAGTCGCCGAGTGTTGCTGCTGGGTGATGTGTCAACTAGGTTGGAAGATTTCACTAGAAACACTCGACAGGAAAACCATATATCCCTAGCGAATAGAAAGTCCATGTAGTCTTATGGCTCTGGTGAGGGCGGCGGCCTAAGATTAGGGATTACAGAAGTAGATGTAGAATAGACGTGGCACTGTTTGGGAGGAAGTCGAATGAGAAAATGGTTCCTAAGGCTGTCTTGCACGGTGATGGTTGTTCTTGCCCTTGCGATGGGCGCTGTTGCTGGTACCACAGTTAAGGGCCCTTCAGGTGTGCTGACTTTACCTACAGCTGATGCATTGGCAGCCGGCGATTTGAGTCTGTCTTATCACTTAGAAGCTGGGGATGGTATCGGTAGTTTGGCATATGGCCTGACCGATAACATTGAAGTAGGCCTATTGACCGATACGAAAGGTACTGATTTGGGACTGCATGCCAAAGCTGTTTTATCCCAGGAAGACTCTAGTCTGCCCGGTGTGGCAGTAGGGCTTTGTGATGATTCTCTTTACATGGTCGCCAGTAAGAGGCTTGCTAGTGCTAGTGTTCGAGGCCATGTGGGAGTAGGGACCGGAGATTACAATGGACTGTTTCTGGGTGTGAGCAAGATGCTCAATGCAGTGACAGTCGATTCTGGATTAAAGAATACATCCATGCCTGCCACCTTGCTGGCAGTAGAGTATGTAAGGGGCGGGTTCAATATTGGGGCAGATGTGCTCTTATCCCCACAGGTACGCATTAAGGTGGCTGCCGAGGATCTGAAGCATGTTATTTTGGGTGTAAGCTTCAAGATGTCCCTATAGTCCAGGTTGTCGTTTTTCAGCTCGGGAGAGGGGTAGCAAAGGAGGGCTACTACTTTGTTGTTGAAAGACAAGAAGGCAAACTGGTGTTTGGGATTACTGATTATAGGAGCAGTATTAATCAGTTTTGATGGTGTGGCTTGGGCTTTTATGGGAACGAGGGCTTGGGGAATGGGTGGTGCCTATACTGCAGTCGCTGATGATGCGGGGGCCGTATTTTGGAATCCTGCCGGGCTCATGCAAATCAAGGAACCTTCCATAGATGTGGCCCTAAGCTTTCATACAGAAGCAGCTGATAGTTACGAAAGCTTGATCAGCTATTTGGAGCCGGATAGTGGCTATGGTGCCGGCGCGCTTTCTTGGTACTACGGCAGACTGGATCCGGTAGCTGACCCTAGTGGGACGGAATACAGAGTAGCTAACGATTTCTGCTATTCACTGTCCAAACCCGTTGGCAAAGACCAACTCGTATATCTAGGAGGTAGTATTCGTTACCAAAATGAGCGCAAGCCCTTTGACCCAAGTTCAGTGACAGGCTGGACCGGAGATATATCGGGGCTGGTACAGGTGTCTCATGCAGTGAAGGCAGGCATTACCATCCGAGATGTATACCAGGTTCTCAAGGGTCAAAAAGATATGGCCAGTGATCATGAGGCCAATATGCTGCTCGGATTAGCTTTTCAGCCAGATGAGAAGATTGTTATCGCTGTTGATGGATGGGATGTGCTCAATCGTTTGGAATCCAGGTCAGTGCGGATTGGCGGTGAGTACAGGCTAGAACAAGGACTGGCCTTGCGGGCCGGTCTACAAAAGGGATTGGATAATTCCTGGCAAGCTTGGACTTGGGGAGCAGGGATAGATCTTGCCAATTGGCGGGTGGAATATGCTTATCTCGGTGGTGATTACCAGGGGATACATACCATGGGTGTCACCTGGCGGTTCTAAGTATTGTAGAACTAATAATGGGGTTGCGCAGCCAAAGCTCACCTTCTGGTCATGGCTGTCCGATAGAGAGCCGATCAGCACAGCCGGAGGCAGGTGCACTGCGCCTATCTCCGGCGGGAAGGGCAAGGGTAGGGGTTATGACAGCCTATTGACAATACTCGACCGGTATGTAATTAGGGAAGTGCTCAGCCCTTTCTTGCTGTGTATTGGCGGGTTCACGATCATCTTGCTCAGTGGCTACCTGTTTGAACTGATGGATCTGATTTTCGTCAAGAAGATACCGGTAACTACGGTCTTACGCCTTCTGGGCTATAAACTACCTTCGATTATCGTGCTTACGCTTCCCCTGGCCGTACTCTTTGCCACCTTGCTTGCTCTAGGCCGCTTAGCCAAGGATAATGAACTGACCATTATGCGCATGGCAGGTTTGAGCCTTTTGAGAATGGCAGCCCCTCTATTGGTCATAGGCGCAATCGTCAGTGGCATTACCTATCTGGCTAATGAGAAAATAGTGCCAGAGATGAACCATAGAGAGGCCAATTTGGTTCGGCACATCATCTTTCAGGATGCACCCCCTTCCGTGGAAGAGCAGGTGTTTTTCCGTGATCGCGAAGACCGGTTCTTTTATATCGGCAAAGTCGATAGCCAGCGTCATCAGTTACAGGAGATCATGATTTACGACACCAAGGCAGGTCCTTACCCGCGGTTGATTACCGCGGCCACCGGTGAATATGGAGACAGCCAGTGGTATCTCCAGGATGGCACGGTCCAGGAGCTAGATGAGCAGGGTTTTGTCAAAGGCCAGGTTCGGTTTCAGCATATGGAATTACCATTGACAGGCAAACCAGAGCGGTTTTTTGGCCAGCAGAAGACCACCAGTGAAATGAGTCGGCAGGAGCTAGGCGAACATATTGAGCTGTTCCAGAAAAGCGGCCTGCAGGTGGATGACTTCGTGGTAGATTACCATCTCAAACTTGCCTTACCAGGAGCTAGCCTTGTCTTTGTCTTCTTGGGTGCTCCCCTCTGCTTTTATTTTGGTCGGGGAGGTAAAATGTTTGGTGTTGTGCTCAGCTTGATCATCATGTTTTTGTACTATGTAGTTACATCTATTGCCCGTTCCTTGGGGGCTAACGGACTGTTTCCCCCACTCTTGGCTGCTTGGATGGGCAATCTGCTCTTTGGCGGTTTAGGAGCAAGTCTTTTGGCATTGAATCGTTGATTGAACTGCTAATCTATCCAGGTAAGTATTGAGCGATTATCGTATCGATTTGCACCACACAAACCAGGGATGGTTTACCTTTAGGCAGGGAATGCCAAACACTTAAAGGAGGCCATCCCTGAATGTTTCGTAACAAACCTCTGTGGATGCTTACTGCTGTTTTTTGCTTGATGCTCGTATTCACTGGGGAGGGTTTTGCCAATCCCCAACTGATCAGCGGCACACCCCTGATCCCGCCGGTAGCTGCCGGGGGGCCTGTGCCGATCCGGCCAGCCAGCACCTCAGTTGGCTTTTCCCTCTTGGGTGATCAGGCAACTCAATTGCCTTTACAGGAGAAGTTCTATGTGACACTTTTCAATAGCAGCGGCATGCGGCAGGTCACAGCCGATCTCCACTATCCCATCAGTGGGGATCCAAGTGGGCACCTAAACATCTATGTGGAAACGGGAGTACCGGTGGACCGGTCGTTGATCACATCCTTGGCCCGTGAATTTGAGCATACAATTCACCCTATCATCAATGAACACTTTGGTGTCGAATCCGATATTGATCACAATAACCAAGTGACTTTGCTAATCACGGCTTTGGATGCCGGTAATATCAGTGGCTATTTTGATTCTCGCAACCAGTACTCCAACCAGTGGATTGCCAATAGCAATGAGCGAGAGATGATCTATATTAACTCACAAGTACTACGGTATGGGTCAAACACGGTTTTGCAGACACTAGCCCATGAGTTTACTCACCTCGTGCATTGGAACTACAAGTGGAACTATTCCCCTGATAACATCTGGTTTGCAGAAGGTATGGCCATGTATTCCGGTTACCTAATAGGGAAAGTCACTGGACAGACGCACTATTGGGACTTTAACTCTATTCGGGCCTTTCTGCGGTCCTATAGCAGCGTTTCGGTGATCGATTGGCAGCAGCGCTATGAAGATTATGGCGCAGCCTATGCCTATATGATCTATTTGTCCGAGCACTATAGTCCCGGACATCTGCGGCGTCTTTTCCAGGATCCGCGAAGCAATCGGCTCGAGGCCCTGGCAGAACATTTGGCTGGCTATGACACGAGCCTCGCCGAGGTCTTGGTGGATTGGGCTGTCGCCAATGCCTTTGATCTACCAAGCAACCCTTACGGCTATTCTGATCTTTCCGTAGGACTCAACACCTCATCCTTCCCTAAACTGCCCGGTAGTTCTTTTGGCTTACCCTCGTGGGTGGGCCGGTATTGGAGATTGGAAACCGGTACCAGCAAAGATAATGGCTTATCCATACGGGTCAGTGGTGACTCGGGGTTGGCGGCACGGTTAGTAGAAAAACTGGCAGATGGCCAGGTTGTGGTCCACAAGTTTCAACAGGCAGGTGGAGAGCTTCAGTGCGAGCGCGCCCCTTATACCCTCGATGCCGATGTGATCGAGTCCACCCTAGTTGTTACCAGCACCGGGAACCAGCAAGGGGTGAGTGTGACACTAGGGGCTTACACTCCATCCCCAGCCGACATGGAGGTGAGAGTGATACCCGATCTGCTCCTACCAGGACGGTATACCGTCTTGATCAAGGCAAAGCCAGGATTGGATAGCTCTCCGACAGTACAAGTTAGTGGCAGACGTAGTGATCAGCAGCTAAGTATAACTCAAGCCTGGACGGGCAAAGGGGTATACCTGACGGAACCTTTTGCATCCCAGCTCATAGGATCAGGACCTGTGCTCCTCGAGGTGAAGGGTCATCAAGCCGGCCGAGCGATCGAGGTGCGTAAGACCCTGCAGCTGGAGTAGGATCAAAGATGCAGCAATTTCACTGAAAGCATGATCTGGAGCCGAGTAAGCTGGGAGTGGCGGCTAGGAGGGAGCAGCAACATGTTAGAAAAGTGGCAACCAAGAGGCCAGGGAGATTTCAGTCAAATACCACAGAAATGGGTTAGGATTCGCAGACAGCGATTGGCAGGCAGTTTAGTCTTGATATTCCTGGTGATTGCAGCTGCCGGATGTGGCCCAAAAGGGTTTATCAAGGGTGAGGCTATCGGTGCGGATGGGGCCATATTGGCTCGGCAAAGACTGGTGGCAAATGCGGGTGGGAAAACTCACATGATTACAACTGCATCGGATGGCAGTTTTGAGATTAGTGGTATCGCTTTAGGCAGTCAAGAAGTCAAAGTGTCTTTTGATGATCCTGCAACAGGCCAGCGGTACCATTGGGCGCGTACGGTCCAGGTCGGCATTCAAGGAGTGAGGATCCGGGTTGAATTCTCTGGTGCCCCGGAAAATCCTGATCAGCTGATGCAGGCGGTTTGGCGGCAGCTAGCTCGTGGGGAGTGGGAAGCGGCTCGGAAGAATCTAGAGTCCCTTAGTGATGATCCAGTTGAGTCCCAACCAGCAAGCACATGTGAACTGGCTTGGGGATGGCTCTACCTGCGTTCTGGCGAAAGCTATGCCAAGGCTCGGCAGCATTTCCAAAACGCCCTGACCTTAGGCAGAGCAGCAGAGGCCCAGGTTGGTCTAGCTGGAGTCGAAGCAGCCACTGGTCAGTATGGAGAAGCTACTATCCAGTTGGAGCAGGCCCTGGAACGGGAATTCCACCTACAGCTGCCTTACTTGGATCTGAATACAGGCGATCTGCAAGCAGCCCTAGCCAGCCTATACTTGCAGGCCGGTGACGAGGCTAAGGCCTTGGCGATACTACACCAGAGCGAAGCAGCTTCCCCAATGGGGCAGAAAGTGAAAAATGATATTCTGGCACTCATAGAAGGGTAATCCCCTTGGCGCCCTACCGTTTATCGCCAGCAGGTATTACCGTGCCCAAAGCGAAAGATCTGTAGAAACTCACTCCTTTGGTTGAGGGTTTCAAGGTCTAGGTGAGAGAAGCTAGGAGCGAAGCGATTGGGCCGGAGGATATGGACTGAAAAGATATATTGGTTCTGTTTTTTCTTGACACTGATGGTTGCCTGCTTGGCAGTACCTCAAGTTGTGGCTGCCGAAGATGAGGCTGTCAGCACAGCGCCCCAGGCTGCTCACCTTGCACCAAGCTCAGCATCAGCTTCGGGTTCTTCTGTTGAGCCAGCTGCTGCATTACCTGCGGATCCCCAAGGAGAGCGGGTAATCCTCAAGGCTGATGGTTCTATTCAAATTCTAGCCGGTGGCAAGGAGATCATCGCTGAGGATGGTGTGCAGATTTATTACCGGGATATGGTCATCTATTCCGATTGGTTGCACTATGTTACCGGGGAGAACCTAGCTCGTTTCAGTGGGCATGTACAGATAGAGCAAGCGGGGCAATACATTCGAGGTGAGAGCCTTGAGTATGACTTCAAACATCAGAGAGCCCAGATCGGTGAAGCCAAGGCGGTTGTCGTCGGTGAAGGCCTTAAAGGTGATCTGTATGTACGGGGAGATACGATTGGGACAGAAGCTGATGCGATTTTCATCCATGGAGGCAGTGTCACTACCTGTGATCTAGAACACCCACATTTTCACTTACGAGCCGATGAACTGGAGATCTATCCAGATGATCGAATTGTCATTCGGCGTGTATCATACTGGGAAGGCCGTCTTCCTCTATTCTACTGGCCTTCTCTAGTCATACCATTGGGTCAGGAAAGTGCCTTTGAGCTGCCCCAGATTGGGTACAGTCAAAGTGAAGGCTGGTTTATCAAGACGGCCTATAATTACTATCGAGGGCCTGAATCCTATGGCAAGCTGCACTTAGACTATATGCAGAAAAAAGGTTTTGGCACAGGTATTGATCATACCTACCATGATCGGGGTGTGGCTGGGAAGGGTGTTTTTTCGATCTACCGACTGCAGAATCCTCAAAATGGCATGCTTACCTGGGAGGGAGATTGGCTTCAGGATTGGCAGCTAAACCCAGAATTTAGAGTAGAATTGGGGACCGAGTACTGGCTGCAGACGGGGGCAGGGCTGGAGGATGAGCAATGGAGCCTGGAGCCTGCCATTACACTGACGAAGAGTGGAAAGAACGAAGCCTATACTGTCAAGGCGGGACATAGACGTACCCAACAGAGGAACTTGATCACTGAAACGGAGTTGGATTGGCAGTATCGCCGTCACCTGAGTGATACCTGGCAATTGTCTAGTTCCGGGCATTCGCTGGGGATAGGGCCCCTAGATAGTACCGGGAGCTACATCGTATATGACCATAACTTGCAGCGTACGACCGGCAAAGATCAGTTGACTCTAAAGCTGCAGCAAGATGTCCATTCGGCTTTGCGAGGGAAAGACTATACTTCTTTTACCTGGGAGACTTTACAACGGATGCCCGAGGTTACCTGGCAATCGCGGGGATGGGCTCTTCTGGATGGACGCTTGCCTATGCAGCTGCAGGCCGGGGCCGGCCGCTATCGTGAAACATACCCACAAGAACGAGGGCTAGCGGGCAACAAATTATCCTTAAAAGGGGGTATCAGCACTAAGCGATTCAACCTTGGCCCCAAAGCTTATGTGACCTATGATGGCTCAGTAGAGTTAGATGGTTATAGGGGTTTGACTTCCTATGAGAGTCTGGAAAACGGGCAGCGGTCTTTCGAAAAGTCGGAAGCGGATATGTCTCGTGCCATCTTGACATCTCGCCCCCGGTTAGTGGTAAGCCCAATGGAGCCTTTGACATTGGAAGTTTCCTACAAAGATCAGTGGGTGATCGGTTATTCTCCATTCCTCTTTGATGAGTTGAAGAATTCCGAGACCCTCAGTGGTCGACTTTCCTGGCGTACTCCTACCTTTGGAGCCAGCATAGGAAGTGGATACGATTTCTGGAGCGGCACCTTCAATGATCTGGTGGGCCAGGTTCACTTGCGTCCCAGTGAGCGATATGAATTGAACGTGTGGGCAAGCTATGATCTAGAAGAAGACGCTTGGAAGAGTGCCAGGGGGATGATTAACCTCATGCCTCGGGATGATCTGTTCTTGCGGTTTGGTTCCAGTTATAGTTTCACATATGATAAATGGGATTGTTTAGATGGTCAGGTACAGATTACGCTTCCCCATCGCTGGAGATTTGAGTACGTAGCTGGATATAGTGGGGTCAAAGAACAATGGACGAAAAGCAGTGCCATGTTGGCTTTGGATTTGCACTGCCGGGAACTGAGATTGCGCTATGATCAACTGAATGGAACAGTATGGCTGGAGTATTCCATCAATGCCTTACCCCAGACAAGGTTGGCGATGGGGGCCGGGGATCGGTTAGATGTGAGAGTTGATGGCCTCACTGACCTGATTTCCCAAGTTTCCGGAACTACCGAAAGCAAGTAAGAGGGAGGGTGTGTTGCCCTTGCCGAGAAGGTTCAGATTCATACTGGCTGCCGGACTGCTTATCGTAGTTATGGTCATAGTCTTGGTCGAGGTAGGTTATTTGCCCTTGAGGCCAAGTGAGCCACTTTCCCAAACACCACCTCCATCTCACCCACCCGAAGCCGGCGATCCGCCTACTCAGTTTAGTGGGGTGGAATTTGTCGGGCGCAAAGACGGACAGAAACAGTATCAGCTCTATTTTGATATAGTTAAGCGGACTGAGGATGGTGGTCATGTCACCTTTGAGGGGCTGAAGGATGGGGTTATCTACCAGGAGGGTGAGCCGGCCTATGGTATTGTGGCCAGGGCCGGCCAATGGTTAGAAGCCAAAGATAATTTTGAGCTGGAAGGGGATATCCATGTTACTCGAGAAGGGGACATAGTCTTTCAAAGTCAAAGACTGCAATGGGATGGCAGTACCGAGATCTTGACAGTGCCGGTACCGGCCCAGTTGCAGATCGATGGCCTTAATGCTAGTAGTAGGCAGCTGCAGGCTCATGTAAAGACCGATCGGTTATATCTGCAAGGTGATGTGGTGGTATGGGATGATTTGCATACCATCTGGACTGATAATATCGTTTATGATAGACAACAGGAGGAATTGCGCCTCATTGGACCGAGTGAGATAGAGTTCAGGATCGGCGCGCATACGTCAGATAAGCAGCCGAGCGAGGAAGGGGATGGGCAATAACATGGGAGTCAGCAGGATGGCAAGGCAGTGGGGTTGGTTAGTAGGCAGCTTAGTCTTGGCCTCGTTCATTCTCTTGGGGATACTTGGCCAAAATGCGAGCTGGGCAGCTACTGGCGATACCGCGCAAGCCGAGCCAGATCAAGATTTGATCAAGGTACGTATTCATACAGACACACCGGAAGCTGAGGCTGGGGTATTCCACCTCAAAAAGAAGATAGCCATTATCGAGCCTGTAGAAGGTTTTGTAGAAATCTTGACTCGGGATAGTCGATTAACTGCCCAGAGACTTGTCTATGATCAGAGTGAGGACCAAGCGGAATTAACTGGTAATGTGACAATCACTCAAAAGGATGTTGATGCCCAGGCAAAAAACATGAAGGCGGATTTTGCCCGGGAAAAGTATGTATTGGAGGGTAATGTTTACCTCAAGCAGCGGGAATCCGAAGGGGAGACAGCCGGGGCTACCAAAATCGAGGTATGGTCACAATGGATGCAGGTGGAAGAGGCTGGTAAACGGGTCTTAGCCCGGGGAAAAGTACGGCTGATAGAGGCAGATCGAAAAGCTTGGGCTGATGAACTCGATTATGACGATGGACAGGAACGGGCTGTGCTTACCGGTGATGTTCGGTTGGAGACCAATGATGGCAGTGTCTTGACTGGCACCAAAGTCGTGATTAACCTTTCCACTGATGAAGCGGTAGTATATGGACCTACATATGCTGAATTTACTCTGGAGTCTGATGACACATCAGAGGATGACCAGTAATGAAATGCTGTTTCGCCTGACCTAGGTATGAGTACACACCTACAGGCGATCTGCTGGAAGAATATGTGGCGAAGGCGGGCAGAAATGCCCGTCTTTTGCAATTACTGGCCTCTCTATCAAACAGTTAGCACTAGCTACAGGAATTGCATATGATTTGCCGATTACCCCCATGTTATAATATTTTTCGGATGGGGGGGACCAACGGCAATGATGGCATTATTTCGCGATGGCTTCGGTAAAGATTGGTTGGTACTCATCTTTGTAAGCATTTTGGTAGGGACGATCCTATCAGCCGGTGTCGCTCGAGCTGTCGATGCCTACTTTGGCGATACTATCGATGGTTTGATCGGCGAATATGGTGAATATGATCTGATTCTGCATCTGCGGGAAGAAGCTAAGGATGCCGGCATGCAGGCACTAGAGGGGCTGATTGAGAAAGAGCTGCCTGGTGCCAAAATCAAGGAGAGTGTATCCATTGCCGGTAAGGCCAATATTTTCCTAGCCTTGCCTAGGGAATTGGAGACCAAGGAGAGGCTGCAGAGCATACGGAGCACTCTCTATGATTTGCCCGGTAGTGCCGGTATGACCATGATCATTGAACCGAGTGTGGTGATTCAGGGAGTACACGCAGGTTTTCGCAACCAGATTATCAATGAAGTAGAGACACTGCCGGGAGTGAGGTTTGTGTTTCGCGATTCTGATAATCTCTATGTGCTGCTTCAATCTGTCGGGGATAGTCAGTCTGTCAGCAAGGCTGTCCAGGAGATCCTTGATCGATACCAGATCCTGGAAGTGCGTTTCCCTATGGGATTTGAAGTTGATGATATCAGCAAGACAGCTGCCCAGATCATGAATACACTACAGGATCAGTATCATCCCGTAGTGCTGGATAATATCACCTTGGATAACGAAGGAGAGACATCCAAGTCTTTTATCAAGACCTTGGCGGAGATGAAAGCTTTCTTGCTAAGCTATGCATCTCAAGTCACCATACCTATTACCGGTCTGGAGCCGCTTCATGTCGGCAACAAGATCGTGTTACAGGGAACGGCAGGCACAGGCCTAACCCGCAATGATCTAGTGCAAGAAGACAACATTATCGTAGAGATTATAGAGATAGCCAATGGTGAGGCCTCTGGCGTGATTATTCAGGGTGATATTTCTGATGTGGATTCAACCATGATCCGAACTGGCTACAAGGTTACCAGTGACAACCGCGTCGGGGCTATCATAGGGGAAGTAAACATTAGCAATGAGCGATATCAGCTGATCCAGACCATTGATGAAAGTGTGGTCTTGCTAGATGAATTGGAGGGCCTGGCCAGTGCCGCCAATGATACTGTAGCCAATGCAGAGGATACTCTGAAGACTTTTGAGAAGGCCCTTGTTCAACTCGATCAGCTGCAGCAGCAAATTAGTCAGCTGAATAGCGGTATGGCCGGGAATGATTCTGCCCCTGGCGGTTTAGTAGTATCGCTGCTGATGGACAAGCTCTTTAGAAGTTTGGTAGGGACTGAAGGCGAATCAGATGTCACTTCACTGCAGAGTTTGGATGTTCAAGCCATGCAGTCAAGCCTGAACAACATTGCAGGAAGGATCAATGCTGTTCAGTCGGTGGATATCGAGGCTATTATCGAACAGATTCGTAAAGTCAAAGACAGCCTTCCCGATCTGCGGGATGAGGAGATCGGGCAATCCATCAAGCTGATTGACCGCTACATTGCCGGTGAGGTGATTCCCGGTGAGCGGATCCAATTGGTCTTGGACAAAGGGGCTATGGACAGTCAAGAAGCCCAGACCGTCATCCGGGATGCCTTGGACAATCAATATGTGACTACATTTACGATGCCGGTAGCAGTGATTAATCCCGATGCGAGAGCTGAATTGGTCAGAGTACTGCGAGAGGTACGTGCTACTATTGCCGGGCTTCTAGCAGTAGTCTTTACCCTAATGTCGTTGGTACTTGACCATGCTTCCGTTTTTAGTACTATGCGGCAAATGCTTTCACAGAAGCGGGCCAACAAAGGGTGGAAGAAGTGGCTTGATCCTGTTAAGATTATTGGGACAGTGCTGGGGGCTGTCTTGTTGCTCTTGGTTTATGTCGCTGCCAGAGCTCAGATACCACTGATCAATCTCGGGCATGTAGTGATGGTCGGTGCTTTCCTCGGCCTACTGACTGCTGCTTTTTCCGAGAAGTTCAGTCCGGTCGATACGAGTGAAATGATGGCGGGCCAAGCTCTGGGATTGTCCTATGTGCAGATCATGCGGGAAATAGTGATCCCCTCGGGTCGTCCTGGCATCATGTATCTGCTTAATCGCCGGCGACAGAGATTTAGGTAGACTAAGCACACAGTCAGTATGAACAGAGAAGAAATGAGACTCTTGTACAGGAACCTGGGAAGTATCGGAAGCGGAAGCACTTGTTGACTGTGAGATAGAGCAAGCGAGGGTAGTGCCTTTGCCTTCCAGCCGCGACAGGACACAACCGTACTTGATATACAACACCACATGGCTCTATCGGGCATCAAGGCCTTTGATAGGCTCTATGACCGGTGTGGATGCCAAGACAAGCAGCAATTACCGAAATGGCAGACATTGATTTCTTCCGGTAAAGTATGAAGCTATATATGCATTGGTTGGAAGGCAAAGGGACTACCTTCGCTAGAGATGAGGTGAATGCCGTGTTGCAGGTATATGATCTAAAGAAGAGCTATGGTAAGACCCAGGCCCTAGATGGTGTCAGTCTAGATGTCTCACAGGGTGAGATTCTGGTGGTCATGGGCCCTAGTGGTTGTGGCAAATCCACCTTGATTCGCTGTGTCAACCGGCTAACCGAACCAGATAGTGGCGAAATCTTCTTCAACGGCCAGTCGGTGATTGATATGTCCACTCAAGAGCTCCTCCAATTCCGTCGCCGGGTGGGGTTTGTTTTTCAGCACTTCAATTTGATCAAACGGCTCACTGTCAAGGAAAATGTCATGTTTGGGTTGGTCTTGAGTGGTATGGATTCTCAAGAAGCAGAACTTAAGGCACTAGATGCTCTTCAGAAGGTAGAGCTGAGTGACAGTAAGGATAGCCGGCCAGAAGAGCTATCTGGTGGCCAGCAGCAGCGAATAGGTATCGCCCGGGCACTGGCTCTCAACCCAGAAATAATGCTGTTGGATGAGCCAACCGCTTCTTTGGACCCGATACTGGTGGGCGAGGTTTTAGATGTTATGGAGGCCTTGGCACGCAATACACGGGCTACCATGGTCATCGTTACCCATGAGGTTTCCTTTGCTCTGAAAGTAGCCGATCGCATTATCCTGATGGATCATGGCAAAATAGTAGAAGAAGGCATACCAGCTGAGATCTTCACACAACCTAGGTCGGAGATCGGCAGAAAATATAAGCGGCTGTTGGTGGCTTAGGATAGCATAACTAAAGTGACTAACTTTGACAGATGCTAAGCAGGAAACAGGGCCTTTCGCCTCGAACGAAAGAGAATTAAGGGAGTGATTCCCAGAGAATACTATCATCTTGTCAAGGAAGAAGGTGGGATCTTGACAGAGCAGCAAACGCTGCGGGTACCCGTGGCCTATACGGGGAAGACACTGCATTCGGGGATCCCGGTTCATATGCGGTTGTTGCCAGCTCCTGCCCATACAGGTATTATGTTTCGGCGGATAGACTTACCGGGGAAGCCGGAAATCCCAGCTACGGCAGAACACATTGTATCAACTAATAGAAATACCACCTTAGGCAATGGTGTTGCCCGAATCATGACAGTGGAGCATCTCATAGCTGCTTTGCGGGGGATGGGTATAGATAATGTCATCGTGGAGCTGAATGCTGGAGAGATTCCGCTTGGGGATGGCAGTGCCCAGGCTTTTGTGGATATCCTGAGAGAAGCAGGTTTGAGTAAACAGGCGGTGCCCCGACGTTATGTTCGGTTACAGGCACCTGTATGGGTATCCAGAAATGGTAGTCATATGATTGCCCTCCCGGCAGATGAATTGAAGATCACCTATACTTTTGTAACTGACCATCCGGTAGTAGGCACTCAGTTTGGGGAGTATACCATTACCGAGGCAGTATTTGAGCGAGAGCTGGCCAAAGCACGCACACTAGTCTTCGGGTGCGATATTGAGCAGCTCCAACAGCAGGGCTTAGGTCGTGGTGGAGATCTGGATTGTGTTGTCATTGTGGATGAGGAGGGATATCGCAATTCTCTTCGCTATAGTGACGAGATCGTTAGGCATAAGATCCTAGATGTTGTGGGCGATATGGGGTTATTGGGATTTCTGCAGGCCCACATTTTTGCTGTGCGTTCTGGGCATGGACTAAATAGAGAGCTCATGTACAGGATCTAAAAGCGTAACCACCAGACGATTGGAGTGGTTAATCGGTGAAAGCTATATTACCGGTGGCAGGGGTAGGCAGCCGATTACGGCCTCAGACCCACACGGTACCCAAGGCATTGGTGCATGTGGCGGGGAAACCCATCCTAGGACACATTTTGGATAGCCTGCAGCCAACGGGAATAGATGAAGTTGTACTGGTTGTCGGTTATTTGGGTGAGAAGATCGTTGATTATGTCAAGAGTACATATGATCTGCGAGTCCAAGTTGTAGAACAGGAAGAGCGTTTGGGCTTAGGGCATGCGATTTTCCTAACCAGAGAATGCATCCAGGCCGATGAACCGGTCTTGATTGTCCTGGGAGATACCATCGTCCAGGCAGATCTGAGATCAGTGCTGCAGCGGAGGACCACCGCTATTGGTGTGCGCGAGGTTGATCACCCCAGCAACTTCGGTGTGGTGCAGCTGGAAGGCAATCGTATCACCAAGCTGATCGAAAAACCCAAAGAGCCTCCTACGAATCTGGCTGTGGTGGGAGTCTATTATATAGAGAATAGTGACTTGCTTTTCCGCAGCTTGGCAGGGATTATCGAAGAGGATATTCGCATGGGAGGCGAATTTCAGCTCACTGACGGCCTCCAACGCATGATCGATCACGGTGAGCCCATGGAAGTCTTTAATGTGGAGGATTGGCTGGATTGTGGAAACCCCGAAACATT
>JAAZMR010000030.1 GCA_012798695.1 Bacillota bacterium | reverse complement strand
TGATTAGCACCCAACTGACGATGTGCATTCAGTGCCATGATGTTGTTCATAATCCTCATTACTACTTCACCCTCCTTGATTTTCCCTCTGGCAGGTGGGTCTAGCTCCCACCGCCATCTTCCCCCTCCCCATCCTTGGGGAAGGTTGTTCCTCATTGAGAGTCGGCCGACTCTGTGAGTCCTCTCAATACCACTATCGGCAGGGTTGGCCGGTAACTTTAGCCTTCATCTCTACCATTTCTCATGAGAATCTCAAAAAGGAGCCGATGGCAAGTATCTGCTTACCACCGGCTCCTCTCATCCTCTATGTGTAATTGGATTCTAACCTAGAAGACTCCTAGGCATACAGATGACATCTCACCATCACGTCACCCAGATTGATCATGGGCGGATCCTGCTGTTCACAAATATCCTTGACCTGAGGGCACCTCCCGGCGAACTTACATCCCTTCCTCAGGAAATCCCTCTCCTCAAAGCTAGACAGCTTAATCCGGCCGGCCCACTTATTGTCTGGATCTGGTTCTGGCACTGAGTCTTTCAGTATCTGAGTATAAGGATGCTTGGGATCCACCAAGACAGCATTGACCGGTCCCAGCTCCACAATATTCCCCCGGAACATAATGGCTATCCGATCACTTACATAGTAAGCAGTGGCCAGATCATGTGTGATATAAATAACACTCACCTTATGCTCTTCTTTGAGGACCTTAAAGAGGTTGCATACAGACATCTTCAGGGAAGCATCCACCATTGAGACCGGCTCATCCGCAATAATCAGTGATGGTCCGGTAATCAGGGCCCTGGCTATGGAAATACGCTGCAGCTGGCCCCCGGAAAACTCGTGGGGATACTTCCTCTCAACCCCTTCATAAGAAATCCCTACCAGATGCAGTGCTTCCGCCACAGCATCCTTGGCTGCCCCATTGGTACCATTGGTGACATAATTGCGGGCAGTCTCAAGTAGATACGTATCTACCGGCCGCAATGGATTAAAGGTCTCAAAGGGGTTTTGAAATACGGCTTGGACTTCCTTGTTGAACCTGCTTCGCTGATCGCCCTGAGCCAACTCTTGAACTGAAGTGCCGTTATACAGCACCACACCCTCTGTAGGCTCAAGCAGCCCTAGGACTATCTTGGCGAGTGTCGTCTTCCCACAGCCACTCTCCCCAGCTAGGGTAAAGATCTCCGGCTTACCTTTCTCTAGGGCAAAAGATGCTTGATCAACTGCCTTGAGCCGGGCCCGATGGAAGCCGCCGCCTATGGTAAAGACCTTGGTGACATCATTGATCGACAGCAACATTTGCCTGGTCGGCATTGGTATCCCCCCTTGCGTTCAAGAGACAAGCCACCGAGTGATCAGTGCCAGCACTAACTAATACAGGCACTTCTCGGCGACAAGCGTCAGTGGCCTCCGGGCATCTTGGATGAAATGAACACCCTTGTGGCAGATCTGCCAGCGAAGGCGGTGACCCGGGAGCACTAATCCTATGGGCTTTATCCCCGATCCGCGGCAAAGACCCGATCAGATACTGAGTATATGGATGTAGTGGATTATTGAAGATCTCGTCAACTCCCGCCTCTTCAATAATCCGGCCGGCATACATGATCGCCACCCGATCAGATATATTGGCATGAATAGCCATATCATGGGTTACTAAGATAATCGTATTGCGCTGTTCTTGCTGTATATCCTTGAGCAGTTGGATGACACCTCTTTGCACAACTACATCTAGAGCCGTAGAGGGTTCATCAGCCAGGATTAAGCGGGGTTTGAGGATAGTGGCCAGAGCAATAGTCACCCGCTGCCGCATACCCCCGGAAAGCTGATGGGGGTAGGCCCTTAAGGTATCTTCTGGCAGGCCGAGACTGGCCAGGTGGTTGCGCACCAGTTCCTCGTATTGCTCCCCACCGGTACTTAAGTCAACATGGGCCCCGATGAAGCTCTTGAAGGTATCACCTATTCGTCTCACAGGATTGAGCACACTTAAAGACCCTTGTGGCACATAGGAAATATGCTCCCACATCAGTTTTCTCAACTGATGTGCGGGCAGAGACAAAATCTCGGTCGGCTTATTATTCCAAATATATTCAACCTTGCCACCAAGGTGTCTTAAGGGTGGGTGGATGATTCCCAAAAGGCTCTTCAGCAGTGTGCTTTTCCCACATCCTGATTCCCCTGCTATACCCAAAACTTCATTTTCCTTAACATTAAGGAATACGCCATTTACTGCCCTAACATTCCGTTCCCTTCCCTGGCTTTCTACTACATAGAAACATTTGAGGTCTTGCACCCTAAGTACATCCATTGCGTCTACCCCTTCATTTCTGTGATTCTCTGCACTCGAATCCTGGGATCGAGGAACTCGTTAATGCTCAATGATAACATATATAGGGCCACGAATACGAAGATCAAAATGACCACCGGTGTAAGGATCCACCACCACATGCCCAACAATATGGATTGGGAATTGACGGCCCAGTGGATCATGGTGCCGAGTGTGGCAACCTCAAGACTAACCAGACCGAGGACTGCCAATGTAACCTCCATACCTATAGCCCAAAGCATGTTATTCATTGCTGTTGCTGTGATCAAGGGAAAGATGAAAGGCAGATACTCCTGGAAAATGATCTTGGGTGTGGACATGCCGGACAGGATAGCTGTATAGGTGAATTCTCGTTCTCGCAGGCTTAGTACTTGAGACCGAATTACCCGTGCATCCCAGGCCCAGCCAAAGACCCCTAAGAGAATGCCTAGGTTCATTACACTCAGAGATTGTTTCAAGATTGAGGCAACCAAAATCAAGATGGGCAATAGAGGCAAGATCACAAAACTGTCGGTCAGCGTCATCAAGATGCGATCAAGAGCACCTCCACGGTAACCAGCCACCAATCCTACCACGACAGCTACCACCCTTGAGCTGATCATCGCGATCAAGCCCATCAAAAGCGAATTTCTGATAGCCCAAGTAGCTTGCCAAAAAACATCCTGCCCAGTGGAGGTAGTCCCCAAAATATACTGTGCGGATGGCGGCTGGTCCCGCGGAACCACATTCCATACCTTCGGATCATATGGTGAAAAAGCCGAAAGGATGGCACCAGCAAGCAAAATGAGCATAACAGTGAAGCCAAACGTAAAGCGTTTATCGTGATGCATTATGTCTGCCAAGGTCTTAAACATCCCTAGTCCCCCTATCAGCCGGATCTAATCATATCTAATCCTGGGATCAAGCAGAGGATAGACTAGGTCCATAACCAGGACCCCAGTCGCTATGGCAATAACCGAGAGCAATGTGATACCCATCATCAGGTTATAGTCCCCTGCATTAATGCTACTATAAAGTAAAGTGCCGAGTCCCGGGTATGCGAACACCGTTTCTGTAATCAGTGCCCCTCCGAAGATCTGGCCCAAGGATAGTGCCAACCCTGTCACTTGTGGCAGCATGGCGTTTCTGATGGCATACTTGAAGGCAATTTCCCCTTCAGGTACCCCGGCAATCTGAGCATAGACGATATAGTCCTCAGCCATGAGATTAGACACCAGAAGGCGCATGGTCATAAACCATGTACATGTACCCACAATGACTAATGAAAGGGCCGGCAAGAAAGCGTGTTTCAATATATCCAACAACACGTCCCAGGTGAGAACAAGCTTGCGCCCTATCGAAAAACCCCCACTGATAGGAAAGAGCGGGATGGCATAACCGAGGAGCATGAGCAAACCCAAAGCTACTATATAATAATGAATGGGGCGCATTACCATAGCGATGTTTTCCAACACCGCCGCCCACTTTCGTTCACTATAGTAAGCTGCCAACCCCCCCAAGATATTGCCAAGAATCCAGGATAGTATCGTGGATGTGACTAAAAGCCCCAAGGTCCACGGCAGTGATGTCCGGATTAAGGTTATAACCGGGGTGGGAAACTGGGCAAAGGATGGCCCAAAATCTCCTTTAAACAATCTTTTCCAGAAAGTCAGGTATTGAGCTCCTAGTCCTCCCTTAAGGCCGTATAAATCCTGCAATGTGGCTCGCATCTGCTCAATAGCATCGGGATCCAGGAAAGCACCTTGTATAGTAATCTTTTCTAGGGTTTGCTGAACAGGGTCAACTGGCATGAGCCTGGGTACAAAGAATACCAGCGTGGCTCCGATCAGGATCACCACTATATACTGTACTATTCTCGGCAGCAAATACTTCTTCAGAAAAGGCATAAACAACGCCTCCTCGGCAAGCGCGCCTCTCCCCCCTTGGAGAGAGGCGCGTACCTAGCTAGTTTATTTCTTACTTCTTCCCTGTTGGCTCCAAGAACGGCAGCATGAACTTGAAGTTGGGCCAATGCTGATATGGCTGTTGATATGGATTCTCAGCACCGGGATAGTTGGTCCAATATGTTTCGTCCCAACCGACAACTCCCGGATAGCTAAATGTAGGAATTGAAGGCATCTCCCGTGCGGTAATCTTCAAGCCTTCCATGCCGAGCTCCATCAACTTCGGGTCATCAAAACCGATCTTCTCCATCTCGTCAATGATGACATCCAGTTCCGGATGTGACCAACGCGAGTGGTGGCCTACGGCATTGTCTCCGATGGGTTTCACATACTTGGAATGCCACATTCTCAAGGTCCTGTGCAAGTCTGGATGACCACCCCAGGGCTCATAGGCAGGCCAGTTGTTCGATGCATCCACCTGGCCATAAGATGAGAGGGTACCAGCTTGTTCAGAAGTGGCCACCTCGATCTCGATCCCGAATCTCCGCCACTGCTGGGCAACGGCAAAGACGTTCTTGTATCCGGGATGTGAGGGGTTGGCATTACTGGTCAGAGTGATTTTCCAAGGCTTGCCATCAGGTAAGAGCCACTTGCCGCTCTTATCTTTGGTGTATCCGTTTCTTTCGAGCAGCTTCCCGGCTACCTCAGGAGCACACTTCCACCAGCCATAGCCAAAGATCTCTCTGACTTGGGCAGGATCATCTGGTACAGCATAACCGCGGCCCTTGGCATAGTCAGCTAACCGCTGAGATGCCTCTGGATCATATGGCTTAAAGGGTTTCCCGTCGATCTCTATGTCTAGAGTAAACTCGTTCAGCCAGCCTTCCATCGGCGCATAGTACCAATCCAGATATACTGGGTTGGGAGGTACGTGTAAAGCTCCCATCGCACCTGCACAGTCAAAGGCCATAGCCATTACATCAACTATATCCATGCAAAGCACCAAAGCCCAACGCACATCTCTGTTGTCAAAGGGTGCTTTGGCCGTATTGAGCGTTATACCTGTAATACAGGGGTCGATATTTACAATCCAGGGATAATCCCTGCGGTAAGTGCGGAAATCGGGACGATCCAGAGAGGCCTGTAGGGTCTCCATCGTCAAGTCACACATGTCCAGCTCATGCCTGGCCTGAGCCATAACCTTCTTTTCCGGTGGCCCATAGTAATGGAACAACACATACTTGGGTTTGGGCTTACCATACATCTGACCAACCGCTGTACGCTGCCAGTCTTCCCGCCGCTCCCACAAGAACCAATATCCGCCGGGATCCACTTCTTTGAGTACATACTGACCGATACTCACCGGTGGATAGGCATCAAAAGTCATGGGATCTTCTATGTCTTCCCAGACATGCTTGGCCATGATCCGACAACTGCCCCATCTGTCTAGGAAATAGGTATGAAACCTAGCATTGGGACTCTTCAGCTCGAAGATTACTGTATAATCATCAGTCTTGTAGACCTTATCGACACCGAGGTCAAATTCGGTGCTGTAGTTCATGCCCGGATTTGCTTTGAGCTTTTCCACAGTGAAAATCACATCATCAGCGGTAAACTGGACTCCATCACTCCAGTAAATACCTTCTCTTAGCTCGACCTTCATCTGGGTATGATCCTCATTGTAGATTGGCGGTGATTTAGCCAGTACATTGAGAATCTCACCCTGGGCGTACTCAACACACCAGAGCGGATCCAACATGCACTGCTGAATACCGGCATCGGTGTTTGTCCCGGGTGCCCAAGCATTGAACCGCTTAGGGTTAGGTATCCTTCCCGAGAGGATATCCACAATTAGAGTTTCTTCTCTGGGGATATCGGGGCCGATCTGCGCAAAGGCCACTGAAGATGCCATTACAACCAGACTCAGCAAAAGCAGGAGCATACACACATGTCGCGTAACACGCTTCATTTACGGTTTCCCTCCCTGAAAGAGTAACAATTCCTTGATTCGATTGCCAGTCATACTCTCCGTTCGACGTAGATACTTTGAGCAGCCTTCACCTCCCCCTCTTGGCTCTTGACCACGGTATTAACAACTAATTACCGAAAAAAGTGATCGGTATGCTAGTCTCTCTTAGTGGCAATCTTGTCCATCTCCCGTTTTGAGCTAATCCATTTACATCTTTCTTCCTCTGTCGCCACATTCCTCCCTATTTTGATTTGATTTTGAGTTTTGACATGTGCCGGAAGTCGGATCTTTGGCCAAACTAGCTGCAATGAAGGCGAAGTTAAGTGGCAAAGTACCTTATGTAGAAATCTTCTCCAGACTTTCTGAACAGAACCAACTGCTCTGTACCTTGGCAAACAACCACAGGATACTTCTGATCAAAATAAGAGAAGCGCGCCTCTCCCGCTTGGAGAGAGGCGCGCACTTAGCCGATTGAGCGCTTATTTCTTCCCTGTCGGCTCTAAGAAGGGCAGCAAGAACTTAAAGTTGGGCCAATGCTGATATGGCTGCTGATATGGATTCTCAGCACCGGGATAATTGGTCCAATAGGTTTCATCCCAACCGACAACTCCCGGGTAGTTGAATGTAGGAATTGACGGCATTTCTCGTGCGGCAACCTTCAAGCCTTCGATACCGAGTTCCATCAACTTCGGGTCATCAAAACCGATCTTTTCCATCTCGTCGATGATGACATCCAGTTCCGGATGTGACCAACGAGAGTGGTGGCCTACGGCATTATCTCCGATCGGTTTTACATACTTGGAGTGCCACATTCTCAGCGTCCTGTATAAGTCCGGATGGCCCCCCCATGGCTCCCAAGCAGGCCAGGTGCTCGCTGCATCCACCTGACCATAAGATGAGAGGGTACCGGCCTGCTCAGAGGTCGCGACCTCAGCCTCAATCCCAAATTTCCGCCACTGCTGGACAACAGCAAAGCAGTTCCTGTATCCAGGACTGGCCGGGTTGGCAGTACTGGTGACAGTGATCTTCCAAGGCTTGCCATCAGGTAAGAGCCACTTACCGTTCTTATCTTTGGTAAACCCGTTTCTTTCAAGCAGCTGGGCAGCTACCTGAGGAGCATGCTTCCACCAGCCATAGCCAAAGATCTCCCTAATTTGGGCAGGATCATCGGGCACGGCATAGCCGCGACCCTTCGCATACTCAACTAGCCGCTGGGATGCGTCGGGGTCATATGGCTTAAACGGTTGGCCATCTACTTCTATATCCAGAGTAAACTCACGGATCCAGTCATCCATCGCTTCATAGTACCAATCCAGATAGACTGGGGTAGGAGGCACATGCAAGGCTCCCATCGCACCGGCACCATCAAAAGCCAGGGCCATGACGTCTACTATATCCATGGAAAGTACCAAAGCCCAGCGCACATCTCTGTTGTCCAAAGGTGCTTTGGCCGTATTCAACAATACTCCTGTAATACAGGGGTCGATATTGACAATCCAGGGATAATCCTTGCGGTAGGTACGGAAGTCGGGGCGTTCTAAGGAGGCCAGTAGGGTCTCCATCGTCAGGTCACACATGTCGAGCTCATGCCTGGCCTGAGCCATAACCTTCTTCTCCGGCGGCCCATAGTAATGGAACAACACATACCTGGGTTTGGGCTTACCATACATCTGACCGACAGCTGTACGCTCCCAGTCTTCCCGCCGCTCCCACAAGAACCAATATCCGCCTGGGTCCACTTCTTTGAGCACATACTGCCCCACACTGACCGGTGGGTAGGCATCAAAGGTCATCGGGTCTTCAATGTCTTCCCAGACATGTTTGGCCATGATCCGACAACAACCCCATCTGTCTAGGAAATACGTGTGGAACCTTGAATTGGGCATCTTCAGCTCGAAGATCACCGTATAATCATCAGTCTTGTAGACCTTTTCGACATAGAGATCAAATTCGGTGCTGTAGTTCATGCCCGGATTGGCTTTGAGTTTCTCCACAGTGAAAACCAAATCATCGGCATCAAACCGGACTCCATCACTCCAGTAAATGCCTTCTCTCAGTTCGACCTTCATCTGGGTATGAGCATCATTGTAGATCGGCGGTGATTTAGCCAGTACATTGAGAATCTCACCCTGAGCATACTCGACACACCAGAGTGGATCTAACATGCACTGCTGAATACCGGCATCATTATTTGTCCCAGGAGCCCAAGCATTGAACCGCTTAGGGTTAGGTATCCTTCCTGATAGGACGTCTACAATTATGGTCTCTTCTCTGGGAATATCTGGTCCGATCTGTGCGAGAGCCACTGAAGATGCCATCACAATCAGACTCAGCAAGAGTAGAAACATACCCACATGTCTCGTAACACGCTTCATTTTATGTCTCCTCCCTGAAAGAGCAATAATCCCTTGACTCAAATACCAGTTATGCTCTCAGTGCGTCCTTACTGTCTTAGGCAGAGTTCACCTCCTCTTCTTTGCCTTTTCGAAAACCGTTGACAACTAGTTTCTTCTGATCACAATCTTGTCCATCTACAGTTTTCGCCAAATCTTTCTCATCATTTTGATGCTTCCCCATCTATTACCATCTTCCTCCCTGTTTTGAACCCATTTTCAGTTTTGACACAAGCTCTTCAATTCGT
>JAAZMR010000046.1 GCA_012798695.1 Bacillota bacterium | reverse complement strand
ATATGGGCCTGCGTTTCCGCAGCAATGCCGATAACCCCCTCAAGGCTGATGCCGTGATCATAGATGAGGTTTCTATGGTGGATTTACGTCTTTTTTATCATCTCTTACAGGCCATATCCCCGGGTACCAGACTGATAATGGTCGGTGATGCAGACCAGCTGCCGCCGGTAGGCCCGGGCCAGCCCTTAGGTGATATGCTGGAATCGGGTATTGTGCCTAGTGTGCGCCTCACTGAAGTATTCCGCCAGGCCAAGACCAGCCTAATTGTGACCAATGCCCATAAGATTAACCGGGGTGAATTTCCCCGGTTCAATTCTCCCCATGGCGATTTCTTTCTTGTAGAGGAGAAAGAGACAGCTAACATGTCGGGACTCATAGTAGATCTCGTCAAACAGCGGCTGCCAGCCCATTACGGCTTTGATCCCATGGAGGATATTCAAGTCTTATCTCCCCTAAGGAGAACAAGGGCTGGGACTGAAACTCTGAATAGGCACCTTCAGGCAGCACTGAATCCCCCTCGACCAGACAGAGAGGAAGTCAGCTTCGGTGATCATGTCTTTCGGATCGGCGATAGGGTCATGCAGATTGAAAATGATTACGATAAGCAAGTGTTCAATGGTGACATGGGCCGGATAGTATCTCTGAACCGGGAAGAGCAGAATATGATCATCGAATTCGTCGAAGCAGAGGGTATTCGCTACGTAGCTTACCAGCGAAGTGATTGGGATCAGTTGGAGTTGTCCTATGCTATATCTGTGCATAAGAGCCAAGGAAGTGAGTACCCGGTGGTGGTCATGCCTTTGGCCTGGACGATGCCTACCCTGATGAACCGGAATCTGCTCTATACCGCCATTACCCGTGCGAAGCGCTTGGTGGTGTTGGTCGGGGAAAAGCGGGCCCTTGCTATCTACATACGGCAAGTCAGGGGGAGGGAGCGCTACACCGGCCTAGTGGAGAGGCTGAGTGTGGGGATGTGAGCATGTGGATGTTGCCTAGGAGATTCCCCAGCCTTGTTGTATATAATCAGTAGACCCATCGAGCTGAAAATTGGTTGCATACTTTCTTTATACTGCACTGGGCACCCAGCAATTTCGCTATGGCTTCACGCATGATCCCTACCTAGATACAGCATTACTCGCCACTAGAGGTTATGACTGCCTATTTGTGGCGGAGTTGCCCTTGCCAGTGGATCTAGCCGCTCCTGTGGTAGCCGCTTTACAGGCCAAGGCCTGTACTGATGGCATTGCCCAATCTGGGGTTATTCGCTTTACCCGAATATGTTCCTGGATGAACCTATTTAGGTGGCGGGGAGTTTCTTCAAGAAATTGCCCCATTGAAATCAGACACTGGTTGCAGTTTGTCGGAAGGTGGCTGCATCGCCAGGGGTTTAGACACTGGCAAAACATCGGGGTTAGATTGATTGAGCCCCCTGAGGCGACTTGTGGGCAGATGCCGAACGATGTAATGGATGTGGTTGCACAGCTGCTGCAGGGTCGATTACTATCCTATGATGATATTCAATCACTAGTGAACCAAAAGAGCCCATCCAATCCCTATCCCTTACGAGATGTATTGCAAGCCCTATCCCTGGAAGGCAAAGTCAGTATTTGGCCGGGGATTGTCTCCCCTCTGGCGGGTTATCATGTCTGCAGCCGTTGTGGGGAAAAACTGCAGCTCGAGAGCATCGATTGCCCCCTCTGTGGCAGGCAGAATTGTGTTGTCTGTCCCAGTTGTCGGAGCCTAGGGGAAATGCGCAGCTGCCGGGAGCTATATCGAGGGTTGCTAGATGGTGGCTCACAGAACCAGAGCCGTATTGATCTAAAGCCTAAGTTTGACTTTCAACTGACACGAGCCCAGACAAATGCAGCGGCAGAGCTAAAGTCCTCGGTAAGAAAATGGCTGGAACACTATGTGGGGATGGAGCACGATCATGCCACGCGGATTGGGCCAGATGATCCGGATAATCCTGCATGTCTTGTCTGGGCAGTTTGTGGTGCCGGGAAGACGGAAATAGCCTTTGAGGCTCTGGCTTTGGTATTGGGGGCAGGGTTAAGAGTGGTTTTTGCCATCCCCCGGCGAGATGTGGTGGTGGAATTGGCTGAGCGGGCAGGAGCAGCTTTCCCCGAAATACCGATCACTGCCCTATATGGAGGCGCCCCTCGCCCTGAGCATATGGGGCCTTTGGTCATTGCCACAACCCATCAGCTCTTGCGTTTTTCCCGGTGCTTCGATTTGGCTATCCTAGATGAAGCTGATGCTTTCCCCTATGCCGGTTCAGCTATGCTCTACCGGGCATTTCAGCGAGCAGTAAAGCCGGGGGGTCTCAAGGTATATATGACGGCTACACCGGAACCTACCATGCTGCAGGCGACACGACGGGGAGCTGTGCAGCTGATTACCGTCCCGGTGCGTCATCATGGTTACCCGATGCCAGTGCCCGAATTGGTCATAGATAGACATCATCAGGTGCCTAGTCAGCTGGTGCACAAAAACGCTCCTCAGACCAAGGCCGGTCTTAATCTCTCCCATGATTTCTTGGTTAAATTACGGGAAAGCTTGTATGCAGGTAATCGGGTCTTTATCTTCGTACCCCGCATTTGGCTGGTCTCTGCAGTTGGCCAAGTAGTCTCAACCGAACTCGGCACTACTGAGGGGCTCTCCTCGGTTGCCATATTGGGTACACATTCTCGTGATCCTCAGCGAGATGAAAAACGGATCATCTTTGCCGAGCGCGCACCGGCGGTAATGGTCAGTACTAGTGTTTTGGAGCGGGGTATCACAATTCCCAGAGCAGATGTTATCATCTTGTATGCCCATGACTCTTTATATGATGCTCGCACTTTGATCCAAATGGCGGGACGCAGTGGCCGGGTGGCTGTTTATCCTGATGGAAAAGTCTATTTTATGGCGGCGGCCAGCACCTCGGCCATGCAGTGGGCGATTGCGAGCCTGGAAGAGATCAATGCCACTGCCCAGGAGCGAGGCCTCTTGGTAGCGAACCAGGAAACTGGTGAGCCTTGAGGGTATTGAAGTAAGAACTCGGGAGCATTAGCTGATTCCATGGAGGAACTTGGCAGCCTTGAGTATAATTGTATTGGTATCCCGAGAATAATCTTGCGAAGGCAGACAAGGAGGGAGTGCCGCTTTCTTTCGGAGCGGGAAGAACGCCCGGGGGCGGTGCGCAGCCTGTGATGGAGGAAATCATCCAAGTGAATCAGCGGGTAGAGCTGGAAGCAGTGGTTAGAGGAGAACGACAGTGCTATCCTAGTCGGATTGAGATTCTCGATGGCAGTGGCATCGTGCTGGCAGCCCCCCTCAGAGGTGGTGTGCTGGAGCCGATACGCATCGGAGATCAGGTGAAGATCACTATTGCCCATAGAGATAGTCTCTATGCGTTTGAAACCGCGGTTCTGGGTCGGCGCAGTGGGCATATTCCCTGTCTAGTAGTGCAATGGCCTGCCGAATTGACGGCTGCCAATCGGCGCGCCTTCTTTCGCTTGGATGTCTTGCTCAATATGGATTATGTGGTGCTGGAATCTGAGGAAGCGTTGATAGAGCCCCCCATTCCGGAAAAGCGTGGATTGGTGAAGAACTTGAGTGGCTGTGGGCTGCTGGCCTGGGTAGAGGATGAACCCAAGCTGCGCCATAATAGTCTCCTGTTAATTGATTTGCATTTACCGGATATGAGTGAAACGATCATCGCCCGGGTTGTCCGCAAAGCACCGATCGCAGAAGACCACAGAGAGCGGGTAGCGGTAGGATTGGAGATCGAGGAGATTGCGTCGACCTTCCAGGACGAAATTATTCGCTATCTCTTCCAGCAACAGCGGGAACGCCGTAATAAGGGGATCCTATAACCCAAGGCTTGCGCTGGGGAGGATATGCTTGGCAAGGCATTCGGATAATTTCCGGATGATAAAGGAGCCCTCCGACGGGGCTCCTTTGATATGGCGAAAGCTATCTTATATTTCCAGTTGGGCAGCCTCTCGGAAACGGTCTTTGAGTGCCGGGTACAGGGAGCGGAACAGCTGATAGTAATCATCGTACAGCCTGGTTAGGTCCCGATTTGGTTCAGTAGTATGCACGATCCGGACCGTATTCTCTGCAGCCTCTTCGACACTACTGTAGACTTGGGCACAGACACCCGCCAGGAGGGCGGCTCCGAAAGCCGGTCCTTCGTCAATATTCAACGTAGCTACTTCCAACTGCATAATATCAGCCTGCATCTGCCTCCAAAGTGGGCTCTTGGCTCCACCACCAATTGCCCGCACCTGTTCGATCGGAATCCCCATGGCCCGGATAATCTCCACGGAATCTCTGAGAGCATAGACGACGCCTTCCATGACGGCTCTAATTAGGTGACCCCGAGTATGGCGGGGAGTAAGGCCGAAGAAAACGCCTCGGGCATAGGCATCGGCATGGGGAGTTCTCTCACCATTGAGATAGGGCAGGAAGACAAGACCCTCTGCTCCGGGAGGTGTAGGGGCAGCCTGTGCACTCATTAAGTCATAGGCATCGGTACCGGTTAGGCTTTCCATTTGCTTTTCCAGATGGCCCAGATTATCTCTGAACCACTTTAGGGAAAGCCCGGCCGCCATGATTACACCCATCACATACCATCTGTGGGGGATAGCATGGTTAAAGGTATGGACTTTGCCTTGGGGATCAGTCTGCGGCTGATCTGTATGGACAACAATCACACCAGATGAGCCTATGCTGGAAAGTACACGCCCGGGACGGACGATGCCCGCTCCGGTAGCACCACAGGCATTATCGGCACCGCCTCCGGCTACGGGAATGCCGGCAGGCAAGCCGGTAGACTCGGCAACTTGCTGGGTCAGAGTGCCACAGACATCGATCGACTCCCGACATTCAGGCAGGATCTCTGGGTCAATATTCAAGGCTTGGAGAACCGGCTCCGACCAGCGCCGGTGAGTCACATCAAGTAACAGACTGCCGGCGGCATCTGACATCTCTGTGAAAATTTCACCTGTAAGCCGATAGCGTACATAGTCTTTAGGCAGCAGCACTTTGGCTACCTGTCGATAGACATCGGGTTCGTTTTGCTGCAGCCAAACGATTTTCGGAGCTGTAAAGCCCTCCAAAGCTGGGTTGGAAGTGTGGCGGATCAGTTCGTCTCTGCCCACTGTTTCTGTAATATAACGGCATTGATCGGCAGTGCGTACATCACACCAAAGGATAGCCGGACGCAGGACATTACCCGATTTATCCAGAAAGACGGAGCCATGCATCTGACCGGAAAGGCCGATGGCTTTTACTCTGTCTGCGTCACTGCCCAAATCTTCACCGATCTTCTTTAAGGTCGTTAGAGTTGCTTGCCACCAATCTTCTGGGTCTTGTTCTGCCCAGCCGGCCTTAGGGTGATATAATGGGTATTCTGCTGTGGCCTGAGCCACTATTTTCCCCGTTTCTGTGACAACTAACGTCTTCACTCCACTGGTACCAATATCAATTCCAATCATGCAGCTCATGTTTACCCTCCTCACAGTTGCGTGACCACGTACTACTAGAGCCTTAGGCATGTGCCAGTGCAAATTGCGAGCTGACTGTGAAGCTCATCTCGATGTCATTGTTTCCCGCTAGGAACCCCCCGCAGCAGGTTTTCCCGTGATGTGCGGGGAATCTTGCCATTAGATAACAATTCCACATTATCTGTACGAATACCTTTTAGTACCCTATGACCGCAAAGTCACAGATTCTTGGTGTAATCTATCTCTATAAGCGGATGACAAAGAGAACCCGGGCAGGTGATTGTATTGATTGCAACAGTAACCCTTAACCCCTGCATTGATCGGACACTGGAACTAGATCACCTGGTAGTGGGTGGTCTAAATCGGGTCAAAAACAAGCTCGAACAGCCCTCGGGTAAGGGGATCAATGTTTCCCGAGCCCTCAGTCGTTGGGGCCAGCCCACGGAAGCCTTGACCATGGTAGGGGGCAACAGTGGCCATTGGTTAGTCAAGCGTCTGGAGGAGCTGGACATATCTGTAGATTGGGTGGAAGTCCAGGACGATACCCGCACCAATTTGAAGGTCTGGGCCGTCTTGGACAAATGTGTGACCGAGATCAATGAACCCGGACCCATGGTCACAGAAGAGGAATTGCAGGAACTACAAGCTAAGGTGTCCAGTAAAGCTTCTGAGTGGGATTGGGTAGTGATCTCCGGCAGTGTTCCACCAGGCACTCCTCAGGACTTTTATGCTGGTTTGATCGAGACTGCGAAAAGCAAAGGGGCTAGGGTAGCTCTAGATGCCAGCGGGATTGGCCTACGGGCAGGGCTGGAGGCTGGGCCTGATCTGATCAAGCCCAATGAGACAGAAGCGGCACAGGTGTTGGGTTGGGAGCTCCGGGATGAGGCCGGTGCGGTAGCTGCGGTAGGGGAGCTAGCTCAGCGAGGGATTGACTATGTTTTGCTCACCCTCGGTAAAGCTGGAGGGTTCCTGGGGCATAAAGGCCAAATCTGGCAAGGGATACCTCCAGAAGTGGTGGCGCAGACCACGGTGGGCTGTGGAGATAGTACTCTGGCGGGAATGGTTTGGGCCCTTAGGGAAGGTAAGGATCTTGCTGAGGCTATGTGTTGGGCTATGGCAGCCGGTGCTGCTGCGGCCACAACCCGGGGGACAGAGCCCCCAGAATGGGCAACTGTAGAAGAATTGGTTGAACAGGTAAGAGTCTGTCGCCACAGGTGAGGCGCAAGTGAAAAGGAGGGACACGTTTGTCTGATACAAGGGTAATGGCTGTATTACGAGGCCTTGCTCTTTGGCAGCAGGTGCCTGACGAAGAGCTGTTGGAGATTATCGGGCTGATGCGATATCTGGAGCTATCCACTGGAGACAAACTCGATCTGCGGGGTGAAGCGGGAGAGGGTCTATTGATAGTGGACGAGGGCTTGGTGAAGCTCGTGGAGGAGAGCAAGGGCTGGGAGACCACTTTGGACATCTTTGCTGACGGCAGCTGTTTGGAGGAGCTTGCCCTTTTTGGCCCGGCTTTTACATCTCACTGGCTGATGGCTCTTTATCCCAGCAGATTGTTAAAGCTGGACAAATTGGCTTTCGCACAGTATATCAAATCCCGTCCAGAGACCTTGTGGCAGATTTTGGAAAACACAGCAGCCCTTGCTTCACAGAGAAACCCTGTATCAGAGCTGTATCGCCAACCTCTGCAAGTGCGTCTGGCCCGCTATTTGCTGGGATTGGCACTCCATCGGGGTATAATCAGTGCCGGTGGCTTAGTGATCGACTATCCACTGCAGGTAGCTGATATCCAAGCAGCTATCGGTGCCCGGGAGGGTGAAATGATAGCCGCCTTGCGGTCATTGGTTGCTCAGGATGTACTTGACCTTTCCGAGCGTCTGGTGGTGACTAACCTCGATCAACTGAAGGCCCTGGCGTAGGCGATGATTGTGGCTGTTCGCGGAGGCACGGCTAAGGGTGGAGAAGATGATCTGGAACAATCAGGGTTGATCGGATTTGACACGATCACGATTCTCACCTACAATGAAGGGGAAGAAAGCCTAATACATGGTAGAGTAGATGCTGTGCGTTAAGTGCCACAGGATGGGAAGTTGCCTGTGGACGAAGGGCCTCCGGCCCGCGGTACAGTGTCGCGTCCGCTATCACTTCGAAACTGGGTGCCTTCCGGCTTCGGTGTGGTGTGCGCGCTCACCGAAGAAGGGAGGTATTTTGCTGTGCGCGTTTCTACCAAAAAGATGACAACCATTGGGCTTTTGGTAGGTATCAGCGTGGTCTTCACCCGCTTTCTAGGGGTGATGATCCCCTTTGCCGGTATCCAGGCCATTAGGGTGAGTTTTGGCAACCTGCCTGTGATGTTGTCTGGAATCTTGCTGGGCCCGGCTGCTGGGGCTTTGACTGGAGCTTTGGCTGACCTGATCGGTGCTGTTCTGTTTCCAATTGGTCCCTATTTCCCGGGTTTTACCCTAAGTGCTGCTATGAGTGGCCTGATACCGGTCATGATCTTGCGGCTGTTCCCCCGGGAAAAGGCCTATGGCTTTTGGCCGGTGCTGCTGGCGACCCTGGTCAGGGGCCTCGTAGTCTCCACGCTGAATACGGTTTGGCTCGCTATCCTATCCAATAAGGCCGTATGGATTCTGCTGCCATCGCGTCTATTAGCAAGCATAATCCAAGTGCCTATCCATGCCCTGCTCTTACATTACATCATCAAAGGCTATGGGGCTTACAGAAGAAGTCTTGCGAGCCAAGAAGCACAATAAAATGATCGAAAGTGCCGGGTCTACTGCAGGCCCGGCATTCTTACTGCCTTTGGGGTCAAGTATGCCCAGTAGTATCCGCCACTTGGCCCACGTACAGCTTACAGCTCTAACATATGCGGGGAAATAGCTCTCCGGCTGGTGCAGGCACGAGCCGGCGCCCTCCCACCGAAGTATTCAGTACTACCCATGGTTGTCGCTCAGAGCTAATCTGCCCGACTAGTGAGGCACACTTCCCTAGGGGGAGCCTCCTTAGATCACTTAACACTTGAGGTGCTGTCTCTGGGTCAACAGCTAGTAATGCCTTCCCTTCGTTAGCCAAATATAGAGGATCATAGCCTAGGATTTCGCACCAACCTCTGACTCGGGGATCTATAGGAATATCCTTTTCCCAGAGCTCTACCATATATCCCGTGGCCCGGGCGAGTTCATGGCAGATCCCTCCGAGGCCTCCCCGGGTGATATCCCGTACCCAGTGTATGCCTGCAATCGGGTGAAAAGGCTCCAGCATGGGATAAAGGCTGGCACAGTCACTAATGATCGGATCATGTTGGAACCAACCATGGCGGGCTCCGAGGACGGCGAGAGTATGTTCTCCAATGGTACCAGATACAATCAGCTGATCACCAGGGCGCAACCTCGGTGTATGCCAGGGTTTCTCAGTCTGCAGGATGCCAATACCGGAAGTGGTGATCAGGATCTGAGGGGTCTGGCTCCGGGCTTCCACGACTTTAGTATCACCGGCCACCAGCTGGATATTGGAGGCGGTCGCCGCTTCTTGCATGGATATGGCGATCCGGTTGAGAACGGTACCGGTAGTACCTACTGAGATGATGAAACTACAGGCCAGCCAAAGGGGTTTGGCTCCCATGACTGCCAGATCATTGATGGTGCCATGCACCGCTAGGTTCCCTAGATCGCCGCCGGGGAAAAAAGGCGGATCGACCACAAAACCGTCAATGGTAAAGGCTAGGGTCTCACCATTGCCCAGCGTGAGTAGGGCGGCATCATTTTCCGGCTGGAGGCCCAGTCGACGGAAATTGGGAAAAAAGACATGTTCCAGCAGTTTCATGGTGGCACTACCGCCGGCCCCATGGGCCATTTGAATGAACTCAATATGCATTTTATGTGCTGCAGCTCTACCGTTTCAGTGAAATATTAGGCTGCAGTCAGTCACCCCATTTCTTGATCTGGTGATTCAAGGGAGACGCCGTTTCTGGATAATAGTAATGAGCGGCGCAGGTGCCTTCCTGTGATACCATACATGGACCTAGGGGGGTATCAGGGGTGCAGCCTTTGCCAAAGTTGGGGCAAGCTCCAGGAGTACGCTTCCCCAAAATGACCAGGTCACAGAGGCAAGAGCTGCCGGTCGAATGAGGCGTAGTAGATACTGGCGGGTAGAGAGCAAACCTCTGAAGCGTATCGACCAATTCATAACCGGTAGCAGGTAGGTTGCCCAGGCCGCGCCACCGGGAAAGAGCCGGTTTGAAGGTGGCTGTGATTATGGATCTGGCGGCAAGATTGCCGTGCTTGCTCACTAGCCTTGGGTAGGCATTGGTGAGTCTGGCATGTCCTGCTTGGGATTGGTGGGTCAAATCCAGGAGAGCCAGCAGCATGTCTCCTGGTTCAAAACCGCTGATGGCCGAGGGAAGCCGGAACTCTTGAGCAAGAAAGGCAAACTCCTGTTGCCCCATCACAGCCGCTACATGGCCGGGACAGAGAAGCCCATCTGGTTTCTCCCCCGCGAAAAGGTACCTAAGGGCGGGGATCAGCCTCTTCAGCAGCACAGCAACACTGAAGTTGGCCAAGCCCAAGTGCGAGGCACTCTGTAATGCAGCTGCCACTGCCGGGGCTGTTGTCTCAAAGCCGATTGCCAGGAGGATGATGCGGCGGGAAGGCTCAGCCAGTGCAATATCTAAAGCTTCTAGGGGTGAAAGTACTATCCGGATATCTGCACCGTGGCTGCGTGTCTCTGCTAAGGATGTGGTACTCCCCGGAACGCGCATCAGATCCCCAAAGGTGACCAGCGTGTTCTGCTTTTCCCCGGCTAACTCAATCACCCAGTCGATATCTCTCTGATCAGTAACACATACCGGGCAGCCGGGACCTGGTACAAGAGTAAGATTGGGGGTAAGCAGCGCAGCCAGCCCATGCCGGCGATAGTTCCAGGTATGAGTACCACAAACCTGCATGATTTTCACCTGAGTCTGGCAGGCATGATTGATCGCATCTGCTAACTGGTGGACAAATTGGGGAGTGCGGTAATAGCTAAAGGGTGTCAGGTAGTTCATAGCTGATCCCCTCATTGGCTAGCAGGCTGTTCCAGGCATCCAAGAGGAAGGCTGCCTCCTTTGGCCTTACCTTCTCCAGTGCGAATCCCACATGTACGAGGACGAAATCGCCTACCTCTATAGTGGGAACAAACCGAATATCGATTTTTTCCCGGCAACCAAGCGCCATCACCAATGCGCTCGTGCCTTCGATACTCTCTATTCTTGCCGGTACGGCCAGGCACATGGATGGTTTACCTCCTTCTCTATTGATGAAGAGCGTTTGGCCAAAGCCTCAGCTTTTAGTCTTGCCCCGGCGATTACGATTTGGCCAAACCCTAAGCATTCATCACCGGGGGAGAGTTGTTTGTGTCGGATGACTTCCAGCCCCATCTGTTCAAGGAGCATTGCTGTCCAGTGACAGAGCAATTGGTTTTGCCAGACACCCCCACTGAGGGCCACAGTGCCTATATTGAATTGCCGGCAGAAGTCGTGGGCTTGTACTGCTGTCACTTCAGCAATCGACCGATGAAAACGGGCGGCGATCTCGGTTGTATCAATATTACGCGCCCTATCTTGTGCTACACACCGAATCAATGCAGTCAGGGGAATAGGTTTGGGCAGATGGTCACGGATCGAGCTGCTGGAGCTATTGATTAGTTCTTCCATGACATAGGGTTGTATACTATCTAGCCCTAGTCTCTTGATACCACGCCAGGCCGCATTTTCCAGAAGTATGGCCGGTTGCCCTGTATAAGTAGTTTCCAGGCATAGGCCCAAGAGAGCTGTGATGCCATCAAACAGCCGCCCCATACTGGAAGTTTGCAGCCAGCTAGCCTGAACGCTACCCCATAGGCTCAAGATCTGGGCAGCAGCTGGCCTAATGTGTCCAGGCAGGTTCTCCAGAAGAAGGTGGGAAGACTCTTCTAAGCCAGCACTTTGCAGATAACTCAAAGCCATTCGCCATGGCTGGTAAATGGCTATATCATTACCCGGTAATGGGACATTTTGCCAATGGGCCAAACGTCGGAAATCGGCGGGGGAGGCGAGCAAAATCTCGCCTCCCCACACCCTTCCATCCCAACCATAGCCAGTACCATCATAGGCGATGCCAATGACCGGCTGGCTGAATTTATTTTCCTCCATGCAGGCAGCTATATGGGCATGCTGGTGCTGGATAGGTATGGGCGTGAGATCGGCAAAATCCTCACTGGCGACAATTTGGCTGCTCACCAACGCTGGGTTCAGATCATGGGCAACAACCACAGGTTCCAGGTCAAATGTCTCTTGGTAATACCTGAGCATGAAGCGATAGCGGTCTAGAGTTTCCGGGTGCTCCAGGTTGCCCAGGTGGGGGCCGGGATATGCCAATGGCCCTTGGCCGAGGCAGAAACAGGCCTTGAGATCACTGCCACACCCCAGGATTGTTTCGCTGAGAGGCTCACTTAAGGGCAAAGGTGAAGGCATGTAACCGCGGCCTCGCCTGAGGATAACAAAAGTGGGTATCTCCAAAGGCTGGCTGCCTGCCTGCTCCTTGCTTTCCAGCTCCCCCATCTGAGGCTGTACAGAAGATACGTGAGTTGAGCTCCTGAGCCCTTGTGGGGGCGTTTTGGGCTGATCGATCTTTGCGATATCTACACAATAGAGGACAGAATCATCCAGGGGGTTGGTGATCTTGTGATCATGGATCAGAATACCATCAACTATTGCGGCCAGCTGTCTTTTGGCCACATCATCTTGAAAAATGATGGGTTCACCGGATCGGTTAGCACTGGTGACAACCAATACGTCGAGGGACTCATCAAATAACAAGAGGTATAAGGCCATATAGGGCAGCATAGCACCGATGGTATCCAGATCGGGGGCTAGTAAATCGGGCAAAGTCGATGTCTCCTGCCTTGCTAGTATGACAATGGGTCTGATCCAGGAAGTGAGAAGCTTGACTGCTGCAGCGGGAGTGTGTAATTCACTCTGCAAAACCTTCAAATCACGAAACATAACGGCAAAGGGTTTATATGGGCGCTTCTTGATTTTACGCAGCCGGGTAAGGGCCTTGATGCTGCGTGCATCGCAAACCAAGTGATACCCACCTAACCCCTTGACCGCGATGATACCCTGAGCCTGCAGAATCATGTGGGCTGTATTTGGTGCTTCTATGCCCCGGAATTTACTCATATCCCTTGGATATCCACTAGCTGAAGATCGGTCCCGGACACTAGCTCAACTCTACTTGCACAAGCTTGGCAGCACGCCAGCTCACTATGCCATTGGCCCTCCCATCCACAAGCACTGCAGGACACTAGAGCCGGTTCTTCTTCGATCACCAGGACAGCCTGTTCGCAGATAGTACCTTGCTTAACTAGATCCCAGGCGAGTTCCAGCTCTTCTGGGAAATGGTGGGAAAGTTGGCCCCGACACAGCGTCACCTTGGTGATGGTCCTGAGACCGCAATGCTCAGCAACCGTTGTAATTTCCCCTAAGGTTTCCTCCATCCAAGCTAAACCGTGCATTTTGCTTACCCTATCCTTTCCTAGGTTATCTGATCCCGATTCAGCCAAACAGCACTAGATAAACACGTTACATTATTCCAAGGCCTATCAATCATTAACTGTCTAGCCAAAAAGCCGGCCGCCTGGGCTATATCTGGGGTTAACTGATCACCAAGCGCCATATTGGCAGGCTGCACCCCATAGATGACAACAGTGGGCAACCGCACTCCGCTTTGCCTGATCAAAGCCAACGCCAAGCCCAGGTTGCTGCCATGAGAGTGGGCTGTGTCTAGAGAGAGGGTTTCTAGGAGATCATCTCCGGATATGACTAGGCGGATTGCCGTCCCGGGAGGGTAACCCCCATCGATTGCATCTAGTATGATGAGTACGGGGCGGTACGTAAGGTGTTTCAGCCGGCACAGCAGCTCTTGGCCACCGGCCAGGCAATCGGTAAATGGGCTGCACACTTGCTCTAATTCTCTCAAAATATGTAGGCCTACTCCATCATCTCGGCACAGAGGGTGACCAAGGGCGAGGATTAAGGGCTGACCAAATTCTCTGGTATCAGTTAGGTCAGACATTGCGAAGCTTCACCTCGTCTTCCCTCTAGGGGGGCATCATGGGTTGAGTCTTTTTCCTGCTGGGCTCACCCTGTCCACAGCATCTGCCTTCAGATTATTCGGGTGGGGCGTATCTTATTACTAGTTTGAACCAAGATGCCTAACATACCTCAACTATGCATATAGTTGGGCAGGGGCCTCTTTTTTGATAGAGGCGAACTCCGAGTGGAGACAAGAGGGGGGAGTGTTTTGCCTGCCAAGGATCATGATTACCTAATGGAGATTTACTCTCACTATCGAGAATGGCTAAAGAACGGGGCTCCGGCCCCACCCTGGAAGCCGCCGGTAATTTGGCTGGAATGTAATGCTTGTTCGGGAGACAAGATTGCTTTTATGAATAGCCAAGACCCCAATCTAGGAGAGGTGCTTTATCGGTATATAGATGTGCGCTTTGATAATGCCTTGGTCGCGGCCGAAGGGCACCAGGCTCTAGAAGCCTTGCTGGAGACTGCTGCCACGCATGCAGGCCAGTTCTACCTATTTGTGGAAGGCGCAATTCCCTTGCGGGATGAGGGCCTTTATGCCATAGTGGCAGAACTGAATGGAGAGCGCTTAACTGCTCGGGATATCATTACTTCCATCGGCAGCAAGGCTGGCTATGTCATTGCTGCTGGAACTTGTGCCTCCTTTGGTGGACCCTCAGCAGCTTACCCCAATCCTTCCGGTAGTGTAGGTGTGAGAGATGTTGTGCAGAGGCCTGTAATCAATGTCAGTGGCTGTCCCAATAACCCTGACTGGATCATGGGAACCTTGTTTCATCTACTGTTTTATGGTGAACCTGAGGTAGATGAAGATGGGCGTCCCCTGTTGTTCTATCAGTATACCGTGCACCGCCATTGCCAACGCCGCTCCTATTTTGACCGAGATGAGTTTGCCGATCAACTGGGAGACATAGAATGTATGTTTCAGCTTGGCTGTGTAGGCCCTCGAACTCCGTCAGATTGTCCCTATCGGCAGTGGAATGGTTATGTCAACTGGCCTGTTCGCGCCAACACTCCATGTATTGGTTGCACTACAGTGGGGTTTCCCGATAGCTCGATGCCGTTTTTTGTTCCCCTTCCGGAGAAGCAGAGACCGGGGCCGCCAGTACCGCTGCCTGGAGAACCTACCTTACCCCAGAGTGCTAATGATGGAGAGAAAGCCTCCCAGGTGGAGCAAGCCCCATCAAATGGACCACCACCTATGATGAATGATCAGAAAGGGTGATAGCTGGTGAAGCAGATCAAGTTCAGCCCAGTCACTCGCCTATCAGGCTTGCTGTCCATTGATATCTTCGTGGATGGCCAGACCGTTGTAGATGCCCGGGTGAAAGGCAATCAATACCGTGGATTCGAGCAGATGCTGGTAGATCGAGATATTAGAGATGCCCCCTATTTTACTGAGCGGATCTGCGGTATTTGCTCCTTTGCCCACGGTACTGCCAGCAACTATGCTTTGGATACTATCTTTGGTAATGATATTCCCATTCAGGGCCGGCTGTTGCGGAACATCATGCTCGGGCTGGAGTTTGTGCAAAACCATATCCGCCATTTTTATGCCTTTAGCCTGCCAGACTATATAGAGCTGCCTCCGGGTCTGCCATATCAAGGGCCTGTGGTCGATCGCCGTCTTGGCCCTAGGATGAATCAGAGGTTAGTCGATAACTACATGACATCTTTCGGGATAGCAGCTCGTGCCCATGAAGCCCAAACCATCTTTGGAGGCAAGGCACCTCACCAGCACGGAATGGTTCATGGTGGAGTGGCTGTTACCCCTACCGCGGATAAGATTCTCCATGCCAGAGGTTTAGCCCAGGGGATAGAGAGCTTTATTACCGATTGTCTATTACCAGATACCGAATTACTAGCTAAGCACTATCCTGATTATTACGCGATGGGGATAAGCCCTCGCCGTTTTCTTTCCTTTGGTTTGTTCCCCATTGGTGAGGGGGAGGATCGGGTATGGAAAGCAGGGACCGTCCAAGACGATCGGTTTATACCCGGAATCATACAAGAGCTGATTAAGGAAGATGTCACATCCAGCTGGTATGAAGATACATCCCGGGAACTATCGCCGACCGACTTAATCGAGCCCAATCCTTATAAGGAGGGTGCCTATACCTTTATCAAAGCAGTTCACTACGGAAGACTTCCTTATGAAGTAGGCCCCTTGGCTCGTCTGGCCATCAACAAGAACTATGATGGAGAGCCCTCCACCATGGATCGGATCATTGCCCGGTCCCTGGAAGTAAACGAGATCATTGATTTGGTCCTAGGCTGGTTAGGGTTGTTGACTCCCTCTGCACCAGTGCTTCAATACAATGAAATGCCAGTGCAAAATGAGGCGGTGGGGATGACTGATGCTCCCCGAGGGGCATTGCTGCATCAGGCCTTGGTGGAAGAAAGGCTGATTAGGCGGTATGGGATCATTACACCCACCATGTGGAATTTCTCACCCATAAATCGCTATCAATGCCATGGGCCGGCAGAAACTGCTTTGATTGGTACGTTCATTCAGGATCTCGACAACCCAGTAGAGGTCGGCCGCATAGTTCGGGCTTTTGATCCTTGCTTGAGTTGTGGTACTCATCTAATTCGCCTCATGTAGCAAAGAGGCATGAGCAAACAAGCTTCCGGTTTGTGTAATTGTGGAAAACCGGAGCATTATGGAAGGGAGGAAGTCGCAGCAGTACAGCGAAGATATTACACAAAGATGTGAGCTATATGAAGATACATAAAAACAGTCAGCAATCAGAGCGATACTGCAAGTCTGATTGGAAAGGAGCGATGGCGCTAGTCAGCCGCCAGCTGCGGGCCTATAGCGCCAACTTCTATGTCTATAGCGGTAAAGCAGACCAGTGACATTACCCGGCCTCTGGTAGCTCTGCGGGATGTCCATCGAGTTTTCAAGACCGGAAACACGGAAGTACGTGCCTTAGATGGTGTAGATATGTCCATTTTTCCCGGTCAATTGGTAGTGATCAAAGGCCGTTCGGGTTCAGGTAAGACAACAGCTTTGAACATGATGGGAGGCTTGGATCAACCAACTCGTGGGCAGGTACTCTTTAAGGGAGAGGATATTAGCACCTTTAATGAAAGGATGCTGACCCGCTGGCGCCGGAAAGAGGTGGGTTTTGTCTTTCAGTCTTTTGGCCTCCTGCCTTATCTCACAGCTTATGAAAATGTGGAACTACCACTGAAAATCGTGGGACGGTCCTTAGGGGAGCGGCGGGCGCGCACAGAGGAGTGTCTGGAATTGGTGGGATTAGGTCCGCGGGCGCAGCACAGAATCCTGGAGCTAAGTGGCGGAGAGCAGCAGCGGGTTGCTATTGCGCGGGCTTTGACTATCAGCCCCAGCCTGATTCTGGCCGACGAACCCACTGGGGAGCTGGATTTTGCTACGAGTATGAAGGTTATGGAGCTGTTTAGGAGTTTGGTTGACGAACATGGTGTCACAATCTGTGTAGTTAGCCATAATCCTGCCGTAGAAGAGTTTGGTGATAAAGTCTATGAAATGGCTGATGGCAGGGTGCTGGAGGGGGAGTAGGGATGTTGCGGCAATGGCGACAGCTGATGGTGGTTGTTTTGGCTATATTACTATTTGCCCTAGGGGCGGGATGTTCCTTACTTCCGGAAGAGCGGGTGGATACACCACCACCGCTGCTGTCACCACCGGAGGTGCGTACCGTTACATATACCGTAGAACGAGGCTATATCGCCGATGAACTGCGGACCCTAGGGCGAGTAGCGGCGGTGAGAGAATCAACTCTCTACTTTCGCCGCAGTGGCCGGATACGGGAGCTTCTAGTAGAAGCAGGTGATGCTATTCAGGCAAATCAGATCTTGGCCAAGCTGGAGACTGGGGATCTTGAGCATCGGCTGCAATTGGCCAAGCTGGATTTGGAACGGGTAAAAATGGAATACCAGCGGGTCAAGAGCCTCTTAGGACTAGAAGTCAGCCCCTATGAGTTGAAACTAAAGGAATTGGATAAAGAGAAGGCGATTTTGGAGGTAGACCGGCTGGAAGCCGAAATGGAGGCTTCTACCATCCGGGCTCCCTTCAGTGGCCGGGTGGTAAGTGTTTATGCTCGCGAACGAGATGCCGTGGAAGCTTACAAGACTGTAGTCAAAGTTGCTGATCCAGTAGAGTTGGAGATCCAGGTCACGCTTCCCTATGGTGCTGACGCGAATAAGCTGGTGAGAGGCCAGAGGGTATTGGTTAATGTCACTGGTGAGACCTGGGTAGATGGGTATATTCACCAGATTGCCATCTCCGAAGAAGGTGGCTCTAGTCTTGATAACAAACCGGTTGTGCAAATTAGGTTGAAGGATGCGGAGATACCTTTGGAGTTTGACAGCCTGGTGAAGGTGACCATCTTGATTGAAGAGGCGGATACAGCTCTGTTGGTTCCCAAGGCGGCGGTTCGTAATTACATGGGCCGCAAGTTTGTCAGAGTGCTGGATGGAGATGCTCGCCGAGAAGTCGATGTGGTGGTGGGGATTGAAAGTGATACCCATGTTCAGATTCTCAAAGGATTGGAAGAAGGCCAGACTGTGATCGGCAAGTGAAGAGGTGTCCACATGCGGCTGCTTACGGTTTTATGGATCGTAGTCAAACAGATAGTCAGGAATTGGCGCTTGGAATTGGGGCTCCTCTTGGGTTTGGTAATGGCGGTAGCCATAGTCTCAGCGGTTCCCATCTATACAAATGGCGCGCTGCAGTATTCCTTGATGCGGGATTGGGTAAAAAGCACTAGTAGAGGGCGTTTGCCATATACTCTGTTCTTGCTGAACGACCCCGGCATGGAGGGGGATGTCGATCTAGCGAAATACCGACGACTCATGGACTTTCTGGAAGAAGTGGAAGACCGTATAGGAGCTCCACTGCTTTACTATTCCAGAATCGGAACCGTGGATACCCGGGGCATACGCCCGGTAGACCCAGAACTGATGAAAAAGGAACAATATGGTAACCTGCGGTACATGAGTGGGTTAGAAGATAGGGTAGATGTGATCGAAGGGCGGTGGCCTACGGCTCTCCCTCGGGAGGACGGGGTTTTGGAGGTAATCGTCGACGAAAAAGCCCTAGATAGCAAGGAGCTTCTAGTAGGTAGACAGTATGTCATGAAGCTCGCTGCCACCAGTGATTATGATCGGGAAATGAAGACCATAACTGCTGAAGTGGTAGGAGTTTTCCGACCCAAGGAAGAGACCAAGGGATCACCGGTCTGGGCTTACTATCCCCCCTTCGAAAACAGTTTTTTTATCAGTGAGGAATTTCTGCAAGACCATTTGATGCAAATGGAAGGGGTAGCAGTCTATGAGCTGGTCTGGTATTGGGTATTTGATCATACAGATGTTTATGTCGATCAGCTGTCTGATCTAATTGCTGACCTGGAATATCTGGAAAACACGGCCAATCAGATCTTGCCTGGTACCCGATTGTGGCTTTCTCCTCTGACTATCTTCAAGTATTTTCGAGGAAAGGCCTTTTACTTGAGGTTCTTGATGTTTGTGCTCAGTATCCCCATCCTGGGTATGGTCTTGTATTTTATCGTGCTGGCTGCCAGCCTGACTGTGGGGCGGCGCCAGACGGAGATTGCTATGCTCCGCAGCCGGGGAGCCAGTGCCGGACAAATTGTCTTTTCATATCTGATCGAATGGCTCATCCTGGGAATCGCTGCCTTTGCGATTGGACCATGGTTAGGGCTTCTAATTTCCAAAGTGATTGGAGCATCCGCGGGCTTCTTGAGTTTTGTTGATCGCACGGGACTGCCGGTGAGATTGGGGCGGGAGGCCTATCGCTATGCGCTGATCGGTGGCATTACCGCGGTCTTAGCTTGTCTGATTCCTGTGATCTCAGCTACTCGGCACAGTATAGTTACATATAAACAGGAAATGGTGCGTAAATCTCAGGCTCCTGTATGGCAGCGCTATTATCTAGACTTCTTGTTGGCGGGCCTTGTTTTCCTTGGGTACCGTTCCTTGCAGAGACAGGCATTGTTGGTTACTACCGCGCAAGATGTCACCCAATCACAGCTGATTCTAGATCCGGCCTTGTTTGTGATTCCCGTGCTATTCTTGGTGGCAGCCGCGTTGATCGCCTTGAGGCTTTATCCGTGGTTGATGCGGTTTCTGGCTTGGGCAACCGACCGTTGGGCAGGGATCGCTCTTTCCTTGACTACCTTACACTTAGAAAGAAATCCGGGGCAGTGCAGTCCTTTGATCCTGTTAATCATTTTGACTGTATCCATGGGAATTTACGGGGCTTCTACCGCCCGCACCCTTGATAAGAACTTCGCTGACCAGCTTACCTATCGCTATGGCAGTGATGTGGTTCTGCGGGAGCAGTGGGCCTTGCCCGGTGGGGGAGGCAGTATGGGAGCAGGTATGTCCCTGGGAGCAACCGCAGGGGCAGCAGAGGAGGCGGAAGTGACCATCTATGAGCCACCCTTCTACATCCACAAAGAGCTGCCCGGAGTCGAAGCAGCTGCCCGGGTACAGCGCCTGGAAGTCAATGTACGTTCAGCTGGGCAATTCCGCGGCAGAGCTAATCTCATGGCTGTTGACCCATGGGATTTTGCCAAGACAGCTTGGACTCGGCCGGACTTAAACGAATATCATATGTATGCCTACCTCAATGCCTTGACTACACACTATGAAGGCGTGCTGGCTTCTCGGGAATTAGTGGAAAGATACCGGGTGCGGGTGGGGGACTGGGTTACTCTAGCACTAGGTGGCCAGGATATAGACTTTTACGTAGTCGGAGTTGTCGATTACTGGCCCACCCTATACCCTGACAAACAGCCTTTCTTCGTTGGAAACCTCAATTACCTTCAGGATGAGTACTTGATCCAGCCCTATGATGTATGGCTCAAGGTAAATGGTAAGGCTAATTTGACAGATATAGTCACCTCTTTGCGCGAACAGGGCATATGGGTCGTCGGTATTGATGATGTAAGAGGCATGCTGATTGAAGGCCGCCAGGAGCCTCAAAGGATGGGCCTATTTGGCATGCTGTCTATTGGGTTTTTGGTATCGGTAGTGATCAGCCTCATGGGCTTTTTCTTCTATACATTCCTATCCCTGCGGCAGAGATTCTTGCAGTTTGGTGTGTTAAGGGCGATCGGACTTTCGGTAGGCCAATTGATTTCCATGTTGTTTGTCGAGCAGCTGTTATCCGTGGGGGTGGCAGTCGGTATTGGTACCGTTCTAGGAGGTTGGGCTAGTCGGCTGTTCTTGCCCTTTACTAAGGTCAGCGCCGATCTCACTGGCTTGGTGCCGGAGTTCATGATTATTGTCTCGAGTTCCGACCTCAACAAGATTTACCTGACCTTAGGTGGAATGCTGCTGTTTGGCCTAATTGGTTTGGTGGTCATTTTATCCCGCATGCGGCTCCATCAGGCTGTAAAACTAGGGGAGGAAGTATGATGACACCCATCATCAGTTGCGATAACCTCGTCAAAATCTATCGGATCGCTGATCTGGAAGTCATGGCTTTACAGGGTTTAGACCTAAAGGTCTATCCTCAAGAGGTCATGGCCATTATCGGGGCGAGTGGTAGTGGTAAGTCCACTTTACTGAACATCCTAGGAGGTCTGGATGAGCCTACAGCTGGTTCAGCCGTAGTGGCTGAGTGGAATCTGGGGCGGCTTACTCGCAAGCAGCGGCTGGCTTATAAGCGGGAGATTGTTGGCTTTGTCTGGCAGAATGTAGCCCGCAATCTAGTTCCCTACTTAACTGCTGAAGAAAATGTACTGGTACCCATGATCCTCAATGGCAAGGTTGAGCGAGCTTGGGCCCGGGAGCTTCTGGAGGCTGTGGGTTTGGGCCATCGGCTGCACCACCGTCCCCTAGAGATGTCCGGGGGCGAACAGCAGCGGGTAGCGATTGCCATAGCTTTAGCTAATCGCCCTAAGGTGCTTCTAGCCGATGAACCCACCGGTGCGCTGGACACCAAGTCCAGCCGCCAGGTTTTGGAGGTCTTCCATGATGTCAGCCATACCTATGGAGTTACGATCGTAATCGTCACCCATGACCGGGGGATGGCCTATGCTGTGGATCGTTTTGTGGAGATTCGAGATGGGAAGACCAGTACTGAAACTGTACGCCGGCGGCCCTTAGCAGCAGGAGAGGAAGTTAAAAAAGATGAAGCATCTCATGACGAGTATGTGGTGCTTGATTCGGCTGGCCGGCTGCAGATTCCGCCAGAGTATCGGGAAGCTCTAGGGATCGGTAACCGATTGAGTGTAGAAGTAGATGAAGGCAAAATCATTCTGAAACCTCCAGCCACAAGCCAAGCTTCAGTGAGACTTCCTCGGGATACTGAGGAGGGGACGACGCCAGGCACGAGTGCCGAGGGCAAGCACGATCCGGCTGTCTCTTAATTAACTGAGGGCATAGGGGCAGCAGGTTTTTGCCGCCTAGTCAGGAAGTAGCAACAATGTAGGAATAGATAGCACCGGCCGGCCCCGGAGGGTGGAGGTGCTTTTTTTGACCAAATTTCCTAAGCGGAATGCGTGGGGAAAGAGGTTCCTTATAGGGGAGTATCTAAACAATATATGGCAGTCTGGACTAGATTTGTTATTTCCGTCACCGGCGCTCTGTTCAATTTGTGGCCGTAAACTATCCATTGGGGCTCTGCTGGGGCTCTGTCAGTCTTGCCTGGAGCATATGCCCTGGGTGGGAGCGGTTTTTTGCCAGCTGTGTGGTCGCCCCTTAGCCATACGGCAGAGGCCCTCGGGGGAAGCTCGTTGCTCTGATTGCACTAGAACACAGCACTTTTTCGTGCGAAATCGCGCCATTGGTATCTATACCGGGTCCCTGAAGGAGCAGATTCAAGAGCTGAAATACCGCTATAATCGTCAATTGGGCATCGACTTGGGGCAAATTATGGGCCTGGTGGCCAAGCATCGCCAGTGGGTGCCAAAGACAGCTCACTTACTGGCAGTACCCCTCTATGCAGAGCGGTTGCGGCAGAGGGGATATAACCAGGCGGAGCTCTTGCTGGATGGCCTGCAGGATTTTCTGCAAGTCCCGGCCCTAGAACCGGGTACTGTGATCCGGCGGTCAGCGACGGGAGCTTCCAGCCATCTCGGGCCGAGAGCCAGGCGAGCCAACTTGCAAGGCGTGTTTCAGGTCCCCCGGCCGGGGCAGGTCGCCGGTAAGGTTTTGTGTGTAATTGACGATATTTATACTACAGGGGCTACACTAGACGAGCTCACCCGGACTTTATTGCAGGCAGGGGCGCAAGAAGTCTATGGGTTGACTTTGTCCATTGCTGTAGATGAGCAAGACCTCCTCGGTCATGGCCCTAGCTTTGATTAGGGCCGATGCCGGGGCCAAGAAGGGAGGATGGCAAAATGGCGTTGCGCAACTGTGCCAATTGTGGCAAGCTGTTTAGTGCTCCTAATCCAAGCATGAAGTTTTGCCTTGAGTGTGAACGGAAGGACCAGGAACAATTTGATCAGGTGAAAGAGTATCTGAAGGAGCATGCCACAGCCACCGTAATTGAGATCACGAAAGAGACAGGAGTGGAGAGAAAACGGCTCTACGAATGGGTACGCAGTGGGCGGCTGGATGTGGCCGGTATCGAAGATTTGGGGCTGCGCTGTGAAGGCTGTGGGATGGCGATTACTAGTGGCCGTTTTTGCCTTGAATGTGCTGCCCGTCTACAGCAAGATGCTAAAAGACTATTGGGGGGACAAAAGCCCCAGAGTAGACCTCGGGAAGAAGGCAAGGCTGGATTTCACGTGGCCAACAACATCATCCGTCGCCGTCGGGGAGATTAAAGGCCGAGTCGGTTGTTGCCGATAGTATTACTGAAAGTGAGTCGTAAAGCCGGAGGTGAGTAAGTGCCCGGGAAGCAGTCTGCACCCGGGTGCTGCCGAGTATGAAAATCACTCCCCAGCAGATCAAGCTTGTAGCAAGATTGTATCGAGAGCAAAAGCAAGTTGGGCCTCGCCAGGCCGATACAGAGAGCGGGGTACCTTTGGATAAGGTCACTATCTCTGAGCAGAGTCAAGAGCTCCAGATGATTATCTCTGAGCTGAAGACCATTCCCGAGATCCGTAATGAGAAGGTGGCAGAGCTGCGGGCTGCTATTCGCAATGGCACCTACCAGGTATCCGGGGAGGCAGTGGCAGAGAAATTGCTGGAGCAGATACTGGATGATGATGTCTTTAGGGAAGATGTTGATGTTTGAAATTTACGAGCTGGGGGAGGATTCCCATGCAGCAGGCATTTTGCGGGAAGCGGGGTGGAAAGCCCCGAACAGTTCCACTGCCCGCAAGTTTGGTTCAGAAATTGATTGAGACTCTGTCTCAAGAGATAAGCATCATGCAAGCACTTCTGGCAGAGGCGGAGCGCCAACAGGCCGCTCTTCTGGATGACGATTTGGCGATCCTGGAGGAAGTTATAGCTAAGGAAATGGGCCTATTACAGGAACTGGAGCAGTGGGAATCCCAGCGGCTGTGCCAGGTGGCAGATATTGAAGAACAGATGAAGAGCGCTGAGCGGTTGCCGGAATCACAGACCGGCGTGAGCTTGGAGCAGATTGCCACTAGAGCCCCGAGCCCAATGGGGCAGCTGCTCTTTAATCAGGGTGAGGAGCTAAAAGAGATCATGTTGCGTCTCCAGGAGCTTAACTTGCTCAATGCCAATCTACTGCATCAATCACTGACTTTGACCAACTACTGTTTGAGCTTAATAACAGGCGATACGGGGCAGATGATTTACGGAGAACCAGGGAAAAAGGAACGGCAGGGTTACCAACCGGGCAGACTAGATGCCCGGGCATAGGGCAGGGAGGGAGTAGGATCATGCGAAGCACTTTTGCCGGCCTGCAGCTGGGCCTTAGAGCCTTGCAGGCTCACCAGATGGGATTGAGCGTCACAGGGCATAATATTGCCAATGCCAACACAGAAGGCTACTCCCGCCAACGGATCACCCTGGTACCCAGCAACCCCTATACAGCACCGTCTTTCAATAGGCCGCGGACTCCGGGGCAGATGGGTACAGGGGTAGAAGTGGCCGAGATCAAACGGGTACGAGATGAGTTTATTGAAATGCAGCTGCGCATGGAAAGCCAGACCACCGGGCAGTGGCAGGTACTGATGGATGGATATGAACAGATCGAGATGATCTTTAATGAGCCGTCAGATACGGGGATCAGCAGCAGCTTAACGGCTTTCTGGAAATCGTGGCAGCAGCTCAGTTTGACACCGGCGGATCTAGCTGCCAGGGCAGTGGTGCGGCAAACTGGGGCATTATTGGCAGATGGCATCAGTCACACTTATACCCAGCTTCATCGCTATCGCGAGGAGATTGATGGTGCGATCGGGGTCAAGGTAAATCGGATTAACTACCTGGCCCAGCAAATTGCCGATCTGAATAAGCAGATTGTGGCAGTGACTGTCTCCGGCGATCACCCCAATGATCTGCTAGATGCTCGGGATCTATTGGTGAAAGAGCTGGCCCAGATAACCAATATACAGGCGGTCACCGATGAGGAACTGCAGATCCATATCAGTGTCTCTGGCAGTTCTCTAGTACAAGGTTCCCATGTATCCACCTTAGCCCTAAGAGCAGAACCACAAGGTTTTCGCATCGTGTGGGAAGGAACCAATGATGTCGCTGCCGTGTTCAATGGCGGAGAGCTGAAGGGGCTTTTTCAACTGAGGGACGAGATTCTGCGAGATGGGTATATGACAGAGCTAGATCGGCTGGCTGAGGCTCTGATTGCAAAAGTCAATGAAGTCCACAGCCAAGGATATGGATATGATGCCGATGAGTCTGATCCGGATGCTCGATATCCCGACGGGATCAACTTCTTCGCCGATGTTAGCAGTGGCAAATGGGCCCAGGACATCAGGCTGTCTGATCAGATCCTCGGGGAAGATGGCCTTAAGCATATTGCGGCTGGTCTTGAAGGTGAGTCTGGAGAGCGAGTGCCAGGCAATGGTGATAACGCCTTGGCTATTGCCAGCCTCTTACAGGAAGACAGGGTCGCCAGTCTTAATGGAAGTATACCGGACTTCTTATCATCATTAATTGCCAGCCTAGGCGTGGATTCCCAGGAGGCCCAGCGGATGCTGGCCAATCAGACCATTTTGATGGAACACCTAGAGAGGCGCCAGGAAGCTGTTTCTGGTGTAGCTTTAGATGAAGAGATGGGCAATCTGATTCGCTTTCAGCATGCCTATAACGCAGCGGCTCGCCTGATTACGGCTTTGGATGAAACTTTGTCAACAGTGATCGAGCGGATGGGCATCGTGGGGAGGTAGCTACTGTGCGTGTAACCAATAAAATGCTGGTAACAAATTCTCTGTCCAGCCTAAATCGGGGTCTAGAACAGCTGGAATACCTTAGTGGGCGGTTGGCAGCCGGCAAGAAACTCTTGGTTCCCTCTGATGATCCGATCGGAACCGGTAATGTTTTGAGAATGAACCGGGGCCTGGAAGAAACCAGGCAATATGCGGCCAACACGGATTATGGTATAGGGATGTTGACCGCGGCCGATGGAGCCTTGACTGATCTCACCCAAATTCTGCAGCGGGGGCGAGAGCTGGCCGTCTATGGTGCGAATGGTACATTGCCAGAAGACTCGCTGCACGCTTTGGCCAAAGAGGTAAATGAGCTGGTAGACCATGCGGTACAAGTAGCTAATTCCACCTATGCCGGGAGCCATATTTTCGGTGGGCAAGAGACGACTAAGCCACCCTATGCCATGGGCGATGATGGTTTGGACGAGGATGGCCATATCGCCAAGGTAGAATACCAGGGGAGCCTGACGTCAATCAACATAGAAGTGGGCCCTGGCTCCAGGCTGGATATCAATGTGCCCGGCAGTGCAGTGTTCCAAGAGGCCTTTGAGGCCCTGATCGAGCTGCGGGAGCGGCTGGCAAGCGGGAATACGGCTGATATCTCCTCCGGATCCATAGGCAAACTTGATGACGCCATTTCCGAGGTGTTGCGCTTTCAGGCTGAGGTAGGGGCCAAGAGCAAGAGATTGGAAATTACGAAGAGTCGGTTGGAAGGATTGGATATTAACCTACAGACACTGATATCCAAGACAGAAGATATTGATGTGGCTGAGGCCATCATGCAGTTCAAAATGCAGGAAAATGCCTACCGCCTCGCTCTTGACACTACCGCTCGCATCATTCAGCCTACACTGATGGATTTCTTAAGGTAAGATTGAGTCTGGTTTAAGAAAGGAAAGCGGTATGCTCCAGCTGCGAATCAACTATCGTCTGGGCCTGATAGGTATAGAAAAGACTCCTGCCCAGCTGCAGATTAGCTGCCAACCGGCGGATATGGAGATCCGGCAGGAACTGGGCAAACTAGAGATTAAGAGAGAGTCTCCGAGAGTGAAGATTGACCTCAAGGAGGCCTTTGGCGATCTGGGGATGCGCAAACCCGATCAAGCAGCATGGCAATCACGCGCTAGATCCTGGGAGAGGTTCCAGCAAGGTTTGGCTCGGGCGGTCAGGGAGGGAGACCGGTTGGGCCGCATTGAGTTGGGAGGCCATCCCATCATCGAACTTGCCCGGGAGAACTTCGCAGAGCATAAGGAGCTAAATGTGCAAGCAGCCCCACAGCGGCGACCTCGCATCGAAGCAGTGGGTGAAGGTTTTTCTTTTGAGTATCATCTGGGGAAAGTGGAGATTGATCTAGAACCCAGTTCCCCCAAGATGGAGTACCATCCCGGTAGTTTGCAGATCTACTGGCTGCAGGAACCATGGCTGCAGATGGAAGTAGTGGGGGCCAATGTCGATCTATGGGTGTGAATGTGGGAACAGGTAAGTGAAGCATTACTTGGTCTTGAGGCTGTGATTTAGAAAGAAGGTAGGTAGTATGAGGGTTACCACAACTCGATTTGGTGAATTGGAGGTTGCCGATAGCGAGATTATTACTTTTCCCCGGGGCATACTAGGTTTTGAAGCAGTGAAGCAGTACATTCTGCTGGATGGTTCCGGGCCTTTTGGTTTTTTGCAGGCCATAGAAGAACCGGACCTGACTTTTGTCGTAATCGATCCGAGGTTTATTGTCCAGGAATACAAGGTCGAGGTACCTAAGTATGAGGTGCAGGAGATAGAGATCGAAGAGCCCAGCCAGGCAGTTGCCTTGAGCATTGTCACTATCCCTGCGAATCCCCAGGAAATGACAGTCAACCTGCAGGCACCTTTGCTCATCAACCCCTCTAACCGAAGAGCTAAGCAGGTAGTGTTGACTGACCATGATTACAATATGCGTCATCCTGTATTTGGGACAGTAGGTCAGAGTGCATAGCGAGTTGGCCTGGGGCCGTTAGAGCCAGACAGCCTTGAGCATCAGGAGGGCCTTGTAGTCCAAGGAGGGACTCACCTTTCATGTTGGTGTTAACCCGCAAGATCGATGAAAGTATCATCATCGGCGATGATATCAAGATCATCGTAGTAGATATCCGCGGAGATCAGGTGAAAATCGGGATTGAGGCTCCTCGGGAGATCACCATACATCGTGAAGAGATCTATCGGGAAATACAGGCCGAAAATCTAAGAGCCGCCATGTCCAGCCGAGCAGTAGATTTGGATCAGCTCACAGACATGCTTAAGAAAAACGTTGATGCAAAGAAGAAAGAGTGATCTGGGAACATGCCAGGGGGTTTTGTTCCAAGAGAATAAGGGATTGGTGTCACCGGGAACATGAAGTTGCCGGTTTTTTGCTGTAAAGGGTAGTTGCGCCAGCTTCACCTTGGGGGTTGAGCTAAAGATTTCCTGGCCATCTGCCGATACTATTGGTGGAGAAGAAGTTGGGTTGGTTGTTTGGTTTGAACCTAAGCGTTCCAGAAGCATCGCGGCACATAGTGGGGGTGACGGGATGTCGGTAAAAGGTATTAGTCCTGTTAGCAGGAAACCGGCAGATTATTCTTTAGAGGTAGTGCGGGGGCGAAGGCCCTATATGATTCAAGGGGAAGGGGGTCTTTCTGAGGGCACCGGCAATCCCGAAGATACAACAACATCTTGGAAGCTAGTCGGCAGTTCACCAGAGGAGATTGTGGACGCGGTTGCACATTTGAACGCTGCAGTTGACATATTTGATAAGGGGTTGCATTTTAGAATCCACGAGGATACAGAACAGATCGTGGTGGAAGTGATCAACAAAAAGAGTGGAGAAGTTATCAGGCAAATTCCACCAGAATATATCTTGGATGTTATGGCCAAGATCGATGCCCTTCTCGGGGTATTTGTTGATGAGCGGGTCTGAGGTGTCACTGCTCGTGGGTGTCGGCAGGTGTTTAATATGGCGGAGCTTACTCCAATCCATGAGGAGATACTCCGTATCCTAAGACAGAAAGACTCTAGTTATGCTTATCCGGTCAAGTCACAGGAAATCGGAGATGCTTTGAACGTCAGCGCTTCCTATGTTCGGGAGATGACCGCTTTGTTACAAGGTTTGAACTTGGTCAGGGCGCGGCGGGGGCGGGGAGGCGGTTATTATCTCAATGACGTTCTCGGGTCCAATACTATAAACTCATAGGGTTGGTTTGACCAGGGATGATATGGGAGGGGTAGCGATGGCACTACCGACAGGAGCATACCAGGCATATCGCACTACTCAGATCAAGACCGCCTCACCGGCGGATCTATTATTGCTTTTATATGATGGTGCTATCAAGTGGTGTAAACTAGCCGAAATGCATTTGGATAGTGGTGAAGGGGAGTTGGCTCATCAAGCCCTGCTAAGGGGTCAGGATATCCTCGATGAGTTGATCATCTCCTTAGATTTTTCGGCAGGAGGGGAAATCGCCCAAGGGCTTTACCAGTTATATGACTATATGCGGCGACGCTTGATTGAGGCAAATATCAAGAAGGACAAGGAGCTTGTCATAGAGATAGTCGGTATGCTGCAAGAACTGCGGGAGGTATGGTTAGAAGCGTCCAAAGCGGCACAGCAGCCAAACCCCGGTGCCAGTGGGGGCCTGGATGTGATCAAGTAAGGATTCAGCTATACAGTAGAGGTATTTCGTCGTTGCATGGCCATCCTAGGGGTTGGCTAGTCCCGCAAAATCCACAGCCTATCAGAAAGCGGAAGGGATTACATCATACCCCAGAGCCTGCAGACGCCTTACCCATGTAGAGCGGTGTTTGGCCTTGAGGCGTGATTCTTCGGAAGCGAAGAGGCGATGAATGGCATGGATCTCCTTCTCGGATAACTGGAGATAGAGGTTGAGCTCAGGTGCTGCCAGCGTGCTTCTGGTATGACGGGGGATCGCCCAAAGGCTTTGTTTTGCCCCTGGGGAGCGAACACTTTTTTTGGTTAAGTATTGGCCTAAGGGGCTTGCCCAGGATAGTATCCCATCATCGATCACAAAGGCGAGGGTAGAGGGGCTTCCCGCATCATCATAATCTATCACATAAGCCTCATAGCGCAAGATATCATCAGTCTGGTCATAATACACCCAGACATGGAGATCTTCGCTATAGGCTACTACTTCCTTCGTTTGTCGGTAATATACGATGCCTCTGCTGAGTGCATCTCCAGTTGCCGACATATCTATTCCTCCAGTTATGGCCTGCTTGGAGTATGCCACACTCTAGTACATAGCATACGAGGTTACCCCCACCTTATGCTACTTAACTTGCTGAAGATCAGTTCGCCATAGTGAGACAGTTTCCCTCTTCTGTTGGGGGTAGAGTGTTTCTGGTAATGGTTGGTGAAGGTAGAAGGAGGCTTATCGATGCTGGCTGGGTATGCCAAGGATGTTGCTCGACAGTGGGTGATCCAAGAGGGGGTCAAGACACCGGGGTTTTGTGGGGCCTTTCTTCATGGTTCGATCAATTGGCTGCCTGATGATGCCCTTTTCCCAGCCCATTCGGATGTAGATGTGATGCTTGTATTGGAGGGGTCTGACCTACCCAACAAATTCGGCAAGTTTTTTTACCAGGATGTTCTGCTGGAAGTATCGTTTTTGCCGAAGGCTGAGATGGAATCACCGGAGATGGTGTTGAGCCAGTACCATCTAGCGGGCAGTTTTCAGGCAGCGGATCTCCTCTTAGATCCAGGGGCCGAGCTGGCCAGACTCCAGGCGGCTGTTTCCAGAGCTTATGCAAAACGCAAGTGGGTATACAGACGTTGTCTGCATGCCCGAGATAAGATTCTAAGCGCTCGGTTGGATGAGACTGTTCCCTTACATGATCAAGTGAATGCCTGGCTGTTCCCGGCCGGAATCACAACACACGTTTTGCTGGTAGCTGGTTTGCGCAACCCCACAGTTCGACGGCGATATGTAGAGACCCACAAGCTTCTGGCAGATTATGGGCATTTGCCTTTCTATGAATCATTACTTGATCTTTTGGGTTGTACCCAAATGGAGCGAGCACGTGTTGCCCATCATCTTGAGGCACTGACTGACGTATTCGACCAGGCCAAGACGGTGATTAAGACCCCTTTTTTCTTCAGCTCAGATATTAGCGAAGTTGGCCGCCCCATTGCCATTGATGGGAGCTGGGAGATGATTGAAAGCGGCTATCATCGAGAGGCGATATTCTGGATAGCAGCTACCTATTCCCGATGTCAAAAGGTATTTCTCTATGATGCACCAACAGAGGTATACGAATGGGCCAGTCGTGGTTACCGACAGCTGCTTCTGGATCTGGGTATCACCTGCTTTGCTGATCTCAAGCAGCGTCGTGAGCAGACGAAGGCACTGCTGCCCCGTGTCTTGGAGGTGGCAGAAGCGATTATGGACGCTAATCCCCAGATTGAGGACTAGCTGGGCTTAAGTATTGGCCATTATTGCCGATATGTATAAGAGGGAAGTGTATGCAAGTATCGAAAGACAGGTTAGGCAAAGTCCTGATAGAGAGGTGAATAGCGTATGGCAGGGATACAGATCATGGGGTTATCCTCCGGCATGGATTATAATGTGATTATCGAGAAAATGCTTGATTTGGAGCGAATCCCCCTTACCCGCATGACGCAGCGGAAAGATGTCTATAAGCAAAGGCAGGACGCTTGGCGGGATGTAAATACCCGTCTCTCAGCACTGGATACCCGATTGACCGATCTAAGGTTTTCATCTACTTTTCAGGGCAGGATCGCTGCCTCCGGTGATGATCAGCTGGTGACTGCTGCAGCGGGAAACCAGGCAGCAGAGGGAGTTTATGAAATCAAGATCACCGATCTGGCCTTGGCCCATAGAGTGGCATCCAGGGGGGAAGTAGGGGAGCTTGTCTACACAGCGGGAGATGAAGTTTTTGAGATTATCGTGGGTGAAGGAGACAGTCAACAGACTACAGAGATTACCATAGAATCTGGCTCAGATCTGCAAGCCATTGTCAAAGCGATCAATGATGCCAAGGCTGATGTCAAGGCTGCTGTGATTGGCGGCAGGTTGGTCCTGGATGGCACAGATACTGGAACTGACCATCAGATTCAGCTAAATGGCCGGGCGGAGTTTTTGGTAGAACAGCTCCAGCTGGGCACCGGGGTGGATGAGGATGGTAATCTTACCGGCATGCACACAATTCAGACTGCTCAAGATGCCCAGTTCACGATCAATGGCATTGAGCTGAGCAGTACATCAAATACTGTCAAAGATGTAGTCCAGGGTGTGACCTTTAACTTGAAGGAGGCCGGCACTGTTCAGGTCACGGTTACGCAAGATGTTGACTTAGCAGTTAGCAAGATCCGAGCATTCGTGGAACAGTATAATAGTGTGATCAGCTTTCTGGCTGAGAAGACCAAAGTCACCATGACCGAAGCCGGTAGTATTGAATCTACCGGTACCCTACAGGGTGATGGTACTGCCTATCGGTTGCGGGAAGCCCTTCGATTCCAAACCACATCCTCTGTAGATATTGAATCAGAATACAATCAACTGGCCGTATTGGGAATCACAACCAACAAAGAGGGCATTTTGCAGATTGATGAAACTAAGCTCCGGGAAGCCCTTCAAGCGAAGCCAGAAGCAGTGACGGCTTTCTTTAACAAGAAGGCCACCCATGTCAAGGATTTCATCCAAGATTATGTCCAATATGGCACAGGTATTCTAGCTGAGAAGCAAGAGTCCATCGGTCGCATGATGAGAGACATTGACCGGCAGATTGAAAGACTGGAAGACAGAATTGCCCGCAAAGAGGAGAGTCTGGTGACCCAGTTTACTGCTCTGGAATCAGCTCTAGCTGGTTTTCAGAGCCAAAGCGATTGGCTGGAGCTGCAGCTGACCCAGCTTTCCAGTTGGACAAATACCAATAGAAAGAGATAGGTCACAATGCGAGCTAACATTCCAATTATCGATGCCCATATGCACGTATCACCTGCTAGTGTTGAGCAGGTAGTTCGAATTATGGACAGTAACAACATCGAAGCAATGGTAGACATGACTCCATCTTTATCTATACCCCTTCTGGAGAAGGATTTTCCCGGCCCCTTTACACTGGGAGAGAAGTTGGAGGCCTTTAGTAAATTCCCTGGCAGATTTATACCTTTCTGTGGGATTAACTTTGAAGGATTTGGGACAGAGGGATGGCTGGAACGGGAGAAAAACACTCTGGCCCGCCATGTGGAGGCCGGGGCCATCGGTGTCAAGCTCTGGAAAACATTAGGGCTGCAGGTCGTGGACAATGAAGGAAAGGTAGTTACGGTCGATGATGAGCGGCTGGCTCCTTTACTTGAATATGCCCAGGAACTAGGGTGTATTCTATGCTTTCATGTAGCAGACCCTCAAGCTTTCTTTGAGGCTTTGACTCCCGATAATCCGCGCTGGGACACCTTGCAGACTCATCCCCATTGGTGGTTTGGGGATCGAGAGAGATACCCATATGGATGGTGGCAGATAATCAAGCAATTGGAGCGTGTCATAGCCCGCCATCGAAAGGGGACTATTGTCGGTGCTCACTTCGGTTGCGCAGTAGAGGAAATCGATTACACAGCCGACCTGATGCGACAACACCCACATTACGTCATAGATATCGCAGCCAGGCTAGCGGATATCGGGGAGCATGATCCATCTTACATAACCGATATATTTACTGAATTTCAGGATCGGATCTTATTTGCGACCGATCTCGCCTTCAAGTATCCTATCCCAGCAGAAAGAGCAAGGCACGCCCAGTCCACTTGGCATAAGTATCGGGCATATTTCGAGACAACAGGCGAAGAAATGGCCAGCCCATCTCGCCCGCCGAATGGGAAGATGAATGGGGTCGGATTAAGCTCTGATATTCTAGAGAAGCTCTACCATCGTAACGCCAGACAGTATTTCGTGGATCGATAGCTCACTATCAGGCACCATACGTGACTTGACCAATTATGGATATTGGTTCAATAGATAAGACCTGTGGGAGTCGTAACCCCCCACAGGCCTTTTCACTTGGTAAGTCATCATACCGTATTGCAGAGCCAAAGTAGAAGCCAGCTGCTATCCCTCTCGAATCCAGACCAGCATTTCGCCGGGCTCTCGGTTGCACCACGTGCTGTATGGGATGGCTGTTAGGTCGATCTCCTCGGTCTTCAGGGGGGCAGAGGCAGCATGATAGAGGCAGTTCTCCCACTCGGCCCCATCTACCCGCAAAGCCTTGCCTTGAACGGTCATCACTCCACTCAGCAGCTCCGGCTTCCATACACAAGTCAGCTTCGCCTCCCAGGGGAGAATGATGTCAGAGAGGTTAGGGCCATTATCAACTTCTTCCAGGCAGTAGACAATCGGGCCCCGCTGTAGGGCCACACGGCCGGCGTTTTCTCTCACCTGGGGGGTAGCCCGTATACGTTGGATAGGCATGGGAAGCGTGAGCTGAATCCGATCTCCCGGCTGCCACCTCCTGCGTATATAGGCATAGCCTTTTTGGGTCAGAGGGGCAAGGTCGATTGACTCTCCATTAACAGATACTAAAGCCCCTTGACACCAGCCTGGAATCCGCAGGGCCAAGGTGAACTCACTGACCTTGTCTGGCTGAACAGTAAGGTCCACTATCTCTTGCCAGGGGTAGTCCGTTTCCTGAATAAGTTTCACCTTCGCTCCGTCAAGCTCCAGCTCGCCTTCACTTGTGACATAGAGATGCACATAGGCTGCATCGGAAGCCTGTGAATAGATATACTGCCCAATAGAGGCCACAAGTCGGGCAACATTAGGTGGGCAGCAGGCACACGAGAACCAACCTTGCCTGACTGTCTTGACATGTCTCAGATCGTCCCTGACCGCGCAAGCCTCTGGCCAAACCTCTAGGGGATTGACATAGAAAAAGCTCTTGCCATCAAGCGAGATACCGCTGAGGACGCCATTATACAGGGCGCGCTCCATTATATCAGCATATTTGGCATCAAGCTCTGTGTGGAGCATTCTATGAGCCCAAAAAACCAAGGCGATACTGGCACAAGTCTCTGTATAGGCTCGATCATTAGGCAGATCATAATCGAAGCTAAAACGCTCTCCATAGTGATCAGAACCGACAGCTCCGGTAATGTACATGCGGTGCTGAGTCACATTTTCCCAAAGCTTTCTGCATACTTCCAGCAGTGCATGGTCATCAGTTTCAACAGCTACATCGGTTACACCGCTAAAGAGATACAGAGCTCGCACCGCATGCCCTTCTGCAGTCTCCTGCTGTCTTATCGGCAGGTGTGCCTGACTATAGGCCGGGCCGAGGTCTCGGAGATATTGCCTGGAATCCTCCCGTTTGGCCGCTTCCAGCTCATACCAGTGGGGTTGTTGCCCCCTTTGATCTACGAAGTATTTGCTGAGCTGTAGATAGCGTTCTTGGCCGGTGGCGTGGTAAAGCCTCACAAGGGCTAACTCAATCTCTGGATGTCCGGGGTATCCCTGCATTTTTTCTGGCTCAGGCCCGAAGATGTCGGCAATGTAATCGGCAAATCGGCACATGACCTCCAAAAGCTTGCGCTTACCTGTAGCTTCAAAGTAGGCCACAGCTGCTTCCATCATGTGGCCGGCACAATACAGCTCATGCCAATCTCGGAGGTTGGCCCAGCGTTTATCCGGCTCCGCTGCGGTGAAATACGTATTTAGATAACCATCTTCCTGCTGAGCCTTGGCAATGAGGTCGATGACGTCATCAGCGATCTGCTCCAGCTTAGAATTGGGTTCTGTGGCCAGCACATAACTGACTGCTTCTAACCATTTGGCCACATCACTGTCTTGGAATATCCTCCCGAAAAACTCACCTTCAGATTCGCCAGCAGCAATACGGAAATTCTCTATGGCATGACTAGGAGGTACCCCGGGAATGCGATCATTGAGGGCTGCCCATTGGTAGGGAATTACTTCATCTTTGACTAGTCGAAAACGGTTCTTCCACAACTTGTCCTTGAGGTTCACGGCTGTCAGGGAGATAGGTTTGGCTTTCACATCGACACCTCTCTTTATGCTTGTTGAGATAATCGCCTAATCACCACTCTGCTTAGCTTGTGATACTATGCCTTTGACTCCTAAAGTTCTTTGATTGGAAAATATACCGTATAGCGCTGATCACGGATTTCATAAAGGGGCAAGAATCGCAGACCCCGATCCTGGTTGACGGTTCGGTAACCTGGCAGCCAAAACTCCCACTCACGTACGTTATCCGGTGTGAGTATGGTTTCGGGCTGCTCGGGATCGCCGTATAGGGCCCGCTCCTCATCACATAGCCCCGCCAATACCACCGGCCCATCCATGAAGGCAACCATATTGGGCAGATCTGCCAATGGCTCAGTTGTGAGGCCCTTGGGCAGCTCTATATGGACCTTATCTTGAGACCAGGTGCGGGTGAGCTTATGGTAGCTGGAAGGCTGGTGGCCAACCGGCTCGGAAATTCCGTTAATCGTCACCACTGGAGTTCCCTTCAGCCACCAAGGTAAACGGATATCGATAGAAAAGTCCACCGGGCGCTTCGCCTTGATGATTAAATCAAAGGCAACACTCTCAGGGCGCTGGGCTTTCTCTGTTTGAGTATCAAGAGTCTGGATGATCTCCACATCGGTATTATCGAAGGTCCACTTGATTTTACTGGGGATGTATTGATTGACGACTAGGGTCTTATCGGCAGCAAAATAGATATTATCATAATAGGTACTGTGGGCTTGGACTAATGTGCCGTGACAACACCAGAAGTCCTCAGTAGGGGTGCCCCATTTCTTGACTGCACCGGCTTCCAAAGGCAGGAAATATGCTACCATGCCCGTATCTGGGTGCTGCTGGGCGAGTATGCCATTATAGAGGTTGCGCTCCCAGTAATCTGCATACTCTATGTCTCCCGTCCAGCGGAACAGATACTGTGCCAAACGCATCATGTTATACGGCACACAGTGTTCCTGGTTCTTGTCTCCTAACCGTGGTGCAAACTCACCAGGAGGAGTCCAGATCTCGCCACTGGTCTGACTACCAGTACAATAGGAGCCTCGCTCAGTTACTGCCAGTTTCCAGTAAGTCTCGACAATGTCTCGCCAACGGCTGTCACCCGTTACTTCCCACGCACGGGCTGCACCATGCACCTCGGGAATCGTGGTATTAGCGTGCATGTTGGTTAAGACATCTTCGCCGGCTAGTAGGCGATCAAACAATCTGCGACGATCGTAGCGTTCTATGAGATCCAAGTGTTCTTGCTGTTTCGTCACCCCATAGAGATTAGCCCAGACCTCCAGCATGCCGCCGGTTTCCACATCGAGAATATCGTCTAGTTCTTGTCGAGAAAACTGGCCGGTCCAGCGGTGAAACCACTTGGCCCACTTGATCAGCACATCCAGGGCCTGCTCATTATCTGCCAGCTCAAACATGTCATATAGGCCCATGAGGGTTTTGTGAACTGTGTAGTGGGGAGCCCAGACCCGTTTGCCCCGGGCAATCCAATCGAAGTACTTTTCCGGGATCGACCCTGCCCATTCGCCGCCGTTCTCCACCTGGCAATGGGCTAGTTCTGATACAATGTAATCTGCCTTTGCCTTGATCTCCTCATCTTTTGCCCAGGCATAGATGCGGGCTGCACCAGATAGCCAGTGCCCCAAGAAGTGCCCTCTGAGCTGACAGGTGGGGGATTCCCAGCCCCAGTGGCAGTCTTTGGGCCGATTGGGCACACTCCACAGGCCTGCTTCGAAGTAGTGGTTCTGCAAGAGATGATCATTCTCCAGACTCATCATGTACTTCCGGTTGATGCGAAACCTCTCATAGAAAAGGCTCGGCAGCAGTGTAACATTGCCGGGCACTATGGACTGAAACGCATACTTCATGATACTCCTCCTTGTCTGCTTGTTTTCGGCTTCCAGAATCCTTTATCCTTTGAGGCCCGATAAGGTGATCCCCTGGATAAAGAACTCCTGGGACAATAAGAACACACCAATCACCGGCATGACACTGATTACTGAACCTGCCATCAGGACAGGCCAATCAGTGGTATACATGGTTTGCAGTGCCGCTAACCCCAAGGGCAGGGTCCGTGCTTGGACACTATTGATGAAAATCAGAGGCCGAATAAAGTCATTCCAAGTACCCATAAAGGTGAAAAGCCCGAGTGTGGCCATCGCCGGTCTCGATAAAGGCACAAATATGCGCCAGTAGATGCCAAAAGGAGTACAGCCATCTATTCTAGCTGCCTCTTCTAGCTCCAAGGGTATCGTAAGAAAGAATTGACGTAACAGAAAAGTACCAAAAGGGCTGACTAGAGCAGGTATGATCAAGGCTTGGTGAGTATCGATCCATCCCAATGCACGCATCATCAGGAAAACTGGTATGAGGGTTACGTGAAAGGGGATAATCAAAGTTGCCAAATAGAGTGCAAACAGGCCATCTCGGAAAGGGAACTTCAGTCGAGCAAAGGCGAAGCCACCCATAGAACAGGTAATCAACTGGCCTATGGTGACGATTACCGAGATCTTCAGGCTGTTCATAAAGAATTTCATGAAAGGAAAACGATCAGCGATATGGAGATAGTTTTCCCACACTATCCGCTTCCCGAATAGGGTGGGGGGAAATCTAAAGACCTCGGGTAAGGACTTAAACGATGTACTGATCATCCAGACAAATGGGATTAACATAGTCAAGGCTCCCAAGATCAAGATGGTTTGTGCTGCGAAACGTGTTGCGCGACTGGATCTCAATTATTTCCACCCCCTTAGTAGACAACCCAGTTCTGAGATCCTTTAAGCTGAATTAGGGTAACTAGAAATACCAAGAAGAAGAGGATATAGGCCATAGCACTGGCATACCCCATCTTGAAATACTCAAAGGCACATTGATACAAATAGTGGACGAGTACGGATGTACTGCGAGCAGGCCCTCCCCGGGTCATGACATAGATCAGGTCAAAGGCCTGGAAGGAGCCGATGACCGACATGATGACCACAAACAAGGTGGTTGGCGACAGCAAGGGAATAGTAATATACCACATCTTTGCCAGCCAGCTGGCTCCATCGATCTCGGCTGCTTCATAGTAGACTTCCGGGATGCCCTGCAGTCCAGCCAGGAACAATACCATATTGAAGCCCAAACCTTTCCAGATGCTGACCAGTATTACTGCCGGCATAGCCCATTTCACACTCGATAGCCATGTAGGGCCTTGGATGCCGACTAGCCCCAGCAGATAGTTGACCAAGCCGAATTCCGGGTTATATATCCACTGCCAGACAATCCCAACCGCGACCATTGATGTGATGACCGGCAAGAAGTAGATTCCCCGATAGGTCTTGACAAAAGGAATCTTCTGGTTTAGGGCCAAGGCCAGGAAAAAGGCGATGACTATACCAATGGGCACTGAGCCAATAGTGTAATAGACAGTGTTCCACAAGACTTTACGAAATGTAACATCCGCGATCAGTTCTCGGTAGTTGCCCAGGCCACACCACTGCATGGGAGTGAGCAGATCCCATTTGACGAAACTGAGTCCAAAGGAGGCCAGCATGGGAAACAGCATAAAGATCAGGAATCCTAAGAGGTTAGGTAAGAGCAAGACGATTGCCCAGAAATGGTCACTGTATGCTAGGCGTTTCCAGAACGATACTTCGAAGCCCTTGCTCACGATTATCCCCCCAAGCGGGCATACCCCGGTTGTTAACCGAGGTATGCCCAAATCTCTTCCTTCTACTTGGCTTCAGCGGCCAATATATCGTTTACTCGCTTGGTCAGTCGCTTGAGCACCTGGTCCAAGTCCTGGTTATCGTGCCAGAAATAATCCAGCTCTTCGGAAAGTACGTCCCATGCTTCCTTGGGAACCATGATCCCCGGATGGGGCCTGGCGTACTTAGTAAAGAAGGGAATGACCTCTTCAAATCCTGGGGGATATACCATAGGATCCAGCCATTCCTTGATACCATTCTCTGAGTACATTTCAGTACGGTTGGGCATCCACAACCCGCTGCGGACTAGATCAATCTGGTATTCCTTGGAGGAAAGGAACTTGACTAATCGCCAAGCAGGTTCTGGATGCTTGGTGCCTTTCCAGATGGAATGGAGGTGTGCAGTACCAGAAGTTGCAGGAACTTTGAATACAGGTAGTGGGGCAACCCCTACTGGGAAATCCATCTGAGATAATTCCTGCAATGCCCAGGAACCATCTACCAACATGGCGACACGGCCGGTTTGCAGCATCTGAGCTGCACTCATGCCGATATTCTCCATATAGGAGGAATCTGGTGCGACTCCATGGACTAAACGCAAGTCCAATTGTTTCTGCAGTGCCTCTTGGGCATTGGCATCATCAGCCAATATACAGCGGCTGTAATCCTCTGTGAAAATCTCTCCCTGGTTGGACCAAACCATAGGCCACCAATAACCCTCAAACCCATAGGCGCCAAATTGGGTGGTTCTACCGCCTTTTTCCAGGGTAAGTTTCTTGGCCACATTCAGAAATTCGTCCCATGTCCATGCTTGGTCAGGGTTGTGGGGAGGATAAGGTAGGCCGGCTTCATCGAACATATTCTTGTTGTAGTACAATACAGGGCAAACGATGCAGCTGCTGATTCCGTAGATATGGCCATTGATCAGCATCTTCTCTTGATCGAGAGGGATAAACTCGTCTAGCTCCAGCTCCGAATCAAAGAGGCTGGTTATGTCATACAGCACACCACGCTTTTGAAAATCACGGTAGAAAGGTTCAGCTCCCATGAAGAAGACATCAGGGGCTGCTCCTCCTGCCATCATGGTCAATAGTTTGGTGTGGTGTTCTGCCCATCGGCCGGCGATATATTCAACTTCTACATCAGGGTTTTGTTTCATAAACAATTCGAGGCCCTGCATTACACTTTGTGTTTCTAAGGGGCTGGCCTCCCATCCCATGAACTGCAGCTTTACTTTAGCACCAGCTGCTGAAGCTAAAACCGAGACTAGGAGCAGCACAACAATTAGGGTCAACCCATGTCGTCTTTCCATTTGCAGTGAACTCCTCTCATTTTTAACTAAGCCAGTTGATCCCAACTACTAGCAGCATGTTTTTTCCCTACCACCACCTCTCGTTTGCTGTGAGATTTATGTAAACTAGCTATGCCGGTTTGCCTAGTTGAGAATCACTTACTTCTTTGATGAAACATAATCCAGAAATACCGCATAGTGACCACTACGCGTTCCCTGGTTGGCAAAGGGCATCAAGAGTGCCTCTGTCTCTCCTCCCGGGGGCAGCTGTTTATTGGCCTCCGGGTTGGCAAACAGAGGTGCCCGCTCTTTCTGAAAGGCCTTGACTCTTAGAGCTGGTCCCAGGCAGGCAGGGGGTGCTGGGACTTCTAACACATCCTCCGCAATACTGCTTGGGTCTATGAGCAGCTCTATATCATCTGGATAAAGGCCCTGACTCCAATGGAATCTCTCGGGGTCGTCTTGCCAGTTCTGGAAGTATGCATAAACTAGAGGGCCCCGGATCAAAGCGATTTCATGCCGTCCCGCCTGTGCTCTTACCTTCAGGGGCAGGTGCAAAGAGACGGTATCGCCTGCCTGCCATTCACGTTCAATCACAGCATAAGTTCCTTGTTTGATGTCAGGAATGGGCTCTCCGTTTACGGCAATCTGAGCGCCTTCAGCGAAAGAGGGAACCCGCAGGTGGAAGGCAAATCTAGTCAAATGATCAGGCTCTACATGCAATGTCACTGAACCTTGTGTGGGATATGTGGTGACTTGCCGCAGCCTTACACATGTGCTGTTACTCAGCTCAAATGCTGCTTCAGACTCTGTATAGATATGGACTGCAATCCCATTATCCAACTGACCATATAGATACGTGGGCATGCGTCCGACGATGCGGTGCCCGGCAGCGTTACAGCAATTAGGGCTTCCTGGCCTTTGAGCTCGGCCGTTCAGGGGTGTCATGTAACTCCAATTGCTGCCATCGGCGGTTTGCGCCGCCAAGAAACTGTTAAACAGTGTCCTTTCCATCTCTTCAGCATACCTAGCCTGGCCGGTCCAGCGTAGGGCCTGATCCAGTAAAAGCAGCCAAGTATGCTGAGGACATACTTCTACATTGTTGCGCGGGTTGTAGTATCTAAAGGGGACATAACGTTCACCGGAGCTCATGCCACCGGTGAGAAAGACGTATTTGGCGGCAATATTATCAATACATCCCAAGACGATCTCTCGATATTCCTCTGTACCGGTGGCATCATAAAGGGCCGCTAGGCCCAATAAGGTCATGTGCAAAGTGTGGGCGTGGATATTCTTCCTAATGCTGTGGACATCGGCCTTACCTTGAGCTACTGCTCGCATCAGACGCAAAGGCCCGGTATGAATGCTCTCTGGATACAAATCACTCCAACCATCCCACATGGCCAGAGTCGCTTCTCCCCACTCAATAAAGCGTTGATCTTGGGTGCGCATACCCAAAATGACTATAGGCTCCAGAATCAGGGTCCCTTCTCCACCATCATGGCCGTTCCCGGGGAACCGCCCCATCAGGGGGAAATGCTCTGCTTTTGGGCCCCAAGTTCGAATAATGTATTGGCCCAGTCGGTTGGCAATATCTAAGGCCAATGTAGATCCGAGAAGATCATAGCAGACCAGAAGCCCGTGCAGCATGTAGTACCACTCATAAAGCTGCATGCCCCGGACCGGGTTGCGGTGAATCTCGGCTGTGATACCGATATAGCCATCTTCCTCCTGGCTAGCTGCCAGACGGTCGATGACTTGGATTACATAGTCCTGCAGCTCTTGATCCTGAGAGATCAGGCAGCTATAGGCTGCCGCATCAAGCCATTTGCCCAGTTGTTCCCCCATCCAGAACCAGTCATCATAGTTCTTGCGTTCATGGAGGCCGATAAACTCTTCTACCATAGCTCGATTCATCAGCCGATTGGACATATTTAATCGGAATCGTTCTCCCAAAAAACCACCGACCTGCTCAATTTGTTGGGGGTTTAGTGTCTGCATCTCATATTTCACTAAACTGCCACTCTCCTTTCGAACCAATCGTATATCCTGAGCTGTTCCACGTGATCTGGAGCCTGGTGTTGGAGCGAGTCTAACCCTTTAGACCGGTCAAGACTATGCCCTGGACAAACTGTCTCTGTGCTGCAAAAAACAGTATGATAATCGGGATCACCATCACCGTGGAAGCAGCCATGAGTAGATTCCAGTGAGTCGCATAGAGGCTGCGGAAAGATGCTAGGCCCAAGGCTAGAGTTCTCTTATCAGGTGAATTTAGATAGATCAAGGGGCCCATAAAATCATTCCATGCCCCCATAAAAGTAAATATGCCGATCGTCGCCAGTGCCGGCTTGGCCAGAGGCAGGATGATTCTATAGTAGATTCTAAACTCTCCACAGCCATCAATTCTCGCTGCATCAGACAGCTCTTGGGGCAATGAGCGGAAGAATTGGCGCAGGAGGAAGACATTGAAGGCACCGCCACCAAAATAGCTGGGGACGATTAATGGTTTAAAGGTATCTATCCACCCGAGGTTACGAAACATGATGAACTGGGGAATCATCAGGACAACCCCAGGGAGCATCATGGTACTAAGGAGGATCATGAATATGGCATCCCGTCCGGGGAACCGCAGGCGGGCGAATCCATACGCACTCAACGATGAAGAGCCTAGAACTCCCAATAGAGTGAAGACGACAATCAAGATGGTATTTCTGAAATACAAGTGAAAAGGCAGTGTGGTGAGAGCCTCACGGTAATTAGACCATTTAACTGGGTTGGGAATCCATTGGGGAGGGAACACCCAAAGCTGAGCAGGACTCTTCAGCGAACTGCTGACCAGCCATAGAAAAGGGATGAACATCAATGCAGCGCCAATTACCAGCAGAAGCCAGATGACTGCTCGCCCTAGTTTATGTAATCGCCGATACCGCCGCAGCGCAATCTCCAGTTCTTGTGTTTCTGAAGCCATGCCTTCACACCTCCCTATCGAACATCATCATAGTATACTTTGTCGCCCAAAGAGCGGAAAATGAGCAGTGTCAACAATAGTATTATGACAAACAGCACCCAGGCCAAGGCAGCTGCGTAGCCCATATTGAGCCACTCAAAAGCATTTCGGTATAGATAAAGTACATAAAAGAGAGTAGCATTATTAGGACCTCCGTTAGTCATTAAGAAACCGGAGGTAAAGATCTGAAAAGAGCCAATGATACCCATGATCAGGTTGAAGAAGATGATCGGGGACATTTGGGGAATGGTGATGTGCCAAAACTTGGCCCAAACTGATGCTCCATCAATCTCGGCAGCTTCATACAATTGCTCGGGAATACCCTGCAGGCCGGCTAGATAAATCAGCATCCCACCACCAATAGTCCAAAGGCCCATCACCCAAAAGGCCGGCATTACCCATCTCTCATCCTGCAGCCATAACACCTTAGGAAAACCTAATGAGCGGAGAAAGGTGTTGACCAAACCGAATTCAGGATTGAGCAGCCACAGCCACAGCATGGCATTGGCTACCTGAGGGACTATGGATGGTAGATAGAAGATGGTACGGAAAGCATTCATCCCTTTGACCTTGGTATTTAACAGAAGGGCTACGAGGAAACCGGCAACTAGATTGAGCGGGACAGCGACAATGGTGTAGTAGAACGTCACCCATAGAGACTTCCAAAAAAGGGTATCATTTAAAAATAGCTTCTTGAAGTTCCCTAACCCGACATATTTGGCAGGAGTGATGATATCCCACTTGGTTAGGCTCAGCCAAATAGAGTAGATCATGGGTCCTACTAACCATATGAGAATACCCAGGATACTCGGCATAATGAACAGATATCCTGTGATAGTCTCTTTAGTTTGTAGTGATAGCTTACGGGTTCTAGGGGGAGTTGGCAAATGTAGTCACCCTTTCTCATGCCTCGGTTAATGATGGGAGGATAGAGGGCTATCCTCCCATATGAGCTGTACTTACTCAGCTGCTTCTCGCAGAGCTTCATTCATTTGAGGTAGAGCTTTCTTGACAGCATCTGCAGCCGTTTCCCGACCCAACCACACAGGGTCGAGCGCCTGCTCAAATGCCTGGAGTGCCTTTACAGCTCCCGGAGGCATTACGACTGTGCGTCCGTATTTCTCCATGTAGTCCAGTCCAACACCTACATACTCCGGTGGGTGAACGGCAGGGTTCCACCAGCTGTTGATGCCTGCTTCTGTCATCAGACTCGTATGACTAGGCAGCCACAGCCCAGCGGCTACAAGATCCCGCTGATATTCATCAGAGGAGATGAATTTGAGTAACCGCCAGGATTCTTGAGGATATTTGGTTTTGGCATAGATGCTGTGCATATGTGCCTGGATAGCGGTAACCGGCTCACCATCTCTAGGCCGTGGTACGATGCCGGTTCCTAGCTCGAAATCCATCAGCGCTAGATCCTGCAGCTCCCAAGAGCCACTAATATGCATAGCTACCTTGCCGGTGGCTAACATCTGCTGTGCGGTCATGCCCACCTGCTGGAATGCTGCCGAACGAGGGGCGATTCCCCGTTTCATGAGATCGGCCACCCGGTCGATCGCCTCTAGTGTCTTGGGGTGATCGACGGTACAGGCAGTGTGGTCCTCATTATAGAATGTCCCGCCATGGGACCAGATCACGGACAGCAAAGGTAACCACCAAGTGGGGATATTCACGCCAAACTGTACTACATCATTAGGATCAAACCCAGCATCCAAAGCTGTACGGCCTTTACTATCGACAGTTAATCTGGCAGCAATCTCCTCGAATTCCTCCCAGGTCCAGGCAGCATCCGGATCAGAGGGGGGAAGTTCTACTCCTGCTGCTGTAAAGATATCTTTGTTATAGTATAGGTGTATGGAGACCCAACAAGAACCGATTCCATATGCTTTGCCATCAATGAACATGCGGTCTTTTTCTTGTGGCTGGATGAAGTAATCGGGAGCCCCTATTACCGGATCAGATTCCAGGAACTTGGTAATGTCATGGAGGAGACCTTTGGTAGCAAACTCCTCATAGTAATCGGTGGCCACCCAAAACACATCGGGAGGGGTGCCGCCGGCAATCATGATCTGGAGCTTCTGTAGGTAGTTCTCAGGTGCGTGTATCCATTGAACCTCAATGTCTGGGTTTTCTTGCTCAAATCTTGCGATGGCTTTCTCAACATTATTCTTTTCCTGAATGCTGCCCCATCCCATGAACCGAATTGTGGTCTTGGCATAGATGGTGGTTGAGAATACTAAGCCCAGAGTAAGTGTCAGCAACATGACTAGTACCAGACTCGGTACACGTTTTAGTCTCATTACCCAAAAACCTCCTTCATTGTCGCGACTCTGTCGCCTGCTGATTGCTTATGACTGAAATGCTAAAGGTTTAGAACATATCACCCCCTAGAGATTGAGGTTTTGCCGGTTTAGCGATTGGCTGTTGCCAGTGTCTTCATACAGCCGGTAGAGTTTCTTTCAATTATCTGAGTGGGCACGACGACCTTGATGGGGTAGTTTCTCTTGCCACTAAGCTGCTCTAGAATCAGCCGGGCGGCCAACTGCCCCATTTCCATCTTTCTTACCAGAATGGTGGAGAGAGCCGGTTTTGCTTGGGCAGCCATATCGATATCGTCAAAGCCCATGATGGAAAGTTCCTCAGGGATTTGGATTCTTGCCGCATGGGCAGCATCACATGCTCCTAGTGCGAGCAGGTCAGAGGCAGCAAAGATAGCCGTTGGGGCAGGTTGTGTCTCTAACAGCTGAGTCATCGCTCTCTGGCCATCAGCTTGCCGCCATCCCAGAGAGATCATGTGATCAGATGAAATTGGTAATCCATTGTCTGTTAATGCCTGTATGTATCCGGCTTCCCGCTCTCTACACGGCCGACTGTTGGGTGAACCGCCAACAAAGGCTATGTGTCTGTGCCCTAGTTCTATAAGATGGGTTACCGCATCTATGGCGCCTTGTTTGTTGCTGATTTCGACTATATCCACATTGTTATGTATGACTGAAGGGCTGACCAGAACCAAGGGCAATTGGGTCGCCCGCAATCGTTCCAGGAATCTTTGATTGCGGAGTTCACAGCAAATGATGCCATCAACTTTCTGAGTCAGTTGGGATACTACCTGATCACTATAGTCATTTTCGTTGATTGATTGAACTAAGCAGTGATAACCATTTTTAGAAATCGTGGTCTCGACGCCTGTGAGAATTCTGGGGTAGAAAATGTCGTCATTAATTGATGAGAGAGGACTCCGGCGATAGCAGCGAATAAACGCGATATTACCGGTGTTGCGATTAATGGTCAGACTGGATGCGGCCACATATGTACCCTTGGCTGGGATGCGAAATAATACACCCTCTGCTACAAGATCATCCAGGGCGCGTCTGACTGTGGTTCGGCTTACGGAAAATATCTCACATAGTTCTCGTTCAGATGGTATCTTTTCACCAGGAGTAAACTCCTTGGAAATAATCCTATCGAGAATGATCTCTCGAATCCTTTGATGCTGCACATTTGCTCCATGCATGTCTAATGGCATTACGTAGGCTCCTTCTGTTATAGTAGTATACCGGTCACGACCAGTGTCTTACTGTACGAAGAAAAGCGCCACGTGCTCAACCGGTCATTACCGGTCTAATCATATAATACATAAAGAACAGAACATAATGCAAAATGGGCAAAAGAGCACTTATAACGAACTAGACGGATCATAGTGGGGCAATCTCTGAAATACGGCATTGATCGCAGTATTTAGAATAAACATCAGGGGGACAGAAGCAGCACCGCGTTAATTACGGTGGCTTCATATAGCTGTTCTAGAATGCCCTGCAGGCCTGCTGGGTGGTGTGATTACCGATTGAAGTGGAAGGCTGTTCCCAGTAAAGGAGATCTGACTCCCTCAGCTGGTTTCCGGTTGACTCAAGGGGCACATCGGGCTCTATGAGCCGGATGTGGTGCCCAAGATCTTTTGAGCAGTTTTCTTGATCGGAGGCATGACCAGTCCCATAGCAACCAAGATAACCATAGTACCAGCTATCTTGCCTACGGTTATTGGCTCTCCCAGTAAGAGGAAGGCAAAAAGAGTCGCTAATACGGGCTTAAAGAAAAAGACTGCGGCCCCTATCGTGGTATCGAGATACAGCAGCCCTGTGAAAAACGCATAGTAGCCTATACCTGTAACGATCACTCCTAAATAAATGAGGAGCAGCAGGTTATTACCCTTGATTCCTGTTGGCGGGATGCCGAGGCCAGTGGCAAGGATAAGCAAGAAGCCACCTCCTAAGAGAAATGAAAAGGAGTTGAGTACGAGGCTGCCATAGCGCTGGGATAGCCTTTTGCCAGCCACTGTATATATAGCCCATACAACTGATGCCGCAGTGGCTAGCATAGGCCCTAAGGCATTCTCTAGGCGGAGTCCGCCGGCTACCAGGATCATACCGGTAATTCCCACAAGGACAGCCGCGATCTTGTCTTTGGTGAGCGGTTCTTTGAAAATAAAAACAGACAAGAGAGATACAAACAAGGGGTTGCTGCTAACTAGTACAGCAGCGGTGGAAGCCTCTGTATACTGCAGGCTATACTGCATAAGGCTCATACATACTCCAGCATTCAAAAGCCCCAAACCGAAAAGAGCTAGTAGATCTTTACTTCGCAATCGGAGCTGCTTTTCGTGCATGGTTTTGATCGCCAAAGGGAGCAAGACCAAACCACCTATGGAAAATCGGATGGTATTAACCCATAGTGGGTGGATATCCTGTGCCAAGGTACTGCCCACAACTTCATATGTGCTAAAAACGGTGATTGTCAAAAAGAGCCACATGTATCCTTTGGTAGTGTCATTCAAGGCGGTTCCCCTTCCTGTTTTTCGGCTGTGTCTGGTCGAATAGCCACTCAATTATACCACAGACCATGGCCTGAGATCTGAATAAAGGTAGATCTGTGCAAGGCTCATGGGCTTCTACTTGACAATAGGTTTCCAGTGCCTAGTTAGCCGGTATGAGGTCACTCAATGTGTGCTCGACGGACCATGAGCTGATAATGAAGGGGGCTGACTCTTTCCTTTTGCTTGAAGCGTCTGCTGAAGTAGGCCGGGTCAGTAAAACCGACTTGTAGAGCAGTATCGGATACCGAATGGCCATCAGTGAGCAGCTCTTTCGCTTTACTGATCCGAATATCAGATAAGTATTCGAAAGGGGTCATGCCGGTTACCTCTTTGAAGATCTTGCTGGTATAAGGAATACTGATTTGGTTTATTTGAGCCAGATCCGCCAACACGATGGGTTGGCGATAGTGATCGATTAGATAGGTAATAATTCGCTCGACTTTTTGGATCTTATCATAGTTGACCTGTAACCCGCCCTTAGTTAGCAGGAGGGAGGTGATGATATCCGTAAAGAGCGCGCGGCAATGATTGATCCGGTTATATTTGGTTGAATGCCATTCCTTGTTTAGATCAGAGAATAGCCCCAGCAACCTAGAGAACAGGATTGAGTCAGTTACAGGCTCTATGGTATCAAAGGGAAGTGGTGGTTGGGCTAGCTGCCAGCCGGGCTCATCCCAGATGAGACAGGCATATAGAAAGTCTACAGAAAAGCAGCGCAGCAGGGAGTGATTCACGGTTCTGGCTTTTCGTTGTTCATTGGCTCTGAAATAGACCATGTCTCCCGAGGTAGCCGTGTATTCTTGGCCACCAGCCTCGAGGATCATCAACCCATCATATATTAAGATCAGGTTGTGGCTTTGATAAGCTCCTTCCGCAATCCGCCAACTAGGGGTGCTGATTCGTTCTACGACCTTGATGAAATGAGGGGTCATGTTTTGTAGATCAGCAAATCTAGTGCCCAGGCCTTGCACTTGCTTCCCTCCGTTTCTGATCAGCGAGTAGTATTTTAGATAAGTCCATTAGGTTGTTTGAGAAAAGATTGGTGCCTTCATGTTCATTATAGCAGCTTTCTTTCGTTTCCAGCAATGCCCCAGCTCACCGCAGCTTGACCGAGATATCTCGAACAGATGAAAGCTACCCACGCTATCAACCAGACCCGATCAGGCATCACCAGCGATATATGCATCAGGCCAAAATTGTCCAAATGGAGAAAGATTGTCTATGTACTGAGACGCAAGATTCTAGTAAACTTAGACTGAAGAGTTATCTTCTACAATTACATTTAAGGGAGCAGGGTGTATGGATTACAAGTTAGATCTCCGCAACTTCTGGCTAAAGAACGAGCAGAGTCTTCGTGAGGGGCGAACAAGCAAACGAGTTCCCATCGGCATAGCCCTGGATGGGGATTGGATATGTGAATATCTGCAGCTGGACAACTCCAAGTATTATAGTGATTATGCCTACCAGCAGAAGCATAGGCTCAAGTGTAGTGCAATAACGGAGAAGGAATTGGGGATATCAATCAAGCCCGCCATCGATTTTGGTGTAGTGATGGATGCTTCTATATATGGGGGCAAAGTGAATTACAGACACAACGCTACCCCTACACTTGATCCGGTAGTTAATTCCCCAGAAGAAATTGATCACTTGGTGGAGAAAATGGAGGATGTTGATCTGCTCAATCAAGGGCTTGTCCCTAAGTTCCTTGAGTGGAGGGAAAGACTGAAGGCGGATTATGACATTGATGTGGCTTACGGCTGGGGCATCAAAGGCTGTGCCACAACTTTGGGGCAGATTTGCTCAATCACCAACTTCTTGACATGGATCATGATCTATCCCGACCAGATTAAAAGACTGGTGCGGTGTTGGGTAGATACTGGGATCAGATACATGCAGGTGATGCGGGAAGTCACAGGCTATCCTGCAGAACGGAGTGGTTTCTCACTGGCAAGTGACGTAACAGGCATGTTATCACCTAGCTTGTATCGAGACTTTATGATGGAAGCAGAACGAGAGATCTTTGAGAAGTTTGCTCCTGGAGAAAATGATGTGCGGCATTATCATGCTGACTTCCATATGATTCAACACTTGGATGCCTTGCGGGAAATCGGAGTAAATGAAGTCAACGTCGATCCCTATATCCAAGTTCCAGATATCCTAGAAAAGATGCCAGATGTGACCATTCGGGGACAGGTGCCCCCACTGGATGTCTTGCTTTATGGAAAGCCAGAAGATGTGATCGATTGTGTTAAACGAGATATTGAACAGGCAGGCAATACGGGCCAGCTGATTGTGAGTACGGTGGGGAGCATTTGTCCGGGAACCTCTTTTGAGAACCTGCGAGCAATATGCTATGCCGTGGAAAAGTACGGGAATAGATAGATGATCCGAAGATATAGCAAAAGTGTGCATATCCATATTTCCCGGCAACTTGTGGATGGCTGAGTTGACAAATAGATGAAATAGTGCTGGTGGCATTGCAACGAGCCTTTAAGGGTGACTATGAGGCAAAACAGTGGAATGGAAGGATTTTGGTAAAGAACCGGGAATTACTATAGTAGCTATCGGAAAAATGTTACAAAACCGTAGAAAGGATAGCCGAAGCAGACATCAGTAAACTACGGGCTAAAGAGTGGAGGTGAGGCAACGGGTTTGAGTGTAAAGATGTTCATTAGTGGAGTGCGATCGAGCGAACTGTGATTCAAAAATGGTTGGAGCGACTTGCAGTGACGAGAAAGAAGTTAATGCTTATCATCGTCTGTACCGTTATCATGGGTCTTGGTCTTGGTATTTGTGTTTCTCCGTCCTTTGCACAAGCGAAATACTCCGAAGCACCTGAGTTACTTGAACTGGTAAAGCAGGGTAAACTTCCACCAGTAGAAGAGAGACTTCCTGAGAACCCTGTTGTTGTTGAGCCCTTGCAAGAGGTCGGGCAATATGGTGGGACGTGGAGAAGGTGCTGGATGGGTTTATCAGACAGCTCTGGGCCCAATAAAGTAGCTGGGCATGTACGTCTCGTTCGTTTCAATGCCGATGGTAGTGAGCTTCAACCGGATCTAGCTGAGAGATGGGAAATGTCCCCCGATGGAACTACATTTACCTTCTATCTGCGAAAAGGAGTCAAATGGTCCGATGGACATCCATTCACTGCCGATGATGTGGTGTTTTGGTATGAAGATATCACTCTCAACAAGGACTTAAATCCAATAGTACCTGAATGGCTATCCACAGATGGGGAAGCGCCTACTCTGGAGAAAGTAGATGATTACACCTTTAGGCTGAAATTTGCCAAGCCATATCCGATTTTTGTTCACCGTCAAGCCCTTTATGGCGGCTTTTATGCACCGAGGCATTATCTAGAGAAAGTTCATATTGATTACGTGCCCGAAGAAGAAATTCAGGCTATGGTTGAAGCGGATGGATTCCATTCTTGGGATCAATTCTTTACGGCGAAAGAAGATTGGCTCCAAAACCCAGAGTTACCCGTTGTGTTCGCGTGGAAAATGGTTTCCAACACCACAACGCGTATGGTTGCAGAGCGAAACCCGTATTTCTATAAAGTCGATACCGCAGGCAATCAGCTCCCATATATTGATAAAATGGTCCATGAGCTTACACAAGATAAGGAAATCATTAACATGCGAGCTCTAAGTGGAGAGCTTGACATGCAGAATCGTCATATCGCGGTAACCGACTATCCCTTATTCATGGAGAATAGGGCCAAAGGTGATTACAGAGTTATGACGTGGATTGACGCCAACGCAAGCTGTCCGGTGCTCTATATTAACCAAAACGTTCAGGATGATCAACTGAAGAAACTCTTCAGGGAAAAGGATTTTAGAGTTGCTCTTTCTTTGGCGATCGACCGTGAGGAACTTAATGAGTTAGTCTACTACGGGTTGGGGAAGCCTCGTCAGGCCGCTGTGGTCAGCACCTCCCCCAACTTTAATCCTGAATGGGAGAAGGCATATGCAGAATTTAATCCAGATATGGCCAACAAACTTCTGGATGGGTTGGGGCTGACTGAGTACGATGCAGAGGGGTATAGGCTCGGACTCGATGGTAAGCCGTTGGCACTGACGATTGAGTTTGCTTCTGGGGTCTTTGGACCTTGGGATGATGTCCTGGAATTGGTCACCACCAGGTACTGGGCGAATATCGGTATCAAGGCGGTGCTAAAACCTGAAGACCGCTCTCTATATAATGTCCGATGCAATGCAAATGAGGTCGAAATCGGAGTATGGGATATGCGGCGGGTTAATATTCTCCTAATCAACCCAGATAGGCTCCTGGGCACTGCTTACGGTGATAGCCCTTGGGCACCGCTTTGGGGGCAGTGGTATACCTCACAAGGTAAAGCCGGGGAAGAACCGCCTCAAGAGGTCAAGCGCATTTTCGAGATTTGGGAAGAAGTGAAGGCCACGGCCGACGAAGGTGCGAGGGACGAACTCTTTAGGGAAATGACTGATATTCATAAGGACAATATCTGGATGATAGGTGCAGTCGGGGAAACTCCTCAATTAGCTATCGTGAAGAACAACTTCCGGAATGTGCCCGATAGAATCATTTGGGACGACGCACTTCAGACTCCTGCAAACGCTTATCCTGAGCAGTTTTTCTTTAAGCAATAAGAGACAGAAGATAAGACTAGTAGGATCCAGTGATACTTCTAGCGATCAGGCTCCGGTTTCGGGGCCTGATCGCTAGAGTGCTGATGAAGACACTATATGTACATTAAGCGGGGAGGAAGATCTGTTTGAAGGACAAGAAGTGCATTCTTATTGGAGTGGATGGGGCAAGCCCTGAGTTTATCCTTCGCCTCATTCAAGACGGTAGGCTTCCGAATTTCCGCCGAATGCTCGAAGAAGGAACTTTTGCACCCCATTGTTTTTCATCTTTACCCACCTCGACACCTGAAAACTGGACTACTATCGCTACTGGTGCCTGGAATGGCACGCATCAAGTTATGTCTTTTCAGGTTTTCCAACCCCCTGAGCTCCACGGTGGTTGGATGTCAGGGTATAGTTCAAAGGAAAGCGAGGCCGAGTTTATTTGGGATGCAGTGGAGCGGGCGGGCAAGCAAAGCATCTTACTCAAATATCCGGCTTCGCACCCACCAACGATGAGTACCGGAGTTCAAGTATGCGGGTGCCATGTCAGACCCTGTGCGCATCAGATCGATGGGGCACATCTCTTCTCTACCGAAGAACCGAGAAATGCCCCATTGAAACTGCGAGAACTGGGGGGCACGGTTGCTCTGCCCAAGAGCAGTAAGCCAGTGTTGATGGGAGAGATGGTATTTGAGGCACGCGGTCTAGGAGGGCATTCATTTGAAGGAATGGACGAGGGTACAGCCCTCTATGGAGTCCCCGATCGCGAGAAGCCCAAGCCTGAAAACATTGGTATCAATACACCAGTGTGTAAGCTTTTACCGCCAGGTAAGATTTTTTATGTTTTTGTGTACGCGGGAAATGGCGAAGAATATAATCGAGTTGTCATTGCCAAAGATCCATCGGCCAGCGATAAGATAGCGCAGTTGGGGCTAGGAGAGTGGTCACCTTGGTTAGCTGAAGAGTTTGATACAGTTGACGGTTTGCGAGAAGGCACGCTCCGTTTTAAGTTAGAAAGATTGTCGGGAGACGGAGAGTTGGTGAGCATTTACGCTACCCAGATTATGGATATTGAGCATTTTGCTTTCCCAGAACCTATAGGCAGAGAGCTATATGAGAATGTTGGTCCCTTTATAACTGATATCGGCTGGGAGGGTCTCGGTCACGATTGGCGTAGTGCTTGGTTTGACACTTCGGTGATGTTGGAGCTCGCCGATTACCAACATCAGTGGATGGCCAATGCTGTGAATTATCTGACCAAGACTCGGGATTGGGCTCTTTGTATGCTTCAAGTCCACTGCATTGACTGTGCCCACCATCATTGCCTAGGGGTAGCTGATCCGGCTGCAAATAGCGATCGAGAAATCGGAGATAAGTATCTCGAATTCATTGAACAGCTTTATGAGAGTGTGGATCGGATGCTGGGTCAGATTATGAATCAGGCTGATGAGAATACTGCGATCTTCGTGATCAGTGATCATGGCGGATTGCCCGGTCATATCCGCATCAATGTGCATGATGTGTTGGAAGAAGCAAGATTGCTGGTCCGTAATGCGGAGGGTGAGGTTATTTGGGACCAGACCCGTGCCTATGTTCAGAATGGGATATTTGTCAACGTCAATCTCCAGGGTCGTGAACCGGAAGGAATAGTGCCTCCTGAAGAGTTTGATCGGACCTGTGATGAGATAAAGGCGGCCTTGCATGCTTACGTAGAGCCAACCACAAGCCTTCATCCCTTTAACCTAGTTTTACGAAAAGGGGATATGCGCTATGTAGGACTCTATGGCGATCCCAGTGGGCAGAAAGTTGGCGACATTCTGTTTACCCTTCGGGAGCCGTTTGGTGGAGTTCATGGAGAGCAACTGTCAACCGCCAGATGGGGGCTGTGTTCTAACTCATCAGTACTGATCATGAGGGGACCTGGCATTCGCCGGGGCGCCACACTAGATCGGACGGTGTGGCTAACGGACATTGTGCCGACAATTTGTGAGTTCATTGATGTAGCAGTGCCGCGGGATACTCAGGGCGCTGTCCTCTATCAGGCGTTTGAGCACTCCTGATACTTGCCCTACATTACTGATAGACATTGATTCCCGGGATGTAGGGGCTCGCGGTATGTATTCGGCTGTCAAAGCTTTCAAGGGGACGGTCAAAGCGCAGAAACGATATGGGAATCGGTGGATGATTCTACATTGAGAAGCCATAAGGGGTGAGTCTATGTCAAATAAGCAAGGTAACAGACCAAACATTCTGCTGATCATGGCGGATGATATGGGGTTTTCAGATCTTGGTTGTTACGGTTCTGAAATCGATACACCTAATCTAGATAAGTTGGCAGCCAATGGAGCCAGGTTCAGCCAAATGTATAATTGTGCTCGTTGCTGCCCGACGCGAGCCTCGATTCTTACCGGTTTATACCCTCACCAAGCAGGAGTCGGGCATATGGTGAATGACGCTGGTGTAGGTAAAGAATATCAAGGTTTTCTGCGAGATGACTGTATTACTATAGCCGAGGCTTTGAAGTCCTCAAGCTATCATACATTGCTTTCAGGGAAATGGCACGTCGGAGGAGCCTATCAGGCCAATAAGCCAGAAACGTGGTCGCCGGGCGAACCTGAGCATCCTATTCCAACTCAACGAGGCTTCGATGAGTTCTATGGGATGTTAGGTGGTGGCGGTAGCTATTTCAACCCTCCATACATGATGCGAAATGAAGAACTGATTGAGGAGGGTGGCGGGGGCTATTACCTGACAGACGCCATCTCTGAGAATGCGGTTCAAATGCTGCGCGATGTGCCGAATGATGAACCGTTTTTCCTATATGTAGCCTACACGGCCCCACATTGGCCACTGCATGCCCTTCCAGAGGATATTGAGAAATATGTAGGGAGATATTTGGATGCTGGTTGGGATGGAGTACGTCAGAAACGGTATGAGAATCTCAAGAAATTGGGTCTGTTGAATAATGAGTGGGCTCTATCTCCGCGGGATCCATCGGCTCCTCCGTGGAAAGACACACCTAACAAGGAATGGGAAGACTTGAGAATGGCGGTCTATGCCGCCCAAGTGGATAGGATGGATCAAGGGATTGGTAGAATAATGGCCGAGCTAGAGAAAGATGGTAAGTTAGAAAACACACTGATCATGTTCTTATCCGATAATGGAGGCTGCGCGGAGTTTCTTGCAGAGGACACAAATCACGCAGAGCCATTTCGATATGATATTCCTACCCATGACGGTCGACCTATGCGGATAGGCAATACGCCGAAGATTAAGCCTGGACCTGATGACACGTTCATGAGTTATGATCTACCGTGGGCTAATGCTTCTAATAGTCCGTTTCGGCTATTTAAGCACTGGGTACATGAAGGCGGTATTTCCACTCCTTTTATTGTACATTGGCCAGGTAAAGTGAGATCAAATCAGATTTTCCATAATCCGATTCATATAGTGGATATAATGGCCACATGCTTGGATGTCTCTGGTACGGTCTATCCAACCGAGTATAACGGCAAGGCGATCACACCGCTTGAGGGAGAGAGCTTTGCTCCACTGGTATTCGGGAACCGTGAATGGCAGCGCGAGGAACCGATATTCTGGGAGCATGAAGGAAATCGTGCTGTGCGAGCCGGGAAATGGAAGCTTGTTTGTAAGTACCCTGGCAAGTGGGAACTATATAATATGGAAGTAGACCGGACAGAACTTAATGACCTCTCTGGTCAGGAGCCCGCGGTGGTAGAGGAGCTGAGCAAACTCTATGAGCAGTGGGCAACACGCTGTGGTGTCCGTGAGTGGCCGTTAAAGCCGCATTCCTAAGCTAAGAACTTCGTGCGATGAGGTTAGTAGCATATCATATGGATTTGGGCAATGATGAACAGAGCTCAAGGCAGATACATGGGGCTACAGGGAGGATCATCTTTCTGTAGCTCTTTGGTCTTGACACGGCTATCTATGGTTTTGTGCGTATCTTGATCTGCTATGAATGGGAAGGTAGAAAGGCTGCACTTGGAGAAAATTGCTATCATAGGAAGATCAACCAGTAAGATGAGGGAACTCTGAAAGATGATCAGTAATGCAATTAAGCAAGGAGGTTACCCATGAGTTGCCAAGATGACAAGAATCAGTGTATCTCAACGTCTGCGGGAAAGCCAGCTTACCTGAATCCGGATCTGCCTTTAGATGAGAGAGTAGAAGATCTAGTCAGCCGCATGACTCTAGAAGAAAAGGTCTCGCAAACACTGAATGGTGCTCCGGGCATTGAACGTTTGGGGATTCCGAAGTATGATTGGTGGAATGAATGCCTGCACGGGGTAGGCCGGGCAGGTATCGCTACTGTTTTTCCTCAGGCCATCGGTTTGGCCGCCACCTGGAATGATGATTTGATCTTTGAGGTGGCTACTGCGATCTCTGACGAGGCCCGGGCCAAGCATCATGAATTTGTCCGCCGGGGCATTCGGGAGATTTATACCGGTCTTACTATGTGGTCACCCAATGTGAATATCTTTCGGGATCCGCGCTGGGGCAGAGGTCAGGAAACCTATGGTGAAGATCCATATCTGACCAGTCGCGTAGGAGTTGCCTTTGTCAAGGGTCTCCAAGGTGATGATCCGCAATACTTCAAGGTGATTTCTACACCTAAACACTTTGCGGTACACAGTGGGCCAGAAGCAGATCGGCACCATTTTGATGCCGTGGTAGATGAGAAAGACCTTTGGGAGACATACTTGCCTGCCTTTGAAGCTGCGGTCAAAGAAGGTAATGCGCAAGCGATCATGGGTGCATATAACCGCACCAATGGTGAACCCTGCTGTGGCAGCAAGACCCTGCTGCAGGATATCCTCAGGGAGAAGTGGGGCTTTGATGGCCATGTCGTCTCTGACTGCTGGGCGATTGGGGATTTCTATAAACATCATAAGATTGTTGATACTCCGGTAGAAGCAGTAGCCATGGCCCTGAATAATGGTTGTGACCTTTGCTGTGGCTCTTTGTACTCATTCTTGGTCGATGCTGTCAAAGAGGGGCTGGTCAAAGAAGCTACCCTGGATGGGGCACTAAAGCGCCTGTTTAAGGCTAGGTTCCAGCTGGGCATGTTTGATCCGCCCGAGATGGTCAGCTATGCTCAGATTCCTTATGAAGTAAATGACTGTGAAGCACACCGCGAGTTGGCACTCAAGACGGCACGGGAGTCTATGGTACTGCTCAAGAATGACGGCATTTTGCCTCTGGATAAAGATATAGAGAAAATCGCCGTCATTGGCCCCAACTCTGATAACCTGGAAGCGCTTTTGGGCAACTATAACGGTATTCCATCTCGTTTCACAACTCCTTTAGAGGCGATAAAAAGCAAGGTTTCACCAAAAGCTACTGTCTATCACACCGATGGGTGTGACATCATGGGTGATTCGAAGAGAGGCTTTGGCGCCGCGGTAGAACTAGCCAGCTGGGCAGATGTAGCCATCGTTGTGATGGGCATTACCGGCCGGATCGAAGGAGAAGAGGGAGCCGGGGGAGACCGTGAGGAGATCACCCTCATGGGTGTACAGGAAGATTTGCTCAAGGCAGTGCATGCCACCGGCACACCGGTTATCTTGGTCTTGCTTAGTGGCAGTGCGGTGGCGATCAATTGGGCAGAGGAGAACGTTCCTGCAATTCTGGCAGCCTGGTATCCAGGCCAGGATGGAGGCACTGCGATAGCTGATGTGCTGTTTGGAGATTACAACCCAGGAGGGCGGTTGCCGGTTACCTTCTATAAATCCCTGGACCAGCTGCCACCCTTTGATGACTATCGGATGGGAAACCGCACCTACCGCTATTTCAAAGATGAACCTCTATATCCCTTCGGCCACGGGCTGAGTTACACTACATTTGGGTACAAGGATCTGCGGCTGGCTGAGAGCACCATTCAGGCAGGCGAGGATATCCAAGTTCAGGTCACCGTCGAAAACACCGGTAAATGCCCGGGTGATGAAGTCGTACAGCTTTATCTGACTGACCTGGAGGCATCGGTACCCGTACCACTCAGATCTCTCCAAGGCTTTCAGCGTATTTACTTGGCCCCCGGAGAGAAAAAGACTGTGTCCTTCACCCTCACACCCTACCAGATGGCCCTAGTAGATTACAGCGGCCAGCGGGTAGTTGAACCAGGCAAGTTCCTAGTAGCTGTAGGTGGTAAGCAGCCTACAGGGGCAAATGGACCCGATGGGGAAGTTCTGACCGCGGAGTTTACAGTCGAAGGGGAAAAGGTGACTGCCGAGTACGTTTATTGATATGGCTGAAGTGCTCAAGAGGGCTGGTGGTTGAGATTGCTCGACCACCAGCCCTCTTATTCTATCTATAGGCTTATCATGAGAACATCGCCGAGGATTTTGCCCATTCCAACAGCCTATCGTGCCCGGTATCATAGGATGCTGTTGTCCAGGCAGCATCCTAAAAAAGTGAAGGATTTCTAAATACTGCGTGGAATGTGTTAAATGAAGAGCATTGCCTCGATTGGACAATAGCCATTACGAAGCACATACGTATCTGGCATATAGATGCAAAACCACAGCCCCTTGTGTTTGGGGTAGATGGTTCTGAAATCCCATGAAAATATGGATATTGTTAAGAAAGCATTGTGGCGGGGGTGATAGGAGAAAAACAGGGGTAGTACAGACGAGGACCGCAACCAGCCAGAAACCAACTACAACTGGAGGTGCTTCTATGATTATCGAGAAGAACGGTTATCTATTCTTCACTTATAACGGGGAGCAGCTGTGGATTCAGCCTTGGGGACCAAATGGCATGCGGGTCAGAGCCACGAAGTTGCCGGAGATGCCTATAGAGAACTGGGCCCTGCTGCCAAAGAAGGAAGCTAGTGGCAAGATTTCCATCTCCAAAACTGGCGCAACGATAGTCAATGGAAAACTCAAGGCAACCATGAGCCACTCCGGGAAGCTCACTTTCTACAATGATAAGGGAGAGCTGCTTCTAGAAGAGTATGTAAGAAATCGGAAAGAGTATCGGTACGTACCAGGTGTTAAGCCAACGTCTTTTGCCTCTGCTCTGGACATAGATGCTCGAGAATTCAAACCGATCCTCGGTGGCGATTATTGCTTAACTATGCGGTTTGAGTCTACTCCGGAAGAAAAAATTTATGGTATGGGACAATACCAACAACCTTTCTTAGATCTAAAAGGCTGTGAGTTGGAGCTCGCCCACCGCAACTCCCAGGCCAGCGTGCCCTTTATGCTTTCTAGTATAGGTTATGGATTTCTTTGGAATAATCCGGCGGTAGGACGAGTTACCTTTGGCAAGAATCTCACCAGTTGGAATGCGGTCTCGACTAAGGTACTGGACTATTGGATCTGTGCTGGCGATACGCCTAGCGAGATCGTGGAGAGCTATGCTCAGGTTACCGGCACTGTCCCCATGATGCCCGATTACGGCCTTGGCTTTTGGCAATCCAAACTGCGTTATCAGACCCAAGAGGAATTGCTGGAAGTAGCACGGGGATATAAACGGCGAGGTTTACCTCTTTCCGTTATTGTGATTGACTTCTTCCACTGGACAAGACAAGGTGAGTGGAAGTTCGACCCCAAATACTGGCCAGATCCAGCCGGTATGATCAAAGAACTGAACGATATGGGGATCGAGGTCATGATCTCCGTTTGGCCTACTGTAGATCACAAGAGTGAAAATTACGAGGAAATGCGGGAAAAGGGCTACTTAATTCGTGCCGATCGGGGTCATCCCATCGCTATGGACTTCCACGGCAACACCATTCACTTTGACCCCACCAATCCAGAGGCCCGGAAATATGTATGGAACAAGATCAAGAAGAATTACTATGACCATGGCATCAAGATCTTCTGGCTGGATGAAGCAGAGCCAGAGTACACGTACTATGACTATGATTTATACCGCTACCACTTAGGACCGGTTGTGCAAGTTGGCAACATTTACCCCGTTGCCTACGCCAAAGCCTTCTATGATGGCATGCGAGCAGAGGGCCAGGATAATATTGTGAACTTGGTGCGCTGTGCCTGGGCCGGGAGCCAACGCTATGGCGCCCTAGTTTGGTCTGGAGACATTCACTCCTCCTTCAAGAGCATGCGCAATCAACTGGTGGCAGGTCTGCATATGGGTATTGCCGGTATACCATGGTGGACAACAGATATCGGAGGTTTTCACGGTGGTTGCCCGGATGATCCAGAGTTCCAAGAGGTATTTGTCCGCTGGTTCCAGTACGGTACATTCTGCCCAGTCATGCGTGTCCACGGTGACCGCGACCCCCATTCGCAACCATTGGGTACTGAAGGCGGGGGTGTCTGCAATTCCGGTGCAGATAACGAAGTATGGAGCTATGGTGAAGAGGCATACGCAATCTGTGTCAAGTATCTCAACCTGAGAGAAAGAATCAAGCCTTATGTAAAGCAGTTAATGAAAGCCGCACACGAAAAGGGCACCCCACTAATGCGGCCGCTGTTTTACGATTTCCCAACAGATGAGGAAGCCTGGAACATAGAGGATCAATACATGTTTGGCCCCGACGTACTGGTAGCACCAGTGCTTTACTCGGGCCTGAAGACAAGAAACGTATACCTGCCAGAAGGTGCCCGGTGGGAAAATGCTTGGACTGGGGAAACCCACAGTGGCGGACAGACAATTGAAGTAAAGACGCCTATAGATGAAATCCCCGTTTTCCTAAAAGATGGAGCGGATCTGCCTATCAGGGGTTAATCATCAGAGCTTCAAGATGAGAAAGACATGCGATGGTTATTACCCAGAAACTGGTTAAGAACCATCACACGGCTTAGATGAGCGGGCTGCCCACTAGTTATCCTATGAGCAGCCCGCTCCGTAATTGTCTATGACTCACCTATAGCCATAAGATAATCTACTTATCTATCTAGATCAACAGTAAGCATGCCACTTCTATTACTCTGTAGTTGGATTCGGGACATAGGCTCCGCCCCGGCATCGCTTGAGGTAATTGAGAGCATGTACCTGTCCAGTCATCTCCCACTCATCCCGGTACACAGGGTCATGCCATCCTTCAATATCGATACTGCCTGTATACCCGGCATTGCGCAGCACCGAAATGATATCTGTCCAATTACTATCTCCAAAACCTGGGGTGCGATGGAAAACGAATTCTTTGGCACCACCGATACCATATTCTCGTATCACGTCCCACAATATCGTGGCATCTTTTCCGTGGACGTGAAATACCTTCGATACCCACTTGCGGAGTTGGGGCAGGGGATCAATCAGGTTTACCATCTGATGGCATGGTTCCCACTCAAGGCCCACATTGTCTGCTGGCAAGACATCAAACATCATTTCCCAAGCCTTGGGATTATGAGCGATATTCCAGTCACCCCGGTTCCAGTCTCCGTGCATGTCGCAGTTTTCAAAGGCGAGCCGTACACCTTTATCTGCTGCTCGTTTAGCTATAGGGCCAAAGACTTCGGCATAACGGGGGATTGACTCTTCAATCGGCCGGTCCACGATTCTGCCTGTGAAGCCACTAACCAGATCGCAGTTAAACAGGTGAGCTGCATCGACGAGTTTGACCCAGCCATCTCTGGCTGCACGAGCTTTCTCATGATCCATCAGTGGGTTGCCGAAAATACTAACCGCGCTGATGATGGCATCACTTCCGTCCAGCACTTCATTGACTTCGTCTGCTAATTTGGTTAGATCCACATCACCTAAGGTTTCCCAGAAGGTGATGGTGAATGACTCAAAACCATGGGGGAGAATTTGCCTGATATATTCGGCAGTTGATGCACCGCCATTCACCAATGTACCAATTCGGATCTGCTTTTCATACATTTTTCTACCTCCCCAGCATTATTTATACTTCTATTGTTAGGCGTTGCTTTCTTCTAGAGCTTTCGATAGCTGCAAAAACCATGGCCAAAGACTTGATATTATCACTGCACTTGGTCTGTGGGATTTTGCCCGTCTTGAGAAACTCGATCATTTCGCAAATTGCCCCATGCATGCTAACAGCCTCCAATGGGGAGTCAGCGACCTCGATCTTCTCCAGAGGACGGTGGAACCCGGTTGTGCCTGGCTCGATTACTTCGCCATAGGGAACCTGATCAAATTCATAGATTAATGTGCCCTTCTCTCCGATGACACGCCAGTTTCCATTCCAACTCGTATGGCAGCCCTCAGAGCACCAGCTACCTACATATGTGAATACTATATCATCAGTCATTTCAAAAATGCATGATGCAGCAGCATCGCCTTTATACCAGGACCCTGCGGGATTATATTCTTTTGCATATACGGCGATAGGATCGGCCCCTGTGAAGAAACGTGCCAAATCGAAGTGATGAATGGCCATATCGAGGAGTAGGGGGCTGGGCATTTCATCCCTGAATCCACCGAAGTGGGCTCCGATGTAGAAGTCGCAGTTGATGGCCGTCACCTGTCCGATAGCTCCTGATGCGATTGTTCGCTGTAGGATGTCGTGGTTCTGATCCCAGCGCCGAGACTGGCTGACAGCATACATTTTCCCTGTCTCGTTGGAGACTTTTACCATTTCCCTGGCATCCTTCATATTGGTGGCCATGGGTTTTTCCCCCAAAACAGGATAACCGGCCCGTAAAGCAGTGATGGTCACTTGGCGATGGGCCTCCGGTATGGTCAAATCAATGACGAAGTCCGGCTGATGCTTTTCCAATGTGGTTTCTAGTTCAGTTGATGCCACAGCTCTCAAACCATACTTTTTGATCTGGGCTCGTGCCGTTTCGATGTTCAGATCTACCACAGCAGCGATGTCAACTCCCTCCTGGATAAGAAAAGGAAACCAGGAGTTGGAGATATTCCCTGCTCCGATCACAACAGCCTTTACATTCATGGTCTTTAAGGCCTCCTTTTTGGCTCAAAATGCTGCCATGGAATCTGGATCTTAATCCCTAAGCATGCAGCGTCGATTACCCCTCCTAACATGTATATGGTTAAAATCAACTTGTCCGAATTTCCCGGCTTTGCATTCTCTCTAATACAGTATGCCTAGTGTATCGTGATATTGAGCTATGTGCTCTTGATCATCACCAGGCAACATATAGCCTTCGATTTTTTAATGAAGGTTTCAAGCAAATAGCCTGGGTATGTCTACAGAAAATGTGGGCTCCAAATGTGAGCTGATCGTAAGTGTTCCCTTACGAAATTCGCCGCCAGTATTCTCATTCCTCCATTCAACATAAATATTGCTGCAATACAGAACAATTGCGTGCATCTGTGCTATCCTTACCCACACCAAAGAGTCTATTCTTACGTGGCAAATGTCCAATAAACAGGAAAAAACAAGAAGGATTTGGATAAGATTGGAGGAACATGTCGCCATAGGGACTCTTATCCTGATCAGTGGAGACGTGCTATTAACCACAAATAGGGAGGGGGGGATGTGGAGCACCTCTTTTTTCGATTCCGATATTATTAGTTGCACAGTTATGAGGTCGGAATGGTAGAACAGAGAGCATGGGCCACCCATGACTAAGAAACTAAGCTATAGAGAAAGAAACACCCTAAGGGAGCGTGCAATGGATTATGCGTAGATTATCATCGTTGCTCTTGTGTGCGGTAATTGCCTGCTGTATAGCCCTGTTGGCGGGATCGGTGGTCTTAGCTGCCGAAGCACCCATACTTACCGGACTGGTGGAGCAGGGCAAGTTACCACCAGTTGACCAGCGGCTTCCCGAAGAACCAGCGGTAGTCCAGAAATAGGAGAATACGGTGGTACATGGAGAAGAATCTGGCTTGGTCCAACGGACGGCTCCGGTCCAGCTCGATTGACTTATGATAATACCTTGAGATGGGACTTGACGGGTACTACGGTCGAACCGAATGTGGCCAAGTCTTGGGAAATTGCGCCCGACGGGAAATCCATCACTCTGTACCTACGAAAAAGGATGAAATGGTCAGATGGCCATCCTTTTACCGCTGATGACGTGCTTTTCTGGTATGAGGATTACCTCTTAAATAAAGAACTGAATCCGTCTTTCCCGGTGTGGATGGCACCTGGCGGTGTACCTGGTACTGTAGAGAAGGTGGATGACTATACGGTAAGGATAAACTTCGCATATGCCAATGGCCTTATCCTGGAGTCGCTCGCCAGTGTACCGGTATTCCTGCCCAAACATTACCTCAAACAGTTTCACCCGACCTATACACCAATGGAGAAGTTAGAGGCAATAGCTAAGAAAGAGGGTCTGGAGTACTGGTATCAGGTTTTCCAAAACAAGGATGACTGGATAGTCAATCCAGAAAGACCTACCCATAAAGCCTGGAAACCCATGAACCTCCCGACCGCTCAAAATTGGATAATGGAGCGGAATCCATACTACTGGAAGGTAGATCCCGAAGGCAACCAGCTTCCCTATGTTGATCGGATTGTTCACGAGCTAGCAGCGAACGCCGAAATGGTGACCATGAAAGCCGTGGCAGGCGAGTTGGATATGCAGCTTAGGCACATTAATGTAAGCGACTTTACGTTGTTAAGGGAAAATGCTGAGAAGGGGAATTATAGGGTGATCCAGTGGATACCAGCTCTCGGGTCAGACCTAGCCATATTCATCAACCAGAACGTGAAGGATCTAGCTCTTCAGGAAATCTTCATCAGGCCTGAGTTTCGTCAAGCTCTATCGCTAGCGGTAAATCGAGAGGAGATCAATGACTTGATTTATCTCGGGCTCGGTGAGCCGCGGCAAGCTACAATGATACCAGAGTCTCCTTATTACAGGCCAGAGTTTGAGAAGGCCTATGCTGAGTATGATCCAGAGAGAGCCAACCAGATGCTCGATGCTGTGGGATTAGTCGAACGTGGCAAAGATGGATTCAGATTACGCTCGGACGGTAAGACGCTTATGGTTACTATAGATGTTGCTCCTGTATTTGGTCCTTGGGTTGATGTTTGTGAAATGATCAAGATGTACTGGGAGGCAGTGGGAGTAAAGACCGCTATCAATACCATCGAGCGAGGACTATTCTTTGCGCGGGCTCACGCCGGAGACCATGAGATGAACGCATGGAATATGGACCGTGCATCTCAGCCTTGGTACTATCCATGTTGGTGGGTTCCAGCGACCGGTGACTCTTGGTTTGCACCCCTCACCACTACCTGGTATCTCACTGACGGCAAAGGCGGAGAGGCACCCCCGACCGAAGAACTGCAACAACTGATCGATCTATACGAGCAGTTGAAGATGACTGTAGATCCGGATGAAAAACTTCGGGTAGGTCAGGAAATTCTTCAGCTGCATGCCGAGAACGTCTGGTCCATCGGGACTGTGGGATTGGTGCCAAGTGCGATGTGTATTGGAGTAGTTAAGAATTACTTTGGAAACGTACCCGATGAATCACATGGTGCAGTATCCGATTGCATGTTTGATTCACCAGGTAACGGACATCCTGAGCAGTTCTTTATTCGTCAGAAGTAAGGAGCGTCACGCGGAGTTACGGGGGGGGTTAGCCTCTCCGTAGCTCTTCTGCTTTCTGATTATCATATGGATGAACAAGTACCATTTTGCAGAATAGCGTGATTGCAGAGCGGCCAATCCCGCACGGTTGCTCAGTACGCAATCAGCCACAACGTTAGTGGCTTTGCTTCCTATAATATGGACCCTAGCGTGTGGAATCTACATAGTCGGTCACGGGCAAATATAGAGGCAACATTGTTCGATGGGCCTACCATAGGAGGAATTCCATGATAGCTGCTATTAACGAAAAAATGGATTATCTAGAGGAACGAAGACTTGATTTTGAGAGGGCCGCAGAACTTCAAGAAGTAGTCTGGGAGGGAGGTAAGCCACCCATACAGCCGCTGCTTCTCTCTTGCCCCCTAGATGAGAACGAATTCAGGGATTTTCCGGATTTTAGTCCAAAAGCTATTCACTACGACAAGGAGAAAATGTTTGCTAGCCAATTTCGAGCCATGATGTGTGCCGTATATGGAGGTGCACAAGCAGTACCATCAGTGCGAGCTAACATGGGCT
>JAAZMR010000075.1 GCA_012798695.1 Bacillota bacterium | reverse complement strand
TGCCAGCAAATCGGGCAGCATTGGGGTTATCTCCTACAGCATAGATCTTCCTACCAGTAGGAGTGTGACCAAGGAAATAGTGGAAGATGAGGGAGACAAGAACGACGGTCATTACCAGATTGGGTATGCCGAATATTGTGCCTCTAGCTATGGATATGAAACCATCGGTCATCTGATGGGCACTTACCCACGCTCCCCCACTGATCAAGTAAGTGGCACCTCGATAGATGGTCATAGTGGCAATGGTGGCAATGATCGGGGGCATGCCTCCCTTAGCTACCAAGAGCCCGTTAATAGAGCCCAGGACCAGGCCAATTAGTGTACCCACAGCTAAGCACAGCCAAGGCTCTATAATGATGCCATCCCTCACCATTAGCGCTACTGCCATACCCGCAAACGCCAGAGTGGATGTGACTGATAGATCAATGCCGGCAGTCAGCATGACCATCATCTGGGCAATGGCTACCACCATCAGTATGGAGGCATCAAGTAAGATCACCTTGAAATTACTGAGATTGAGGAAATGAGGACTCCTGAGGCCGACACCTGCTATGAGGAAAACGATGAATACAGTTAGCACCAGTTCGCGAAATGCCAAGACTTTTTCCCAGACTCCTTCTGTACCCGACGTTATGTGCTCTGCTGCTTTCACTGTCTCACCCCACTCTCTGTTTATGCTCAATGGTCATTCCAACAGCTGCCGACAATACTTTATCCTGGGTTACTTCTTCCCTGCTGAATTCCGCTGCTATTCTCCCTTCAAACATGACCATTACCCGATCACTCATTCCCAGTATTTCAGGCAGTTCAGATGATATCATGACAATACCAACCCCTTGGGCGGCCAGCTCACTCACAAACTCATGCACTGAAACCTTTACCCCCACATCTATGCCTCTGGTGGGTTCATCCAAGATGAGTATCTTGGGATTGGTGGCCAGCCATTTGGCCAATACTACCTTCTGCTGGTTACCCCCGGAGAGCTTGGCTACTTGCTCCCATAGTCCCCGGGCCTTGATACTCAAGATATCCGCGTATGCTTTCGCATTCTTGGTTTCGCCATATTGATCTACCCAGCCCATTTTCGAGAATCTGCCGATCATCGGCAGTGTGATATTGTGGGTGATGTTCATGGGCAAGATCAATCCCTGAGCCTGCCTATCTTCTGGAACATAAGCTATACCGTATTTCAAGGCCGTCCATGGATTACTGATCCTCACTTCCTTGCCATCTACGTAGATTCTGCCACTATCAGGTTTCCCCAACCCAAAAATGGCCTGTGCCAGCTCTGTTCTTCCAGCACCGACCAGCCCTGAGAACCCCAAAATCTCTCCCTTTCTCAGCTCAAAACTGATGTCATAGAGGTGTCCTTGCTGGGTTAGATGCTCTACTCTTAGGATCTCTGATCCGATCTTGGCTGCTTGCTTGGGAAACATTTCAGTCAACTCTCGCCCAACCATCATTCGTATGATTTCATCAACACTGACACTGTCTCGGGCAATATCTTTAGTTCCGATGTAGCGCCCATCACGCAAGACAGTGATCCGATCAGCAATCTCAAAGGCCTCTTCCAACCTGTGAGATATGAAGACTATCGAGGTGCCTTGCTCTTTGAGGCGCCGCATCGTTTCAAAAAGTCTTTCGATTTCCTTGAGGGTAAGTGAGGAAGTAGGCTCATCCATAATCAGGATCTTAGAGTTTAGGGAGAGGGCTTTCACGATTTCTATCAGCTGTTGCTCTGCAGCACTCAAGTACTTTAGCTTGGCTTGCGGATCTAGCTTCACACCTAATGAGTCGAGCAATCTCTGTGTGTGGGCATACATTTTGCCCCAGTCAATTCGCCGAGTCAGCCTGCTGCATGCTTGGTGGCCCATGAAGACATTCTCAGCAATACTCAATTCGGAGAAAACAGTTGGCTCCTGGTAAATAGCGGCAATACCTAGGCGCTTGGCACTGAGTGGATCGGGAATCTCCACTTGATTGCCATCAAGGTAAATATCTCCCTGATCAGCCTTGTGGATACCACTTAGTATCTTGATCAAAGTGGATTTGCCTGCACCATTTTCACCAACTAAAGCGTGTACTTCTCCTTCCTTAAGTTCGAAGTCGACGTTATCCAGGGCAACCGTGCCAGAAAAGCTCTTGGATATTCTTCTCGCCTGTAGGAAATCTCTGCCCAACAAATACTCCCCCATTCCGGTATTACCGATTATGTAAACCTCAGAGGTAGTTGTCTTAGTATGAATATTCCACTATCGTCAGAGAATTCCTTTTACACTGGTGCGCTTAGTGGAGAGAATCTATACCCTCCTCACCTCGTATCTCGATTCTGACCAGGAGATTGGCTTCCCTAGATGATGGGCTTCAGCGGCACTCATTGATCCGCTTGCTTTGAACTTTCATAACTTCTATGTGAGCTTGGAAAGGGTTTTTCAGCTTATACCTTCGCATACGGCGGGTTGGGCAAGAGGGTCAGCATCGTGAGCCCCTGTGCCAAATGGCGAGCGACAATCAGACACTCAGTATTATCACACTCGGGCAAACAGCGGAAATCATAATGTGTTTTGAGTTTAGTTTGAGTCGTGGCTGATACAATCAAAACGAACCGAAAATTCCAGCTTAGAGAGGGATGAATTAATGGTGAGGAGATTACTAGTGTTGACAGTGTTGTTGGTATTGGCTATGGGCACGGTAGCGTTTGCTGCTATTGGTCCACCTCCGCAACATGGGCAGGTTGATATTAGCATTGATGTCAAGCCGTGGGTTAGGATATCGGTACCGAGCACCCTGACCATAGAATTTATCGCGGGGGAATCAGGTGGGTTCAAAGATTTCGTTGCTAAGGTGAGGGGGAATATCGGGTATGTCGTCACCGGTGCCTTTAGCACAGACACTGTCTTCGACACAGACTTCAGTTTTGCCCATCCAAGCACCGGTCAATTACCTAAGGTAGACAACGGGAAGTTCGTAGAAGGTCCGTTCCGAACCACTGGAACACTGTCCTACCAGTATGAGGAGAGGCAACTGAACGTCAGAGTAGCTGCTCATGCTTTAGACTATCCTGCAGGAATATTTGGAGCTGGCTCATTGACCCTGACCATAGCGGCGACCAACTAGGGTCTGGTAACAGTATCACGATGATTGGCTTCTCCAGTTTGAGCCCCACTCGCAGGGGTGGGGCTTTTCGTTTGTGCTCGCATGTTTGATAAGCAGATGGGTTGCAAAAAGCTTTCACACCTGCAGTTACATTATCCGTCACTAAATGAAATCTCATGGGTTAGCCTTTAAGCCAATTGACATAGGGAAGAAGTTCAAAAATGTTTTCTCGATCAATTTGATCATGACTTACCAATGCATCGTAGTGAACTACTAATGCAAAAATGGACACCACAATGCATACAGAATTGTTAGATGGAGTTTGGTGAAGCAAAACACATTCCGTTGTTTTGGAGGAGAAAAACAGGCACCCAAAATCGAATACCAAGCATCACTCCAGATCGCTATAGATCTGGTTTTTTCTTTATGTACCACCTAAGTTGATTTATGGGATATCCTGAAATTCGGTTTTCTCCAAATTCATTGACCTCTAACGAAATACATGAACAAACACATGTGCATTACTGTAAGAGACCAATTGTCAATAGTTTTTCTGAGGAGAGATGTGTGAATTCCCAATGGATTTCTTGCGCATAAGAGAGGGGGGAGTAAAAATGAGAAATCGTGATATCCAAGTTTCTAATTTCGTAGGTGATGCTCGGGGAGCGAATGGCTACCTTAAAGATTGTCGGTACTGTTGCAGAACTATCTATATGCATTGTGGTAGAGACAACCGCTGGCGACCCTTTGAATCATGGCAGGCTGGAAACGCTGCTATAGGCGAGTTTGTTCTGCATCAGTGCAGACCTGATCTATGATAGTGATACTTCCTAACATTCAGATACGAGTCAAGGGCATCACGAGAGCCTGTTGCTTCTTGGAGTTATGTGTTCAGACATGGCACCGGAGTGATGCAAGTAGTCTAGCATACGTGATCAATTAGTTGAGTTGTTAACCTACTAACGATCCCTCTTACCTGACAGCAACCAAGTTAGGGCAAATTCGAAAGGTGGGTTAGTCCATGAATGGCATTGAGATTGTCAAGCCTTGGGCCAACGGAAGCCCGTCAGATGGTAAGACCATTATTCGCCTCCTAGTGCATCGTGACTCAGAAGATAACACCTGTCTAGAGCTTAGGCGAATTCGTGGTAGAAAAAGAAGATGCCTATGGTTTCGTGATCTGGTTAATGAGCAACATGCTAACTTTGCAGGTTGCGTGCTGTGCAACACAGATAGTGACAAGTATGATTAGGGACTAGCTATTCATGTGTTCTAAGTTTTGACCAAGTGTCCTGAGGGACTTACCCTAACTGAGTCTCTTGACCGGACATTACAGTGGCTTTTCGAGATAGCCTGGCCTAGTGCGGGAAACCCGCATAGATCCAGGCTTTTTTCTTCGTCACACTTCACTATGAACGATTTCCCCAGTCTCTCGCACTACCTGCAGCAACTGAGACAAAGGTTGATGACACACAGACAGATTGGCTGGCTCTGCCGATTCTAGGCTCACGTTGGCTAATCTTCATGACTGCCAACACCGATCCCAAATCTATCCGTGCCAAGCGGTGGAAGCGCCCATACACTGAGCAGATACGGCGATGAGTCTCCCCTTATCTTCCTTTCGCTAACATCACCCGCCCCAGGGGTCATCCCATCGCGTATACCTCTTTCTTGCTCCAATGAAATCACATGCCTATCAAGCAAAAGAGATCCCCTCTACTCCCCGGCCACCGCCACCAGCGATGCTGGTGTCTCCACCGGATGGTATGTCCCCACGAGCTCCTGCAGGATCAGCCTCACATGCTCCTCATTGCCGCTTTCCCCTGCTTTCTCCAGTTCTGCGAGGATATGAGTGAGCTTGTCCATCTCATATTCGGCCAGGTTGGCAATATAGATCTTCTCATGCCGGGTGGCTGTAGTGTTTTCCTCATCTAGTAGTAGCTCTTCAAAGAGCTTTTCTCCCGGCCTTAGACCGATATACTCGATCTCGATATCTCTACCGGGTTCAAAGCCTGAGAAACGGATGAGATCTTCTGCCAGATCTTTGATCTTAGTGGGTTCTCCCATATCTAGCAACATAACCTCTCCACCCTCACCGATGGCTCCCGCTTGGAGTACTAACTGGC
>JAAZMR010000038.1 GCA_012798695.1 Bacillota bacterium | reverse complement strand
GGATTCCTCGCTTTGCACCGGAGGTGCGGAGCGCAAATCTCGACCTGGTTCGTGAGATTGCCAAGATCGGCCAGAAGAAGGGGGCAACGCCAGCGCAGATGGCACTCGCGTGGCTGCTTGCTCAGAAGCCATGGATTGTACCCATCCCCGGCACCCGCAGGCTGGAGCGCCTGAAGGAGAATATCGGTGCAGTAGATGTTAAACTCACGGCTGATGATCTTGTGGCAATTGCAGGCGTCCTCTCCAAGGTTACAGTCAAAGGGGATCGTTACCCCTCAAGCCTCAGTGAGATGACCGGTCGCTAGTAATCAGTCACCCTGCTTTCACGGGATTTGGCCAGGGTTTCCATATGCTCTTGAGATCAGTAAGAAAGGGTACAATGCATTCGTATTGAAATATCGAGTGGGAAGCGGACAGGCAGCAACCGAGGACTTGGCTGCTGCAATATCCTACATGGGGTTTGGGACATGGTTTTGGACTAGGAATCGGTACAAGCGCGGAAGGCTGGATAGATGATGCGATAGAATTCTGGGAGGAACATATGTGAGATGGAAATGGCAGAAGTTTTGGTGGTACAAGGAAAGGAGAACAAGATGAAAGTAATATTAGTAAACGGTAGTCCACATAAGGAAGGATGCACATATACTGCACTCTCGGAAGTTGCCAAAACACTAAGCAAGGAAGGCATTGAAACAGAGATATTTTGGATTGGCAATGAAGCGATTTCGGGCTGTATTGCCTGTAGGCAGTGTGCAAAAATCGGCAAATGCGTAATTGATGATATTGTAAATGAATTCAGGGAAATGGCCAAAGATGCAGATGGATTTATCTTTGGAACGCCAGTCCATTATGCTGCTGCTAGCGGAAACATGACATCATTTATGGATAGGCTATTCTATTCGGAGCTTGGTGGGAATGCAAATGAAATGTTCTACCTGAAACCTGCTGCATGTGTGATGTCAGCAAGAAGAGCCGGAACAACAGCTACTTATGATCAGATGAACAAATATTTTGGTTTACATGAAATGCCGATTGTATCAGCCAGATACTGGAATATGGTCCACGGTGCAAAGCCAGAGGATGTATATGAAGACAAGGAAGGCCTGTTTAATATGCGTCTACTTGCAAGAAATATGGCGTTCTTCTTGAAATGCAAACAGGCGGGACTTCAGAATGGTGTAGAACTGCCGGAAAGAGAAGCCTCTGTGTTTACAAACTTTGTTAGGTGATATTCAGGACGGAGAACGAGTGCTCATGAAGGATATCTACGGATGGTTGTGTTTGCTAATCTACGATGACGGGGGCACCAGAATTGGAATCAGTGGGTTGTACCGTTAGGTATATGTATGAGTGTATGGCGAATGGCTCGATGCTCAACTTTTGGTACAGGAACAATGGGCATTTCATCCCGAGAAGCAAGGAGTTGCTCTCAAGGCTGGTATCACTGGACAATCAATTGGGCATGGACGCGCAACGGTTTTTCACTGCACCACCTGACGAGCGATGGTTTTTGGCTGAGAAGATTGCTGATCGTACCATCGGCGTACATGGCTTCTTCGAGTGGGAGTCCGAACCTGAGGTCATGGCGGAATAGCACACTGGCAGTGCTTTTCTTGTCAGCGGGACATCTGCAATGGTGGGAGGGCTGGGCTTACACAGGCATGACCCTGTTTGTTCTCGTGTTGAGTCGATCGCTGATTCTCCTGAAAAACCCGGATATGGCAAGAGAGCGTGCAGAAGCTGGCCAAAAGAAGGATGTCAAGGGTTGGGACAAGATAATCGTTCCGCTGATTGCAGTCTATGGGCCGCTGGTTTCCTGGATCATCGCTGGGCTGGACGAGCGTTTCAGTTGGACACCTGATCTGCCTGACTACATCCAGGTTATCGCGCTGGGCGTGATGTTTCTCGGCAACATGATCGCTACCTGGGCGATGGTGGTCAATCGGTTCTTTTCGTCCCATGTCCGTGTCCAGGTTGATCGCGGCCATACCGTTGTCAGTGCTGGTCCGTACCAAGTGGTGAGGCACCCGGGGTATGCAGGTGGCATATTGGCATGGATTGCGGCGCCAGTTTTCTTCAGCTCGTATTGGGTAGTGATCCCATCTATCGTGGTAATTACTCTAACCATCATCCGCACGGCCCTGGAAGACCGCATGCTGCAGGAAGAACTTCCGGGCTATCGCGGCTACACAAAGCGGGTTCGCTGCCGTTTGATGCCAGGGATTTGGTAGGAGAGATGTTTCCATCCATGACACCCCTCAAAACACCCAAGGAACCGGAACGGTGTTGGTCACAGTACAGGAGGTGGATAGGCAATGGAGAAGCGTCTATACTTTGATGCCGTGGCAGAGCTCTACGAATCGTCGCGGCCGGGGTACCCGTCTCTCTTGATCGAAGATCTGCTATGGCTGTCCAGGATCTCTCCCGGCGCTCATATTCTTGATGTGGGCTGCGGGACGGGCAAATCGACCGAGCCCTTTGCCCGGAGGGGTTTCCAGGTGTGTGCACTCGATCCTGGAGCAAACATGCTGGCTTTGTGCAAGAAGAAGCTCCAGAACCATCCTAACGTGACCTTCGAGAACGCCGCATTTGAGACATGGCCTAACGGCTCCGACAAGTTTGATTTGGTGATTTCGGGGACTGCCTTTCACTGGGTGACCGACGCTGGGTATCGACAGCTTCTGCGGGTGCTCAGACCCCAAGGGGCTGTGGGGGTCTTCTGGCACACTTTCCTCCGTGGTCATGATCCAATTCACGAAAAGCTTGATCTTGTCTATCGGAATCAAGTACCACATCTGCGCGTTGAGGGCCTCGATGCAGCGCAGGAGATGAAAGATCGGCGTAGGGAGGAACAGATGCTATCCTGGGCGGGATTCGCGGAATGGAGGGTCATTCGTTACTACAGCAGCATCGGCTATAGTGCAAAGGGATATTCGGATCTCGTCAAAACATGGCCGGATCACGGGGGTCTAAGTGATGCTTTCTTCAGATCAGCGGGCTCATTGATTGAAGAGGCTGGCGGAGAAATCGTCATGCCAGTCCGGACGACTCTCTGCTTCGGTCGGCGCTCGAACTTGTAGGGTTGGCTGATCATGTCGTGAGCCGGTGACGTGGTCTTGCAGGTAGGCAAGAGTACTCAAGGAGTGGGAGAACCTACCCCGGTATCTGGCGAAGGGCGACATTGCAGATATCCGTGAAGAAAGTAATGGGTTCATCTGGGTGAAACAAGCTCACCATTAGGGACAGGGTCTCGCAGCGTCATCGGGGCGGGCAGTGTCGTGCAAACCACTCTAACTCTTCACCGTACCTTCCTGCAATAACTGGACGATGGTAGGGCTTAGCTCTTGTAATGCGAAATATCGATCACTTTATTGATAGCCTCACGGTTTTCTAACAGATAGATGTTTTTCCGATAGGAATCGCGGTTAAAATGAGCCAAGGTACCTTTGTGTCGATGTTTTGCTTCATACATGGCAAAATCAGCGAATCGCAAAAGCCCGGTCACATTATCGGAATCAGCAGGATACCAAGCAACACCACCGGAATAGCGCATTTGTTGTTCGTTACCATCGGGGAGCCTTATCATGGTGGAGCCCTCTTTTAAGTGCTTATGGATCAACCGTTCCAACTCTTCTTTGGATTTATAACCGTGGAGATAAATCGTAAACTCATCACCGGATATGCGGGAGGCAATACCTCCATAACGCCGGAACTGACCGAAAATCTCACCTGCTTGAACTAGATACTGATCCCCTGCATCGTGTCCATATGTATCATTCACATATTTTAGGTTGTCCAAATCGATAAACAGCATGGCGCCAATTGCATTTGGCTCATTCTGCAAGACAGCATGTACCTCGCGTCTAAATGCGGTCCGGGTATATAGTCTGGTCAGGCTGTCGTAATCCAGTTCCTTGGCAAGGTGGCGTTGAGTCTCAATATCATCCGTCACATCCATTATTGTGCCAATGCGGCCCGTGTCGGTATTAGCCTCACTAATGCGTAACCAATACTGCCGTCCCGTGTCAGGATGGTGGTAATGAACTGTATTAGCATCGTCTTCGCTTGGATGGGCCATTATCTGCCCATAGTATTGGGCCCACTGTTTCTGGGAAACTAAGGTACCATGGGGAAGACCTAGTAAATCGTAGACATAGCCAGTAATGGTAACATAAGGATTGTCAAATTCGACCTGATAACAACCCATGGGCATATTGGTCAATTCCATGATTTTATCAGTTACCTTAACACTGTTAATCACACTCTTATGCAACTTTTCTACAGCAAAGGTAAGATCGTCAATTTCCCGCAAACCCGTGGGTTTAAAGCGAATCTCTTCATAAGGATTCATTTGTTTCACATGCTGGGACAAGCCGGTAATTTTCCGGGTGGAGAAGTAAGTCAAAACGAAAATAGCAGTCAAGGCCACCAAGGCTGTCAGCACAATACTACCTATTAACATCGTGCGTACCCTATATGAGGTACTGTGTAACACGTCTTTTGATACAAAGCCAGTTAAGCTCCATCCACTATCATAAAAGGGTGAGTTCTCACTATATAACCGTAGGGGTTGCATGGAGCAGTACATCTCACCTAGTTCTTCCAAAGTTGTTTGCCATAGGCTAGTGTTAGGTACCATTTTGAGGGGCAATGTCTGTCCCTTTTCAAGATAGAGCTGGGCTAAAGGCCCACTGGGAATATACCAGTTCAATTCGATACAGTTATCGGTGCTATCGGTAAGAGC
>JAAZMR010000065.1 GCA_012798695.1 Bacillota bacterium | reverse complement strand
TGATTGAACACCGCTATCGCATCCCCTCAACTATCCCTAGCTCCCTGATGCTCTGGTAATTGTCATTACCTCCAATGATCACATGATCCAGAACATCGATTCCGATAATCTCCCCAGCCCTCACCAATCTCTTCGTTACGTCAATGTCATCTTTGCTAGGCTCCGGCTTGCAACTAGGATGATTGTGAGCCAGGATGATCGCTGCAGAGTTAGATAAGATGGCTGTCTTGAAGACTTCTCTAGGATGAACCATGCTTGAATTCAAGGTGCCAATGCTAACAGTGGAAATAGCTGTGGGTTGATGCTTAGTGTCCAGACATACGGCAACGATCTTCTCCCGGTCACTATCGGCCAGAAACACCTCGACTAACCCTGCCACATCGCCAGGGTGCCGAATACATCTTGGCTCATGTAAGATACTCGATTCCCGGCAAAGTTTCACACTTACGATATTCACCCGTTTAGCCGCCTCCGTGGTCTGGTTCGTCCCCCTACCGTTCTGCATTTGAGCTTTAGTCATTTCCCGTACCCCTTTCCATATCCCGAGATAATAAACATGAAAAGAGCCCCAACCCCCTATGGTAAGGAGATTGAGGCCCTACGCTTCTTCCATTGCCTGGCTAATCAAAGCATATCTGCTCCGCCAGCCACTGCTCTACCTCATCATCATGGCAGCCCATTGGACTGTAGAAATCCACCCCAAAGGAGTTGTTGTTGATGATTCTCATTGGTATCTCTCCCCTGCATTTGGGCACAAAAATGGCCCCAGTCCCTGCTAAGAGAGACTAGGGCTTTAGATAATTGACGTGTCGGGCCAATCTAGCTGTTCTTCCAACCAGTTTTCTACTTTCTTATCAAGCTGCCCAACCTCACTGAAGATATTGACCACACAATCGTTGTCTGGCATCAGGACTATCTTGTAGACTGCCATCTGACCCAGGTCATATCTTTCTACGCACTCCGGCCATGTATCCAGCAGGTCTGGCTTTCCTGGTATTACTGGTATACGTATCTCATCGGAATCCACCTTGCCATCCAGAATAATGATCTCTCCCATACCTGCCAAGGGAAAGGCCTCAATATCCTGCCCATAGCCGAGAGCTTCGTATAAGCCTAGAAAAAACTCCTCGATGTGATCTGAGTACTCCTTTGGCAATGATCCTTCTAGGCCCAGCCCTCCCACCATCGCAGATTTCCCGCTGACAAGAAAAGCACTGCCAGGGCAAAGATTGTTGTGATGAGGAAGCGGATAACCGCCTGCCATGGAATCCCGGTGGTGACAGGGGGCTTGCGTGATCTGCTGTTCATTTCCTCGCTCCTTGTCTATTCGGATTGATATAGACGATCTAACCAGCGGCTGGTGAGCCCAACCTGGCTGCGCATCTCATAGGCACGTTCTGGATTAAGCAGATTTCTTCTTTGAACCTAACAGTGAGACGGTGCCCTGTTATTGGGTCTTTCGATAGATACTGACAGGCAATCCGCCTTGAAAAGCCACTGTATCTTAGGTAAGATTGCCAAGTAGAGGGGTGAGATAGATGTCTAGACCACGTAACACTACTTGTTTTCGTATGCTGATAACTGTGCTGTTGATACTTCTGCTCAGCGCCTATGTCCTTGCCAATCAGCTTAGTGGTTCAAAGCTTCGGGAATTAAGTGGGGTAGTAACCTATAGAGAGCGTATAGCACTACCACCAGATAGCAAGGTTACTATCACCTTGGTTGAGACGAATCACTCTAGTTCCGAGGCCCTGATTATCGCAGAAGAGATAGTTGAACCTACTGGCCAAGTACCGATTCCTTTTGTGCTAAAGTATGATGCTGGTGCAATTCACCCCGAGGAAGATTACGGAGTTCGGGCTGTCATAGAGGATCACCAAGGTGAAACACTGTGGGCAACTACCGAGCCTTACCCCACCAGTGACCTTGACAACCCTGAAGAGTTGGAGATATTGGTTTACCAAACCAAGTCCCAACCTGAGACCGTAACTACCGAAGGTCAGGTTTTTATGGCGGATAATGTGCAGTTTACTGCCTACTTTGAAGAAGACATGTTGTCCCTTATCCTGCCAGATAGCCAAATGGTAAGATTGCCTCTAGTTCGATCCGCTTCCGGTGCCAAATACAGTGATGGCGTGACCACCTTTTGGACCAAGGGCGAGGAAGCCTTTATTGAACTGGATGGCAACGAATACCATGCCCTTTCCATAG
>JAAZMR010000005.1 GCA_012798695.1 Bacillota bacterium | reverse complement strand
CAGGGCCTCGGTCAACAATTCATCCCCCACCACACCATCACAAAACAATGCCCCCTGAACAAACTCCCGGTCAATCGCTACGCCCCGGGCATTAATCTGCTGATCCAAAAGCCACAAATTATACTCCTGACTAAGCACCGGAAAACCCGATAACCGCCTTTTAATCCCCCTCTCCACCACCACATCTTGTTTGCAATATTCCTTAAAAAGCTCCCACTTTTCCGGTTCATGGCGCGGCAGGTTTCTGGTCCGGCCACCGTTGGTTTTAGTTGGTTTACACGGGGCACAAAAAGTCCTTATTAGTGCCGTGCCTGTGCTGGCCTTATGGTGACTTTTGGGCAGGTCCAGGGCTATGGCTGTTGCCGCTAGGCCAGCTGTGTAACCACAGTAAAGGCCGTGGACCATGGTGCACTGCCATTGGTTCAGAGGTGTTTGCCAAAACTTATTTAGGCAATACCATTCAAACGGTGCGTTGTAGGCGTGTTTGGTTACGCTGGGATCCGTGAAAGCGGATATAAGTTCCGGTGGTAATTCTTCGCCCTGGGCTAGGTCCACAATCTCGACCGGATCGTCATCCCAGGCGTAGGCAAATAAAAGTATTTGGAAGTCGGGGGACTGTACGTACTTGTACAGTCCCGCCTTTTTGATGTCCACCGAGGAAAAAGTTTCGATGTCAACGGATAAGTGTCTCATTATATCCCCATCACGCCGCCGTTAATGGGGGCTCCCGTGATTGGATCATATTGTACCTGTTGCTGTTGTGGATGTTGCTGTTGTTGTGGTTGCTGTTGCTGGGTTATCGGCGTTTGTGGTGTTTGATATTGTAATGGTGTCGGCTGTGTCGGTGGCGCATATTGTTGTTGCGGTACTGGCGTACCAAAAGCTTGCTCTGCCGTGATGCCGCCGCCCAAGGGTTCACCATCGGCAATCTTTTGTACTGGGCCCAGCCCGCATCCAACACCTTTTCGCCCGTTGGAGTTGTACGGAAAAAAGTTAACGTTAACCCGGGCATACATGCCGCTGTAAACCTCCGATTGGTCAATGATGGGATTAACATTTATATCAACCACGGCCTGTTGCCGGTTGCTTGACGCCGTAAAGACCCAGTGGCCTTTGCACTCATCCCCATACGGCATACCGTCTGATGGCCGCACCCCGTCTCCGTCATGGATAGGGATGTGCAGCTGTGGCGGCCTAACCCCGCCCCACTTACTCCCAACACCTTCGTCAATGGCTGCCTGTACTGCCGCGTCAATCCGTTGTTTGGTGAACACATCAGCCTTCGGTAAAAGGATCGTCGTGCTGAATTTGGGCTCCTGAGTGGACCCCGGGCGGGTATAAGGTTTAAATAAATTAGCGTAGCTTAGTCGCACTTTACCTGTTGTTACGTTTGTTGGTCTATTGGTCAATTAAATTACCTCCTGATATTTTTGATTAATTAAACACTTTATCCAGGTTTTGTTTAATCGGTTCCCGCTTGTCACTCTCTACCACCAGGGTAGGTTTTCCGGGCGGCTTCTCAACATAGCTACCTACTAGCTCAACAAATTTCTTTTTACCAACCAGTTTTTCTGTGGCCGCTAACGTCAACGGCTTGCGCTCGTAAAGCATAGCTTCTTCGATGCCGCTGTCCATCAAGGCCTTAAATGCCGCATCGTGATCGATAAACTTCCGGACGCTCCTGCCTTCGACAGCTTTCCAGCCAGGGATCTCGTTACCAGCCAAGCACTCGCCCAAGGCGTAATCCTCAAGGTCTTTAATCCACTTGGCCAAGTCCTGGGCCTTTAAAAGTAGCTGGCCAACCTCGTCATTGGATAAAAGCGGCGGCTTATCCGGGTACTTATCCTCAACGGCCGTGTTAAACTCCGACCGTGCCCGGCACAATGATTTTGCCCGACAAAACCGGCAATGGTCACCTGACACAAATTCACCTTCACCTTTAAACGCCGCTTCCGCCGCCCCCATGACTGTGTTGGTTGCCCAGTATAGCAGGCCATCCGTTGGCATTTCCCACGCTGATATACTGTCAAGTCTGGGTTGCACTATGGCCATGACTATTTTTTCAATCGGGTACAAAAATGAGTAAGCTGAATAGGCGCCCAGTGCATAAAGCATCATCTGAGGGCTGTCCTCTGCTGCCACTGGCACACCTTTGCCATATTTATAATCAATCACATACATGGTGTTGCCGCCGATAATGATGCAGTCCGCTGTGCCAAAGCCCTCCGGTACATACTTACTGTAGTCCACCTTCTTTTCGACGGCGATGTATGGCGGGGCATCAAAGCCGTGGACAATGCCCTGCACATACTCCAGGTAGACGTCAGCGTGTTTGAGCATCTCATCCTGATATAAATCATGCTTTTTTAGTTTGTTTAACCTGGCATTGAATTTTTTTGGCCCCATAGGCTCAATAAAGTGTTTTCGAAGTTTCAACTCGGCGATGTCATGGGCCAGGCTACCTTCCGCAGCATAGACGCTGGTGCTGTCAGGGAATTGTTCCTCCAGCCTGGCGCTGGGGGTGCAGGCCAGCCATCTGGCCGCCCCCGATGCGCTGAGCAGTGCGTGTTTTTTATCGCTTACCGGTACACTCATATTTTCGCCCCCATCTGCCGCAGAGTCGTGGCGAAAGCCCCATACTGCTCTTTTGGCAGGGCGGTTAGTGCTTGTACGCCGAATTGGGTCAACAGGCTAATCAATTCTTCCCGCCGCCCAGCGTCTACTAGCTGGGTAGCTGCTACCGCCAGCTGGTCCATAGTATAGGTTTGTGCCGGCGCTACAGGTACTTCCGCCGCAGATGTTTGAGGTGGCTGCGCTGGCGGTACTGGCGGCGCTATAGGGATTAATGGTACTGATACCTGTGTCGGCGCTTGTTGGGTTGGTGGTTGTGATATCTGTGCAGGTGTTGATGTTGGTGTTGATGTTGGCGTTGTTACTTGCGTGTTTTTGATTCCAGTTAGAGTTTTTAATATAGCCAACAGTTCTGATGACGCTTTAATGTTTACATTTACCGTAAATTCCATTTAGTTGTCCTCCTATTTATTTGATTAGCTAATAGCCGAATGTTAAAATGGTTTAGGTGTATTTTATTTTTTGCGACCTTTTTGGTCGCTATTTTTATCTGTAGAGATGTTAGCCGGCAAGATAAATCTAAATGTGTCCAGAAAGCTGTCATTGCATCGGATTGATGCGATGGCGCCTATAACCTTTTTTGGCCAGAATACTTGCACCGTGCCATTTTTTGTGGCGGCTAAAGAACACGCTTCAAAATCGTTAAACAGATCGGCATATTTTGCATCTATGATGATTTTTTGTCCGCTATCTTGTAAATAGAGTATCCTATGTTCTCTTTTTGGTTTTACGAGAGAGTATTTTAGCTTGCTGTCTATAACTTGTAGAGGTCCAGGAGTCATATACGAGCCCATTTGATAGGCCTCTTTTGATTGGTAGGTGCCAGTCCTACCGCCGTTTAAATGGCCAAAGGCTTCCAATATGGCCGGCAGCATCTCCGGCAACACCCTGATAATCACATAGTTGTCGGATATAAGCTGTTCATTTTTGTTGTAACTAAGATCGGTTTTAGCTGCTTTTTTTATCCACCGCTTAACTTTTGATATGTTGTACATTTCTTAGTCTCACCTCCTACCATCTGCCCAAGCCACACACCTGCCCGGACTGATGGTACACCAATGTTCGGGGTCCCACCGCCTGGGCCTGTGTACGACAATTTTGCGCCTGTCCCGCTCCCGGGCCCGCTCCTGGGCCCGCTCCTGGGCGCGGTGCTGCCGGGCTAACTTGCCCCGCCGTCCAGGGCGCTTGTTCTGGCACATCACAGTACCCCTTTCCGCGCTTTGGCATATTCCTCGGTCGCTTGCTCAACTTTTTCTTTCCAGCCTTGATCATCTG
>JAAZMR010000067.1 GCA_012798695.1 Bacillota bacterium | reverse complement strand
CCGAGGAGGAGAGCATCGAAGGCCGCAGGTGCACCAGGTGGAGGAATTTCACTCCATTCTCCGGCGAGGAGGTTTGGAGGTGAGCATCCGCAAGGAGCGAGGAGCAGACATTGAAGCTGCTTGTGGTCAGCTAAGAGGTCAATGGGAGGAGAGTTAAGAATGGAGTTTCTCCGTAAGCTAGAGGCCTATCTGGAAAAACTCTTGCGTTCCTTGGCGGGTCCTGGAGGGCAAAGATCAATTCAGCCGGTTGAGATCGGAAGGCAGCTGGCAAAAGCCATGTTGGCCGACCGCCGGGTCTCAACGGTACACGTTTACGTTCCCAACCAATTCAGCGTTCTTGTGAGTTCTGATGATTGGCAGAAGCTGGAGCCGCTAAGTGCTACCATCATCGCTGATATGTGTGAGTATCTGGAGAATAGAGCTCGGCGCAGTGGTGTGAGCTTCGTGGCCCCAGTTCATATCGAATTCAGATCGGAAGACAGTCTTTCCACTGGCTCAGTGCAGGTCCAGGCGACCTTTCAAGAAATAGAGGGTGGGATGCAAACCACAGCGCTACGAAAGGATGGAGACGAAGCTGCTTTCAGCAACAGCTCTGTTGGTGATGGCAATGGCACTCAAGCATATGAACTGCCAACCCGAGCAGTTAGTGGCGATGGCCGGGCAGGGTTAACTGCCATGAATGGCCCACAGCAGGGCCAGGAATGGGTATTGGGTAGCGAGACTGTCACCATTGGTAGAAGCCCGGACCAGCATGTTCACTTGCGTGATGCCAGCGTATCACGCTGCCATGCAGTGATCCGATTGAGCCAGAATCGTTATTGGATAGAGGACAATGGGAGCACCAATGGTACCAGAGTCAATCAGGAGCTGATTCAGAAAGCTATCTTGGCCGATGGTGACATAATTCAGGTGGGGACTCTTCGGCTTCGCTTTCGTGTGGTGAGATAGAATGGGGAATTGGCTATGGCGGCCTATACATCTGATTTTCCTTACTGCACTTTTTGCCTTCTTGCGAGAGGCCATCAGGTCCATCAAGACTGATTCGGACTCGAAGCACTTGATGTCGTCAGCCTTTCTGATACAACTTCCCATTACTGACAGTCAAAAGTCTCCACAGGTGTTCGCATTCACAAAGGAAATCTGGTTGGGCAGGGGATCCAGTAATGACCTCATCTTGGATGATCCCTTTGTCTCCCTCAGCCATGCCCGTATTTTTCTCGAGGGTGAGGAATATTGGTTGGAGGATTTGGGCAGCACGAACCGTACATATGTAAATGGGGAGCTGGTGAAGGGGCGGCGAAAACTGAAGCAGGCCGCTATCATTGCTTTGGGAAATGCCATGGTGGTGTTTCACACCTCCCCCAATTCTCCCGTGGGAAAAGGGTGACGGCGATGCGGGTTGGAGCAATGACTCATGTTGGGCAAGTCAGAACGCTGAACGAGGATGGTTACCTGATAAAAGACTCGATATTGGCAGTGGCCGACGGTATGGGAGGCCACCAAGCCGGAGAAGTGGCAAGCTCACTTGCTTTGCAGATAATGGCAGCCTGGCCCTTTGATCGGGAGCATCCGCAAGAGTCCCTGCATCAGGCGGTGCAACAGGCCAATACTGAGATACACCGGTTGGCCAAAGGAAATGCAGAGCTGGCGGGGATGGGGACTACTTTGTCCGTAGCATGGATTGTTG
>JAAZMR010000018.1 GCA_012798695.1 Bacillota bacterium | reverse complement strand
GCAACGAAAGCCCCAGTAACGCTGGCTGTTCTGGTTCCCCCGTCTGCCTGTAGGACATCGCAGTCAATCCATATCGTATGATCGGCTAATTTCTTGACATCCGCAACTGCGCGTAGGCTTCGCCCGATCAGTCTTTGAATCTCTAGGGTTCGTCCCCCCTGTTTGCCCCGTGAAGCTTCACGCATATTGCGCGTTGATGTCGCCCGAGGAAGCATGCCGTATTCAGCGGTAATCCATCCCTGGCCTGTACCGCGTAGCCAGAAGGGCACCCTATCCTCTAACGAGGCTGTGCACAATACACGTGTGTCACCCGCCTCCACAAGCACTGACCCTTCGGCATGCTTCGTGTATCCCGGAATAATCCGAAAAGGCCGTAATTCATCAGGTGTACGGCCATCAATGCGCTTGATCATTAAGCTCCTCCTGTCGGGGTCGTGTTGGCTTCATGAATGCGTTGGAATACGCTGCGTGGCGATTGATTGCACGATTCGCCGGAACTCATCACCTCGCTCCTCAAAACTGCGAAACATGTCGTAGCTCGCGCAAGCGGGGGAGAGCAGTACCGCATCTCCCTTCTCAGCATGATTCCTCGCGCAGGCGACAGCTTCTGCCATATCCTTTACTTTGAACACCAGAGGCAGCTGCTGCCGTTCAGTGCCTGCATCTTCTATCGCCTTGGCTATTTGATCGCGGGTATCGCCTAAGAGCACAACCACCTTGGCTTGATCGATAACCACCTCGGCCATCTCATCAAAGGGAAGGTGCTTATCATAGCCACCAGCGATCAGTATCAGAGGCTGGTCAAATGAGTGCAAAGCCGCAATGGTACCTGTAGGTGTTGTCGCCTTAGAGTCGTTATAGTACCTGATTCCGTCAGTCTCTTGCACGAACTCCAGACGATGCGCTACGCCTGCAAAGCTAGTGATAACATCATGCATCGCCTCTGGGCCACAACCAACGAGATCGGCGACTGCTACTGCCCCTAGGATATTCTCCACGTTATGGTCACCCAATAGCCTGATCTCATTGATATGACAGACCTCTACGAGATGATCTTCTCTAGTGAGCATCACCCGATCATCGACCACATAAGCCCCTCTACGAGGCTGATCAAGACGACTGAACCAAGCTACCTGACCCGCTGCTTCCTCGGCCATGGCTCGAGTGATCTCATTATCAGCATTTACGACTAACCAATCGCGAGGATTCTGGTACTTGTAGATGCGTTTCTTGGCGTCAATATAGTCATCCATATCGGGGTGAATATCAAGATGATTCGGCGAAACGTTGGTTACCAGAGCTATCTCGGGAGAACGCTGCAGCAACTGCAACTGGAAACTCGATAGCTCAAGAACGACCCAAGTATCAGCGCCAATGGCCTCTACCTCTTCGAGCAACGGTTCACCGATGTTACCGCCAACACGAACCGAAAAACCAGACGCTGATAACAGCTCGGCTACCAGAGTGGTAGTTGTCGTCTTCCCACTTGAGCCCGTAATCCCGATAATCCGCGCCTGGCATTCTTCAAAGAAAAGGTTCATTTCACTGGACAGTATGGTGCCATTCCGCTGCGCCAGCACGATCTCTGGTAGGTTCTTAGGCACCCCGGGTGCCACGAACAGGAACTCGAATCTACCCAGATCCTCCAGATACTCTCTTCCCAGCTGGAATCCCACCCCAAGCTGGGCAAATTCGTCGTAACGTGACCCCAAGGCTTC
>JAAZMR010000079.1 GCA_012798695.1 Bacillota bacterium | reverse complement strand
GTGGCTAGCTCAAATAGTGTGTCACCAGGCTGAATCGTATAGAAGAAGCCCGGACAGACTGGTGGTGCAGGTACCGGTATGCAGATCTGCTGTCCCGGTATCAGCCGGTTTGGATCGATTCCCGGATTAGCAGCGATGATCGCAGCAACGGTAGTGCCAAAACGAGTGGCTAGCTCAAATAGTGTGTCACCAGGCTGAATCGTATAGAAGAAGCCCGGACAGACTGGTGGTGGTGGGCCAGGCGCTGGCGCAACCGGGATACAAATTACCTGCCCGATCTGCAGATTGTTGGGATCGACTCCCGGGTTGGCTGCCTGAATAGCCGCAACTGTGGTCCCAAAACGCTGAGCCAACCTGAAGAATGTGTCGCCCGCCTGAATAGTATACAGGAAGCCATTGGGGCATCCCGGTGGCGGGGTGGGTCCAGGTGCTGGTCTGGTTGGGATACAAATTACCTGCCCGATCTGCAGATTGTTGGGATCAACGCCGGGATTCGCTGCCTGAATCGCCGCAACTGTGGTCCCAAAACGCTGAGCCAACCTGAAGAATGTGTCGCCTGCCTGGATAGTGTACAGAAAACCATTGGGGCAGGTTGGAGTGGGACCGGGTGCTGGTCTAGTTGGGATACAGATGACCTGCCCAATCTGCAGATTGTTGGGATCAACCCCGGGATTCGCCGCCTGAATCGCCGCAACTGTGGTCCCGAAACGCTGAGCCAACCTGAAAAATGTGTCGCCCGCTCTGATGGTGTAGTTGAAACCTGGGCAACTAGCTGTTTGACTCACACTTACCCTCCTCCTTCTTACTGTGCGCAATAAGTAGGAACTTGATCCTACAGCGACAGTGTATTCCTGCATAGGAGAAGAGTGCTAGGAATCCATTCCTATTTGCCCGACCCACTCTCATTTTCCTTGATTATAGATTATTCTATCCCCAGGATGCGGTCCATAGCCCGAGAGATATCGTCGATCAAAGCATCACTATGGTACCTGTAAGGAGATAACTCTGTATAGGCGTAGTCCGTGTAGCCGATCTCGTCAAACGCGGCCATAACCTCCGGCCAGTTTACATCTCCCTCCAGCAAATTCACAAATCCAGCCAGAGTGCCTACTGCCGTACGAAAGTCCTTGAAATGCACCTTCTTGATCCGGGGACCAAGAACCCTGATCCAATCTTCAGGAAACCCATACAATAACACATTGCCTACATCGAAATAAGCACCAACATATTGGCTGTCGATCGTATCAATGAACTCACGCATTTCCACTGGACTGAGAAGAAACTTATTCCATACGTTCTCAATCCCGATACTCACTTGCCGCTGTTCAGCTTCCAGGGCCAATTCTTGTAGGGCCTCTATAGCTCTATCCCAGGCGTCCGCATATGATGTTCTCTCCGAGGTGGCAAAGGGAGCGGATACAACGCCAGGTACTACCAGAACGGTATCGGCACCCAGCCACTGAGCCACATCCAAGGCTTTTACTACGACGGATCTGGCTTTCTCTCGTACATCTGGATCATTAGCTGTCAAAGAATACTTCCAAAACAGCCCCGTAGCCAAACTTTTTAGCTCCAAGCCAATGTCGGCAGCCATCTTTCGAACTGCCTTGACCTGCTGTTCATCACTTTCCAGAGAGAGTTCTCCCGTCTCATCCAATGCCAGTTCAATTCCTTCAAAACCGGCTTCTTTTGCTCTTTCCATACACTGCCGAATTGACCAGTCTGCCGGCAGTGACCAGCGGTTAATACCTTTTTTCACGCCACTATCCCTCCTTTGAGTTACCCTCCCAAACATATATATGATTAGGGATTACCGCAGAAATTCCCTGCCAGTTCAGACATGTATAACAAAAACATGGGTCCAAATGGGTAAAGCAGGTTAGAAGGTTCATAAAGCGAATACACTCTATGGGCCGCTGAGAAAAGACCCAAAACGGACTAAGACAAATGACTAGATGACGGAGGGTATGTCATTGGCACAGCAACCTGTAACTAGACGCTCACAATCCCAGTCTCGCAATGGCAATTACTATGGAGTTCTGATCGATGGTGCCTTCTATTTCACAGCCTCAACCTTCGTTGCTCCCGCCACAGTAGTACCGGCTTTCGCAAGAGAGTTGGGAGCCTCGGCTTTGATTATCGGTCTGGCACCTACCCTTTACAGTATAGGCTGGATGTTGCCCCAGCTGTTTAGTGCTAGATATGTCCAGCAGCTCACCAAGAGGAAGCCCTATATACTTACCATGATGGCCTCTCAGCGGATCTGTTACTTGATAATTGCCCTACTTACCTGGCTGCTTCCTTGGGATAGGCCCCAAATGCTCTTGACCACCTTCTTGAGTTTTTATCTACTGGCCAGCGTTCTTGACGGGATCGGCACTCCTGCTTGGTTGGAGTTTGTCGCTAGTTCAATTCCGGAAAGAAGACGAGGTTCTCTTTTTGCTGCCCGCACATTTGTCAGTTGTATCTGCGGCTTGGGTGCAGGCTATCTGACCAGCCTCACGTTAGAGCGGTTTGCTTTTCCCCAAAATTTTGGGTATCTCTTCCTCTGGGCCTTTTTGCTCTTCGCCATAGGATGGACTATTTTCTACCGTTTGACCTGGGAAGAGCCCAATGAGGAGCCAAAAGAGCCCCCTTCCAGCCTGATTGATTATCTACGCCGGATACCCAGCATCCTAGCCCATGATCACCCTTTCCGCAGATTCGTGATCGGTATGATGCTGTTGCTGCTGGGTCAGATGGGGCTTGCTTTTTTCTCGGTATATGGATTGGATCGAATGCAGTTGCCTACATCTTTTGTGGGATACTTCACCATTAGTATGATCGCCGGACAAATGTTGGCCGCGTTGTTTGCTGGCCGCTTAGGTGATGCCCAGGGTCATAAAATCAACCTACAGCTATCCTGTATCGCTATGGGAATAGCGGCCCTGTTAACTCTGTTACCACCGAAGATGATTCTAACCGTACTAAGCTTTGTGCTCTTGGGAATTGCCAATACAACATACGGCGTATCCCGATTACCAATTGTGATGGAGTTCGCTCCTGAAGGGCTGCGTTCGGTTTATGCGGGGATAGTCAATACACTACTAGCACCCATCGTCTTCTTTACACCAGTGGTTGGTGGCTGGTTGGTAGAAGTTTTCGGGTATAGCACTGTCTTCAAAGCTACGCTGCTGATCAATGTAGTGGCTCTGGCAGCCATTTTCTACTTCGTGGAGGATCCGCGGCAACTCAAACGGGATGACACGATTTTTTCCCAAACACTATGAGGCTACTGGGCTGGGCAACTCTATGGGGGCCCAGCCTACCTATTGCTTGTCCAACATGTCCTAGCTTGTTCTTGACGTTCACAACCTGACACAGTTTTTGCGAACTGCAAAGCGCTTCGGTACAAATAAGTCATCATGCGCAATCTCGAAGAGGTCACATATTTTCTGTACAGTAGACCAATCGGCAGGGCGTTTGCCATGCTCGATTAGACAATATGTACTCTGCGGCATGCCAATGGCTAAAGCAACTTCCTTTTGTGTCATTCCCCTGGAAACACGTACTCGCCGCAACAGAGATTCACCCACCTTGGTACCTCCTAAAGAGTTTATCTCCAAACAGATAACCTTTGTCTACAGTTTAACTTTGCAATACGCAAAAGTCAAGTACATCTCTACGTTTTGCAATGATCGCTTCCAGAATATTGCAGAACGTGATAAACTCTCTCTAAGGAGGGAGACTCTAATGACGGTATTGGGCAAGCGTGTCCGCCATCTACGCCAACAAGCTAACCTAACGCAGGTACAGCTCGGCGAGCTGTTGGGCTGCTCTAGCAGTACCGTCTCCTTGTATGAGGGAGGCCAGCGTTCCCCGGATACCACTATGCTGGTGAGACTGGCCGATGTATTCGATGTATCTGTAGATTACCTACTGGGCCGTGTAGCGGATCCCACCAGAAAAGGCGATGACACAGCCACACTTCCACCCGATCGCGGTTGGACTGTTGCAGAAGACTTGACACCGGAAGGCGCCGAGTTGCTGGAAGTCTTAACTCGGGAAGTAACGAAACGGTTCTCCAAGAAAGGGCAGCAGCAATCACACTCTGATGAAGGTTCCGGTGAATAAGAGCCCTGTTGCTCCATTCCCAAAGACCATGTATCTCTCTCGGCAAGGCAGGGGCTTTATTGTTTTGCGATTTCTTCCCAGACAATGGCGGCAGCCCCTCTGAGCCCACTGATGGACCCCCCCTTGATTTGCACTATCCGGATGCACATATCAGGAGCGAAATCTGTCAAGGCTGCCTTAACGTAATTCAGTAGAATCTCACTTTCCTTGACCACCCCACCCCCAACCACAATTGCCTCTGGTGAAAGCATTCTGTGTACATTGAGCATACCAATAGCTAGAAACCATGCCACTTCCCTCAATACTTCCTGAGCAAGAGCATCACCTTTTTCAGCGGCAACGATAACATCGAAGGCTGTGACCTTGCCGGTCTCCTGTAAGATTGAACGAAGATGGCCCCTCGGCTCTGTTCGCAACTTCTCCAAGGCATACCGGCCAATAGCCGTGCCCGAAGCCAAGGTTTCCAGACACCCTTTGGAACCACAGTTGCACTGGGGGCCATCGGGCAAGATGATCATGTGGCCCACTTCTCCTGCCAAGGGCCATTCACCCCCATGCAGCTTCCCATTCAGAATAATGCCACCACCTACCCCTGTACCTATGGTCATCAAGACAAAGTTTTCAAGGCCTTGAGCTTCTGACGCATATCTGTAAATCCCGAGGGCAGCGGCATCAGCGTCATTCTCAATCCGAGTTGGGATATCATACCGACTCTCCAACAGCTCCCTAATGCCAAAATCACGCCAGGGCAGATTGCAGGCAGAGACTGCAACACCATGGTGGCGATCAACCACACCCGGTACAGCAACTCCAATGCCCAAAACATCTGCACCGCTGGGGGCGGCCTGCAATAACCTTTCCACCAGGTGAAAAAGATCCCGTTCCAGCAAATCAAATTGAGGCGGGGTCGCCACCGTTTGAGCATAATGAATTCTGCCCTCCGGATCGACTAATCCACCCGCCATCTTAGTCCCGCCAATATCTATCCCGATCGCCAAACGAGCCATGCCTATGTCCCCTCTCATCCCCATGCTGATGGCATTTAGCTTGTCATGTCCGCTTTCCACCTTTTTGGAGCCTTATCCTGCCACCGCCTGTTATTTCAGACAATTCCCCAACCCAAGCTTTCCTCTGCTAGTCCCCTCTTTCTGACATGTCACGAGAAGGAAAGGCCGGCAGTATAGCGAAAATATTCTACGGAAATGGGAACTTTACCAGAGGAGGGTAACAATGCATTACGGAGCAGATTACTACCCCGAACACTGGCCAGAAGAGCGCTGGGAGACAGATGCACAACTGATGCAAGCGGCGAACCTGAACGTGGTGAGGGTGGCCGAGTTTGCCTGGTCCAAATTGGAGCCGGCCGAGGGATGCTATGATTTCGCCTGGCTAGACAAGGCTATCGAGATTCTCAACAGGCATAATATTCAAGTGATCATAGGCACCCCTACAGCTACCCCGCCCAAATGGCTGATCGACAAGCACCCGGATATTTTGCCAGTTGATGCCGACGGTCACGTGCGTGGTTTTGGTTCTCGTTGTCATTATTGTTCCACTAACAAGACCTATCACTGGTATAGTGATCTGATCGTGGGCCAATTGGCCGAGCACTATGGTCACCACCCAGGAGTCATTGGTTGGCAGACAGACAATGAGTTTGGTTGCCACTCCACCACAAGATGCTATTGCGATTCTTGCCAGAAGGCATTTCACCAATGGCTCCAGCGGAAATACGGGACTTTGGAGGCACTAAACCAAGCCTGGGGAACGGTTTTCTGGAGCCAGATATATACCTCGTGGGATCAAGTGATCATACCCAGAAAGACTGTGGCCTCACACAACCCCGGTTTACTACTGGATTTTTATCGCTTTTCCTCAGACATGAAAGTGGAGTATCAAGCACGCCAGATCCGCATACTTCGCCAGCATGCCGAAAACCAGTTTATCACTCATAACCTCATGGGGCTGTTCCCGGAAATTGATTATTACAAGCTCTGTGCTGACCTAGACTTCATTTCCTGGGATAATTATCCTAGGGGTGGCGGAGCACCAGATAGTACACGTCTAGCACTGAGCCATGATCTGATGCGGGGAATCCGCAAACAAAACTTCTGGGTGATGGAAGAACAAAGTGGACCCAGCGGTTGGGAACTGGTTGGTTCTATGCCTCGCCCCGGCGAGATTCGCCTTTGGACATACCAGGCCGTATCCCGCGGAGCCGATGGCATAGTATATTTCCGATGGCGCACTTGTCGGTTTGGCACCGAGGAATACTGGCATGGCATCCTCGACCATGACGGCAGACCCCGCCGTCGCTACCAGGAGGTCCAGCAGACTGGTGAGGAGCTGAAGCAGCTGTGGCCTTTACTTCAGGGAACCCAGGTAAAAAACGAAGTGGCTATGTTATACTCTTATGACCAGCTCTGGGCTTTGCAGATTCAGCCCAATAACCCCAACCTAAACTACATTGCGATAGCAAAGGAATACTACACACGCTTCCATGAGCTCAATATCGGTGTCGATCTGATTAACCATGCTGATGATTTCTCTGAGTACAAGATCCTGATCGCGCCACTGCTGTACCTGATGACACCAGAACTTGTCGGCAAACTGACCCAGTTTGTGCAAGCCGGAGGCATATTGATTACAACTTTCCGCTCCGGTGTTAAGGACTGGAATAACGCTGTAACCGAGAAAACCCTACCTGGTGAACTGTCAGAACTCATGGGAATCGAGATAGAGGAATATGATTCAATTTATGGAGATGCCCCGATTGGAATCACCATGGAGCTGGAGGGCCAAGAGCTAGAGGGCAATGCCTGTACCTGGTCTGATGTGATCGTCCCTCGTACCGCTCAGGTCTTAGCCAAATACAGCACAGAATATTACGCTGGCAAAGCAGCTGTCACCCAAAATGCCTTCGACAAGGGTGAGGCCATCTATGTAGGTACTCGGCTGGATGCTGATCTCACTTCCAGACTGATCGATTACGTGTTAGTTAAAGCCGGTGTGGCCCATGGTGCCCTAGCCGAGACTGGCATTGAGACCGCAATTCGGGAAAAAGACGGCATGCGATTGCTTTTCCTGCTCAACCATGAACCAAACACGCAGACCGCTGTTCTACCCAATGATTATGTCGATGTGTTGACAGAAACGCCTATGACTGGCAAGATCGAACTAGAGCCTTATGAAGTGAAGGTGTTGCGGGAAGCCTAGTCTTGCAAAGGCGAGCTCCTGCCCTCCTGGGCAGGGGCTGGCCCGCTCCCACTGATATCTAGGAGGGCATTCATGTCAACCGTTCCCACATATATGGTCACGGTCGCACCGGGTCTAGAGGATGTTGCCATCTCAGAACTCACCACTAAACTGCCAGGAGCCTGGATTCAAGCCCAACTGCGGGGACGAGTCCTCTTCGTTGCCAATTCCCCTTGGGAAGACCTGCAGCAGCTGCGATGTGTGGACAATATCTACGTTCATATAGGTTGGCTGAAAGTCGGACCCCATAAGGCTGATCTGGAACACCTGACTAAGGACATCGAGAACATGCATTTCCCGGACATCCCCTATCTGTTACCGAAAACTAAGGCCAGGGCAATTGTCAATGCCAGCCGTAGTGGACACCATACCTTCAATCGATTTGATGCTGGCTGGGCTGTGTTGGAAGGACTCACCGCTGCCCATGGGTTTGTTCCCGGTACAACCGAGGCGTATGACTGCGAATTTCGATTAGATATAGTTGACCATGATGCCCTCATTTCACTGAAGCTGACTAGTGCAGCCTTCCGGTTTCGAGGGCAGCGCACGTTCTCCCGGGCTGCACTGCGGCCTCCTATCGCCCATGCTTTGGTCTGGCTATCTGAACCCCGGTCCAGTGATGTGTTCCTTGACCCATTTTGTGGTTCAGGTACCATTCCCATCGAACGAGCAACCTATGAGGCGGTTTCGATTACCGGTGGGGATATCTCACCTACAGCAATCGAGGCCGCAAGGGAAAATGCCCCAGCCGAGGTCACCCTGCGTTGTCTGGATGCCTGTGATCTGTGGGACACACCGTCCGCATCAGTGAACGCCATCGTTACCAATTTGCCTTGGGGCAAGCAGATTGCTGCCCCCCAAGAGATCGAGACCCTATATCGGCAATTCCTATTGGAAACTAAGCGGGTATTAGCACCCACTGGAAGAGCTATCATGCTGACCGATAGGGAAGAGGCCATAGACCACGCCTGTAACCTAGCCCAGCTCATATGCCGACCCCTGCTGAAAATCAGCCTACACGGCTCTCTACCCACTGTCTATCTGGTATGTCATCCCGTATGAGCAACGCCTGCAATGGAGGAGCTCGCAGCCATCAATCAGGGTCTGCACCTGAGGCACCATGGCTGCGCATGATTCTGTGCATGCCAGAGGTCGCTTCTACTCGGCCATCAGGCATGACCCAAAGAGCCTCCACATCTTCTAACCCTTCGGCCAATGCCTTGCTCTCTGCAAACGGAAGCAAAAACAGCTCTGTTGAGAGAAAATCAGCCACACCCGAGTCGTTCGCCACCACTGTTACTGCCCGGTAATAATCTGCCGGCATGAGTGTAACCAGGTCGATTAGATGGTGAAACGGTTTCCCATCAACAATGTAGTATCTCTGGTAATCACCACTACTCACCACTGCCGCATCATTGATGAACACAACATCAAGCAACCCATCATCAGAGAAAATCGATCTACTGGGATCTTGAATGCCTACTCCCCATCTCTCCCGTAGACCATCCAAGGGCTTGCCGACAGCCCGGATATTCCCACCGGCACTGATCATGACCGACTCAAGGCCCTCTGCCTCCATCTCCTTGATGACCAGCTCCGCAGCATAACCCTTAGCGACTGCCCCGACATCCAGACACATCTTACTGTCGGTTAGATATACCGTACCCTCATGCTGATCCACCACAATACGATCGATGTCTGTATGCTGCAGTGCAGCCTTTAACTCCTCAAGTGGCGGCAGTACGGCTAACTCAGGATCATTGCGCCCTGCTTCCCGGTATTTGTGCCATATGTCAAGCACTGATCCCATAGCTATGTTGGTCTGGCCATGAGTCCGCCGATGCCATTCTTTAGCAAATAGGATCAGGTCAATGATCTCCGCATCTACCTTCACTGGCTGGATACCGGCATTGTCATTGATGGTCTTGATGTTATGGATACCCGGATAGTCATGATAAATATCGTAGAGCTGATGCAACTCCTGAAACCGCTTGTGGATCCTCTCATAATAGGAGTCAAATTCCTCTTGGCTCCGTGCATATGCCACAACAACAGTGACAGTATTGAAGGTATCGAGAAAGCTATTGGTATATTTCTCATATCGATGCGCCGCAGCTTGATAGATAGCAAAAGCTCCCCCCAAGAGCGCGATCAGCATAAGACCTATGAGAAGCCTGACACTTGATTTGCTCATCCGCACCACCAGTCCACTCTACTTACCCTAATGGTCTATGTGCTTATTCGCATAGACCCTCTTACCAATCCAGCCTCCCCTACTAGTAGAGGAGGCTGGATTGGCCATGTTCGCTAGCACTACACCTATGCTGACCACTGTGGTCACACCCTAGCTCTTATTTCGCACTGGTGTAGGACTCGCCCACTGCAAAGAGAAAGCTCTCTACTGTCATAGTCACCCGAGAAGTGAGTTCGGAAACATCCGGCACTGCTACATGGTTGGCGTCCTTTTGCTTCACCTTAAGAGCTTGGATCTCCTTGGCGGTCTTGCCCATCATCCATTGCTCTAACTCTGCGACCTGCTCATGCCATTCCTTCTTGATTGCGGAAGCCCGAACCATGCCATAGGCATCACCAAGTTCTTTCTTGCTCTTGACGTCTGCATCTCGATCAGCTGTTACCTTGGCTGTCTTCGCATCAAAAGGCACATGTGTCTGTATGACATCAAGGATGACACCTACCACTTTACCATCCTTATCGAACAGTGAAGCAGCGATAGTAGTATTAACCTGTGCATTAGCAGGCTTCGACTTGGCCAGAGAGATTTCATGACCTAGTCCTAAGTGGCGACCACCTGCAGCTACGGGCACGGCATTTTCCCAAGCTTCTTCCACTGCGGCAATATAATCCTGGACAGTGATCGTAACCAAGGATGTAAGTTCTGGCACATCTGGCACTGCTGGATGCCCAGCATCTCGCTGTTTGACTTTGAGATTCCTGATCTCTGCCACTGTCTTGCCGATCATCCACTCTTCCAACTCAGCTATCTGCTCGTTCCACTCTTTACCAATGGACGAGGCTTTGCGCATGCCATAATCATTGCCTAACTCTACTTTGGTCAACCCTTTGGTGGTCAGATCTGTGGAGACTGTAAAATCTTTGTTGAAATTGATCTTGCTTTGGGCGCTATCGAGAGTGACCTTTACCACTCTACCCTGAGCATCAAAAGCCACAGCTGCAATGACGCTATCCACTTGAGCCATTGGCGGGATGACGTTACCTTTGCCATCAACACCTAGATCCTTTGATTTGGCAATCGATGTAATATGACCAAGTCCGAGTTTAACCGGAGCTCCTGCTGCCATGGCCGAAGTCCCAATCGCCAGAGCAAACAATGCTGCGCATACTAGAATGATAACCGTTGTTCTTTTCAACCATTATCTTCCTTTCCTATACCTAGAAATTTTTTTGTGTTTTTGCCAACAACGCTTCCCACCAGAACTAATCTTCGCCCTCTCCTTTTATATACTGACCAACCAAGTTTTTATTTTACCACATTATTTATTGATAGCCAAGAGGCATTTTCAATTGCCAGTACACCACCAATCCCATACACCCGAGCTGGCATAGAGTGTCAGGCAGAGCCCGGCTGACTAAGGCCGGTATTGCCCTACTATACACCGATCATCTTAGCTCGTTCCAAACGCACTTCCCGATCTTCGGCAAGACAATAAGCAAAGTCAAAATCTGCGTGATTGGCGGCAGCTCCGATGTTGCCATCTCGGTCCATAGCCAAAACAGCCATTTTCGTCATGTCCTGGTGGGCATTGCGGACAGGTATCTCTTTTTCTAGCCTAGCCACAAGGCGGCCCAGGGCATCTGCACAGGCCTGTTGGGGTGTAGCGCCGCTCCTCATTAGCTCCACAATGGCATAACTAAGACAGCCTCGCATGATCAGCTCTCCACAACCGGTGGCTACGGCAGCCCCGGCTGTATCATCTGCATACAAGCCCGAGCCCGGTAAGGGCGAATCCCCCACCCGCCCCGGCAGCTTAAGCGCAAGGCCACTAGTAGAGGTACCTGCGGTTATGCCTCCCGCCTTGTCTAAAACCACAACCCCCACGGTGTCATGACCCGTACCCCACCGTTCATCCGTGATCTGGACCTGCCTTTGCCGGCGTTTCTTCCACTTTTCCAGAGAACTAGAGGTGAGCAGCGAATCTCTCTTCAGCCCATGGGCATCAGCATACCGCTCTGCCCCATCACCTACCATCAGGTGATGAGGGGTCTTCTCCAAAACCAACCGCGCAATGCTGATGGGGTTGGGAAAGCTCTTGACACCGGCCACAGCACCTATGGCGAGATCCTTTCCACGCATCAATGCGGCATCCAGCTCCACTTCCCCCTCATAATTCGGGATTCCCCCTACCCCCACCGAATCAACGGTCGGATCGAGCTCGACAGCACGTATGGCTTGTTCCACCACATCGATACCATTCCGTTCCTCATCCAGTAATCTACTACCAACCTCGACGGCCCTACGTCCAAAGGGCCAGGTGGCAGCAATAGCCCATTTTTGCATTCCTATCCACCTCCACTCAACATTTCCCTGACAAATTCACATGCGAGAAAGTTCGCCGCAGCAGACACAAATGCCTGCCGATACGCAGGGTCGATAGTTGCGTTTCCGCTTTCATAGCTATATAATCTTGCTAGACAAAGAAAGGGACGATTCGATGCTGCAGCGTTGGCCAAAGATTCTCTTAGCAGGAATAATTGCAGCCATACCATTTCTTTCAGGCCCCCAGCTATATCAGTTATTTCGTGATAGAAATACACTGGAAGCCTTTCTTAATCAGGCCGGCCCTGGGGCACCGGCTGGCTTTGTATTGCTCAATGTCTTACAGATTCTGATTGCCCCTCTGCCGGGCAATGTTATAGGAATGGCAGGCGGCTATGTCTTCGGGCTTGGTTTAGGATTCTTACTCAACCTGATTAGCATGCTCATTGGTTCTCTCCTAGTTTTTCAGCTATCCAAATGGTTTGGCAAGCCCCTAGTCGACCGGTTTGTGGGCCACAGGACTAGGGCCTTTTTGGAGAAACTGACAACCAAAAGAGGGCGTCGCGGCATCGCCCTGATCTTCCTTTTGCCTTTTCTGCCTGATGATGCTCTTTGCTTCATCGTCGGGCTAACTCCAATGCCTATACAGACCTTTGTCATTTTGCTCCTGCTTTTTCGCACACCCGGGATTCTAGTATCGACAATCGCCGGTGCAGGCTTAATCAACTTGACCATCCAAGGATGGACCATTGTCGCTGGCGTAGCTCTCGCACTGCTCTATCTCGGTTGGGTCAAAGGTGACGCCATAGAGAACTGGATCATGAACCTCATCGAAAGATATCTAGTGCTTTTCAAGCAAGTACCTAAGGACTGAACTGGGGAAAATGCCTAAGACCACAAATTGCGAAATTACAGACCTTGCGAGACAGAACGGCCCTCCCAACCAATAAGATACCCGTCGGCTGAACTGCACAAGCCAACGGGCAGCTTTTCCTCAATCTACTAGGCACCCACTTTTGCGTGAGACCTACTCTAAAACTTTGTGGTCTTAAATTGTGGTAAATAATCCTGGTTTTGGATAAACATAGCTTTGACCATTTCCTTGATCTCAGCCAATGAACATACGGCTGCTGTCAGCGGATCATAGCAAATAGCGTGAAACACTAATCGTGGATCTCCTGTTAAAGCTCCTTCGACTGCCATTTCCTCTACCGCAATACTGATATTGTTCAAGGCAGCTAGCTGTGGCGGCAATTCACCCACATATATGGGGTTAAACCCTTTGCGGTCAGCCAGTACTGGAACCTCTACACACGCCTCGTTTGGCAGGTTCGGGATTAGACCGGTATTGGGGACATTGCCATTGAACTCATAGGGCGCACCACCGAGATAGGCATTAATGATATGGGCAGCATATTCTTCGCCCCGATTAAGATCGAGCTCCTCTTGTTGAAACCATTCCTCTACATCCTGCATCCAACTATCCTCCCTGCGGAGATATTCCTTGAGGATGTAGGCATACTCCCCAGGGTTCCAACCGGTGCCGTGAATACAGTACTGCTCGATCAGCTCCGGCCGCTTTCTGAACCACCAATTGTACTCAGAGTTGTGTCCACTAGATTCAGTTACATAATAATCGAGGTGCAGGAACATCTCGTTGCGAACAATTTCCTCATTGTAGATCTCAGGCCGAGCAACAGCTTCCCGGAGCAAAGGATAGGCGTCTTTCTTGTCCCATTTGTATTCTAGGTACCAAGCCTGATGGTTAATCCCTGCACAAACATAATCGATGTCTTTCATGGAGGCCCCGATCCAGCGAGCCAACATGGCCGCGGTCCCCTGCACACTATGACACAAACCGGTCACCTTCACCGCTGTCTCACGCTGCATGGCCCGACAAAGCATAGACATGGGATTGGTGTAATTTAGCAAGATGGCATCTGGACAGAGCTGCTCCATATCATGGCAGATATCCAGCATAACCGGAATGGTCCTTAGAGCTCTAAACACTCCGGAAGGGCCTCGCGTATCACCCACATTGGTATCAACATTGAACTGTTTGGGGATTTCGATATCATGTCGCCAGACTGATACGTCTCCAGCTAAGATTGTACATAAGACTGCGTCAGCACCCTCTAAAGCTTCCTTACGATCCAGGGTCGCCACTACCCTAGCCGGATAATTACCCGCTCTGACAATCCTCTCCACTGCTCGTTTAGCGAAATCCAGACGTTCTTCGTCAATATCCATGAGTGCAATAGTGGAATCGGCTAGTAACGGAAAAGTCAACAGGTCTCTAACCAAAGAGCGAGTAAAGCCGAGACTTCCGGCGCCTATAAAGGCGATTTTCGCCATGTCAGTATACACCTCTTTTTCTGAAATTTGCTATGCTTCGCCTTCTCTTTCGCCCTCTATGCTAATTCCTCCTGCATCAATGGGCAAGCCGCCCTTAGGGTTCCAGGCTGCCCTTAACTAGTACTACCCGGGAAGGCGACGCCTCAGCACCCACTATAGCTAACGGGAGCGCAATCAGTAGGTACTCCCCTTCTGATACCTCCGCCAGCCGCAACCCCTCAATAATCACGATCTTTTCCCTGAGCAGTAACCGGTGAGTCGGGTGTTTTGGCTGATCCCGCTCAATGCTGAAAGCATCGATCCCCACCCCCCGCACTCCCTGTGCCACAAGGTACTCTGCTGCGGCAGTATCGAGAAAAACGTACTTGGGGTCAAATTCATCGACATACGAATTTTTCGTCTTGAACAAAACGAACTCGCCAGCTCGAATATCTTTGCCCTGCAAATCGGCTGGTACTATCTTTTCTGCAGCACTAGTCATATCCAACACTCTACAGGGCCTGATCACTTCCTCAACTGGGAGAGTATGAATCCTATCACCTTCTGGCAGAAAATGAAAGGGTGCATCCACATGAGTGCCTGCGTGCATATATAGAGTCAGGCTTGTTTCTCGGGCACCGGCATTGAAATCCCGTTTGATTTCGAGCCGGGGCCGGTTCTCCTCTCGGTTCTTGTATACCGCCATTTTCTCATCAATCGGCATTGAGACATCGTAAAACTGTACCACATGTACACCTCCTTAGGGTTCAGCCATCGGGAGAGCTGTAACTGGGCCGCTCACTCAGCAAACACTGAAAGGGTAAGAGCCATTTATGTCCATTTGCGTGCAGCAATCTATCTGCCCCTAACGGGCCCCAGCTGCCAGCTGGATAGAGCTCAAGTTTTGCCTCCGATTTCTCCCACATCAGGGCGATCTGATCAATGAAATTCCAGGCATACTCTACCTCATCCCAACGAGTGAAAAGGGTCGAATCGCCCCGCATTACATCAGCTAACAATCTTTCATAGGCCTCGGGAGAGTTAAGCCCCGCATGGCAGTTCTGGCAGTAGTCCATTTTGACCGGTACGATCGTGCTTTGAGTTCCAGGCTGTTTGGCATTGAACTGCAGGAAAACACCTTCCTCTGGTTGGATCTTGATCACCAGCAAATTGGGTCCGAGCATATCATGTTTTTGCCTAAAGTACAGTACACCAGGCTGCTCTCGAAATCTGATGATAATTTCTGCCGATCGAACCGGCAGTCGCTTGCCGGTCCGCAAATAGAAGGGCACTCCACTCCACCGGAAGCTATCGATATGAACCTTCAAAGCCACATAAGTCTCTGTTTGGGAAGCCGCATCTACTCGCTCCTCCTGTCTATACCCAACTACCGGCCGGCCATCAATCATGCCACGCCCATATTGCCCTCGTATGGCTGAAGAGGCAAGCTCCTCCAGGCTACTAGGGCGTATAGAGCGCAGTACCTTTACCTTCTCATCACGAATAGAATCAGCATCTAAGGCTGCCGGTGGCTCCATGGCAGTCAAGGTTAGCAGTTGCAGCATATGGTTTTGGACCATATCCCTGAGTGCCCCGGCTTCCTCATAGTAAGCACCTCTACCCTCTACCCCTACTGTTTCACTGACACTGATCTGCACCTCTTCGATATAGCGACTGTTCCAAAGAGGTTCAAATAGAGTGTTAGCAAACCTGATCACCATGAGATTCTGGAGCATTTCCTTACCCAAATAGTGATCAATGCGATATACTTGTTTTTCACTAAAGGCCTGGGTGAGTCGCTGATTCAACTGACGGGCCGAAACTAAATTGCGCCCAAAAGGTTTTTCTACCACCACTCGCTGCCAGGGTCCCGTATTGGCTGCCATGCCCTGGCTATGCAGATGGGCGGCAATAGTGCCGAAATAATGAGGTGCCACAGCCAGGAAATATATGCGGTTTCCTCCCGTGTGATATTCCTCATCCAACCTCTCCAAGAGACCCCTCAGCCGCGGATAGGCAGCCGTATCGTCGAAATCCATTTTGAAGTAGTGAAGTCGTTGAAAGAGCTTGCCAGCCCGATCAACATTCACCTTACCCGCATCCACCCCTGCGGCCCTGTTCGCCTCTTGGCGCACCATTCCATCAGTCTTGTCTCTCCTGCCCACCGCTACTACGGCGAAGCTATCCGGCAGACGCCCTGCGGATGCCAGGCTTGCCAATGCGGGATACAGCTTTCTTTGAGTCAAATCCCCAGTAGCACCGAAGATGACCAGAATACAAGGATCAAGCTCAGAACTTGGTGTCATAGACAAGCAAGCTTACCTCCTCAGCAGCGGCCACCAAAGCCCAGTTCCACACTAATACCCCACTGATAGCCAAAATCCAGAGCCCCACCCCAGCGGGAATCACAACTTTCGTGCTTTCTTCTACAACCATTGGGTGTGAAAACTACCGGGCATGTCTACCCGCTTATAGGTATGGGCACCAAAGTAATCTCGCTGGGCCTGGACCAAATTAGCCGGTAGACGACCTCTCCGATAGGAGTCATAGTAAGATAGTGCAGAGCCAAAACCCGGAACAGGTATTCCGCTGCTGACCGCTGCCGATACTACTCGCCGCCAGCCTGCCTGGCCTGCATTGACCACTTCTCGAAAATACGGATCTAGCAGAAGATTGCTCAGTTGGGCGTCACGGCGAAAAGCAGAGGTGATTTCATCCAAAAACCTGGCTCGAATGATACAACCTCCACGCCAAATCAGAGCTACCTGGCCCAGATCCAGATCCCATGCATAATGCCGACTAGCTTCTTTCAAAAGGGAAAACCCCTGAGCATAGGAACAGATCTTCGATGCATACAAAGCATGCTCGATATCCTCTAGCAGCTGGCGCTCTCCACCATCAAATCGCACCTTTGGTCCAGCCAGTGATCCAGATGCTGTAACTCGTTCCTCTTTTAGGGCAGAAAGGGCCCGCGCAAAAACTGCTTCAGCGATCGTGGGTGTCGGCACTCCCAATTCCATCGCCTCTTGTGCAGTCCATTTGCCTGTGCCTTTTTGTTGAGCTTCATCGAGAATCACATCGACTAACGGCTGTCCGGTTTGCTCATCAACTCGGGAGAGGATATCAGCGGTAATTTCGATTAGATAGGACTCCAACTCTCCCTGATTCCAGGCCTGGAAGACTTGGCCGATCTCGGCAGCTGACATACCCAGCAGCTCCTGCATGAGAAAATAAGCTTCACTGATCAGCTGCATATCTCCATATTCGATACCATTATGCACCATCTTAACGAAATGACCTACTCCTCCTGACCCCAGATACGCGCAACATGGTTCATCACCCGCCTTGGCGGCTATAGCCAGCAAAGGCTCGGAGACAAGCTCCCAGGCTTCCTTATCCCCTCCAGGCATAATGCTCGGTCCCCTTAAGGCCCCTTCTTCGCCTCCCGAGATGCCAATACCAAGATACAAGATGCCTTTTTCTCTGAGCAGAGTATGCCTGTTGATAGTATCCTTGAAATGCGAATTGCCACCATCCATGATTACATCACCGGGAGCAAGAACGGTTAATAACTCTTTGATGACAGCATCTACCGGTGGACCCGCCTTGACCATTAGAAAGACCTTTCGAGGTCGACTCAACGAAGCAGCGAGATCCTGCCACGAATAAGTGCCCACAATCTCTTTACCCTGAGCCGGGCCCTGGATAAACTCATCGATTCTTTCCTGTCTGCGGTTGTAGACTGCTACTCGGTAGCCATGTCCCGCCAAATTCAAGGAAAGACTTTGACCCATTACTCCCAATCCAACTACGCCGATATCGGCTTTTCTGACCATTCTGCACCACCTCTGGGACTAGTTTTGCCATAAAGTCCGATATATCTAGCTTTCTTTTGCGCAAAGCAGCATGACTTTCACAGTATTAATCCCATCACGCATCGTCTCTAGGGCCAGGTTTGCATGATCGAGCTCAAACCGATGAGTAATTAGATCCTCAACCCTAATCCTACCCTGCGCCAAAGCCGAGATAGCCATGCTCCATTCTTTCCCAGGAAAAGGTGGTGAGTAAGACATCCATGATCCCAATATGTTGAGCTCCTTACGCAGAATCATTTCAAAGGTCGGAGCAGGGAAATGAACATCTTTATCGGCTGTACCAACATAAAGTACATGACCATTGCTGGCGGCAACCTCAACCGCCTGTACCTGGGTTGCCGGGTTGCCGGCGGTCTCTACCACTATGTCAGCCAGATGCCCATCAGTAGCCTCTCTCAACTGAGCCAAGCCTTGATCAGGCTCTCTCGCGCTATTAATTGCTACATCAGCACCTATCTTAGTGGCAATCTCCAATTTGAAGTCATCAATATCCACTGCTATGACTTGAGATGCTCCCAGAAATCGAGCCCATTGCACCGCTAAGAGCCCAATGGTGCCTGTACCGAGAACTACCACCCGGGAACCAGCCACCCCTACCCGCAGTAGGACATGCAAAGAAACGGTAGCCGGTTCTACCATAGCCGCTTCCTCATAGGAAAGCTCTGGAGGCATTTTCACAAGACACCTACTGGGAACACGCACATATTCTGCCATGCATCCTTGTTGACGGGATCCGATAAAACTATATGACCGGCAAAGGGAGTATACCCCCTGCTGGCAAAACTGACAGCTCATGCACGGAACCAATGGTGCCACAACTACCCGATCCCCCACGTGCAGATGCTGGACCTGACTGCCGATAACCGCAACCTCTCCAGCGGCCTCGTGGCCGACAACAACCGGGTAAAAATGGGCCCCATCACCAAAAGCCCGAGGCAGATCAGAACCACAGATTCCACAGGCCTTGACCCTAACAATTACTTCATTAGACCCTGGATTAGGTGTCTCTACATTGTCAATACGAATATCTCCGGGACCGTGAATTGCTACAACTCTCACTAATTTGAGCACACTACTATCACCCAGCAACAGGGAGCAGTGCGCCCCACCCCCTTTCTTCTGAGAAGCCATTGTGAAAACCCATAAGTAGGTTTGACATGCCATCTATAGAAAACTTGCCGGCCATCAGCCCATGCTTGCCAATTGGTGAAGCCGGTCTTTGAGAACTGCATAGCTCTTTAGGTAAATCTGGTATAACTCATCATATACCTCTGTATTGGTGCCACTAGGTTGATACCACTGCTTCACTGCCACCATCTCTTTCAATGCTTTCTGCCAATCGCTAAATGCATTGACCCCAATACCGCCTAGAACCGCTGCACCGAATACGGTACCATCCTCTATGCTGGGAATACCTAGAGGCAATTGAGTCACATCGGCCTTGATCTGGCACCAAACCCGGCTCTTGGCGCCACCCCCCACACTGATCAAACCTGCTGGCATGATTCCTGCTTCACCGGCCACTGTCAGATTATGCTTGAGGGCAAAGGCCGCGCCTTCCATCATGGAACGAACCACATCCCCGCGAGTCTTCTCATAAGAGAGCCCCATGAACACTCCCCTCGCCTGGGGATCCCAAATAGGCGTTCTCTCACCGGCCATATAAGGAAGAAATAGCAACCCACCAGCACCGGCTGAGGACATCTCTGCCTCTAGGCTGAGTCTTTCAAAGGGTTGTTGCTCCCCATCCCCTAAGGGAGAGAGATCACTGCCAGCGGCCAGAATGCTCCCATGGAACCAATTAAGGACTCCGCCACTGACTGTACCCCCTGATAGATGCCAACACTGGTCAATTACGTGACAGCCGCTGATTAAGCGTGAATCTTTGTAAGGACGATCTGTGACAATCGTCATGCCTCCAGCTTGACCCGCCTGTTCCTGTGTTGCACCATGCTCGATCAAACCAGCACCCAAACAAGCACCTGCGCAATCCACTCCCCCAGCTACAACCGGGGTACCTGCAGCCAGCCCGGTGACAGAAGCAGCCCGTGAGGTCACTTCTCCCACCACTTCCACCGATTCGTAGACCTCCGGAAGCAGCTCATGAGCAATGGCCATGCGTTCACAGGCTGCCTCAGACCAGTTGCGCCGATCTGTATCGAAGACATAATAACCATAGCCTTGGGAAGCATCCTGAGTGAATACACCGGTTAGTTTGTGTACTATAAAACTGTTGGATTGCAGAAACTTGTGGGCTTGGGCATATACATGAGGCTCATTGTTTCTGATCCAATGCATCTTTGGCACACAATACGCGGGATCGATCCTATTGCCACTGAGCTCAAGCATGTATTCTTCTCCCACCGCCTGTGCTAGGTATCGGCACTCGGGAAGTGAACGCCTATCCAACCACAACATAGCATTGCGAAGAGGATTGCCTTGCTCATCTACCGGTAGTGTGGCCCAACTATGCCCGACAACTCCAATAGCAGCTACATCCTGGGGCTGAAAGGCACCCTTACCCAAGAGGTCCTGAAGGCAGAAGCAGACAGCCTGCCACCACTCTTCCGCATCTTGCTCAGCCTCATAGGCCGTATTGCGCATGATCTCATATGGCCAAGCAGCTGTGCCTAGCGTTTCTCCTACTAGAGAAAAGGCCGCTACTTTGCAGCTGGATGTACCGATATCTATTCCCAGCAGAACATTCTTAGACATGTTCAAAAATCACCCTCCCTGGGCCAAAAGGCAGCTCTGCCCTGCCTTTATCTCTCCAACCGGTAATTCTTGTTAGGATCAGCAGTTTCCTGCGTTGAACCCAAGGAGGATGTAGGTATGCCAACTCAAAGACTTGTGTTACAATTGGATAAAGCAAGGATAGAGATGCTAAATCTAGTAGGTTGTGTCAAAAAAGGGGGATTAATCTATGGTGAACATGCCTTTTCAGAAAGGAGATCGGATACTATTTCAAGGAGACAGTGTAACTGATTGTGGACGAGAACGCACCGATGATTATGCATTAGGAAGTGGCTATCCTGCCCTGATCGCTGCCTATCTTTGGGCCCATTATCCTCAATTACAATTAACCATCTTCAATAGAGGAGTCAGTGGAGACCGGGTATATGATCTAGTCGACCGATGGCAGACAGATTGCATCGAGCTCAAGCCGAACTGGGTCAGCATTTTGGTCGGAATTAATGACACATGGCGCCGCTACGACCAGGATATGATCTCACCGATAGGCGAATTCAAGGCAGCCTACCGCCAATTGCTGGAGCAAACCACTCAGCATACCAATGCCCGCCTCATCATATGTGAACCCTTTGTGCTAAACCAGCCAGCCGATCGCCTGGCCTGGAGAGAAGACCTAAACCCGCGCATTCAGGCTGTTCGGGAGCTAGCTGCCGAGTTTTCCGCTATATATGTTCCCTTGGATGGGATCTTAGCAGCAGCTTGTACTAAGGTGACGCCCTCTTTCTGGGCAGAAGACGGAGTCCACCCTACATTAGCCGGTCATGGTCTGATTGCTTCTACTTGGCTCCAGTCCACCAGTCAGTGGACATCGGAGTTGCGCCATGCCGACAACAGCTAGCTGGGCAGGAATCTACCAGATAGTGGGGAAACTTATAACCATAGTCTGTCATATCGCCTTACTAAGCTTGGCAGTTTGAAAGGGAGGAATCCAACATATGCTCAAGGTAGAGGAACTAACAGTTGAGGCGTTTGAACCTTTTGGACGCTTTTTGAACCCTGCAGACTGTGGAGATCCAGTTGGCAGCAAAGATGATCCCGTTCAGTTTTTTCCTGATCGGATATTGCAGCAGTTCTGTGCCTCCAATTATGCAGCCTTCAATCCACTAGTTGTCAAACCACGCCCCTTTGTTATCACCCTAGCTGAGATACATGAGCGGACAGAAGAGGTCTTCGGTGGCTTTACCAAGGATGTCTGCTTCCATGTGGGTCCCGCTGGCAGCAATAAACCACCCATGGATGCATTTCGGGTATTTCGCCTACCCGCGGGCTGGTGGGCCAGAATGAAGAGAGGTGTCTGGCATCACGGGCCTTTCGTAATGGGAGAAGAGACAACCATTGGTATGGTAGTTCTGCCACCTCATACCTATACGAATGATTGCTATGTGGTAGAACTAGACAAAGCTATCAAGATCAAGCTCTGACATTTGCCGTTGGCAATTCAAACTGGTGCTCTAAATGGAAGGGCGGGCCGAGCCCGCCTTTCCTGTTCTCTAGTAGGACGAGCAAGTGACAACAACCGCCATACGCTAACCTACCTTCCCGTAACTATGGCTTGAATGGCTGGCTGCAACCCCTCCCAAAGATAAGCAAAAGGAATAGTGAACTCGGGGATCCCAGTGCAGTAGGGGGCTACCTCATAAAGTCCGTAATAAACCACTATGCCTGCTGCTGACAAATAGAAGGGATGATCAGGGGCAATCTCTGAATCTGCCATGGCCTCATCAAAGTAGATAGAGGGATTGGCTTGCATTTGGCGGAGTACCTCATCCCGAATAGCCTGGCGATAATCATATCCTGCGGTAAACAGATCCTGGAGAGTAAGGTCTTTGCCGGTATGCAGGTCTACATTTGTAGCCAGTTGATAATGGAATCCATGGGCTCCCCCGGTAAAAGAGTAATATACGATTGGTATGCTGACATATCTTTCACCGAGATACCCTGTTTGAAAATCAACTGCCACCTCGAAGGGCAGCCAATGGCTAAGCTCTTCGCCAAACTCGTCGGCAAAAGCCTGAGCTTCCACCACCACTTTATCCACGAAATCGGAGATGTCCCTTGCCCACCGCTCATTTAGCTGTTTCTCTAAGTCAGAGTCTTCTAAACCCTTGATCACCGGTATTTTGGTCTCTCCGGAAACTAGCTCCGTCTCATGGGAAACTGTTCTTGCCTTTAGCTCTAATGTGGGTTTGGCCTGCAGTTCCCTGCCCCACCCCACCGAGCTCATAGCAGCAAAACAGAACAATAGGGCTAATATGACTCCTAGATGATAGATTCTTGATCTATAGTATCTCATAGAACCCCTCCTCAAATCGCTGTGTGACAAAGAATATCATGATGCGGCTAGGCTAGACCCCCACACTTTTATCCTCGGAATTTCTAACTAGAAGGCCTAGCTTGAAGCTCTTTGTCTACCATTATACGCATGGATGTCAAGTTGATGCAATCTGGCCCCGGCAAGGCTCCCTTGTTAAGGTGCCCTCACCTTGCATGTGGCAACAGGTTCTCAATCTATCAAAGGAGAAGGACTATGCCAATCCATAGGGAAGAATACATTGGCGGCCATCAGATATGGCCAAATGCCAGGCGAAAGAGATCTGCTTGGCACTTGGCTAGGACCCCTGACAAGGGAGAGTTGGTGAGTAGGCCGGCCTCTAAAAGGAAAAAGGAGTTGCTGCCAACAAGGTGAATTCTAAAGAGTAATGGCAAATTGAAGGGAGTTTTCGCGGCAATCATACTGGCCGAGGTGAGTTTCGATGAAGCCTAATCAGGTTCTCGTAAAGACCGTAGATATTTCCAAGAGTTTTTCCGGTGTGACAGTCCTAAACAAGATTAATGTCGAGATATTTGAGGGAGAAATCCTAGGTATTATTGGTGAAAACGGGGCCGGGAAATCAACATTCATCAAGATCCTCAACGGTACCTATACCCCGTCTGAAGGCCAAGTCTTCTTTGACAAGAACCCAGTCTATATTCGTGATACCAGTGTGGCCAAGCGACTGGGCATCAGCACAATTCCTCAGGAATTCAACCTAATCAATGACCTCAATGTATATGAGAATATCTTCCTCGGTAAAGAGCTGACCAAAGGCAAATACCTATTAGATAAGCAGCAGATGAAAGAAAAAACCAATGAGCTCCTGCAAGAACTCGATACCGACATTCCCCCCGATGCCAAGATTCAAGATCTCAGTGTGGCCCAAAAACAGATGGTCGAGATCGCCAAAGCTGTTGCTTATGACTCTCGGCTGTTGATCATGGATGAACCAACCACTGTTCTCACACAACATGAGATCGATATTCTTTTCCGCCTCATGCAGAGATTGAAAGAAATAGGTGTGACCATCATCTACATATCACATAAGCTGCGTGAAGTGAAACGCATCTGTGATCGGGTGATGATCTTGCGAGATGGAGAGTTTATTAGTCTTGACCCGACAGACTCTCTAGATGAACAGGAGATGGCCCGCCGTATGGTTGGCCGGGAGCTAAACCAGATCTTCCCACCCAAAACAACACCCCAAGCCACTACGGTTTTACAGGTCCACAGCCTCTCCATTCCGGGGCTCTTACATGATATTAACTTCGATCTCCATAAAGGGGAAATCCTAGGCTTTTCTGGCCTGATCGGAGCCGGACGGACAGAGTTAGCTGAAGCCCTGATCGGTATTCGCCAGATTAGTTCCGGTCAAATCGTGATCAATGGCACGAAACAGATGATTTCATCCCCCATCGATGCCGTAAGAAACGGGATTGCTTACCTTTCTGAAGATCGGCAGGGGACCGGCGTCCTGACCGGTTTTGATGTTGCCAGTAATATCACCCTGGTTTCTTTGGATGAATACTGCAAACCTCTCATTGATCGTAGGAAAGAGAAGCACCGAACAGAAGACTACATAAAGGCCTTCAATATCCGTACACCATCGACTAGAACACTACTTGAATACTTAAGCGGCGGAAACCAGCAAAAGGTATCTCTGGCCAAGAGCCTAGATCCTCACCCTGAGATCTTCATCATCGATGAACCCACCCGCGGTATTGATGTGAATGCCAAGAAAGAAGTCTACTATTTTATTCATGACCTAGTCAAGTCCGGCATTTCCTGTATCCTCATCTCCTCGGAAATGGAAGAGATTCTGGGTTTATGCAATCGAGTAGTAGTAATGCGGGAGGGACGCATTACCGGCATCCTAGAGGCCGGCGAGCTGAGTGAAGCAGAGATCATGTTCTATGCAACAGGTTTGAAAGAGGGTGCTTAATTGTGCAAACGAATCTACTCAAAGGCAAGCTTGATCTAGAGAAACACGGTCCCTTATTTGCGCTGGTCGTTCTGTTTGTCTTGTCTTCCATAGCCAGCCCGTACTTTCTCCAGACCCGCAACATTCTCAATATCTTGCGCCAGGTTTCCTATACGGGCATCATCGGGCTAGGTATGACTTTCGTAATCATTTCCGGTGGAATTGATCTATCAGTCGGCTCGATGACCGCCTTAGTCGGCGGACTAGTCATAATGGTGCTTAACTATTTTGGTGGCGGTCTCATAGCTATTGTGCTTGCCATTGTTTTCGGGATCTTGCTAGGCATGCTCCTAGGTGCAATCAATGGCCTGATCGTCACCAAAGGTAAAGTAGCACCCTTTATCGTTACCCTAGGTACTATGGCTGTCTATCGTTCTTTCACCCTTTATATCAGTAATGCCGGCGAATTTCGCTCCACCAGCAACCTCTATCCCCAACTGGGTATGGGCTATTTTCTCGGTATCCCCATTCCCGTCTGGCTGTTTTTTGGACTCGCTGCCCTGTTTGGCATCATTTTGAACAACACTCGCTATGGACGCTATGTATGTGCAGTGGGCTCCAATGAGCGTGTTGCTAGATACTCAGCTATCGATGTGGACAAGGTGCGGCTGATTGCCTATGTCATTATCGGATTTACGGTGGCTGTTTCTGCCATCCTCATGTCATCTCGACTCAACTCAGTCAGCTCATCTAATGCCGGTGTCAATTTCGAACTAGACGCCATCGCCGCCGTTATTATTGGAGGCACTGCCATGACCGGTGGCGTCGGCAGCATGTCTGGTACTGTCATCGGAGCCATTATCCTCGGTATTATCAATAACATGTTGAACATGTTAGGAGTGTCACCCTACCTACAAGGTACTGTGAAAGGGTTGGTCATCATTGGCGCGGTCCTGATTCAACGCAAGAAAGCTTAGAGCCGAGCTGGTCTTAGTTTTTCGGAAACTGGGCAAGAAGCCCAAACAGAGTTTCATACTTTGGTCTGAACTATTAGCCTTGCAGAACCCTAAGGCATTTGGGCGTTTAGGAGGTGGTTCTATAGACCAAACCGAATTAGAAACCTAGGTTACCGGAGAGCAGCGATTGTGTTAGCCGACAGTAAATTGAGGCCAAAAATCAAACTACTAGGAGGATTATGGATGAAACGATCAGCTTTCATTATAGCTGTGGCACTGGCTGCAGCCATGTTTTTCTCTCTACCCAGCTTTGCGGCAGAGCCACTGCGCATCGGAGTCTCTATCCCCACTGCTGACCATGGATGGACTGGTGGCATCGTCTGGTGGGCTAACCAGGCGATCAACGACTGGAAAGCCAAGGATCCAGATGTAACATTCTTCCTCGTCACCGCGGATTCTGCTACTCAGCAGGTTGACCAGGTCGAAGACCTAATGGTCAAAGGGATTGATGGCCTAGTCATACTAGCCCATGATTCCGCCCCTCTCACTCCTATAGTGGAGAGAGTATATAAGGAGGGCATCTTTGTCGTCTCAGTCGATAGAGGCCTGACCAAGCCGGTGGAGCATGTCTATGTAGCTGGAGATAATCCGGGTATGGGCCGAGTAGCTGCCGAGTGGATTGTCGAAGAACTAAATGGCAAGGGCAAAGTCGTTGTCTTGGAAGGCATCCCCTGTGTGATTAACAGCGAGCGGGTAGATGCTTTCAATGCTGTCATCGAAGACTATCCCGGTATGGAGATTCTCGATTCTCAGCCTGCATACTGGTCTACCCAAAAGGGCCTAGAGATCATGGAAAACTACCTCCAGAAATACAAGGAGATCGATGCCGTCTGGGCTCAGGATGATGACGTACTAAAAGGGGTCCTACAGGCATATAAAGAGTCTGGACGAAACGATGTCAAACTATTCCTAGGTGGCGCCGGCTCCAAAGATATTATCAAGAAGATTATGGACGGCGACCCACTAGTAAGAGCTGACGTCACCTACCCACCTTCCATGATTGCCACCGGTATCAGCTGTGCGGTCATGGGCCTGCGGGGCCAGAAGCTTTGCGGCTTCTACCAGAACCAGATTCCATCCAAGATCATTCTGGCAGCAGAGTTGATTACTGCTGAAAATGCAGAAGACTATTACGTACCAGAATCGATCTTCTAGCATTTAGGCTGCTGTAGATAAGGGGTTGCCGATTCCGGCGACCCCTTCTTTGCTTACCTTACTTATCTACCGCCATATCTGCCTTTCGGAGGACTGAAAGCAAGTCAGTCGCCTGACCTGCAGCAAGTCAGATAGGCAAGAGCTTACTCGTTACGGGTGGAGCCCGGCCCCAAGGCCGGGGCCATAGATCCTACCTCATTGTAGCCCCTGACAACACTTCTTGTATTTTAGTCCACTTCCACACGGACACGGCTCATTGCGGCCGACATGTCTCCACAAATCATGAATACGTGTGACTGCCCCCTCTTGCATCACTGCCAGTGGTGCTCGCTGATGAAACAAGTCGGCCATATCCTCCATGAATGGAGTAACATAGTTGAGGAATTGCTTATATCCCGCGCAAAGATAGTTGAGGCCCTCCTCCCCTGAAGGAGTGGAAAGAAAACGGTCCTTGGGGCATCCCCCGTTGCACATGAATAGCACTTCGCATTGCCGGCAATAGTCAGGCAACCTACGACGCTTATCTAAACCAAAATCCCTTAACTGTGGAGATTCGATTAACTCATGAAGAGGCTTCTGCCGCAGATTCCCGAGCTTGAATCTGGGAAATACGAAATGATCACATACGTATAAATCTCCATTATGTTCCAGGATCAGCTGCTGCCCGCAAGTCGGTGCGAGAACGCAGAGATGGGAACCATAGCCAGCCCATACCGATAGGCATTCTTCAAACAGCTGAACAAACATCTGCCCCAGATCATGAGCTACCCACTCGTTGAAAATCGCGGTAAGAAACCGGCCATACGCCAAACCTGATACCGATCTAGTAGTGGTTCTGCCATTGCCTAAATGCTCAACCAATGGAATAAACTGAACATGCTGCACACCTTGAGCCCGGAAGAATTCGTAGACTGAAAGAGGATGCTGGGCATTCACATCATTGACTACACACAGAATATTATATTCCACATTCTTTTCTTGCAGCAGGTGTAAAGCCTGCAAGACTACAGTGGCCGTGGGGCCACCTTGTTTATTCTGCCGGTAAACATCATGTAGCTCTGGTGGCCCGTCTAGACTAATCCCCACTAGAAAATCATGCTCGTGAAAGAAATCGCACCACTCTTCGGTGAGCAGCGTGCCATTAGTCTGGAAAGCGTTCGTCACTCGCCAACCAGACGGCAAGTAGCGGTCTTGGAGTTCTACCACCTTTTCAAAGAACTCCAGACCCATCAAACTCGGTTCACCCCCTTGCCAAACGAACGGCACCATCGGACCCGGCTGAAGCTCAAAATACTGACGGATAAACTCCTCTAACAAGTTCTCATCCATCCGGAAAGTCCGCGACTCAGGAAAGAGAGCTGATTTGTCAAGATAGAAACAATACTGACAGGCCAAGTTACATGCCGGACCCGCAGGTTTGACCATCACACCAAAAGGCGTAACACTCCGAGCCATGATTTCCCCCCTCATAGACTCTAGGAAGAACTAACAGCACTATCAGAGCCAATCCCTACCAACCAATTACGATATGCGATACTTTGCCCTTCTATTACGGTAAAACAGGCAGAATACCTGCCTGTTTCTCCATTGTGACCCACTACTATTGACTAGCTTCGCAGCCATGCGTACATTTCAGAAACAACCTTGCCATGATGCTGCTCTATGGCCCCCGAATCACACACAGCAGTCAGTTTTGGCTCTAGAGGTATCGCTCCCAAGAAGGGAATACCGCTATTCTCTATTCTACTGAACTCGAAGATGGTTTCCTACCCTTCAAGCTAGCTAAGACCATATACGACTAGAAAAGCGACGATCACCGTGGCGACAAGGTTGTTCCATTTCCAACTAACCAGAATCGCCGCGATGCCACCTAACACCCCTACCCAAGGCCTGTTGGGATCCACTGTTAGGATGCCGGGGAAGATCAAGGCTCCCAAGGCTGTATATGGTACCAACTTCAACCATCGCTCCAACCAAGTCGGCAGCGGGCGGTCATTAGAGAGAAAAAGGGGAAGCGTACGAGGTAGATAGGTTACTAACACCATTCCCAACAGCATCACGGTGAAGGTTTGTACGTTCATAGCTCATCTACCCCCTTACCCCAACACCAAGCCCCCAGACCTGCCACCATGGTGGTTGCCAAGATCATCGCCCAACCAAAGGGCAAATATCGGTTAAGGAGCCAGCAGCATCCTCCACCAGCTGCCGCGATAGCTCCGACTCCTAACGAGCGGGCCACTGCAGGAATGAGCAGAGCTATAAACATGGCGTATAGTACAACCCCCATACCAGTAGCAAACTCCGCAGGTAAAACGCCGGCAAATATGGTGCCTACATAGGTACCGGCAACCCAGCCAACATAGGCCATAATATTCACACCTAAGATCAGGCTGGCAGGCAAGGGAGATTGCTCGGACTCCACTAATGTACCGGTGACACTGTCGGCAGGTTTGTCTGGATGGGCGAAGTAATTCATGACAAATGTCTCATCAGTGATTCCGAAGCCGATAATACCTGCCTGCAACCAACTGAGATGCAAACGCCGGGACAGGCTAGCTGACATTACAAAATACCTCAGATTGACGACCAAGTTGCTCACGATAATAGCCATGGGAGCCGCCCCCGCAGCTACCAAATTCGCCGCCATGAACTGTCCTGCACCAGAAAAAACTAGTGCGGATATCAGCATTGCTTGTTTCGCTGACAGCCCAGCCTCTAGAGCCACCACTCCAAAAGCCAGTGCGGTAGGGAAATACCCAAAAGCAATGGGTAAGCCCATACGCAAACCTTGCCTGAAATGCCCAGCCGGGTATGGCTCAGAGAACCGAAGCGTACTAGGTGCTTTGGTGGGGCTAGTCGTATGTGGCATAGTATCGGCTCCTAAGCAGAATATCTATCTACTCTGCCCTTCTAATACGGCAAAACAGGCAGAATACCTGCCTGTTTCTCTTTCATGGCCCACCACTATCGACTAGCTTTGCAGCCATGCGTGCATTTCAGAAACAACCTTGCCATCATACTGCTCTATGGCCCCCGAATCACACAAGGCGGTCAGTTTCGGATCTAAAGGTATCGCTCCCAAGAAGGGAATACCGCTATTCTCTGCCTCGGCAGCCCCTCGACTGGGCCCAAACAGCTCCCATCTTTCCTGACAATGGGGACAAATGGCATAGCTCATATTCTCTACCAGGCCGATAATAGGAACTTGCATTTTGTCGGCCATATTAATCGCCTTTCTGACGACCATATTGGCCAATTCCTGTGGTGAAGTAACGATCACCAGGCCATCCAAGGGGAAAATCTGCATGACAGTTAGAGGCGAATCACCAGTTCCTGGCGGCAAATCGATCAAAAGATAATCTAGGTCCCCCCAGATTACATCGGTCCAAAACTGCTTTACAGCACCACCGATCAGTGGCCCTCTCCAGATAACCGGGTCATCTTCATTCTCAAGTAATAAATTAAGAGACATGATTTCAATGCCTGTTGCACTCCGGGGAGGGAACATCCCTACCTCAGCTATTTCGGGCCGGCGATGGACCCCAAACAACCTAGGAATGCTGGGGCCGGTGATATCAGCATCCAGAACCCCAACCTGCAAACCTTGACGGCGAAGGGCGGTGGCCAGTAAAGCCGTCACAGACGATTTCCCAACCCCTCCCTTACCACTCATGATCGCGATTGCGTGCTTAATATTGCTCAATTCATGGGGTGGTACCTTGCCAATACTGTGGGAATCACTAGTCCCGTGCTGACTCTGAGTTTCCATCAAAAAGCCTCCCTATCTGCCAAAACTACCAAAGAGTATGGCTCACTTAAGTCCTGCTTATCCCCAATATATCCCCTTTATGAGCATACGTCAATAACTGACACCTGACTAGACATGGCTTATCCTAGCCCAATAGCCTTCCCGTTAACCGCTTCTCCCAGTTGAATAGGAGGGAGGCCATCCTCACGGCTGCCGCAAAGTGACATCCCCTCATCTGGATAGTCTAGATTGCAGAATCACGCATATCGCCCATAGGTCTCGGCGGTTTCCACCATCACCTCTGCATTACGCAGATCAGCATTGGCGGGGTACTCACATCCCGTGGCCAGGATGTATCCGCCACCCTGTTTATATAGATCGATTTGCTTTTTGCACTCATCTCTTACCTCATCTTCGCTGGCCTGAACGATCCAGGTAGGATCAACATGTCCGATGAGGGTAGTCTGGTGCCCATACTTCTTTTTCAACTCAGCCGGAGTTGTCACATCGTCTGGAAGATGGAGAAAGGAAATCGCTTCTGGTTGCATAGTCTCAATCTGGGCATCAAAATAGATGCCATTACCGCAATTGTGAACCATCATCATGCAACCCCGCTCGTGGACTCGCTCTGCCAAACGTCTTACATATTCCCCTTCAAACTCCAGCCACATAGATTTGCTCATAATCGATTCAGAGGCAAATAGGGTATCCATCATGATAGCATGCACCCCTGTATCCATCAAGGCATCATAATAGTCCATCAAGGTTTCCGTTACTGCTGCAATAGCATACTTGACCGCCTCTGGTTCCAAGATCAGATCCATAAAGAACTCTTCCTGACCTCTTAGCATGCTGGTGATTCCTAACGGGCCAAAGGTAAAGGCAACTATCGGTATTTCCTTCCCCTTAGCTTCTACCAACCTCTGGCACAGCTTGATATGCTCGCTCATCCGAGGGCCCGTATGTGGATCTACGGGTTGCACGGTGCGGTAGTCCTCTACAGCAGCAAGACGCCGTGTGCCGAATTCAGGGTGGGCTGCCTCATTTTCCGGGTAAACTATTTGGGCACCAAAATCAGCGGCCTCCACTGATAGATCTGTCAAAGTGCAGATGACATCCAGCCGATACTGTTCAGCCGCTTTGATGTAAGCTGCGGCACAAATTTCCGCGTTAGTGGCCCACTCCCGATAACTCGCATTCACTAGGTGACGGGTGACACCGCTAAGTATTGGATATACTGGTACTCGATCGGGCTCTTCTAATCGCAGAGTTTTGCTGACTCGCTCTAAAGCTGTCACTACTGCTACCTCCTAAAGAATTTCGCTTATTCTATGACTCCTATTGATACTATAAATAGATTTGCCCGATCAAACCAGGGATTCTCTTGCGAATCCTAGAAGATTTTTGCTGTCTATCGGATAATCCAGGGTATTACAACTTGAAATGTCAAAAGGAGGCTCGATCTATTGAAACCTCAGCAATGGTTTTGGACACTATCTGGTTGGATCTTGGCCGTGGTCCTCGGTTTCCTGCTATGGGGCAGTTCCCCGAAGGCTCCCATACAACCCGGTCCGCCACAGACGGAGCTCAGCACACCCGCAGACCAAACTACTACCGTAGATCTAGTTGACAAAACCTATTCCCCGGTAGCTGAGGATGAGCCGGGGTGGGACTACCGCCAGACTGTGACAGCCGATCTAGATGGAGATGGGCTCGAAGACACAGTGACTATCATAGCCAGAGTGCAGCGTTCACCCAACAACCCCCATGAATATCTCTGGGATGATGGCCAGCCATGGCAGGTGTTTGTAGAATCCTCTAAAGGCGAAAGGACTCCCGTTTACTCGCGCTGGGTGCAAATAGGTCAACTAAAAGCCCTGATCAGCGAGAAAAAAGCAGACGGAAAGCATGACTTGATCCTACTGGAATTGGCTGGTGCCGGTGTCTCCCTTTACAGAGTGGAGTATAGCGGACCCAATCAGGTAAAGTCTACTCGTTTAGCGGCAGTCACCACCGTCAACCAGGCCGGACCGGCACTCCTTCCTTAGCTCGCGGGCTTTTACAGACCGCTGCTCGGTCACTGCCGTCTCTTCACCCCTCACTCTAGGCCGTCTTATCTGAGTCTTGAGGCTGTTTCCCATCAGCCTCTGACTCCTCTTTTGACGCGGTGCCGTCATCTAGTAGTGTGTAGGTGGCATTGTCAATCAATCGGTTAGGAACCGTATGCAACACACCCTCCGCATCTCGAATCTTGGTCTTGCGTATGGTGACAGATTCTACTATTCCCTGCAGGGACCCAGTCTGCACCGTATACCCTACTTTAAAATCCTGATCAGCTATGAGAAAAACTCCAGCCAAAAGGTCTTGGGTGACTGAATTGATACTCGAAGTCAAGGCCATGGCCACCAGGGCAATAGAGCCTCCCAGGGCCAGAGATACCTGCTGCATTCCTAAGGAGGCTGTGGCAGCAGCCAAAACAAAAACCCAACCCGCGAAACCCACGACCGATTGCAGCAATGTACCTAAAGTGGGATCTATGCGGGTAACTGACATAGCACGGCCCACGATTAACTTCAGCAGTTTGACGATTGCGGCTCCCACAGCCAATGTGAGTAAGGTCGCTGGCAATTTGCTCATTATCCCCGTGATGTGCGACCAGGCAGCTGACGACCAAGCATTCGACATATCGTATCACCTTTCTGTTGTTTTGCATGTTCCTGCTATTTGTATCCAAAAACTTAATTCTTGCCAGCTAGAGCAAAACCCTGCGAACCCCGGAAAAGATGGAGTCCCCGTGTATGGATGTGTTGATCATTACTTCCTGAACATTGTGAATACCGGTTAGGAAGCAGGCGACACCAAGGGCTTTGGAGAATATTTTCAGGGTTGACACGTCTGCTCGTACTTCAACCATGGCCGAAGGGAATGCTGACTATGGATATTCGTGACCGAGATACACGATGGGGACTGCTTGTTCCCATCAGCCCCGCACTGGGGCTAGTCTATTATTGCACCCTACTCACTAAGTGCAAGGAGGTCATCAAAAATATCCGTTCTGACCGGGTTACCTATGGGGCACTGATCGGTTTACTGATCAGCGGTATGATCAGTGCTGCTTTAGCTCCCGACAAGGGACAAGCCTTGATCAATATGCCTATCCCATTAGTATTCATCTTTATCTATGCTTTGGGACGCTGGGGTATTGTTAATGCGCGTGACTTCCTCAAAGCCATAACTCTGGGATGTGGGCTCTTAGGCTTAGTGGTTTTTGCGAGCCACTTGTTGCGTTTGAACATCTGGCATGGTTCATTCCCCATATTGGCCTCGTTTCATAGAGGTCGGGGCAATGTCCTCGGTATGGCTGATAACGGTCTAGCCGCCATGCTGGAGGCAGGAATAGCGGGAGGTTTGGGCTTCTTTCTATATAAATCACAGCATCGCTGGCTATATCTCGCGGCCAGCCTTAGTGCGCTTCTGGGCGTTTTTACTACTTACTCCCGAGGGTCCATTGTTGGCTCATTAGCGGCTATCATCATCTTGATAGCCATGAATAGCCAGATGGTCAGGAAGCACTGGAAAGTGATCGTGGTTCTCGGCATGATTGTCGTCATTTGCATATCTCAGTGGCCGGGGCTCTCCAGACGCATAATGTCGATCGCGAATGTGACTACTAACTCGAGCAATGTTGGACGTCTGCAGATCTGGGAAGTTAGTTGGAATATGTTCAAGGACCATGTCCTATTCGGTATCGGTCCAGGACATTATGGCAGAACATATGCACTGTACCGACCCGATGGCTACATCAAGGCTAGGAGCCCACACAGCCTTTACTTCTTTGTACTGACCGGTTGGGGGCTAGTGGGGTTTACGCTCTTCTTCGGTTGGATGGCCGTTTCTATAATCAAACCTCTCATACAAGACAATACAGCTTACCGCCGTATTGCCTTTGCCATGATGATTTCCTTCTGGGTCCATGTACTATTCAACGATCTGTACATTGCCCACGTACCATTGATCATGGGGTGTATAGCCCATCCTGATCTGGCTTCGTCTAGCGACACTCCTGATCACCCCTAGATGGAGTCCCTCTGCAGAATTAAGCTGGGCATGATATCATTCTGGCGATCACCGTGCTATTCAGTTACTCTCATGCAAGATAGGGGCTGGGGAAGCCCTCTCCTCCAGCCCTAACTCGCCGATTTCTTCTTATGTCAGAACCGCTGCAAGTCAGTCAATCTCCAACCACATTCTGCTGGTAAACGTCTCTCCTCCTTGTAGGACGATGAGGCCAGTCTCTTCCGGTGGTAGTGATAAATTCGGTGCATTCGTTACCCATGTGTAAGGTTCCAGGCACACAAATGGATCTTGTGGGCTCTTGCCGGTCCACACTACCCAATGCTTGAATTCCTGAGTAGCACCATACCGGACAGTGAGCCCTGCACCATTATCCTTGTATTCTGCTATCGATGCACCGTCAGTGAATGCCAAATCAGTATATACATCATCCAGCATAATTGTCGTCAGAGTAGTCGGTCGACTCAAATCTCGCTTGCCACTAACCGGCAGACGTCGGCCGGTGGGCAGGCACTCCTCCAGCTCCCACATTTGCCTTGCTGGGATCCTAACAGTACATTGGCCCTTGGAGCTATCTGGCGACAAAGGCACATTAAAATACGGATGGAACCCGATACCGAAGGGCATAGCTTCACTACCGAAATTCTCTGCTTCCACCGTAATATCGATCCTGGCCTCCTGAAGAGAAAAAGTCATTCTCAACTCAAAAGAATGAGGATAAGAACGCTTGATGCTGGGATGATCATCCGAACGGATAGCAGTAGTAACCGATGCTGAGTGATCGGTATTAGTAGCCATTACTCGCCAAGGCAGGCTGTGCACCAATCCGTGGATATGGTTCTTACCTGCTTCATTGATCTCAAATACATACTCCCGCCCGTCAAAAGTAAATCGGCCATTACTTATGCGATTAGGGGGCATCAATACTGGAAATCCCCAGCCTGTTGCCTTTGCCATGAATGCATCAAGGTGATCGGGAGTCCGCAGCACATCAAGTCCTTGGTTAGGAGAGGTCAGGCTAATCAAGTTGCTGCCCACCTCTGTAACCACCATTCCCTCCCAACCGCTCTTGGTATCTTTCAAGCTTATGGCCTCTAGACCGTGAAACTTACAGTTATCGACTTGGAATCTCGACACACAAACTCCTCCCTTTCTCTTAATATCCAAATGGAAGGTTCCACTTATACTGCCCGTATCCCTTTCCCGAATACCGGGTTATTGTACAGGCCTGACTAATCAAGAGCAGGATACTTCGCCAATAGCAGGAATTCATACCATGGCATTTGATTACATCATTTATTCAAGGAGTGGTAATTGTGGTGCGAATCGCTATGGTTGGCTGTGGAGGAATCGGAAACCGTCACACCCAACAGCTCCAGCAGATAGGCGGCGCCAAGATCCATGCAGCAGTGGACATTATCCCTGAGCGGGCCGAGGAACTAGCTGAAATGGTGGGATGTCAAGCTTTCACCGATTACCATGATGCCCTCGAGCAAGTGGATGCAGTATGGGTGTGTACTCCCCCAGATAGCCACAGAGACATAACTGTTACTTCTTTAAGAGCCGGTAAGCACGTTTTCTGTGAAAAACCAATGGCTTTATCTCTCGAGGAAGCCGATGAGATGATCGAGACTGCCCAAGAGAATGAACGGCTGCTGGGTATAGGTTACTGTCTCCGCTTCCTGCCATGGGCACAAATGTGCAAAGAGATCGTTACCAGTGGTAAAATAGGAGAAATCACGCTTGCTTGGATTACCCGCATGAGCCCCATTCCTCCTGCCCCTTGGCTCAAGAGCCAGGCGATTGGTGGAGGCATGCTCACCGAACAGACTACCCACAACTTGGACTGGTTGCGTTACGTGGTCGGAGACGTGGTAAGAGTCCAGGGCCTCGCCAAGACAGCCCTGCCTGATGTAGACATTAAGGACAATGTGGTGGGACTGCTTGAATTCGCTCAAGGTGGTATCGGCCAGATCATGGCTTCCTGGTCTTCAGCCACCAGCTGGCTCGAGTCTGGTCTCGTCGGCACCAAAGGCGTACTGCGTACTGGCCAGGGTGGAGCGATCATGGTATACCGGCAGGGCGCCGAACCCGAAGTCTACCAACCCAAAGACCTAGACATGTATCGAGAAGAGGATCGCCTTTTCATTGAGGCTGTTCGCACCGGAACCGCCTACCCACTAGATCCGGAGGAGGCAAAGAAGACCTTGGCACTTAGCTTGGCCATCCTAGCATCAGCCGAGACCGGCCAACCAGTAGCCCTATAGCCCTCTTAAGGAATAGTACAGGAGACTCGAGGCCTCTAGCGAAGCTCGAGTCTCCTACTTGCCTAGTCTTCAATGATTTCAAAACTATAATCTACTTCAGCGTTCATCGAATGCAGTACCGAGCAATACTTCTCGATCGAGAGCTGTACTGCTCGTGTCACCCTATCCCGAGCCAATCCTTTGCCAGTAACAATATAACGCAGTGTAATGTGCGTGAAACGCCGGGGATGCTCTGCAGCTCTTTCACCCGACACCTCTACTCGCAGACCGGTCAATGGCTGCTGCATCTTCTGCAATATGCTGACTATATCAATACCTGTGCAGCCTCCAATAGCTGAAAGCAATAACTCCGTTGGCCGGGGGCCCTGGTCGCTGCCGCCGGCCTCTAGCGATGCATCCATGTTCCAGGAATGGCCACCCGCATCTGCGACAAACTCCATCCCATCTGTCCAAGATATATTCACCTGCATAGGTTACCCTCCTCCTGCGCTTTTGCCAGTTCTGCTTGAACCCCCAAAGAGCCAGTGTCGTGTTGTACTGACTATCTAGGACTGCAAGATCTACCTGGAAATCATCTGTCTAGAGCGTATATTTCTTGATGATCTGCATCAGCTCATCAATCGACTCATCGCCATGATCGCTTTTGATCGCATCTGTGACACATCCCCGGATATGCCCCTCCAGCAGAATCTGTCCCACACTACTGAGGGCCGATCGGACGGCTGAGATCTGATTAAGAATATCCACACAGTATTGTTCTTCTTCGACCATTCTGCTAATTCCCCGGATCTGGCCTTCAATCCGGCTCAACCGCAGCAACAGATTCTTTTTCCGACGGGGATTGGAATGCGGCATCTTGGCAACCCCTCTCTCCATACGTTGAATCTGTCCACCCACCCCACAGCGATCCAACTATACCATACCCATCCACGGTATCCATTTTACTAGAAAAGACACCCGCCGACAAGCCCTTAAGGCCTACCCGGCGGGTCAGGGCTGATACTATGTCGCCAACCCGTCTGGTCTTCCTACCCACGCTGCGCTTGCTCGTGACAGATTCACTCCAGCAGTAATGGGAATTCGGTCACCCGCAGATTGGTACAACCATAAGGAATCAGAATCAATTTCTCTGCTCTTTCCTTCGATCGGGCAGGGCTTTGCGGAATTGTACCTGCCCAATTGCCCTCTAGGCTCCATTCTGGCACCAAACGACCGGTAGCCCTTAGCTCTATGGGTGCACCTCCGGGAGAAAACGGCAAATGCCCCACAGGCTTCTTCGTGACTTTGATCGACCTACTCGGATTTACTGCATCTAGTACCAAGCCGTAATTCCACGGTGTGGTGGGATACACTTCCCAATCAGCATGGGGTTGAGTCCCACCGATATGTTTCCAGCTCTCACCAATCTTTAGACAATATACCAAAGGTCCCCGCAACACAGCTACTGAACCTTGATAGCGTCGCTCTGTTGCAATCTCCATGGGAAGCATTAGCTCCAGCTGATCACCGGGCTGCCACTCCCGATCAATCACATGAAATGATTGGGGCGACAGACTAAGTGTTTCCCCATCAGGCAAGGTCAATGTCGCACCCTGAGCCCAAGCCGGCACCCTGAGGGTCAGTGGAAAGGTAACGGCACGGGCGCTTTGAATAGTAAAGACCAGGGTCTCATCAAAGGGATAGTTGGTTTCCTCAACAATACTCACTTCTTGACCGCTATCACTTACCCGGGCAGTAACCTGAGATGGCCCATAGGCCACCGCCGCCAGACCATTATCCGGTGTCTTCATCCAAAGACTATTGACAAACTTGGGCCAGCCTTGGTGCATGTTAGCAGTACAGCAGCCAAAATTGGGTTCCAGGCCGAATATATTAGCATCCGGTGAATTCGTCCAATCTCGCTCAGCTACATTACAGATAACCTGATTAGCCTGTTGATCATACTGGTGAGCCCACATATCCGGAGAAAAGGCAGCGGGCAAAGCATTAAAGGCAATTCTCTCCAACCGATCGGCAAGCACCGGATCACCGAGGATAGCGACTAAATGCTCTAATGAGAACATATACTCCACTACTGCACAGAGCTCTGTCCCTTGGGAGGGGTTCTTGCCCGAAAAGTGCTCATCACCTGTAAAGATACCGGTAACCTGGCCATGGAATTTGTCCAGATTCTCCAGTCCCCTATAGATTGCCGACCGATCGGAGGCTGTGCCCGACTGTCGATACCATACTCCCGGAGTTTTGAGTCCCATAGCATTATTGACAACGTGACTTTCCAGGTTAATGGTTGATTGCTTTCTGCGATAGCGGAAATGGGTGAAATGGTCCTGCCAATCATACCCCTGTTCTTTCACCTTCGCAGCCAATTCCAACAACCAAGCCTCACCGGTTCGCTCATACAGCCAGTGCACACTGATAATGAAATCGCCCCAGCGAAACTTGGCCCATGATTCCAATGGCCGTTCATCCAGATACTTCTCCATATAGCGACAGAAGTTGACCATCACCGGTATGACCCGCTGATCACCGGTAGCTTCATGATACTGGGTCAAGACCTTGAATACAACAAATACTGGCCACGGATCGTACCTGGGGTAGGTCCGAGCCCCCAAAACACCCTGGGTAGGTCCGATCCAGCCATTCGCCTCTTGCCCATTCAAAAAGGCTTCCACCCATTTTTGTGCCTTCCCCTTAAGCCTTTCATCATCTAACAAGTAGGCTAGCGGCACCAATCCATCAGCATAGTAAGGGCCCCTCTCCCAGCCCTCTTTTTCGCCACCAAACCATTGATTATCCGGACCTAGATCCTCCCAAAACTCATCGATATGCCCGGATAGCCCGTCTGCCTGAATCTGTAATTGCTGCTTGAGCCAGCCCAGTGGTTTTATAGAGCCGAGGGGCAGCATCTCATACGTTTTGGCCTGTAGTTGATTCCCACTCCCACCTGCCATCCTTCCACCCTCCTATAATGCACGGGTTGCGATGACCGTACATTTGTCTAATCCTGAAGACCTTATCGAACCACCTTGTTACCTGACCGGGTTATCCTTCCATTCTACTGCTTTCGCTAGCATGCAATGCAATCCTGCTTGCCCAAGTAGCTACAGCAATGGGGAGGTGTGATCCTCATACTCTCATAATACGCCCCAGAAGTGTGTAATACTATTGTACATCTAGGATACTAAAGACTAAGAGGAAAGGGGGCCTATTGATCCTTGAAACCCCCTGGTAAAAAGGCTGTTCACAGTCTCTTCTTATTCATCATTCTCGCTCTGGCTTATCTGCCTTACAGTGGTATATCAGGTTCCCACGAGCGAGGCCAACAGATTTATGAATGGCGATTACTGAATGGGAAACTGCAGGTAAGTTCATACCCCACCGCTCCCTCCCAAGGCAAGTATGTGATCATCGCCAAGAGTACCAATATCCTCTATTTCTATACTGACGGGAAATTGGTTAAGCGCTATCGCGTAGCGACTGGCCAGGACCCTGCCTTTACACCCGAAGGCAAATTTGAAATCACTCAAAAGGCTGTGCTGGACACTGAGCTCCAGGGTCCTCGCACAGCGAAAGCACATGAGCAAAATCCCCAGTTAGGCAGCAGATGGCTAGGCCTAGGTGTTCCCCCACAAGCAGACAAACGAGAGCCCGGCTCTGATCCCAGGGCACCCGTCGGCCTGAAATACGGGATTCACGGCACCAATGAACCCTCCTCTATAGGAAAACACATTTCCGGTGGTTGTATCCGTATGCATGATCATGACATAAAAGAGCTTTATGAACTAGTTGAATTGGGCACACTGGTAGAGATTAGGCCCTAGACACCACTAGGCAGACTTGAAATCGCCATAGCTGGGAATAATCTCAACCACTTTGGCCATATTCATAGCCAGCCTCATACATAGCCACGATATTCTCCGGAGGGCTAACCGCTTGAATATTGTGGCAAGGAGCTAGTATGTAGCCACCTCCTGCTCCCAAGATCCGAATATTGTCTTTCACCTCTTGACGTACATCATCTGGTGAGCCGAACACCAAAGTATGCTGGTTGTCAACTCCTCCATGGAAAATCAGGTGTTGCCCAAAATCCCGTTTCAAAGCTTTGCGTTCCATCCCCCGACAGCGCCATTGGATCGGATTGAGGATATCAATACCCAGCCCAATCATATCTGGAATGATTTCCCGTATTGCTCCATCACTGTGATGAAACACATAGGCACCGGCCTCGTGAGCCAAATCAATCATTCTTTGCATACGGGGCAGTAAAAACTCCCGAATCTGGCTTGGTGCAAAGAGCAGATTTTCCTGTGTCCCCATGTCCTCAGCTACATAGGTCAACATTACCTTCCCCGGAATCTGCTCATATATCCGCATAGTGTCGATATAGCAAAGCTCAAAGAGTTTATCCAAGCAATAGTGGACAATCTCGGGGCATAGAATCAAGTCAATCAAGGCTTGCTGTTGACCCCTTAATTGACAATAGGTCAAAAACGGCTCAGAACCCCCACCCCGGATGGGATAATAATCCGCAAAACCCTCAACCTCTTGAGGGATGTGGGAATAGTCAAACCAATCCGGGCAGGGCCAGCGGTACTCGGCCACGATCTCTTCTACAGTCTCATATTTGGCTAAAGGATGGTAGATACATTCTTGGTAAGTTCCAGTCCCGTAATCAACATCTCGATAACGTACACCAAATATGTTTTCGTTTTTAGGTAAGGCAGGGCCTATGTAACGGGGGCCCACAGTCACGACCTTGTCGATGTGCAGGCGCCGGTACACCTCTTCCTCTTCAGTACAACCCAGATGGGCCATCAACCGCTCTGTTGCTTCCGGCGTGGCCCAGTAGTCCATGGGGACCCGATCTGTCTGTTCGCGCCTCAATACTGCCAACCATCGCTCCCTGGGCGTCATCTCGCTCGACACGTGATACTCCCTCCTCTAGCCAAGGTGGCTCTTAACCAGCAACCTCGGCGATTATCTACCGCTGATCACGTATACTAGTCTTTCCAGCCCAGTGGAGATTTTTCCTGCGTCCGGTCCCCAGCTTTCCCGCAATCTATCAGAGATCAAGAGAAGCCGCAGGTCTCTGTAACCTACGGCTCCCCACGTGAGGTTTGATGCTCTATTCAGCCTGTCTGCAACTTCCGCATAGCACTAGGCGGCAAAGACATGACGGCCGATACGTGTGATCACTGGCCGACTGTAGATCCAGCGAGAGGTGCTGCGGGCCGGGTTATAGAAGTACAGTGCCCCCCCGGTAGGATCCCAACCGGCTGCCGCTAGTCTGGCTGCCTTGAGGGCATTGCCATCTGGAGACAGGTTGATCTGTCCATCCCGTACGGTACAGAACGCTCCCTGCTGGTAGATTACTCCTGCCAACGAATTTGGAAAACGTTTATCTCCTACGCGGTTGAGCAAGACTGCACCAATGGCTACCTGGCCCTCCAGAGGTTCACCTCGACCTTCTGCATGGATAAGCTGAGCCATCAACCATATGTCTCCCTCGGAAAGGCCGCTTGGCTGCGACCGTGGTGAAGTTGTTGTCGCTTTGCCATCGGCGTTATCCCTCAGTGTATTGCCAGAGCCCGCCTCTGCCGATCTCGCTCGGACCTCTGATTGCTGTACCTGGCTCTGTTCATTCTGGGCTGCAGGTCTGCCCTGGGGCATCACTGGCACTATGTTAGCATCTTGGTCAACGGCATCTGTTTTTGCCCTGCCTTCATCGATGCTTCTGGCCATGTTCAACGTATTTGTCGGCATTAAGGCTGCTGATACCGCCATGATTATGCTGATCAGTACTAGGCTGAGAGCCAAAGCCGAACCAAGTAGTTTTACATATCTATCTTCAAATAACAGCATTGCACAACCCTCCTTACTCGATATAAGCAAACGAGAGCGATGCCCTGAGAGCACCGCTCCGTTATTGTAGATCATTGTTGTCTGTTTTTCAATTAGTAATAGATGTCAGTCAGCTATAATCTGAGCAGCCGAACTTAGCTTCAACCCATCTTCATAGCCAAGCGTCCCTGCAGAAAATATAGGTAGGATTGCCATACCTGCTGACCAAAGACCGCCTCCACAGCTCGACAATACTGCTCAACTTGCACTCTGTAAGCAGCAGCCACCTCGGCGATATTTTGGGGAGTTATTCTGTCTGTCTTGAAATCAACCAAGAGAAAGCCATTGGGCTCCTCTACAAGACAGTCAATCACTCCCTGAATAACCACATGATCTCGATCCTCCTCCATTTGTCCATAGATTTCCTCCACAGGGACAGCCAACATGAAGGAAACCTCTCTTCGCACACCCGCCGGATTACGCAATAGCCGCTTGCCCAAGGCTCCTTGGAAGAAATATCCGATTGACTCAAGGTCTACAGCTGCCAACTGTTTTTCGGTAAGCAATTGCTGTTGAACAATCCGCATGGCTTCTGCTCGCAGAACTTCCAGGTTAGTCAAATCCTTGGTAAGATCGAGATGCTGTAAGAGAGCATGTGTCCAAATACCCCTCTCTACAGCACTGATTCTATCTCTCTGGGCCAAGATGAATCTGGGCCTGCGAGCCACATGCTGGGTACCCCTCGATCGGCGACCATTTGCCAAAGAAGGCTGCCAGGCACTATCGGGGTCATCACTGCCGTCTTCAGCGGTCATCCACCGCTTCAGTTCTGTAACCGAGACTTTGGCAGGGAGATTCACCACTCGCTGAGCTGGATATTGCCAGAGCAAATGATCAGCAAAGCGCTCCCTCACATCGTCAGTGAGCTGAGGTGTATGAATAGGCTGCAGCTTGCTGATCTCTTGCCAAGGGATTGTCTGCTTTTCCCCTTCCAACAGGAATTGCAGCCAACTAAGTGGTTCAGAATGACCTTCTACCCAGACATGCCAGTTTGACTGATCATACGTTAGTTCCTCGTCTGCTGGTAAGCGGTCTTGCATACCACCGGCGAGCCGGAGAATATGCCCAGCTTGGTGGCGGCTAAGAGCCGGCCCCAACCAATCTAGATAATGCTTAGCTGAGATCAGCAGATCACTAGACAGCTGCCAGCCCTCCATTTCTGCCCCGGACGTCCATCTAGCACAATTGCGAGCCACTTCTCGAGTACTGCCTACTAAAATCAGCCTCTCTCTGGCACGAGTCATGGCTACATAAAGCACCCGCATTTCTTCTGCAAGAGTATCTCGATGTAGACGCCCTCTGATCACTTCATGAGACAAAGAACCATATCGAAAGCGCTGGTTGGCATCTATGACGTTCAACCCTAGGCCCAGGTCCTTGTGAATCAGAACATCTCCCTTGAGATCCTGTAGGTTAAAACCTTTCCCCAAATCAGCGAGAAAAACCACCGGGAACTCCAGTCCTTTACTCTTGTGCATACTCATGACCCGTACAACATTCTCGCCTTCCCCTAGTGGACGGACTTCCCCCAAATCGTCTTCTTCCTGAAGCTTTTCCAAAAACCGGACAAACCGGAATAGACCTCGCCCGGCAAATTGATCAAACTCCCGAGCTCGGTCATGCAAACCTCGCAAATTCGCCTGCCTTTGCTCCCCTTTGGGCATGGAACCTGCATAGTCGTAAAAGCCGGTCTCCTGGTACAAATACCCAATCAACTGACTTAAGGGTAAACGTCGAGCCGCTGTCCGCCAGTTATCCAAGGAATCTAGAATTTGACTGAGTCTTTGCCCCAATCCATCTGGCTGCCGAGCCGCCGCTCTGACAGCTTCATAGAAGCTCCCCCGTGGCTCGTTAAGCCGGACCAAGGCTAGCTCCTGATCGGATAGAGCTACCCAAGGTGCCCGCAAAACCGCTGCCAATGGTATATCTTGTTGTGGGTTATCGAGGACCTGCAGCAAAGCAACCATCAACTTGACTTCAATGGCAGCGAAATAACCTGAGCCTAGATCAGCATAGGCAGGGATTCCAGCTTGGCGAAAAATCTCCATCACCTGATTGGCACGGTTCCTGACTGAACGCATTAGCACAACTATATCTCTGTACTCAACCGGCCTATATGCCTTAAGGGACTTGTCCCAAATCACTGTAGGCCTTCCCTGTACTTCACCGCTTTCCTCATTCCCCGATTCCATCCCACCACTTACCAGCCGGTGAATGCGTCGAGCAATCAACCAAGCCTCTCTCTCCAGTTGCTCTAGTTCCTCAACATCATTACCGACGAGGTCTTCGCTCTTCTCGCCGGTATCATTAACATCATCATGAAGGGCAAGATCACCGCCTTGCCTATGGGACTCGGCATCTAGCAGATAGAACTCCAGATATTCCCGCCCATTATCCACAATGGGGCCTGGGGTCTCCTCCGCTGCGGCTACCTCTACCATGTCTGGCGCTAGTTGGGCATAGGTAGCCCCATATTTCAATTCCGCTTCATCATCGTAGGATATCCCGGCTATATCACTAGTCATAAGCTGTCGGAAAATGAAGTTTATTCCATGGATGACTTCTTTGCGACAGCGAAAATTGGTCGCCAGATCAATACGTCTCTGTGGGGCTCCTTGGAGGGGTGAGTACTCTTGGTATTTGGTTAAGAATAAGGTGGGATCGGTCAGACGAAATCCATAAATACTCTGCTTGATATCTCCTACCATGAACCGAGGTGTAGTGCCCAAGCCCTGTTCTTGGGCACCGGCAACCATCGCCAATATACAATCCTGCACTCCATTGGTATCCTGATATTCATCGATCAAAATCTCATCAAAACGATGCTGCAGCTCTAAGGCGATCGCAGACGGAGCTAGACCTCCCCCTTTGGCCGGTACTGTCAGCAGCCTCAACGCCAATTGCTCCAGGTCAGCAAAATCTAAAGTGCCTTGGTTCTGCTTGGCTTTCCCGTATGCATTGGCAAACTCATCAACCAGCTGAAAGATGAGCTCCACGGTAGGTGCCAGCTGCCTCATTTCGCCAATTATCTCCGCCTCTGTGCGAGAGAAGAAGTTTGCGTATAGCTTCTTCAGGCTATCCTTGGCAGCATTGCGAAGACTCTGACAGCGTTCCTTCAGTTCATCATCCACTTGCATGGTTTTGGAGATGCGGGGCAGTGATGCAAAGGGGTCTGACCAATCATGGACTGCATCCCAGTGTTGGTTTTCCACCAGTTCCGACAACCTTACCACCGCTGCCTTTTCCTCTCGCAAGCGCTCCGCGTAGCGCTCCGGCCCATCAGGCAGAAAGCATGTGTCCAGAGCGTGTGCCAACAAACTGACTATCTGTGTCAGTTCCAGCTCCACCTGCCTTTCGGCCTCCTGCATGAACGCTGAAGCGTGAAAGGCTGCCACCGAATCGGGCAAGAAGGCGCCCAACACAGCCTGTTGCCATGCTTCTGGTTCCGGCAAGCTCATTTGAAAATCGTAAAGGCGCAGGATCAGCTCCTTAATGCCCTCATCTCCCATGGCCCCACCATAGGCATCGATGAAATCCAGTACTGCATGATCGCCTTTTAGGTAGTATTGGGCCAGTATCTGGTCAACTACTTCATACCTAAGTAGGCTGGCCTCAGCCTCAGCCATAATCCGGAACCCGGGATCTAAGCCTAGATAGTAGAAATACCGCCTGAGCAATTGGGAGCAAAAGGCATGAATAGTAGAAATGGATGCCAATGGTAAGCGGGCCAACTGCTGCTGCAGCCGCATATTCCTCGGATCTTGCTGCAGCTCATCTTCTAGTGTTTCTCGGATGCGCTGACGCATCTCGGTCGCAGCAGCTTCTGTGAAGGTAACTACCAAGAGGCGTTCCATGTCAAGGCCCACATCTTCTCGCAATATGCCCTGAATCACTCGTTCAACCAAGACTGCAGTCTTGCCCGCTCCTGCGCCAGCCGCCACCAGTATCTCACAACCTCGGGTGTGGATAGCTTCACTCTGTTCTGGCGTCCAGGAGAGCTCAACTGTGGAAGTCTCCGATACACTAGGTGATGGCATATCATGCTTCGCTGTGCGGCCATCATCTCTGCTCTGTCTAGCCCCTCGGGCCTGATCAACCATGCTGCTCACCCTCCCCTTGGTTACACTCCCACTCACCTACAGCTGCAGCCATATGCTTCAAGGCTTCAGCATCCGCCATATCGGGTATATATCGATATCCACATCCCGGTACACCCAGTTCAAACCGGCATAGAGACAGATACTGACAATACCTACAGGCTCTATCCCGAGCTTTGCGATAGGGCTGAATATCGATCTTGCCATTCAGTATACCTGTTGCCAGAGCCTGGATACAGAGTTTTGCATAAGCAAGCAGTATATCCACTTCCTCGATTGCATAGGCAGAGGAGCCCTTATACAGCCCCCCCTTTTTGGTGATACCTATAGGCAGTAGTGCCGAACGACCTTCCAGCTCTGCCTCCATCAACTCAATCACATCGGGATCGGATACTACTATGCCACTGGTCCTGTATTTCGCTAACAGCTGCGCGGCTAGACTCTCTTCATCAAGGGGGCCATCCAGTTTAACCAAGGGCTCACTGAGAGGAAAATACAAGGCACCAGCGGGTGCTAGCTGCAAGTTAGTGCTAGTGCTGTCTGACTGATTTCTCAGCAAAGCTTGGCTGTTATCCATAAGAGCACCTAGGTAAGCCAGAAGCTGTAAAGAAAACCCCTGATATACATCGTGGAGCCTGAGCTTCTTTACCCCCCGTTTGAAATCCATTACCCGTATGTACAAGATGTCACCATCTCTGGCGGTTTCGACTCGATCAATTCTACCTCTCACATAGACAGAGTCATGCCCTAATAGGGGTATTCGCCAGGCCGGGAATCCCTGGGATGCTCCAAAAGAGACTTCTACTGCTAAGGGACGGAACTGCCCCCGCTGAGCATGTTCAGACAAGACGAGCACGACTCGCTGAAAACCACGCCCTAAGCATCGGATCGTATGTTTATAGCTTTCTACAATATCGGCATATGCCGGTGCATAGCGATAGGCAACCTCTTGCCAAACCTCGTCTGCTATCTCCCTAAGCTCTGCCTCTTGCAGCTTTGCCAAATCCAGTTCATCTTCTTTTAAGCGACGAGCCAGCCTGGCCAGCGCATCATGCCAAAGCTGTCCTTCTACTCGAGGGTCCCACCTGAGCTGACGCCTTTCCTCCAATTTCAGTACAGCCCTGGCGAAAAACTGGAAGGGGCATTGTGCTGCGGCCTCCAAGTGATGTACATTGGTGACTAGATTGCCTCCATATAGCCGCTGCAACACCCCATCACTTAAGGGTCCCGCTTGGTTCGTGTAGTTCAGCCCAGCCAAACATCGAGCTAAGGCGCTTTTGCCCTCTTTTTGGCTTACTAGCCAATCATACAGAGCTAGAACCATATTCTGCTTCGCCTCATCAATCTCGCTTGAGCCATCTTTGCACTTCCGCAGTACTTTGGACACGAAACTGGCCGCGTCCGATATGGTGCAGGGCAGCTCCGTCATGTCATGATGATTAGCGGCTTGATTATCCATTACCGAAGCATCCACTGCATCAAGCCCTGGGAAAAGCTCGTACAGCTCTTTTACTATGGCAGCAGGTTCTAGTGCCTTTCCATCCCCATCAGCTAGTGAATAGCTAACATACAAAGTCTCCTTGGACCTTGTGAACAGAGAATACCAAAATAGGGGTTCTTCGATCATCTGCAGCTGGCCCCGCGGCTCGAGATGCCAACCCTTTGCTTGTAATGCCAACCTTTCAGCATCATTAAGAATGGTGTCTTCTCCTCTGGTAACCTGCAGATGTTGTTCATCAGCTCCCAGGATGGCCAGAACCTTTACCTCACTGTTGAGCACCCTCTTGGGGGTGCTGATTAAGACTTGATCGAGCCCTTGGGGAATGCGAGTCAGACGCAGGTTGTCCAATCCTGATTGTAGGAGACTGGCAAATTGGTCCCAGAGTAGTGGCGTGTCGCCCAAACTTTGCATGAAGTCATCAACCAGATCAACCCATAGATTCCAGATAGTAGCATGCTCAGATGTGCTTACCGCTGCATTCTCTGAACCTAGCTCTCCATCACTTCCCAGCTCCTTCTCCTGGTTAACCCAATAATCAATCCTGGCCGGTATGCCCCATTGTTCCAGCAAAGACCAAAGATCCGACATCAATTGCCGCCCCGGTACCGGTGTATCTTTAGCTGTGGCCACTTTCTCATATAAGCTAATTAGCGGCATGAGTAGACCATCTGGCACTGCCTCCTCTCCTAGTTCGTGGCGGATCTTGCTCAAGATTGCCGGTTCCCGCCAGAGGCGGCCATCTATGCCACTAGCTAAGGCGTAGTTTTCGAGGCAGTCTACCTGATAGCGGCTGCCTGGGGCTAGATCAGACTTCAGGACTTGCATGAGTGTCTCGGTCTTATAATCTGAAGTTATTACCTCCAGGACGCCACTGAGCATGACCATCAGGGGATGCCAATGGACTGAACGAGGCTGGTCTAGGAAGAAGGGAATACCGCAATCAGAGAAGATATGAGTCAGTAATCCTCCATATAGCTCTAGATCACTAGCCGCCACTGCCATCTCCCGCCACCTCGTCCCCGAGTCTCGGGCTTGTCCGATCAGAAAGCGAGCTGCTTGTATGACTTCGTCCCGCTGATTGGCCGCTGATACTATATTCAGGCTTCTAGGAGGATCTGTGAAGGGGATGCGATAGCCCTTGGGATAGCGCAGCTGCCCTTCTATATGGGCAAGTTCCTCAGTAACGAACCTAGAAGTGATGGACACTAGAGGTTGAGAGCTCACCGAAGATGATACTGCCTTACTCTGATGGAGGAGTTCATCCACTGCGCAGGGCACAGAGAGGCTGGCCGCTAGTTCAATAAGACTCTGAAATGTTGCCTTGCTGTAGGCAAATACCCCGCCATCTTGATCGATGCTCGAGGCCGGATCCAGTCGTAGGGTAATTGATATCCCCTTAACCTTCTGCATCAGAGCAGCGATTAAACCCATCTCAGGTGCCTGCAACCGGTTGATTCCGTCAATCCAGACTTTAGTTTCTGCCAGAGGAGCCACCCGGGCCACACCCTTGATCGCCTGTACCCAAGAGTGGCTGTCATCAACCAGACCCAACTGCCGCAATGCTTTTTGGTACTCCCTCCAGATCAGGGCTAGATCATGGGCTTTTGCTTCCAGCACTTGCTCCCTAGCTTGGCCATCTCGCCCATCCCACTCCATGAGGTCAAGGGCACTAGCTATGTAGCTAGAGGACGTTAATGACTCTGTTGGCAACCATGATAATCCTAAGTCTGTTTGCTGAAGCTCCTTAATGGTACGATGTAGTTGATCGACAAAACCGGGATGATCAGTGACATCCTGAAAAATAGTCAGCTCATCTCTATGTGTCTGCAGCAATCCTGCCAGAAGCAGCTTCTGCCCCAGATCAGTGAGGGGCGGTTCTGGAACACCGCCAGCTTTCTGCAAAATTCGCCATCTTAGGCGTCGAAAACTCAACACCTGTGCTCGGCAGATACCGGATAAACCAGACTGCTTCAGTATTGCCCGCTCCATGGCGAAAGTCGATTCCTCCGGTACTACCAATAACAGTGGCGGCCCGTTGGGTTCCTGCTTAAGCTCTTGGCTTATTTCCTCTAGACAGTGGTGGGTTTTGCCAACACCTGCCCGTCCGACTATGATGCGCAGCACTGAACTCCTCCTCTACCCGCGGCAATGTCCATTTCTCTAACTAGAGGACCACGTCGGCTACTTATATTTTTTCTAAACCAAGCCCAGATCCCTGCTGACAAGTACTATGCTCTTGTTGAACATACAGGGTTTTGCCACTCTATGGCGAATGAATCCTGCGAGGCTTTTTCCAACTATGGCCGGAGAGATTATTACTGGAGGTTAGAAAATTGAAGCCACAGCTTCATGTGCTTTATACTGACGAAGTGTCTCTAGATATTCTAAGACCCATACTCGAGCAACTACCACAACCCCCCAAACACGCCCGTATAGCTGTCAAGCCTAATCTTGTGGTACCCAGGCCCTCGACTTCCGGTGCTACTACAGACCCCAAGTTAGTGGCATCTATTATTGGCTACTTACAGGAGAAAGGTCATAGTGACATTCGCATTGTCGAAGGTTCTGGTGTAGGTGATAGTACTCAACGAGCTTTTAAGATTTGTGGATACGAACAGATTAGCCGCGCCTATGATGTACCCTTAATCGATCTCAAGCGAGACCACGCTATCAGGAAACCCGCTCATGGTCTCGATATAGAGGTTTGTCAGGAAGTATTGGAGAGTGATTTTCTCATCAATGTCCCAGTCCTCAAGGCCCATTGCCAAACCAGGCTTACCTGTGCTTTGAAGAATCTGAAGGGCTGCATCCCCGACCGAGAAAAAAGGCGATTTCATAGTCTGGGCCTCCATAGACCCATCGCCGCATTGAATACGGTAGTCAAGAGCCACTGGACTATTGTCGATGGGATCATTGGTGATCTCACCTTTGAAGAAGGTGGTACCCCCATTCATATGGGCAAGCTCATCATCGGCACTGACCCAGTTCTTATTGATACCTATGCCCTGCAGCTTCTCGGCTATGAACTGAGTGATGTTCCTTATGTATCTATGGCCGCAGCCCAAGGGGTAGGCACAACTGATCTATCGAAAGTAGAAATCAAAGAGCACATTCACGGAGAGCGCCCTCCGGTTGTCGCCCAACCAGCTAATCCCGTGGCTGAGCACTATAAGCGATTCATAGATGAACGGGAAGCGTGTTCTGCTTGCTATGCCAGCCTCATTTATGCACTGCGCAGGTATGAACAACTGCATGGAGCACTGCCCCGCGGTCTAGACTTGTCCATTGGCCAAAGCTTCAAATCAGAGGTTCAAAATGGCAGTAGTCAACATGTCAACGCGCAGGCTAACTACGGTATCGGCAGCTGTACTTCCGGGTCATGCCCAGAGCACGTACCAGGCTGCCCTCCTACAGCGAAACAGATCCTCACCCACTTGGAGGCTTGGCTGCGGGATGATCATTAGATCCCGCTACAGCCATTTCCTCAGGAAGTCCAGGATGGCCTGACGCATCGCGGCAGTCTCAAAATGTCCCGTATTATGTCTAATCAGCTGCCAAGCATCGGCAGCTCCCATCTCGTCATAAACCTGTTTAAGTGCAGTGTCAATCCGCTCTAACCCATGGGGAGGTGTAAGGGGGTCATGATTACCTGCTAGACCTAGGTGAGGCCTAGGCGCGATGAGGGCATTGATAGAGGCTGTCGTAAAATGCTTCAGCAGTCCCGGAACATAGTAATACAACCCGTGGCCATCCAATCCCCTGGTCTCGATCAAGGCCTGGAAGTCAGTCAAACAGCAAATGTCTATACATACCTTGACCCGGAGATCCAAGGCTGCTACCCACCAGGCCATGGTGCTGCCCATGGATATCCCCAAAGTCCCTAGGCGCTCGCCATCCACATCCGTGCGAGTGAGCAGATAGTCTATGGCCTTCAGGCTATCATATACCATAAGACCCCACAGCACCTTGCCCTGCCAAAGCAGCTCCTTAAACAGCTCTGATTCAGCACGGCCCCGGCGCTCACCGAAATTCCAGGCATCGATCGCCAGAGCTCCCCACCCATGCTGTGCCAAAACCTCAGCATATGGCGGATCCTGTAGATACTCCCTACCCAGAACCAGCTCATCTTTGCCGAGCCTGTAATTACCGCCATGGGAATGGTTAAATAAGACCACAGGAAACCGCCCAGTGGCCTTCACGGGACGAGTAAAGTAGGCTGGCACTATTTCCATACCATTTAAGTCGAGCAACAGTTTCTCCAGCACATATGTCCCCCGGTCCTCTTCTTTTAGCAGGCGCCCGCTAACTTCCCGGTCCCGGGGGGGCAAATCTCCCAGAAGCTCATATAGATGCTTCCGCTCCTCAGCCTGCTCCTTGCCACACTGCGTCATTGCTATTACCCCCCATTGAGGTCTATTTGTGCAGCATTTGCTCAAGTTCTTGCCTCAATCATCTTTTCGTCAAGAAACGAAAAGAACCTTGTTGCCCGGGCAAGATACAGCCGCCTTATTGAGACTCCTGGCGAAAGAGGGATGAGCTAAGGCCTCGGAGGCTGATAGAAAGGAGGTAGAAGAGCCCCGCGATCATGACAATCGTAGCACCGGCAGGGAGATCTAGCTGATATGACACAACCAACCCTGTGGCATTAAAGAACATACTCAAAGCTACTGCAAAAGCCATCATTTGGGCAAGATTATGGGCATAGTGATTGGCTATGGCCGGGGGCAGTGTCAGCAGAGCGATCACCAAGATAAGCCCTACAACCTTAATAAGAATGACTACAGTCAGGGCGACCAGGATCAGGAGCAAAAGATACAAAAACTCCACAGGCATGCCCCTCAGCCGGGCATGCTGTTCATCAAAGGCAACTGCCTGGAATTGCTTATAGAAAAGCCCTATAACCAGTATGATTACACCATCCAGGACACCGATAAGAACTAGATCTTCGGCTGATACCATCAAGATATTCCCAAACAGAAATGTCATTAGATCAACATTATAGCCAGGAGTTCGGGAGATAAAGAGCACCCCTACAGCCATCCCTATAGCCCAGAGCGCCCCGATGACCGTATCTTCATGCTGTCTTGCCCTTAGGCTCACCAGTCCAATAATCACAGCGGCAACCAGGGCCGAGACAACCGCTCCTTTTGTGGGACTAAGTCCAAGATAGTAGGCAATACCCATACCACCTAAGATGCTGTGGGCGATCCCGCCACTAATAAGCGAGATGCGTTTCACCACGACAAATGTACCGGCTAAACCTGCAGCTATACTCGCTAGGATGCCGGCCAGCAAAGCATGCTGCAGAAAACTATAGTTCATCAGGGCCTCAAGAAAACCCTGCATGTGGCTTCACCTCACGATTTGGGCCCTCTCAATCCTCAATCCCGAGGAGGCCGCAACTTGCCAGTAAACAGCATTTGGCCATCCTCGAAAGGCAGCAACTGTCGATTTACATAGAGCAAGCGGTCTGCATGGCTGTTGAGCAGCTCCAGATCATGGGAAACCATGACAATGGTCGTCGATCTGTACAGTTCTCTAAGCAGCTGGGAAATCGCTTGTTCTGCTGTCGGATCTATACTAGCCGTGGGCTCATCCAACACCATTAATCTCGGTTCAACAGCCAATGCCCTGGCTATGAGCACCCGCTGTCTTTGGCCTTCAGAAAGGCTGCCCAGTCGTCGATGTCTCAGGCCCCATACTCCCACCCGCTGCATCGCCAGCCGTGCTATTCGCCGGTCACCCTCAGTGTACATTCCCAGAAACCCAGTCAGACCAAGACGCCCCATCAAGACTACATCCATTACTGAGATCGGGAAACTACGATCAACATCAGCGAACTGTGGTACATAGCCAATGACCTTACGGGCCCGCTCGGGCGGTTGACCGTATACTTTAATCTTACCCTGTCCAGGGACCAGCAATCCCAGCATCAATTTCAGCAGGGTCGTCTTGCCTCCCCCATTTGGACCAACCAGGCCAAGGAACTCACCCGTTTCGACTCTCAAGTCTACTGCATCTAAAGTGGGAGTATTTCCGTAGCTAAATGACACTCCCGTCATCTGAATGGCATTACTCACAGTCTATCACCGCGCTCCTGCCGCAATGGCTTTGGCCATAGCCAACAGGTTAGTCAGATAATCCTCTGCTAATGGATCCAACTGGACAATCTGACCTCCGATGGCTTTGGCTATGGTTTCAGCCGGTTTGGTACTAAATTGGCTCTGGACATAGATCAGTCTGATGCCTTGTTGACGAGCTAGGTCAATAGTCCGAGCCAATTCCTTGGCGCTTGGTTCTTTCCCCTCCACTTCGATCGGGATCTGCTCTAGCCCGTACTCATCAGCAAAATACCCCCAAGCTGGGTGAAATACCATGAATTTACCGCCCTGGGCATCCTTCAAAATCCAGCGAATCTCCTGATCCACAGCATCAAGTTCTTGGAGAAACTGCGCACAATCGCGCTGATAATCCCCTTGATGGGCTGGATCCAGAGCTATGAGGGTTTTACATATAGTCTCCGCCTGCCTCTTGGCCAAGCGAGGACTGAGCCAGATGTGAGGATCCATCACCATTTCTGGTAGCACGGGTTGATCTAATCCGGAATGATGATGGTGGCCTGAAAGAGCCTTCAAGGGAATGCCTTTGCGAGTGTCCACTACCAAGAGGCGGGGGTGGTTTTTCTGCATTCTATCTAGCCAAGCCTCTTCAAAGGGCACGCCAATCCGGAAATATGCTTTTGCGTGAGCTAGTTCGGCCATCTGTCGGGGCGATGGCTCATAAGTTACTGGATCTGCCCCGGGGCGTACCATGACAGATACCTTGACATTACTCCTCGCTATGCGTTCGACAAAGTACTTCTGGGGCAGAATACTCACAAAAACTGATAGCGGCTTGCCAGCCGCCCCTACACCTAAGCTGCCAGCCAGCATAAGACTGAAAATGATCATTCCCTGGCACAATGCACGTAGTTTTCTCATAGAGGCCTTCTTCCCATCTCAAGTAAGGTAACTCACATGCAACTCTGTTGCTTTATCTTCAAAAAAAAGAGAGCTCAGCTAGGCCGATCAGCACATTTTGAGCATAGGCCCTTCCAGTATACTTCCTGCTGTTCTATCTTATACCCGTTTTGGGTTTCCTTTACTCTGGGCAATTGGATGGAATCGAGGCACTCTACTCGTCCACATGCTCGGCAGGCAAAATGAGGATGACAGTGGTCCTCTCCCAAGCGGAGGCAAAGGGCGAATCGCCATACCCGATCGCCCATATCCACTCGGTGGATAATGCCAGCCGCTTGAAAAGCGTCAAGGGCCCGGTAAACACTGACCCGATTCAGCTCAACTGGTGCCGCTGCTGCCAGAATCTCCTGGTGGGTCATGGGCCCTTTGGCCTTTTGCAGTATCTCCAAAATCCGCAGACGGCCGGTAGTGCATCTGAGTCCCGCTCTTCTTAGAATCCTCCGGGCACTAGCCTCTTTCACTTCAAGTCACAACCTTCACGGTAGGACATTTCATCCCTCATACTCATCACCGCTCATAATCGCAGTGCTGCACTATCTTTACTTGCAGAAACAGCCTCTGCTTCCCGGGCTAAGACGATCACTTGCTGGCTTGATACCTTCACCCAGCCACCGGCCACTCGAAACCGCCGCTCATCTTCCCCCTTGCCGGCTTGAATCTCCCCATCCTGCAGAGTGGTAACCAAGGGAATATGGCCTGGATATACAGCCAGCTGCCCTTCACTGCCCGGCAGTACTACCATTTCCACGGAACCGTCCAGCAACTCATTGTGGGGTGTCACAATCCGCAACCGCAAGCCAGCCACTATTCAGCCCGTCCTCTCTCTACCGCTTCATCAATAGTTCCCACCATATAGAAGGCGTTTTCCGGAAGGTCATCATGTTTACCGGCCAGGATCTCCTCAAAGCCACGGATGGTTTCCTCAACCGGAACATATCTGCCGCCCCGTCCTGTGAAAGTCTCGGCCACAAATAGAGGCTGTGATAGGAACCGCTGAATCTTCCTGGCCCGTGCTACGGTTAGTTTATCTTCATCAGACAACTCATCCATACCCAGGATAGCGATGATGTCCTGTAGTTCGCGATACCGCTGCAGCACTTCCTGAACTCGTCTTGCTACGCGGTAATGCTCTTCTCCCACATACCGAGGATCGAGTGCTCTGGATGTGGATGCCAATGGGTCCACTGCTGGGTATATGCCTAGCTCCGCAATACTACGCTCCAGGTTGGTCGTAGCATCTAGATGAGCAAAGGTCGTTGCCGGTGCCGGGTCAGTATAGTCATCAGCCGGCACATAGATAGCTTGTATCGAGGTGATCGAACCCTTGCGAGTAGATGTGATGCGCTCTTGCAGGGCACCGACTTCATTGGCCAAAGTCGGCTGATAGCCCACTGCTGACGGCATGCGCCCCAGCAAGGCCGATACCTCCGACCCGGCTTGAATAAACCGGAAAATATTATCGATAAACAGAAGTACATCCTGGCCGGCTACATCTCGAAAATACTCTGCCATGGTCAGTCCGGTCAAGCCTACTCGCAGGCGGGCTCCCGGAGGCTCATTCATCTGTCCAAAAACCAGTGCTGTTTTCTCCAAAACGCCGGATTCGGTCATCTCCAACCATAGCTCATTGCCTTCCCGCGTGCGTTCACCCACACCGCTAAATACCGAAACACCGCCATGCTCAGTGGCAATATTGCGGATCAGCTCCATAATCAGAACAGTCTTGCCCACTCCGGCACCACCGAAAAGGCCTACTTTACCACCCTTGGAATATGGTGCCAAAAGGTCAATGACCTTAATCCCTGTCTCTAGAATCTCTACATCTGTACTCTGATCCACTAAAGGCGGTGCCGGCCTATGGATGGGCAACTCTTGCTCGGCTTTTACTTCACCGAGGGCATCAATGGGCTGACCCAATACGTTGAAGATCCGGCCCAGAGTCGCTTCTCCCACCGGTACGGTGATCGGCCCTTCCGTGTCCTCAACTTCCATGCCTCGCACCAATCCATCTGTGGCTGACATAGCTACACAGCGAGCAATGTTATTCCCTAAATGCTGTGATACCTCTATAACTAGACCTGTGTCGGTGACCACTAAGGCATTCTGAAGCCGGGGAAGCTTGCCTTCCTCGAACTCCACGTCGACCACAGGTCCTACAACCTGCAAAATCTTCCCATGGTTATGGTTATCCATAGTGCCTTCCTCCCTAGCGCAGCGCCTCAGCACCGCCCACGATCTCTGAGATCTCCTGAGTGATACTAGCCTGCCGTGCCTGGTTGTACTGTAGCGTCAATTCCTTGATCATCGTGTCCGCGTTATCAGTAGCGGCATCCATGGCAACCATTCGGGCTGCCAGCTCGCTGGCTTTACCCTCCAACAAACCATTGTAGATCAAGGATGTAACATAATGATGAACGAGTTTGCCAAAGACCGCTTCCTCCGAGGGCTCCCATAATAGGTCCTGCCGGGCTTTCTCTGTTCTGATCTCATCTAGTGGCAGCAACTTAACAGTCTGAACCTCTCGATTGAGGATATTGATAAAGTTAGTATAAAGCAGCGTAATCTCCCTTACCTCTCCCGTCATAAACAGAGGCAGCACATAACTTGCTATCCTTTCAGCCTGTTGTGGGGTAGGTAAGTCACCACTCTCCTCATAGTAATCCACGGAAATCCCTCGAAACTGCAGCTGGCTGCGCAGCCTTTGCCCCGTGACTACATGTATATCCTCCCCGGATCCCTCTGATTCAAGAAAACTCCGCAGTATATTAGAATTGTAGGCGCCACACAGTCCTCTATCGGCCCCGACAACAATGTAGCAAAGCCGGCCCTCATGCCGCGGCCGCCAAAAGGGACTGCTTACTTGATGGCTCCCGATCTCCTGGATCGCATCCCAAACGGCGGCAGTAAATGCACGGTTTGTTACAGCACTGGCCTGTGCTTTGCGGAGCCTAGATGTAGCGATCACCTTCATCGCCCGAGTTATTTTTTGTGTGCTCTGTACACTCTTGATCCGGCGCCGAATATCCCGCATTGACCCCATTATTACTTGCCTCCCCAGATAGAGCTGCGATAGGTCTCTATTGCTGTGCGAAGCTTGCTCTCTACCTCATCAGAGAGGTCTGCTGTTGTCTTAATGGTATCCAGAACATCCGGGTGGTTTGAGCGTATATAGCTAACTAGCCCATCAATAAAGTCATTGACCTGGTCGATCTCCACATTATCTACAAACCCATTGATACCCGCATAAAGCTGAATCACCTGTTCTTCCACAGGCATTGGCTTATACTGAGGCTGTTTGAGCACTTCTAGTAAGCGTTCGCCCCGCTGCAAGCGTTCCTGAGTGCTCTTGTCCAGCTCTGAACCAAACTGAGCAAAAGCCTCTAATTCCCGGAACTGGGCTAGATCAAGCCGCAATCTGCCTGCCACTTTCTTCATGGCCTTTGTCTGTGCAGCTCCACCTACTCGAGATACTGATAGACCCGCGTTAATCGCCGGCCTTTGTCCGGCGAAAAACAGATCACTTTCGAGGTAAATCTGTCCATCGGTAATACTGATCACGTTAGTCGGGATATAAGCCGAAAGATCTCCAGCTTGGGTTTCAACAATCGGCAGCGCTGTTAGTGAACCGCCACCTAGCTCATCACTGAGCTTCGAAGCTCGTTCCAAAAGACGCGAATGTAGATAAAATACGTCTCCGGGATATGCTTCTCGGCCGGGAGGCCGTCGTAAAAGCAAAGCCATCGTGCGGTAGGCAACTGCATGCTTGGAGAGATCATCATAGATAACTAACGCATGCTTTCCATTGAACATGAACTCTTCACCCATGGCAGCTCCCGCATATGGCGCCACATACTGTAACGGAGCCGGGTCACTGGCAGTAGCCGCTACAACTGTCGTATAGCTCATCGCCCCATGCTCTTCTAACGTGCGCACGATCTGAGCTACGGTTGACTTTTTCTGGCCAATCGCTACATAAATACAGTGTACATCGGTATCTTTCTGATTCAGAATCGTGTCAACGGCAATCGCAGTCTTGCCTGTTTGCCGGTCCCCAATAATCAGTTCTCTTTGACCTCGGCCGATGGGGATCATGGAATCAATGGCCTTCAGGCCTGTCTGCAAAGGTTCTATGACTGGCTGCCTCTGAACAACACCGGTGGCGATTACTTCCAAGGGGCGACGTTTCTCCGTATGAACAGGGCCCCTACCATCTAAGGGCTCGCCCAAAGGATCTACCACTCGACCTAAGAGTGCTTCTCCCACAGGCACATCCGCTACCCGTCCGGTGCGCTTGGCGATATCTCCTTCTCTAATCTCTTGGTCTCCACCAAAAAGAACACAGCCAACACTGTCCTCCTCAAGGTTGAGAGCTAGTCCTGTCACACCTTCTCCAAACTCAATCAGTTCATTAAACATGGCATTATGGAGGCCATAGACCTGAGCGATACCGTCCCCTACCTGCACAACGATACCGGTCTCGGCTACCTCCAGCTCTTTTTCAAAGGCTTCCAGCTCCATGGCCAGAATCTTCTCAACTTCCTTCGTTCGTAGTTTCATACTCCGATGCCTCCGCCCAAACATCTATTGACCTGCTGGAGCATGGTGCGCACACTGCCGTCATACACCATGCCTTCATGGCGGATCACCAATCCACCTATGATCTCCGGATCGACGACAGTCTTGGCCACAACGCGCTTTGCCAGCTTGTTCTCTATGACATCAAGTAATCTTCTCAGGGCCGGCTCGTCGAGAGCAATGGCAGTGATCAACTCAACTTCGGCAATGCCCAATTCTTCCCGATATCTCTTGCTAAACCATGTAATAATCTCCGAGAGCGATTCTGCCCGCCCCTGGTCTACCAGATATTGTAAAAGGCGTTGAACCCAAGTGCCGTACTCTGCTAATTGCTGACCAATAAAGGCTTTCTTGTCCGTGCGAGAAATGCCAGGATGCTTAAAGAACTCAACTAACACGGGCTCACGGGATAACTCCGCCCCCAGCTGCTCTAAAGCATCATATACTTCTTCTAATCGCCCTTGCCCCTTGACACAGGTAAAGAATGCATTGGCATATCGCTGTGCCACTATACTAGTTGACATGAGCATCATCCATTCGGTCCAGAGCATCCTCAATCAAATGCATATGTGCTTCCCGACTGAGATTCTGCTCTAAGATTGTCTCAGCGATCTTGACTGACAAGCTCGCCACTTCCTGCCGCACTTCCTGGATAGCACGGACCTTTGCTTCCTCAATTTCTTTCTGTGCCCGCTCCATCCTCGCCGCCTCTTCGGCTTTGGCCCGTTCCGCAATCTCTGCAGCCATAGCCTTACCGTGTTCGACAGCCTGTTCGACCAAAGCCTGGGCTTCGCGCCGAGCTTCATTTAGTCCAGCCTCTGATTCTTCCTGCAGCTTTTGTGCTCTAGTAAAAGAGTGATTAGCCTCATTAATCAAGCCCTCTGTATATTCCCGACGCTTATTGATAAAGCCAGTTACCGGCTTAAATAGATAGCGCCGCAATAATAGGTAGAGGACTATTATGTTAATGATCTGGAAGAAATAGGTCCAACCAAAATCTATCACCCAATCTCACCCCTCATTCCTGCGGCTGCCCTGCTGCTTTTTATCCTTGACTAATTTACTACAGCAACCGGATCAAGGGGTTAGCAAAGAGCAATAGTAGAGCAATAATCAAGGAGTAGATACCGGTGGTTTCTGCTACAGCTTGACCAACCAACATGGTCTGGGTAATCCTGCCCGCAGCTTCCGGCTGGCGGCCTACCGCTTCACAACCCTTGCCAGCGGCATAACCTTGTCCGATCCCAGGTCCCAACCCGGCAATCATGGCTACACCTGCACCTAAAGCAGATAATCCCAAAACGATTGCTTTTGCCAATAGTAGTTCATTCATGTTACTCTTCCTCCTCTTCATCACTTGCCATTGATACAAACACCATGGTCAACATGGTAAAAATGAAGGCTTGAATAATACCGGAAAAGAGATCGAAATAAACGTGAGGTAGAACGGGGACCAAGACAGGGGCTACCTTATATAAAAGGGCCATAACTATCATTCCGCCCAGGATATTGCCGAACAAACGAAAAGCCATTGATACCGGTGTCGAAATCTCACTGATTACATTCAATGGAAACATGAAAACGAATGGTTCAAAGAGGCCCTTGATATAGCCCAGAATCCCCTTGGAACGAAAGGCAGTGCCCTGAATAAGGATAAAAGTGATCGTCGCCAGTCCAAAAGTGGTATTGACATCAGCTGTCGGCGGCCTAAACCCCAATAACCCGATTAGATTGGCACATACTAGAAAGATTAGTAGAGTACTGATATAGGGCGCAAACTTTACGCCTACTTTGCCCATCGTGTCCCCGATAAAACCATAAAGCCCATCCACCAAGAGTTCCACCACATGCTCTGCTGTCCCCAGCTGATCTCCGGGAGCTGCCGTTCGAAATCTCCGAGTTAACACCATGGAGCCGATCACCAACACCGCCATGATAATCCAAGTATTGACCACGGTCTCGGTGACCGGAATCCGGCCTAAGTGAAACATGGTCTTGACACCAAACTCCATAAGCCCACCTCACCTCATCTTCACCAGATGCTTCAATACAACAACAATCGTCGGTAACGTTAGCCCCAGCAAAAGGGTCACAGGATTCAGCTCATAAGAAATAAGGGCAATGGCCAAAACAACGAACCGTAACCCGTAGCGAACCATGTAATTACGAACCATGTATCGCTGAGCCTGTTCTCTGGTTAGCCATACCGCTCTGTGTGCAGCCGTGGCCAATCCATACCAGTTGATCATGCCCACAAGTAACCCCAGCCAAAACCCAGCCCATAGCGGCTGGTCTCGAAAAGCCAGAAACAAAGCCATAATTACAACTGTTGCTATCCACGGATTCCAGTCTACCACCCTAGGTTTCGCCTTGTCCACGCTGCCTCCCGTCCCATTGTAAGTATGCAAAAATCAGCCATATGCACAACATAGTATTATGCCACCAGGTGATGTCCCCCACTCCCTCATAGCGATCAGTCTGGGGGCTTATTGTTAGTTTCCTGCAGGATCTTCCAGAGCAAACGAAAGGCACCCCATAGACCAGCGGAGACGCCCACAAGCACACCCAACAGCTGCCAAATCAGACTACCGGTAAGGCGGGTCAGATAACCCCCACCGAGCACCCCAGTTAGGATAGGGACAGCAATTTGCAGCCCCAACTGGCCCAGTAATGACAAGTTCCTAGCCACCGCCGGCCATTGTGGGTCTCGCGGCTTCTGGTTTGCCACTTCAGATCCCTCTCGTTTGCCATATTGCTAGGTCCGTCACTTTGGCTAATCGTTCAGAACACTCATGGCCAACAATAAATACAACCCCTACTAATTATACCGCTAGGGGATGATATCATGCCAAGGGAAATGCCTTCTAGCTGGATTTTCTCTGGCTTCGCCGACAGAGGAAAAATCTAGGGATACTATACCACAGCGGTAGGTAATCGTCAACTTACCTGCCACTTCGTTCGTGGTCAAGCAAACCCACAGAGCACTAGCATCCTTACTGATCTGTCCACAGTCAGTCATTACCACAGGCATCGCTTCCCGGCCCGTGCCCCTCCGAACACACCTGATTCTCCAATACTCCCAAACCGTCGATCACAACCTGCACTACATCACCAGCTTCCAGGGGTCCAACACCACTCGGTGTCCCGGTGGCAATCACATCTCCGGGCAGTAAAGTCATGACACTCGAAATATGACTGACCAGCTGATCAGTATCAAAAATCAGCTGATTGGTATTGGATTCCTGTCGAGTGAAACCATTCAGGCGCAACTGGATCTTCAAACTGGTTGGATCTACACCTGTAGCGATCCAGGGCCCCAAGGGACAGAAAGTATCGAAAGATTTGGCCCTAGTCCACTGGCCATCTTGGGCTTGGAGCTCTCGAGCCGTAACATCATTTAGGCAAGTATAGCCCATAATATACCGCCGAGCCTCTGCTGCTGGGATCCGTCTACCCTGCCGTCCGATCACAATCGCCAGCTCGGCCTCATAATCGACTCGCCCGGCTCCGGCAGGTATGATAATCATCTCCCCTGGTCCGATCACCGCGGTGGAAGGTTTCAAGAACATCAGGGGTTCCTGCGGCAGCCTTTCACCCATTTCCGCAGCGTGATCCCGATAGTTCAGACCCACAGCTATGATTTTGCTCGGTAACACAGGACTGAGGAAGCGTGCGCTCTTCAGCTCTACAGTCTCTTCCAGAGCCTGCCAGCTCCCGAACACATCCCCTGCAAGCGGCCGCACCCGGTCACCCTCAATCAGGCAGTATACGGCTTTGCCCCTCAAAAGAATTCGCCCAAAACGCATAGAACCACTCTTTACTCACCATGATTCGGGCAAGGAGACCCAGTAGGCCAACCCGGTCCCGCTAACCCTGATAATGTCCCATCAGGAGACTTAGATTCGCTGGTGTGCAATTCCTGCTATTCCATGTTGTTATCATGCTAACATAGGGTTAATAAAATGCAAACAAGCCCCTGTCTTGCGACAGAGGCTAGCTAAAGGGTCGATGCACCACGTTGTACCAATGAACTGCATCGGCCCAACATGAGTGTGGTTGCATCTGAAAGGCTAGTTCCTTGGGCCGGCTCAAATTATCTCACTGATCGCGAAGACTACAACTACGATCAAAGCGATCAATAGCAGAATCACCAACAACTCATCTAAGTCTCCACCCCTGGACATTTTCAGCCCCCCTTTAGGTTCCATGTTTCTCCATCAGCGTTTACTAGGTCATGGTGCATAGCTGACAGCAGTAGTAACCTGCTTCACTATACGGGTCAGCTGCAAATGCGGAAACCGGATTCCTATCCCATTTAGTCCTCAGGGGAAATGGGGACTGGAGACGATTCTTCTGCCATTTGGCCGCGACTTTGGCCGGCTTCTTGCAGAAGCTCAGCCAATCGCACAAGAGACCCATCCTCTTCCATGGACTCGACAGCCTTAGCGAGCAGATGTAATGACGTAATGATGCGTTCGGCAGTCTCCATAAAGTCGGCTACCCCGCTAAGGATACTGCCCATGTTCTTGAGCAGATTCTCTGCAACCAGATCCCGTGATTCCTGATCATGGGACATGCATCTCGCCTCCTTTAGCGCCCCTTAGCATTATCAGGCCCGTATTTCAGCCGATAATCGATCAGGTCAGAAAAATGATCAGAACAATCTCTAATAGCAGCAGCAGTAGACACAGGACTATTGGTTCTTCGAAAATATGCAGGAAATCTCCATACTGCTCCCTGCGTCTGCATTTTCGCCCCATAATCTGACCCCCTTAGTATGTCTTTCTAGTATCCTATGTGTTAGGAGTCCCTTCACGTATTAGGAAGAGACTCCTAATTTGAGCATACTGAAGGGTGGTTTTGTGTGAGAGAATCTAGGCAATCTCTTTGATGGCAAAGCCGACAACCACTGCCAGCGCTATCACGATAAGGACAATTAGCAGTTCGTCTAACATCTCAACTTACCCCTTTCTCCTATTCATCATCTTCTTCGTCAGGGTCACTAACATCGTTCACTATGGAGAGCAACCTTTGGAGACCGCCATCAGCCTGCAATGCCTGATAGTTTCCGAGCAGCAGATATAATGAAGAGGTTATGCTCTCTGCTGTAGAAATGACAGCCCTGATTTTCTCCAGAGACTCAAGACCATCCTGAAGCAAGTGATCAAAGCTGCCTTCCCTATCACGTCTAGACTTGCGCTTACCCATGCCTAACCTCCTCTCCTATCCAAATGACGGTCTTATCGCACGCCGGTGCTTACCGCTTCTTGTCGACGGTTTGCTCAGCTAACTCCATCAGTAGTCCGACAGCACGCTTGAGTTCCTTTTCACTGATGTTCGGAACAAACTGGCGTACGAGCCGCAACAGACTGTCGTTTTCCAAGAGAGGCCTAGCTTGTAAGATGTGGTCGGCATTCTCCTGGGCAAATTCTTTAACCTGTCTTAACGTATTAGCATCTCCTGCTTGGATCTTGCCGAGTGCCATCAGCAAGGGCTGCAAATTCTGACTAATGCTCGCGAGCCTATCAAGATTCCCAGCCATTTGGCCACCTATCCTTTCACGTAATCACTGTCTGCAATAGGTCACTTTGACTAATTGCTAACATGATTTCATTAGCGCGTAGGGTACCCCGTGTTCCTGGCAGCTGCCTGCTATATGCTATGTGTCAACCAGCAGAGCGCAGATAGGAACAGGGGACCATTTTGGTCCCCTGTGTGAGATGCATTCTGGAAATATCCAACCAGATAGGCATTGTCTGCGAGTACTATCTACTTAGAGATGAGAAGAAAAGGCTAGCCTCCTAGAATCGTCTCAAGAGGGCCGCCACCAAAGGAGCAAGAATGGCAGTAAAAAGACCAGCTAGGCCCATGGCTAAACCACTATAGGCACCAACTCTTTCACCTTCTTGGATGGCCCGGCCTGTACCAATACCGTGGGCCGCGGTGCCCAGAGCTAAACCAATGGCCTTGGGGTCTTTGATGCCCAGTACCCACAGTAGTTCAGGTCCAAACATAGCCCCCAATAACCCGGTGGTTACCACAAAAACACTGGTTAGAGCCGGCACTCCCCCAATAACCCTGGAAATCTCCATGGCAATGGGTGTGGTCACCGACTTGGGGATCATCGAGAGCACTAGTAGAAGGCTCCCCCCACACAACCTGACAACAGCGGCCGCCACCATCATTGCCGCAATTCCCCCAGCTGTGACACTGGCGATAATCAACAATCGGTTGCGGCTAATCTCTTCTGTTTGGCGGTATAGAGGAATTCCTAAAGCTACTGTAGCTGGGCCGAGAAAAAACGTGATCAAACGGCCACCCTGATTATAAGCGGCATAGCCAATCCCTGATACCCTGAGGAGGATCATAATACCAACACTACTTACCAAAAGCGGATGGGTGAAGGGAGATGGATACCGCTTATATAACTTTTCGGCAGCGAGAAATGCCCCTAAGGTAACTACTACCCCGAAAGCCCTTAGATTAGCAATCTGATCCATGAGGCCAATATCATCAACCATTGCTCGGTCCACCCTTCTCCAACCACTGGGCTAGCTTTCCTGTTACGATGAGTCCCGCGGCTGTACTGAATATAAGACTAAGGCCAATCGCCAGCCAATGAGCAGCGAAAACGTCCTTATAGACTACGGCCCCCACCACTACAGGAGTGAAAAGTAAAGTCAGATTTTTGAGGAGGAAGTCAGCCGTTGCCTCCACCGATTCCAAAAGCACCCAGCCTCGTGCAAGCGCTGCCCAAAGCAGGATCAGACCCAATACTGGGCCTGGAAAAGGAATCCCAGCCAATGTTACCAAGACTTCTCCCGCCAACTGAAAACCGATAATAATCATTAGTCCATACAACCTTATTCCCTCCTGCTGTACCGGCTTCTCTCCATGTACCGCTGATATGGCATCATCATCTGGTCACTTTCGCAAGTGTTTCCGTTGACGAGCTCGCTCCAGACGTTTCTGGTGCTTCCTCGTACCCACCTTAGCAGGTTTTTCTTTTTTTCTTAACCCTTGTTGGCGGCGTTGAGATACCAGTACGGCATAACCCTCGTCATTGGTGAACACTTGGCAACCACCAAAAAGGCTTCTTAGCCTATTCGCATACCAATCAACTCGCTTGACAACAAGGTAGAGTCGACCACCCTCTCGCAGGTGCTCAAAAGCGCCTTCAATGAACCGCCGTGCTACTGAAAAATCCGTATGGTAAGGTGGATTGCAGGCTATGACATCAAACACTGCCGCAGCTTCGACATCAGCCCATCCATCACTTGGATAGATCTCCACACCCTCTGCGAGGTTATGCTCGCGATTCATGGCTGCCAAACGTAGGGCCCTTGCACTGCTATCGATAGCCAAAGCGGGTATACCGAACTCTTTGTTGGTCAGCACAGCCACAGCGCCTGTCCCACAACCTAGATCTAAGAGTCTTTCCCCGGGTAAGATCTCAATATGCTCTAACATAAAGGCGGTTCCGGGATCAAGACTTTTTGGGGAAAAGACTCCGGGGGCGCCCCAGAACTCATAAACCCGTCCTCTAAAGGTTACTTGCCAAGGATAGTACTCCACAGATGACATCTTGCCTCTTACGGGGCGTCGGCTGAGAAAAAATACTAGACCACGTGCTTTTGGAGAAGGCAAGTCAAGTACCCGCACATCCCCAAACCAGATACGCAGCTTATCCTCCCACCTAGTAGGGCTGATGCTGCCGCCATCAATCACCGAGAGCAACCATCCATCATCATCTAGCTCTGCTGCAATATGCTCTACCATTTCCAAGGCATAGGCTGTCTCATAGTCCCGGGTATCGAAAGCCGCAACCGCATAGGGCCCAGCTGGAACCAGATCTGTAAATACAATCTGCAAACCCCCGGGGTCTACTGCCCAGAGCCAACAGTTGCTCCCTGGCAATCCCTGATCAAGGGGCTGCTGGAGACGCATACCAGACGTGGTGGCTGCTTGCCGACAAACACTTAGCTGATAGTGACAATAAGTAGCTTGGCCTTCTTTACTCGCCCAAAGGCGGGCAATATGCCCCTCCGCACTACCTATGTCTAACAGCCTTCCATCTAGATGTGAAGGCAGCAGGCTCTTCAGAACGACCTGCAACCAACTAGTAGACCGGGCCAATTCTCCACCAGGTCCTCGCCTAAGAGAGGGCCTGGTTCTCCGCTTCACCATAGATATCTACCTTTCTACAGCGGCATGAGCCAAGGCTATGGCTCCCCATAAGGCTATATCATCATGAATACTCGATGCCTCGATGGGTGGGGGCACAGCTCCTCTTACAGTTAGATGTTCCTCCACAACCTGAATCGCCCCCGGCAGCAATAGATCAGCACTATTCATGACCCCTCCTCCCAGGACCACTATGTCAGGATCGAATGCACTGATAATATTGGCGAGACCTACACCGAGGTGGAAAGCTACCTCATCAAGAATGGTTTGGGCCAAGCTATCCCCCCGTCTAGCTGCCTCAGCAACTATGCGTGCTGTGATCTCCTCCTGTTTGTTGACCAGTGCATGCATGATTGTCTCCTGGCCTTGGGATCTTTCTCGGGCGATCCGACCGATAGATGTGCCTGAGGCTAATGCCTCAAGACATCCTCGGCTGCCACAGGTACACCGAGGACCACGGGGCTGTACAATGGTGTGACCAAATTCTGCAGCTAAACCCTGCGTGCCTGCCAGTGGTTGCCCATCAAACAGTACAGCCCCCCCTATCCCTGTACTGATGGTTAGGTAAACTGCATGCTTGTACCCCCGGGCTTTCCCGTACGTCACTTCTCCCACACCGGCCACATTGGCGTCATTATCCATACACACTGGAATACCGGGGGCCAAATCCCCAATTAGGCTCACTAAGGGGACATGGCTCCAACCTGGGAAATTGGGTGACGCCAGGGCAATGGAACGGGTAGCATCGACAAAACCCCCAAAGGCTATCCCAATCCCCTTGACTCCGTCTTGAACTGATACCAGTAAGTCGCGGCTGTTGGACAGGATCTTATCTATGGCTTGCCTGACACCTAGCTGAGGCTCTGTAGGGATGACTCGTTTTTCAGAGAACGCCATCTCATCATCCCTAACCAGCCCAAAAGCCAGCTTCGTATTGCCTATGTCAATGCCTAGGAAGTAGTCTTTTCCCATGATACCGCTCCTTTCCTGCAACCAATGCTGCCTAACCTGTTTGGTTGGAGACTAATCTGCATCTCGTTGTTCGAACATGTCGGCATCCAGCGGTCTTTCCAGTAAATCGAGTTCCAGGACCGGCTGAGCTGGATTATCTGGAATGAGGAAAGTCTTGATCTCGAAAGGTCCAAAATCACTCTCCCACTGAATAGTACCCTGATGCCACTCGAAAGAGCAGTGAACCGCTTGGCCATGGGCTTCATAGACTCGCACAACATAACCTTGACCATCCTCTTGGCGCTTGACGGCTGAGGCAAATACATGCGATTGAGCAATCTTGAGGCCCGAATAGACTTTCGGCAGTTGACCTATATGGTTGGACTCTTCCAATACCAGCATCGGAGCATTAAGTTCTAGGCCCAGTCGAGGAGCATTGGCTGCTTGCCAACCACCCTGATGTGGCACCAAGCGATAGCTGAATTCCTGAAGACCTTGATCAATATAGTGATAGAAAGCACCCGGTTCGGTTTCTCTGGGAATGTGGTGAGCATAGACCGGACTTCTTAAGATGGAGAGCCGCATATGGTTCCCACTGACATCATAGCTGTACTTGGCATTATTGATAATCGCTAGACCCCGGCCTGCATTTCCGGATTCATAACCATTACTCACATCGAACCAATGCAGCCCCGGTTCTTCCTCCCCATCAGCCGGTCGGGAGATTGCTCCAAACTGGATCTCGTAAGTAGGCTGTGGGTCCTTGACATTGACCGGGAACTCCAGCTTCAACATCTTTTGTTGTTCTCGCCAATCCACCAAGGTTCTTACATCTACATACGGCAAATCGGCATATATCGTAAATTCCTGGATCACAGTAGATAGACCATAGTGGCTGGTAGCCCGTATGACTCCCCGCACCGGCCCAGCTTCCACTGTTTCCACCTGGGCATCAGTAAACCTACCGATCTCATCTTGGTAGCGGAAAACAGCATGGCTCCAGGTATCACTAGGATCATCGAGTACTATTGGTACAGCCGCTGCTCCCGAAAATACCTCCCACCCCATGGCCTGATCGGTCATTCTTAGGATATACCCAGTGTGCCCATCGATCTCTAATTCTAAGAACCGGTTCGATAGGACATTACCTTTGACTGTGACCTGTGCCGGGGCCACAGCCTCCGGTTTGCGAGCATGCAGCCAGTACACGGCATATCCCATAGCCGGCACATCAGCGATGAAGGTGAGGGCCCGACGCCACCCCGGCCAGATAACTGCTGATGGTTCAATAGACTGAAAAGGAATCTCCTCATCGACGCAGTTTGTGAGAGCCATATCTTCTGAACTCCATTGCAGCTCAACGATTACTGGCGCCACCTGCCTATGGGCATGGGGATTCCAGACTATGATGGGAGTACCTTCACCAATTGTATCAATCTTGGCGGCGATGGATTGTAGAGCTAGGTTCGCCACTTCGTCAGCTACATGCAAGGCTCGTCCATGCAAATTCCTGGCATCTGTATAGGCCTCTCTTATGGATGTACCGGCCATTATGTCATGAAAGTGATTAAACAAAACATCCTTCCAAGCCTGAGTCAAATCTGCCTGTGGGTATGTAAATCCAATCAAGTTGGCAGCGATGCTAGCCAGTTTTTCGGCTGAGACTAAGCTATGCTCTGCCTTGCGGTTATTCGCCTTAATTTCCGAGTGGGCAGCATAGCAGCCACTGGCATGATGCTGCAGATCATCTCTGACAACGGGAATATCTAGGCCCTGAGCTTTGAGAGCAGCAAAATACCGAACAGGGTCACTCAGCAATATCTTGGTGTCTCTGCTGTTATCGATAGCTGCCTGGATATTTCGGAGATTCTCCCGAGTCGGACCACCTCCATGATTACCCACTCCATAGAAACACATTAGGAGGGGCTGCCGAGAGGAAAGCTCATCCTTCGTCCTAGCGAGCTTCTCCAGCAAGCCATCACTCCAATCAGAGTTATAAGATATGGGTATCTGATATGCCAACACCTGGCTGCCATCAGGGCTTTCCCAACGAAAAACACGTCCCGACAATTCGGGTTTCTCATGTGGCCCCGGACGCATGAAGACATAATAATCCATTCCGCTTTTTTTGAGGATCTGTGGGAGCATACCAGTATGGCCAAAGCTATCGACATTGTAGCCTACGCGAATATCGATATCGAATTTCTCCTGGAAATACCTAACACCGTATAATGCCTGTCTGACAAGTCCCTCACTCCCGGGGATATTACAGTCTGCCTGTACCCACCACCCGCCGACGATCACCCAGCGCCCTTCAGCTACTCGTTCCTTGATTTCAGCAAACAACTCAGGATCACATTTCTCCACATATTCGTACATCGCCGCCTGGCTAGAAGTAAAAACAAAGCCATCAAATTCTTGCATGCGATCTAGTGCTGAACGGAAAGTCGCCCGCATAGCACCCAAACCCTCAGGCCATCTCCACAGCCAGACTGGGTCCAGGTGAGCATTGCCTATCATATGAATTTCTCTATTGCTTCGCCTAGAGTCCACCTACTATCCCTCCTAAGATTCATCGGTCAGCAATTGGTTAATCCGCCAGGCAGCCTAATGTCTTTTTTCGTGATCTTGGTAACATATTCCTACCAGCCGCCCTGTGGTGGTCTAAACCGACCAGATGATTTGTGGGTTCTGTAGGAAGGAGATTAGTGAAAAAGAAAAAGACTCGGGACGACAAACTCCTGAGCCTGTAACCAAAGAAAAGCATGGTTTGTAGAGGCAACCATAAGATGGCACCTGAGCCACTAGTATGAGAGCACCGCGTTCACCTCCAGTAGAATGACTCTGAGAATATCACTAACCATTCACCACACTGTATTAACTAACATAAGGCGTGACTGGTTTCCTATGCTTATCCGATGCTTGGACGATTGTGCGGCGCAATTGGCATAGGTCGTAGGGCTTCTGCAAGATAGAGTAGTCAGTCAAGCAATCTCCTCCTTCGGATGATCGCAGGCTATCGATTTTAAACGCAGTCGTGATTATTACAGGTATACCGCGCATATTCGGTTCCTTCTGTATCCGCTGCAGCAATGGCAACACTAGCCGTGGGTTAGAGAGCACCATATCCAATACCAAAACATCAACCTGGCGAGTCACTAGAGCGGACCAAGCTTCTGCTTCTGTTCCCGCTTCGATGGACACAATCCCAAAAGTCGCCAGATAGTCAACGACCACTCTGCGAAGAACGAAGTTATCCTCCGCAATCACCACACATACCGGTCCCAACATCCCATTTTCCTCCCTTGTGATTACCGTTTACTCACACCTGAATGCGCTCTCTCACCTCCCCGGCCCCAATTATCGCCATATTCTGTCATTGTATTGGCTATCGCCAGCGTTATTCCTGCTTCCCTTTATACTTTTTTTCACTATTGTGATGAGCATCTATCCTCTTGAGCTTGCCGGTTCTTAGCTGTGCTTCTAATGCACCGGCACCTTAGCACAGTTCCCTTTACTAAGCTCCCGCCATCTCAGTGGCATTCCTGTTCAAACGGTCGATAATCGATACAATTCTCAGTGCACTCTCAGTAGGGAATATATCGACTATGCTACCAATAGACCGAAAGGGTTCTTCTTGAAGCTCTCTTGGCTCGATTACTCCATTCCGCACTACATAGTCTACGATAGTCTTGACGAATCGTATCTGCTTACTATCCAGGTTCTGGTCATCTAGAAACTCCGAAAAAGCCTCGTTTGCTGCCTCTTGATCAAGACCCACTACCTGACGCACCAAGATGGTGAGAGGGGTATCACCGAACTCTCGCTGATAATCTTCCTTTGTCCCTATTTTGTTCCACAGAATTTTTTCTAGAGCGAAGAAGTCATCCTCAGTCAAGCGTCTATTCGTCCTCAGTTTGTGTATGGCAAGGTGATTCTGGTTCTCTATCAAATATCGGTTGACCTTCTTCCGGTAGCTGTACAGCTCATTGGATCCGAATTCCCCCCGGTTCTCCTTAGTGAAGAGAATCTCATCGGTAAAGTCCGTATAGTAGATGCGAGGGGCCTCGCGCTTGATGAACTGGATTAACCCTCTCAGCGATAACCTAACCTGCTCAAGGTCTAGAAGGTCCACGCTCGACCAGAACGCCTCAGTTTGAACCTGCCTAATGGTCTCTTCCTGCTCTTTGACCTGAGGTATTGTACCCAAGTTGGAAAGGATACTGGCAGTCGCCATGATCTCGTTCCTGCCCCTAGAGATGTCCCCACCCAATAAGAGAGCAAGCTCAAGCGTGAAGATAAGACTATCAAATCGCTTGGCCATCTCATCTTCTGTATCCGGCAAGATGAAGGGGCCTAGATGCTGTCTGATGTGTTCTAGATCAATAGCAGTTAGGTTCTGCCACTGCTGCCTGTTGCCATACTTCTCCACATACCAGAGGTTCTGTTTGACTACGAAGCTTTCTTTGTTCAAGGCGTTAATGCTGCTAACCAGGCTATCTACCAAAGCCTCCCGGTATTCTTGATACGTCTTTTCTTGGTAGTCTAGGTGCTGCAGCTCTTTGGCAAGCTCCAGCTTGGTATTGAAGATGCGTTCCGTTAAGCCCGCAGCCTGCTTTACCTCTTTGCCCCGAGGCGAGACCCGGAAAAATTCAAAGTTGCCGCAGAAATCGAAGATGAGGAAACTCTCTTTGTGTTGCCCCGGGCCGAAAAGATCTCGACGCAGTCTCGTTCCCCGCCCAATCATCTGCCAGAACTTCGCCTTTGACCTTACCTTCTTAAAGAAAACCAGGTTGACAACTTCCGGTACATCAATACCGGTGTCCAGCATGTCCACGGATACAGCTATCTGAGGCATGCTATGCACCAAAGAGAACTTGTCTATTAGGTCTTGAGCATAGTCCGTCTTGTTATCTATTACCTTGGCAAAGGTTCCCTTGTAGTGAGGATATAGCCTGTTAAAGCGTTCTACGATTCTAACCGCATGGTGATGGTTCTTGGCAAAGACAATGGTTTTGCCCAGCTTATCCCCACCTTCTACTTTGATGCCCTTTTCCATCAGCAAGGAAAGGACTTTATCAATGGTATCATCGTTAAAAAGCCAGGTATTGAGGCTATCGCTGGAAATAAAATCAGGCAATACCTCTTCGTCTGCGAAGGTTTCCTCGTACTTCTCCTTATCCTCTTCGCTGAGCTCGTCGTAACGGATGCCTTCTTCTAGGAACTTGACCGTCGTCTCCACAGTGTTGTAGGGTACCAGATACTCGTCCCGGACAGCTTCCTCCAGCTCATAGGCATATGTAGGGACATTGTTCTCCAGGTTGAAAACCTCATAGGTATTCCTGTCAACGTCGGCTTTAGGTGTGGCCGTCAATCCCACAAACAGGGCATCGAAGTAATCAAAGATAGCCTTGTATTTCTTAAATATGCTG
>JAAZMR010000096.1 GCA_012798695.1 Bacillota bacterium | reverse complement strand
GAGCATGGCTCGAATACCAGAGGACTCCAATCTCGCCTTGGCTAAATCAGCAGCGATGATGCTATCATATTGACCTACTTCAACCAAATCCTTCACCAAAGGATACCGCCTTCCCGCGTATAAGCTTGCCTGCGCGCGCCATAGTACTCGACTATAGGCGCTATCTACCATCATCTAGGCCTAAGCAATACCTACCGATTAAACAATCTAAGCAGTCTTTCACCAAAGGCTTCTATATCCTGCTGACTTTGTAAGGCTGCGAAATCCTCTACCATTGCCCCTTGTTGCTCCAGAAGTGCCATGACGGCCTTTAGAGATTTACCTGCCCCGAAGAGCTTGGCACTGACAAAGGCTGCTGCCGTCTTGCCTTCTACCCGAGTCAACCGACCCGATGTCGCTACTAGGTCATTGGCGATCTTGCCACCAAAGACACCAAGAGTGGGACTCCCTAGAATGATTAGATCATAGGCTGCCCCGGAAATCGGGGTGCTGGCACGGGGCTCAGCTTCCATCAATTGCACTTGACAATTGCCTGTCCGCAAAACGTCAGAAAGCCCTGTAGCCAACTCCCCTAAACGTCCTTCTTTGCTGTACACAATCAATGCTCGCATGTTTTCCATTACCCCCACAACAGGTTGGGCTGGTCCTAGCCACCCCTTGGTAAAGGATTCTGGAGCAACCGGCCAAGATCCTTCTAGCATAAGGGCCTACATGGCGGCCTCAATCCAACGCCGGATAACCCTAGACAAACGCCGTATACCCTCCTCAATTTCAGCTTCTGATGCCTCGCTGTAGGCTAGTCTGATAGTATTTTGACCGGAACCATCCACATGAAACCCTTTACCACTCACATAGGCTACCTTTTCCTCGGCCACAGCAAAGGGAAGCATGGCCTTGGTGTCTATGTAAGAGGGCAGACGCAACCAGATGAAGAACCCACCCTGGGGCCTCGTCCACTGAACTTCAGTTGGCATATAGCTCGAGAGAGCGTGCAGCATAGCATCTCGCCGACGACGATAGAGAATGCGCAAAGAGTCTATATGAGGCTCCAATTCACCACTTAGCATGCTCTCCAGTACCAACTTCATCCCCAGAGAACTGGAGCAAAGATCTGTCCCCTGCTTGGCTATAGCCAACTGGCGGATAAGAGGTTCAGTAGCAGCAATCCACCCCACCCTCACTCCGGGTGTAAGTATCTTAGAAAATGAGCCCATATAGATGACCCGGCCTTCATCATCCATTGCCTTGATGTGAGGGATGGCCTCTTGGCCAAACGAAATTAGCCCATAGGGGTTATCCTCTAGGATCAGAAAATCATACTCCCGAGCCAGCTGCAAAAGCTCCTGCCGCCGATTGGCGGAAAGCGTCACACCTGTAGGATTCTGGAAGTTGGCCACAGTATAAAGGAATTTCGGATGCTGGTCTTTACTCGCCATCTCCTTCAGCCGATTAGCCATGATATCAATCCGCAGCCCTTCCTCATCCATAGGGATGCCGATTCTCCGGCCCTGGTAGTTGCCGATGGCATTCAATCCACCGATATACCCCGGTTGCTCAACCAGAACGCAATCACCGGGATCCAGCATCACTTTGCTGATTAGGTCCAATGCCTGTTGCGAGCCATTGGTCACCAGGATGTTTGCCGCCATACAAGGTATTCCATCGACTTGCATCTTCCCCGCAATCTCTTGCCGTAATTCTTCCAAACCTTCTGTGGGCCCATATTGGAGCCCGGAGTAATCTTCTCGAAAGAGCCCCTGTAAGAGTCTTTCGATCAGTGGTATGGGAAAGGACTCCGGTGCGGGAAATCCGCCGGCAAAGGAGATAATTCCCGGTTCTTCCGTTAGTTTGAACGCATCTCGGATATCTGATCCCTTCATTTCTCCTACTCGCTCGGCATAATAGCGTTCCATCTGCAACATCTTTTCACAGCTCCTTCTAAACTCGCATCATCTGGGACTAACCCAACCCATTTTTGGATGCAAAAAACCCGCCCCCTTATAGAGACGGGATTACCGCGGTACCACTCTTGTTGCCGGCTTACAACCGGCCCCTCAGCCCCTAGCTCCCCCATTTACGGCCCCACTTATCTGGGCACAGCAATGGTGAGCATCAGAGTGCCCCGTTAACGGAGGGCAGCCGGCCTGTTTGAGCATATGCTTTGACAGACGGCTCCGGGGGGGCCCAACTTCCCGATCCAGAACCTTTCCACCGGCGGTTCCTCTCTATAAGATCCAAGGAAATCTTCATCCCCATCATCGCTGCTTGATAAATTGTCCTAGATACAAAAAAACCTCCGTCCCATATGGGACGGAGGTCCGTGTTACCACCCATTTTCGCCAATACCTTGCGGTATTGACCTCATGATGCCATAACCGGCATCGTTGTTAACGGAGTTGCTTCTCCGGTGCTCCCTTACCAATCCTTACTCCGATTGTTCGGGCACAGCTCCGGGATGGCCTTCAGCTTCATCGGATACCGCTTTCCACCCTGCGCGGCTCTCTTCGATCCAAAATCAGCCTACTCGTCCCTTCATCACTAACTCTTAAGTTACGTACATTATACTGAAGGTCCTACCAACTGTCAAGCACTAAAGGCAAGAAAATCACCCAACCAATTCTGCGGCATACGCAGCAGATGAGATAGTATCACCCATTCCCACAGTGCTGACCGGATTTGGCACTATATGGGCAGGAGTAACTACCAGATAGTAATCATCGAACTCTAGATAACCGTTGGTGAGCAAGTCTTCTGCCTGGGGATGTTCCCCTTTCAGCTCGTGAGTCATACCCATCAACTGTTGGAACCCTTCATCAGACAAGGCCAAACCACCGGCTTCAGCCAATTGATCTCTCTTAACATATCCACCATATTTTGCCTTCATAGCATTGACCGCCGAAGCAAACAGACACGACTGTCGCACCTCAACCATAGATACCGGATAGGGTTTGCGTAGAATCATTACATAGTACCCCAAGTTGTGAACATGAATGCGATCTAGCTGCATATGTTGGAAAAGCCGGAGGGCACCTTTGTACAAAGAGTAGGCCCGCTCATGATCCTCGATCTCTTGCATCTCGGCATCAAAACCATACTCCCTCAGTACTCGCTTGATCTCGTTTTCGTTGATCCCAAAACTCTTGATCTCTTGACAGATCGTCTGCAGCATCTTTGGTTCTAGTTCAGGCCTTTTCATAGGTACATACTCAAAGTGGGCTACCAGATCAGAATTCCGATCCTTGAGAGCGTGTAGGTGGTTGACTGCATCTGCCATGAACTGATCAAAAGTCCGACCATCGACGTTTACTGGCTCTGCATAATGATAGCCAGCCATGAAGGCTACATCTATGTTTTCCCCCAGCTTTGCCAGATGACAGGCCGTAGCCTCATCAAAGGACATGACCGAACCTTTGGGCCGAGTGGCGAGAATTACCCGATTAGCCCGGGGTGTAGTGACAACTTCCTTACCGAAGCGAATAACCTCACCTTTGGCATACTCAAAAATCCAGTTAATCTTTGTCTCATCATCAGGCCGGACTGCTTCGGGGACGGGCTGAATCGCTATACGATTGTCCGTGATTATGGGAGTAGTTACTCCATCCACAAATAATCGCCCTTGTTTCGGGGAAAGCAGTGGTGTGTAAACCATGGACTGCGCTCCCAGGCTTGCCATTTGATTGGCGATAATCCCTGCCTGCCCACCCATGCTTTCCTGGGCAGCGGCAAAGTGCTCATCGAGCCAATCTAGCAGTGACAAATCTTCCAAGACAATGTGGAAAGATTTCCCACCACTGAGGCAATCCTTTAGAACTATGAAAAGATCTTCTTTGCTCTTGATCGAATTAATCTTCTCGGCACTGCCCTGGGCCACCTTTTCCCAGGATATGTCTTTATCCTTGGCATTGATAGTATCCATAAGCTCACCGGTAACATGTACTATGGCATCTATGTTGGTATTGAAGGCAGCAAATACGCGCGCCTTGATCTGCCGCTGGCATGCTTGCTGCAAGTAATCATGCCATAATGTCTTATGCTTCAAAACATTTCCCTCCAACCACAATAATCTGGAAACCAAAGAAGAACCGCGGTTTCCCTGGTTCTTCTTTCGACAATTTGGTAGTTTCCCCTGCAAAGATCAACACGCCTTGCCTCTCCACGACTGAAAGAAACTGGCAGAGTCTAAGCTTTGCTCATAGGTGAAACGCCACCAGACCTTGCCCAAACCCTTTCTGGCAGTCTCTCGGCCTGTGCCTCAGGGTATTGCGAGCCTTTATAATAGCCCCACATAAACACCTCTCACCAACTGCTCGCGACATCGTCTCACCATGGACTACCATAGTCTTTAATATCGGCACCAGGATCTTTCGCACCCCTTCAGGGTATCAACCGGATCTAAGATCGCCTCTTCATCCTCTTGCATATCCCTTATTCTATGCCAGAGGCCATCTCTTTACTTGGGAGTACCCTACCTAAATGGAATCAGCTTTCTTCCGGTAGCCTAGGATCGTGCCTCCGCTGAGCCCCTCACTGCTGCTCAGCACGCATGAGGCGAAACGGGGAGTGGGTGATGCCATCTGCTAACTCATGCCGCCAATCAGGGGCAGCTTTTGACCACAATCGGGACAGTAACCATGAACAGCATAAATTTGGGGCGCTTGGAAACGGCCGCGTTCTATCACTAGGGCGTTACAAATAGGACAATATGTGTGAGAAGCACCGGCGATCTCTACATTACCTAAGTACACGTATTCCAGCCACTTTGCGGCTATCTTGCGAGCCTTCTCCATGGTGGCAATGGGTGTCGCCGGGATATCGAGCCGGTAATTGGGAAAATAACGCGAGAAATGAACAGGAGTCGCTGCTCCCAACCGCTCTCTCACCCAGCGGGTGAACTCCTCAATACTGCGGGAGTCGTCATTGCAGCCAGGGATAATCAGATACGTCAACTCTACATGGCAGCACTCCCCAGCTATTTCCACATTATCTAGTACCGGCTGCAGGGCACCACCACATAGTTCTCGGTAAAACTCGTCACTCCAAGCTTTGACATCGATGTTCACAGCATCGATATAAGGCAACAGCTGCCGCCAAGGATCAGGTGATATATAACCATTAGTCACCAGGACTGTCTTCAGGCCAGCAGCCCGTATGAGGCTGGCGGTATCTTGGACAAACTCGTACCAAATCGTCGGTTCATTGTAGGTAAAAGCTACGCCTATACAACGGGTATCCTCATACTCCTTTGCCCATTGGACCAGTCTCTGAGGAGTGATGACATCAACAACTCGAGTATCTTGTGAGATCTGCCAATTCTGGCAGAACCGGCAGCGCAGATTACAGCCAAAGGAGCCCAAGGAAAGTATAGTGGCCCCGGGGTAGAAATGATATAAAGGCTTCTTCTCGATCGGATCTAAGGCAATAGAGCTGGTATTACCATAACTCATAGTCACCAAGCCATGATCGACTTGATAGATGCGCACCCCACAGCGGCCGCTCTTGCCCGGAAGCACTAGGCACTTATGGGGACAAAGCTCACAACGGGCTCCGCCTTCCTCCAAGTGAAAGTATGAGGCAACCCTTGCCGGTGTTTGGGCAGTCAAACCGTTTCCTCCCCTCCTCTATCGATAGCGCTGAACCGCAAATCGGTATAACTGCACCGATTCCTCTGGCCCGATCCTGGCTTTGCGCCGAGCGATGGCTACCTGAGCCTCAACACTGTTTATGCCTTCCAGATCCGGTAGGAGGAGGCCGCGGCGACTACCTGCTTCCACAACCACACCAAACTGCTTGGGGTCCAGTTCTTGCATATTCTCGACCTGCTCCGGTTCGCTTAGTACATCAACGGAGTAGTCAAGATGAGGCAATTCACCGGGCTTAACTGGGGCGAAACGGGGATCGGAGCAGGCAGCTTGCCTGGCGTTCGCAATCACCTCATGGGCCAGGGATGGATAGGCAGGAGCAATGGTGCCTATACAACCTCTTAGCTCTCCTCGCTTCTTGAGGGTAACAAATACTCCTGCCCGAGCAGGCAAGCCTGCGGGCAACTCAACTTCCGCTGCCACAGGCAACCTTTCTCCTCGGGCCAAAGCTTCCACCGTCATGCGAGCGAGCTGCACCAAGGGATGCTCTTGGGCATTCCCAGCCTGCTCTCCTGGTGGCATCTGACCAGCCGGTCGGAATAGGCAAACACCATAGCCGACACCAAAGGGGCCTTCGTAAGAAAGAGGAACTGTCTCGATGGTTTCTCCCTCCCAGCACCCCAACATCATGATCAAGGACCGATAACCACACTCTCCGGCTGCCTGAATCAGCCTAGGCTCCATATTCATGATCCCCTTGATGTCCCCGTCGCCAAGCAATTCCCACAGGATTTCATCGAAAACTCGCCCATGTTCCGAATAACCGGCCGGAGCATCCTTGCTCAAGCGGTGGGACAGATCTCCACTGGCAACCACTACTGCCCGCCGATTAGCTCTTGTGATGGCCTTTTTCAGTATGACCCCGAACTGGTACAGCTGAGGATTTGGCAAAAACCCCATGCCCATCGCTAGAACTGGGGTCTTGACACCAGCTTTCGCAAAATAGTACAACGGCACCAAGGCAGCATAATCTAACTGAGCCGACCAGCGGTAAGTTCGCAATACCGTTTCATCTACTTTTCTCAGTGTATAACTAAGTGACTTGCCTTCCTCCATCACTGCATCGAGCAGTTCCTGATCAGTATCAAGAGTAAGGGCAACAGATCTTGCCCCAAACTGACCAAAATCCCCGTAAAGGGTATCTGTGCTCCAGATCCCAATGCCGTCAGGCAATATCGGCCCATGGGGGCTAATTACGACTATGACATCAGGTCCCGCCTCTCGCACTGCTTGGGCCATGTTTTCCATAGCTTGGCGGGTCGATTCCACTTGAGACACTTGTCCTCGGCCTACTTCCGGAATCAAGAGGGGCGGGTGGGGTGATAGTGCACCTAACAACACCT
>JAAZMR010000057.1 GCA_012798695.1 Bacillota bacterium | reverse complement strand
CAGTACCGTTCCCCTTTCTGTGCTGCTGCCTCCAAGCTGAAAACCCTGAACAGAACCAGGGAGCTCAAAATGGAAGCGGGCCCCACCCTTAGGTGCTAAGGGCTCTTGCCCTGCCATGGCTCTGGCCATATTGACAACGTGATAGGTTTCGATGACAGCATCAGTGATCGCCCGGCCACCGTCGGCGGTGGGAAGGTATAGCCGATCAGCCACCGGCCCCCGAAAATCCGGACCTGCATCAATGCCTGCCAGCCCATTCTTAATGCCCATAAGGCAACCAACATTGGCGGAGTTGCAGTCAGTGTCCCAACCACCTGTATTAACGATCATCAGAGTCTTTTGGAAGTCATCATCTCCGTACAGCAAGCTGAGGATGATCAACCCGTGATTGGGCACTACATGGCAGTTGCCCCCGTACTTGTCATAGCCATAGTTGGCTTCCAGAAGCTCTCGGGCTTTCCGCCAATCGGGCTCCTTGGCGTGCCACTCCCGAATGTCTGCAATCATGCGGTATATCACCGAATCCTTGGGAATCAGAGCGACTGCCGTATTGATTAGCTGATCAAGATTTGACTCTATAAACGCTTGGGCCTCCATGGCGGCAATCACCTGAGCGCCATAGATGGCTTCCCCATCATGGCTGACTGAACCGGCCCGGCGAGCGAAATCCGCAGCCAGCTTTGGATCCCCCGGGCAGAGCATAGCCCAACCATCGATAAAGATCTGTGCCCCAATCTGCTCTGCTACCACCTTGCCATTTAGAGACATGGACCCGCTTTCGGGAGCGGGAATGCCGTTCTTCAGCCGCAAATAGGCAGTATGCTCTGTGGAATTCCCCATACCACCCCACCAGAGGATAGTCCGATTCTCAATCAGATAGTTCAACCACGTCTGGCCAATCTGCTGTGGCGTAATTTCCCGATTATGACTGTAATCAGCTAAAGCCCGCACAAAGGTAAACGTCCCGGATATGTCATCATCAGTTACAACTAGAGGTATGCCTAGTTTCTCATTTACATAATAGTTGATCTCCCCCAACTCATCCATGATTTGCTGGTATGTCCACCCCTCAAAGGGCCGACCCAGGTACACACCGATGATTTTACCCAAGACGCCGGCATAGACACGTTCTACATACTGCTGATCAAGTTTCACGTAACCCCTCCCCGGTACGCTTACTCTCTGTGATAACCTCTGTCCTTCGTTGCGTTCATTCCATAATCCAGCTTTTCAACCCAATGAGAGCCCATTCCTGCCGTGAGTCAGTTCTTCCCAACTGAGCTCTTGCAGGATATAGAAGGGCTGGAGAGAAAAGGTCTCAATGTAGATCTGTTGCCACGAGGTGTATTCATGTGATTATCCGCAAACGCTGGATTGCTCTCTTGGTCCTATTGGTGCTTATAGTCACTGGCTGCAGCCAAACTCCCAAGGTAACAAGAGTAGCTGGAACCATAGTTGACGGTGAAGGCAAACCGATTCCCAGAGCAGGTTTGCTCATTGGCAGTGCCATGACGCAGGCTGATGGGGTGGGCCAATTCAGCATTACTGCGTTGTCAGGGGAAAACCAGGCCATCGTGCTGGCAAACGGACAAAAGCCTGAAATAATCCCCCTTAACCTAAGCGAGGAACCACAGACCATCACGCTAACGGCTAGAGGGGGAAAACCGACGAAGCGCAGTGGCAGTGCAGTTGATTACATAATCCTGTTTGACTCTATCGGAAACACTGATCTCAGTTCTACTTCGCCTTTTACATATCTGGCAGCGGATGATGTCAGGGAAGCTGCCCGTATACATACCGGCATACTGAATCTAGGCGAAGCTGCAGAGTACCTTAGTCCGAGGTCCTTACATAGCCTTTGCGAAATCCTCAAGGCTAGGCACTTGGTCTGGATCAATAAAGATCTGAAAGACCATCTCCAGATTTTTGATGCCCAGTCTCGCCAGATAACCAGTCTGCCCTTTAGGGAAAGTAGAGGCATTAGGCAAGTCAATAATGTCCTCAGGGAGTTCTTGCAGGCCGATGGCCTACCGCTGGAGCAGCGACCAGAGGCTACTGAAGCCAACCTCGCCCGGGAAGTAACGGCATACATGGAGAGGATGTATGACATTACCTACACAGGACCGGACAT
>JAAZMR010000071.1 GCA_012798695.1 Bacillota bacterium | reverse complement strand
GAGGAACGCCAGACGGCGAGCCGCAGAGAGATTGCCGCATATTTTTCAATCCTCTCCCTCCTGTCTAGGAGGGAGGAACCGCGGCCCGGAAATTGGCCGCTTGAGCTGGGGAGTAAAGGCCGTAATCGCAGATCTCCCCTGTTAGGGCCGAGTAAACATGTCTATGCTCAAATGGAATGCATAGTTCAAAGCATCTAGCTGGGGCTTTCGTCATGTGCGAACCTCCCGGGATTCTCATGTCCGCTCGGGATTCGCACAAGCTAGATAACCAGCGGTGCGTCAAAATCGACATACCTATCTCGACCGTATGCACGTAACGCCGCCTCCCTACCGCCACTTAGCACATATAATCTGATACTATCTTCATCCTTATCCATAGCACTCACTACCTCGTGCTCAAGCTGTTCTAGCTGTACAGGCGTTACGGAGCACTCGAACACAGAGTATTGTACGCGCTGGCCATAATTTTCACAGATCTGTGCTATCTTGCGCAACCTACGCCTTCCTTCTTGGGTTTCCGTATTTACATCATAGGTAACCAGTATATCCCTTCTGGACATTTGATTGCTCCTATAGTATTCTCCTGCAAGCACAACCTATCGCCATCGATAAGAAACATACTCTTCAATGTCACTTCGGAGTTTGCGAGCGAGCACCCGTGCCTGGATATATGGCAATAGCCCTATTGGTACCGACCGTTCAAATAATGGGTGCATTACCTCATCCTGCTTTCTCTCCTGATAGGCGAGAAGCACTTTCTTTCGTCCTTCTTCTTCAAGAAGAACAGCACCACCTGGTCTTTCGCCAAAATCACCTTCTTTCAACTGCCTACGATTAAACAGTGAAAGCACTATCCGATCAGCAAATGGATGACGGAATTCTTCCATTAAATCGAGGGCTAATGCAGGCCTTCCCGGTCTCATTTCATGCAAAAACCCCACCTGTGGATCCAGTCCAATGCATTCCAGTGAAGATATGCAATCTCTTGTCAATATGCTATAGACAAACGATAGAACGGCATTAACCGGATCACGAGGCGGTCGCCGTGTTCGTCCAGCAAAAGTCACATCGGTATTCCGAAGGAGTCTCGGGAACACCTTGAAATACTGTGACGCCGCAGCTCCTTCAATACCCCGGACTTCGCCAACAGTGGCTGACTGCTGTAATCTAGGTATAAGCTTACCTATATCGTCTGCAGTTTTCTTGAATTCATCATTCCTATAGTCTCTATAGGCCCTCTGAACAACATGGCGAGCGCCTCTGATCTTCCCGTCCACGAAACTACGGGCCAAATCGAGTTTCAAGTCATCATTGTCACTAGTCTCATACTGTGCTCTGCGAAGCAGGACATTTCCCGATGTCGGTCCCACTACTCGGGCTTGAAATCTACCATTAGCATCACACATCACTATGTCTCGTCCATCAGCCGCACATCGGTGAATCAGGAATGGGGAGAGCATCACGTTCCCAAACACAATTACTCCACCAATATGGTGTAGGGGTATCTGCATTTTTCGCTCACCACCCACTTGGACTCGGATAGTCTCGTGGTCTAGTGAAAGATAGCTTCCTTGGGTCTGGACAAAAAGCGTGTTAAGAAGAGTTCTTGTCGTCATTGATAGTACTCCTCTTTCATCAATCTGTTCACATAGGGTAGGCAAACCTCCAGAAGGGAACAGTACGTACATCTTCTATCTGCTAATGCCGGAGGAAGCGTACCCAAGTCAAACAATGCGCGTACCTCAAAAGCCACCTGTATCACTTTCGATCTCAGCTCATCGTTAAATGCCACTAATCGTCTTCGTCTGGATCTATGGTAGTATAGAGCTCCTTCAGGCACTGGCAGACCCAACATTTCCTCGAGGCAAAGGGCCTGTGCGCAGAGCTGAACTTCATCAGCAGCTCGGTATTTTCTCGGACCCACCTTGTGTTCCACCGGATATGGAGTACCGTCAGATAGAAACTCGACCACATCTGCACGCCCAACCAGCCCGATACTATCCGACCAGATTGGCAGCGCTCTTTCTATGCGTATACCATCCCGTACCATTCCATCGGGAATATCAACAAGCTCATGGACCCGTCTGCCTCGCATGGTGAATATGTTGTCTTCCCAGGCATCTTCTATATGAATTAACGCACATTGACGCGGGCAATACACATAGTGCTGAAGTGCTGATACCATAATCTGTTCTAGATCCCTATCGAACTTACTCATGCCATACTTCTTGCAAGGACACCCCCTGAGTCAGTGCTTCTGCATCAATTTCAATTACGTAATCATCGAAATTCCTGGGAACATCGATACCTTCTCTGCGCACAACCCTTATTCTTTCAAACAGTTTATGTGAAGGAGCTCTACCTAGGCTATTATCATGGGTGAAAACATACAGCCCTCTACAAGCCATTTGTCCACGAGCAGCAGAGCGATCCTGCTCAAACATATACACCAAGGCTTGCCAGAACAGTTCTAGATCATCGTCTGTAACTCCCTCAGCAAATGCAGGGGTATAGAATCCGTGCGCCCGGTAGAGTCCATATGGAACGATAGACTTCCTACCTATCTCAGTCGATCCGGTTTTCATTCGTTCAGTGGTGGTTCTGGCCTGCCGGGTTATGGACAAATCCAATGGATGTATAGGATCAATTGACCGGGCAAAGGTCATCTGCATCGGGCCTCTGACTTGACCGGCATTGAGCCCTGTGCTCATGACTGCTCCAAACATCCGCACGTCGTAGTAATCACGTAACATGATGCTGCGAGCTTTGGAGCGATCTTCTTTGGATATGGTACTGCGCTTCTCTCTCACAGCAGTCTGAAGGTCCCGGGCAATTCCATCAAGCACCTTATCGAGGTCCTGGCTGATCTCTTCGTCAAAAAGCTCCCGTAGCACATTGAGAATATCCCTCTTGGTTCTTGCCTCCCCGGTATAAACAATACTCTTGCCATCTGATCCCAACCCGATATCACCTGATAGTTCAGTGGGTAAGAGTGAGATCATTTCCGTGTCAACAGGGATACTCACTGCCTCGATTCCTACTTCTTTATAAGCATCTTCAATCAAAGTATTGAGAGCAGCCTCTGTTTGAATGAATATTTTCTGGCCATGTAGTTGCGCGAAATTCCTTACTTTGCGTTTCAAGCAAACATCGGTAACCAACCCATGCATGGTTTCAGGATCAATGCGCGGCATATTACCGGCATCTGGGTCACCATTGGGATTTCCATTGGTTACATCAAAAACATAAACAAAATCGTGTCTTACCTTTGGATCCAGCACTTTGGTATCTAAACTAACCACCATGTACACCTCCAAGTTGGATATCTTCTTGGGACTCAGCTATTCTACGAGCACGTGCTTCTTCACGTTCTCGCTCAAGTTGCGCCCGCTGATGATAGAATCCCAGCATGAATTCTGCCTGCTCACGTAGAGAAAGCACCGATGGAAATCCGCCACTTCCATCAATACCCGCACATACTTCTTGCATAAGATCTCTCATCTTGACATAACCCATATGCTCTTTACGGATCTTAGGCAAATGCCCCGACTCTGCCAGCCGAATCAATCCCGGAAAGGTAGTCCCGGGTGATGTCGAAGCAGCCCCAATATATCTTTCTGTCAGAGTAGTATTGAGTCGATAACGCGCGGCTCTTTTCTGTATCTCCTCCAATATGGCTAAGAGCCTACCACATAAGTACCCTTGACTGACGTGTCTTGCATTTGCATCTAACTGTTCCATGGTCTTGGCCTCCTTAGTACCATACGTAAGCGCCAGCTTTATGACGCCAGCGAGAATATGAAGGTCGCCTCCGTCTCTCCATGGATGTATGTTTCTATCACCTGAGTGAACCCCTACACGCATCCGGTAAACTGCTGTCTCTAGGCAACCGGTCGGCACCATGTAACCAGAGTAAGCCGTTCTGATTAACCCCCTTACGATATTCGGATTGGAGCTCTGCAATGCATCGACAATCGCCGGTATGCTAAATGCTCGTGGCGAAGTCCCTGATGGGTTTACTATGCGCAGAGCCTGCATATACCGTTCAAGTGACGTCAGTAGTATGGACAGCGGTGTATGCATCCAGTCTCTGATTACAAGCCTCGCTTTGTTAGCAGATAATACTGCAAGGTAGAAGCTATTATCCCTGAAATTGGTTTCCATCTCTCGGCCCGTCCAGGGTCGTCCCAGTACTTCCTCGAGCAAACCCAGCGTGATTACTCTATCAGGTCCACCTCGTTCTCGTTTCAGTGGACTAGTGAGAACCTCCAACATATCTACTTCTGTGTCATCAATCAGTACGGATTTTAGCTCTTTCTTGAGCCAAAATACAGCGAGTTGATTCTGTAAAGGGCTCCCGCCATCACCCCTACTGCTATCTCTTGCGATCACGGAATAGTGCTGTTCGTTCTTCAGGAGATGATTAAGTGTTTGCGCAGCAAGTAGGCCACATCGCGAGCATACCTGAGCATTGACAGTCTGTTGTCTGCCAAAAGACCTGACGGCATCGAAATTGAACGAGGTAATCTGGCACCCTTCAGCGAGAATAAATACCTGTACCGGTAGTATTCGCAGCAATATGTGAGATTCTCCACAGATTGAGCATTGGCCAACCGATTCGGAACTGCAATCAGAACTGATATGTTCAGACCAGAATCTGTGCATATCTCGCCGCTCAAACGGATATGGCAATTCACCCACACTAAAAGTGACTACATCTCTGGGATCTATGATCTGCGCGAGTTTTTCTCGATCGCTATCTACATGATGGTCTAGGTATGTCAGTATGGGTAAGAGATAAGATGCTTTGGTCCCCTCGTACGCACTCTTCAGCAAACTAACAAAGCCTTCGTGCAGAAGCTCAGCTTCTTCTTCCTTGTCCGCTTCCGGTATTCCCAATACGTAACGGGCCTCGTCAACGAGCAAATAGGGGTTCAAATTCGTTGGGCTTGGTTTCCCTGCACGGCGTCTGCCGGGACGCGGTTTGGTTAGAATCTCGACCGCTTCTGGCCGTGAGACCATCCTCCCATCTCTAGTTAGCTCGATAATCCATCTGATCGGGCTTGTTCTTGCGTAGATCTTATAGCCTGGAGGTATAAGTGAGCCCTTATCCATAAGTGCCTCTCCCAGATTCACTAGATCCTTGAGCATTTTTCCCCTCCCTTCTATACAGCTCCTCGTACTTGCTATATGGGACTTTCAGAATACCATTATCTAGCTTTGCCTGAAAAAACAGGGCCTCGGTATAACCCCACAGAATCCTCGCGCCCGCAGCACCATGGCTTACATATTGCAGCTCTCTACGCTCATCATCTGCCACAAAGGCCATGTCAAATAGCATAGTCCCGAGTTCCCGACTGTCTACAATGGGTCTCTCCTCCCCGGAGGGTGGTTCAAACCACGCGACAAACTCACGAGTGCCCAAATAAGGTGCTTGGAAGCATTGTCCCTTCTCAATCCTCCGGTTAAACTGCGCAGTGTATTTCAAGACAGGGTCTGTAGCGTGCTCTTGAAGCACCATATCCGCACAGATTAGATACTCTACATCCTTAAGTATTAGGCTGGTTCTTTGCTGCCTTCTCTCCTCAACCACGATAGGTGTGTTTCCCTGGCGCTCCGATATCTCGTTTCGCATAACAGCTATTTGGCGCACAGGTTTGAGAATCTGTATTTCACGCACCTCATAGCGAAACTCTGGCCTCCAGAATATGGCTTCCAGAAGGCCTCTAGCAGCACTTGGGGTTATTACATCATAGCTGACGCGTTCCACCTTGAACTCTGGTCTGGAAAAACAAGCGAAATCGCCCCCGACCTTAACCATTACTCGTCCCCGTGCATTACCACGCATACTATCTGTCTGCAATTGAGCTATTGCCTCCTTTCATGGCAATGCAAGCCTCAAGTCATGAGATCCGATGGGTCATATGAAGCCTGGATACCCAGTCTGGAATCATACCTCCCATTCCATCGATATAATCCATCTGTAGCCATGTCCACCCAGCCATCTCTCTGAAACGAATCCAATTCATAGCGATACAAGTTGACCACATAGGCCTGCAGTTTTCGCCATGTATCACGACAAGGATACTTCAGCCACACAGCGAGATGATTGAAAGCATCTTCATAAGGAACTACTACCGGACAAGTATCATCTGGTATGAGTCTGTAAGCAGATGCAACCGAAGGATAGTTCAGAGCCCCTCTATATGCCTGTATTTTATGGGCATCTAGATCGAGATCATGATAAAGCCTTCTAAAATACTCCTCATAGAGACGCGGGTCATACAGTTTCTCTGGATATTCGTGTAAGAGCAGCCGCGCCTTTTCTATTCCACTTGCATAGGCTCCCCTTGGTGCACGCCCTTTCTCCAACTCAAAAACAACCACCTTGCCCCTATCTAGTTTGCCTTCCCGATTACACCTACCAGCAACCTGAACTATACGATCAAGGGGACCCAACACTCTGTAGACAATGGGAAAATCCACATCCACACCTGCCTCGATTACCTGTGTGCTAATCAGGCAGACTGGCTCCCTTGCCTCTAGGCGTCTTCTTATTTCAGCTAGAACCTGCTTACGATGACTGGGGCAAAGCAACGTAGATAGGTGAAATGCATCATCTCTATCATGTAATAAGGAGATGACAGACAGGGCATCTTTGCGGGAGTTAAAGACAGCTAGTACCTGCTCCTGCCCCTCTAGCTCTTCCACGAGATCGACCACTGTAATCGGGGCTTCTCGAAACTCGTAATCTACTCGCTGGAGTATTTGAAAATGGTGCCTGAAATTAGGTACCATTTCGCGGATGTCAACATCTGCAAGTTCCGTGAGATAGGGTGTACTCTGGAGTGCAGGCTGCGTCGCTGTGCAAAGAACTACAGATACCCGATAGTCTTCCACTAGGTTGCGCAGCACATCCAAAGTAGGTGACAGCAACTCCGCTGGAAGTGTTTGTACTTCATCAAGGATGATCACGCTGCCTGTTAGATTATGCAGTTTTCTACACTTTGAAGTACGATTGCTAAAAAGGCTTTCAAAAAGCTGTACAGTAGTAGTGACGATTAGCGGTGCATCCCAATTCTCCGAGGCAAGCTCTAGCCGACGGGGCATCTCATCCGCATTCCCCGCTTCCTGACGCCGTGCATCATGATCAACCTGTGAATGGTGCTCCAATACGGCACCATCGCCCAGGATTTCTCGGCAGACTTGAGCTGTCTGATCGATAATACTAGTATAGGGTATAGCAATTACCACTCGGCGTAACCCGTGGGTTAAGCAATGCTGTAGTGCGAAGGCCAAGCTACTTCGAGTCTTGCCTCCCCCGGTGGGAACAGTCAGCCGAAAAAAGCCAGGTTCAAGAGCAGAGGCACTCAGGCAGTATTCGTATACCTCATTTCTAACTCTGTTAACAAGCTTGGTGGTATCTGATCCGGCTACTAACTGTTTTTGGTTAGCCTCAAAGCGTTTCCACAGCTCGTCTATTCCAGGCCAGCTAGTTCGCAATTCTACGTTTTTTGGAGAGAAATGCGTCTCCGCAGCCAACCAATCAGCATCAACCAGAGCCGAGAAAAGCATCCGTATTCTAAGTTCTTGCTTGTAGACATCTAGACTCTTGTCAATCACTAAACGAGTACCAGACTGTACTGCGTCTTCTCTCATCATGTCTACCAACACTAATCGTAAGTTGGCAACAAGGTCTTCGTTCCCCAAAAATCTGGTATCTATTCGGTTAGCAACGAGTCCTAGTTCACCGAGGCCATTGTGATGCCCGGCAATCGGTAGACATATCTCTGCCCACGGAACATGATCGCGATATTCGGAGAATATGGCGGCTCCCGCCCAAGCATGTGGCGTACCTTTACCTCTCTCCCCCTTGGCTTGGGCAAGCAAGTATCTCTGGAATGCAGGCTGGGCTTTCCCTAGGTCATGCGCCAGTCCTATTAAATACCCCAGGCCGCCATCTCCAAATTCAGCAGCAAATCGCCGCGCCAATACCGCAACTTGGCGTAGATGAGCATCGAGATAATTCCACTTACCATGTTCATTTGGAGTATGTGCATAGAGAACCTCACCGAAATTCTTCATATTGATCGTAGTTGGCTACTCAATACTACAATTCCTTTATTTTCCCGTGTATTCGTTTCGTACTCGAATACTGTCAGAAATCCATGGAAGAACCAAATCCATTAATGACCCGTTCACCTGTAGAGATCAACATGGTGAACAGCAAGATAGACTAGACCAATAAAAACCATCAGGAGAGGAGGTTGGCAGAGTCTACAAGACGAAATGGTATCATATGTAAGATCACGCACTTCAGGGATAAGTCCACTGATCAATCAGTTTTAAGGATAAGAGGAGATGAGACCATGAACGATACGCTTAGGACAATTAGTCAGCGCACATCCTTGCGCCGCTACCAGGATACTCCCATTAGCGAAGAGCATCTTGACATGCTGTTACACTCTGCTGTGCGTGCGCCAACAGCAGGGAATATGATGTTGTACTCCATTTTGGTGATCCGTGATCAAGAAACCAAGAACATCTTGAGCAAGACGTGTGACTACCAGCCCTTTATCGCCAGGGCCCCGTTGATACTAGTCTTCCTTGCTGATATCCAGCGCTGGTTCGATTACTATGGCATCTCCAATGTGAAAGAATTCTGTGCCCATACCGGGCTAGATTTTAGAGGTCCTAATCTGGGGGATTTATTCATTTCGACAAGTGATGCCCTGATTGCTGCACAAAATGTGGTGATAGCAGCAGAAAGCTTGGGCATTGGCTCCTGCTATATAGGAGATATTATGGAGAACTACGGAACCCACCGTGAGCTTTTCCAGTTGCCTGACTTCGCCTTTCCGGTAGCCATGCTCTGCCTGGGTTATTACCCCGAAGGATATGAACCCATAGTACGCTCCCGATTCGAAAGAGAATACATTATCTTTGAAGAGAAATATCGTTCTCTAAATGAAGAAGAGCTGACCGACATGTTCACCGAGAGAGAGGCCCAGTTCCCTTCTGCTAATAAATATGCAGCAGAAAACGCTGCACAACTAATGTTTGCCCGCAAAACAGGAGCAGAATTCTCGAAAGAGATGCATCGCTCAATCCAAAAGGCTATGGAGAACTGGCAAGGCAAGCCGATGTAGCAGCGGGAGCATGTGAACCCTTAGATTGCTGCATCATAGGCACCGAGAAATTGACTCCTATACAGGTCATAATAGAAGCCTCGGTCGGCCATCAACTGATCGTGGCTTCCTTGTTCGACGATACGGCCATTATCCATTACTAGGATAGTATCAGCATTGCGAATTGTGGACAGGCGATGGGCGATAACAAAACTAGTGCGTTCTTGCATCAGCTTGGCCATTGCGGCCTGTATCAGTATCTCGGTACGGGTATCAACTGAGCTGGTCGCCTCATCCAGAATCAAGATTTCGGGATCTGCCAGAAACGCACGGGCAATAGTCAGCAATTGCTTCTGGCCCTGAGATATGTTGGAAGCCTCATCGTCCAACAGGGTATCATACCCCTCGGGCAAGGTCCGTATGAAGTGATCGGCATGCGCGGCTCGAGCTGCAGCCAATATCTCAGCTTCACTAGCATCTTCCCGCCCATAGGCGATATTATCCCGAATGCTGCCACTGAAAAGCCAGGTGTCCTGCAAAACCATACCAAACAGTTTCCGGAGATGATCACGGGTAAGATCGCGAATATCTACACCATCAATCGTAATGCTGCCTTCTTCTATCTCGTAGAACCGCATCAGGAGATTCACCACTGTCGTCTTACCCGCCCCCGTAGGACCAACAATTGCTGCAGTCTGACCAGGCTGTACCTCCAGATTCATATCCTTAATCAGTGGCACATTCGGCTCATAACTAAAGCAAACATTATTGAAGGCGATCCTGCCTTTGATGTTCTCAAGGACAACGGGATTACGGACATCTGGAATTTCTTCTTCCTCATCGAGAAGTTCAAATACCCGTTCGGCCGAGGCTACCGTGGATTGTAGAACATTCATGATACTAGCTGTCTGGACAATGGGCTGAGTAAAATGCCTAGAATACTGGATGAAGGCCTGAATGTCTCCCAGCAAAAGAGCACCACTTGCCACTTTTATGCCTCCGATTACACAGATGGCAACATAGTTGAGGTTATTCAGCAGTTGCATAACCGGTCGAATAGTAGCCGATATAAACTGTGCCTGAAAGCTGGCCTCGCAGAGACGGTCATTCTCCTGATCGAACTCAGCGATGGTTTCTTGTTGGCGATTAAAGACTTTGACTATATTGTGACCAGTATAGGTTTCCTCAATATGGCCGCTGAGTGCTCCGGTACTATCCCACTGGGTGATAAACTGTTTTTGCGAGCGTTTGGCAATAAATACTGTAACTATTGCGCTCAATGGCAGAGCCGCCAGCGCGATGGCGGCCAACAGTGGGCTAATGGAGAACATCATGATTAAGACACCAACCAGTGTAAACAGTGCAGTAACCAGTTGATTCAAACTCTGCTGGAGTGTACCAGCGATGTTATCTATATCGTTCGTCACACGACTCAGAATTTCGCCACGTGTGTTATCGTCATAATACTTCAAGGGCAACCTGGAGAGTTTTGTATCCACCTCTCTGCGCAAACCATATACCGTACGTTGGGAGACTCCGGCCATGATATAATGCTGCAACCAACCACTAAAAGCACTGAGTACATACACGCCTATCAGAATCAGCAATACCCGCCTAATAGCAGCAAAATCGATCCCAACTCCAGGTATGAGGTCCATCCCTGTGAGCATGTCTGCCATCTGACCCCTGTCACTTGCTCTGAGCATCTCAACGACTTGTTCCTTGGTCATCCCTGACGGAAACTGCTTTCCCATTACACCTGAGAAAAGGATATTAGTAGCTTGACCCAGCACCTTGGGGCCTGCCAAACTGAGAACCACGCTGATCATGGCCAGAACCACCACGATCAGTAGCTGCCCTTGATGTGGCTTGAGGTAACCTGCTAATCTTGCCATCGAGCCCTTAAAATCCTTGGCCTTTTCTGCAGGCATCATCGCACCCCGAGGACCATGGGCGGGTCGGCGTCGTCTGGGTTTCGTGTTCTCAGCTTCACTCATGCAACTTCATCCTCTCGGAGCTGTGAAAGTACAATCTCACGATATACCTCACAGTGCTCTATCAATTCATCGTGTGTCCCCATTCCTACAATCATACCTTGATCGAGTACAATAATACGATCCGCATGCATAATTGTACTGACACGCTGGGCAACAATGAGCACGATAGCATCCCGCACTTCCTGTGTAAGCGCGGCCCGGAGCGCGGCATCGGTCTTAAAATCTAGTGCCGAAAAACTATCATCAAAGATATATATGTCCGGCTTTTTCACCAGTGCCCTCGCCATCGAAATGCGCTGTCTTTGTCCACCAGAGAGATTCGATCCGCCTTGAGCAACTACAGCTTCCAGTTGACCCGGCATTTCCGCAACGAAGTCAGCAGCCTGTGCTATCTTCAATGCTTGCCAAAGCTCCTCGTCCGTCGCATCCTGCTTGCCGTAGCGAAGATTGCTCCCTATGGTTCCACTAAATAGGAATGCTTTCTGGGGGACAAAGCCAATGCGATCTCGCAGAGCTTCCTCAGTGAGTTCACGAATATCCTCTCCCCCGACCAGAATTCGGCCACCTGTGGTATCGTAAAAACGTGGTATGAGGTTAATCAGAGTCGATTTTCCACAACCCGTACTGCCAATAATGGCTGTAACTTCTCCAGGATAAGCACAAAAAGAGATATCTTGAAGCACAGGGGCTTCTGCACCTGGATATATGAACTGAACATGCTCGAATTCGAGACCGGCCGCCATATCACTGGTTTCGATAGGTACTAGCGGATCACCGATCGATGGCTCTACATCCAAGACTTCTTGAATACGCTCAGCCGAAACGCTAGCACGAGGAATCATTACGAACATCATTACCGACATCATCACTGACATGAGAATCTGCATGATGTAAGCCAAGAACGCGGTAAGGTTGCCTATGGGCATGGCGCCACTATCAATTCTATGGGCACCAAACCAGGTGATGACTACCATAGCAAGATTGACTATGAGCATTTGCAGGGGCATAGTCAATGCAAAGAGCCGATTAATACGCAAGGCGGTAGAAGTGAGGTCCCGATTTGCTTCATCAAATCGCCTTTCCTCATAGTCTGTTTTGACAAAAGCACGGATAACACGCACCCCACTAAGCTTTTCCCTAATCACCTGATTCAATCTGTCGAGCTTGACCTGCATTGCTTTGAACAAAGGTAGTGCCTTTCGCATGACCATGGCCAGCACTAGGGCCATTAACGGTACTATAATGATAATTGACGCGGAAAGAGGGACATCCTGGCGCAGTGCCATAATGATACCTCCCAGACACATCACCGGAGCAGAAATCATCACATTTAACCCCATAACAACTGCCATCTGCACTTGCTGCACATCATTGGTCGTACGAGTGATCAATGAAGGTGTGCCGAATTGGTCCACTTCACTTTGGGAAAAGCTTTGCACTTTGCGAAAGAGTGCACTGCGCAGATCGCGACCAAATGACATGGCTGTCTTGGAGCCCCAGTACACGGAAACGATCGAGCAAACCGCCAGCAATAAGGTCACCAGCAGCATGAAACCACCAATTCGTACAATGTACTGGATATCACCTTTGGCTATGCCATTATTAATGATGTAGGCATTGAGATTCGGCAAGTATAAGTTGGAGATGGCCTGAACTAAAAGCAATATGATAACAACAATAATCTGCTTACCATAGGGTTTGAGGTAATCCAATAATCTTGCCATAGAGAATGAAACACCTCCCACTTATCCAATACAATCAAGCTCCTCCGCTATGTTGGCACAAAGCATGTTTAGCAGTCTATCGAAATTGGCACGGTCTTCGGGAGACATTTTGCCGAAGGTGATATTGATAAATTGTACCAACACATCGTTCATCTCATCAAGTAATACACGACCTGTATCGGTAAGGTAGATCCTGGTCAATCTTTGATCATCTGTATCTGTTTTGCGGGACACAATGCCTGCCGCTTCCATCTTCTGCACCATTACGGTTACGGTTGATGACGCCACATGCAGCTTGCGGGCTAGATCCCGCTGAGTAATGCCGGCGTGGCTGTTCACAATTGACAAACATCCCGCCTGCCCGGGATATGCCTCTATGTTCGACATTAGGTTAAACATTAACTGACGGTGTAAGCGTATCGCCCTAAAGAAGGAATGAAATACCCGCAGAGATACGGGATCAACTCCCTGGAGTTCTGGGAATATGGACTCCGGGCATTTGTCGCAATGCATTGGTAGACCTCCCATATGCTCATCCAGCCATGATCTTGCCGAAATAATTCGATGATGAAGAAGGCAGCAATCGTTGCCCTGCTAATAGATAGCATGCTAACTATCTACGTAATGCATTGTACCGTTATTCCCACATGAAGTCAATAGGGCTACCTGCAGAGCAATATCATACGTAGGAATTATCAGGTAGTATCTGGAAATTGGTGATAATCGGGGTAACTCCAAAGAAGGTGGGGAAAGCTGATGAGCAATCATTCCTACAGAAAAGCTGCTGCGAGCGGTTGCGTTTCAACTCAGCCCGTGAATTTGGCTCACAGCAGATACTCCATCAAGTACTTTAGAAATTCGCAAGAAGAAAGTGACTCACTGTTGCCTGACGTGAACATCGAGCCCAGTATCGAAGCCTTTGCCAAAGGGCGGGATCCGGTGATGGACTGGGTCCTACAACAAGCTTCGCCTGCTCCCCTTATCCCGCCATGATGATATCTCTAGCCAACTCGCCTGCGGCAACCAGTTCACTGATAGGCAAGCTTTCCGCGGTCGAGTGAACATCACTGGCCCCCATCCCCAGGACTACACTTTCGATGCCCTGTTTGTTGAAGATATTGCTATCACTACCTCCCATTGTTGAACGGTAAAGCGCTTCCCTACCCGACATTGCCAATGCCTTCTCAACCCTCTTAACTACATGCGAGTCCCGAGATATCGCATACCCGTAGTACTCAACCCTGGTAGAGACTTCCGCCAAAGCACCATACTGAGCAGCGGTTAGACGTATTTGCTCGGCACATGCTTTGGACAGACCCAATGCTCGTTTGGCATCCAGGCTCCTGAGCTCTCCTTTGAATGCAACACGTTCAGTCACGATATTAGTGGCGACACCGCCCGAGATCATACCAATATTAGCAGTGGTCTCATCATCAATGCGACCAAAGGGGAAACCGCTGATCGCACGGGCAGCCACATGTATAGCACTGATTCCACCTTCGGGATTGACAGCAGCATGAGCAGCTCGGCCAATGATGGCACCATCCAACTTGACATGTGTTGGGCTTTGGGTAATAACGACACCTACCGGGCTAGATGAATCGAAGACATAACCGCGCTTCGATCTTATCTTGGTGTACTCCAGGTGCTTGGCGCCCTGCAACCCTCTTTCCTCACTAACGGTAAAGATGATCTCTAAAGGTGGCAGTTCTCCTCGAGCTGCACGGGCCATCCTCATGCCGGCGAGAATCGCTACCACCCCGCCTAGATCATCTGCAGCTAGAACAGTATCTCCCCCTGATACAATACGGTTCCCTTCTATCACTGGTCTAATGCCTTTGCCCGGAGGCACTCGATCAAGATGTGCAGACAGGAGAATCGGCTCTTTACCAGCTGAACCGGGCCAACGTCCAATCACATTACCTGCATTCCCACCGAACTTGCTTCCGGCATCATCCTGCGTAACATCTAATCCCAAACTTTTTAGCTTCGCCGCCACTACTTGAGCTAGCTCAGCCTCTTCACCGGACTCGGCATCGATCTTCGCTAGTTCACAAAACTCTTCCACCATCATCTGACGCAAATCAGTGTGCTCCAACCCACATCGGGATTTTGACATCATACTCACCACTTTCACTTTTTCTATCAGCTCTCATTTCAGCACCCCGGTGGAAAATCCCTCTACAACCTTACCTAAAGCCAGCTCTGCCGCGCCGATCAATAGATTCGATTCATTATCGATGTATCAAACCGAAACCCTTGCAACTGATCAATACCCCCATGGGCTATTGGGGCTGAGAATAGTGCATGCCTTGCTCTATTACGAAGGAAATGACCTGTTCTCGGATGAATATGAGTTAGTGCAAGAATTATCCTGCGCCCATCGAAACAGGGTATGGTATAATATGTGGGACTTTCTCAGCAACCTGCCTATCAACCAACTTGAGGAGGGGGATATAGCCCCATGAGTGAAGAACAGCAGACCAACCGTAGGAGCCCTGCTCAGCTTAGGCGCAGTGCTCTTCTGGGTGTAGCATTCAGCATCCTTGGGCTCTATGTTGTCCTTCAGATTACCGGGGGCCACCATTCTTGGGCAGAGCTTGCACGACTAGATCCTGCCATGCTCAGCATTGCCTGTGGTCTGGTGGTGCTGACCTGGTTGATCGATTCCCTGCGAATGAAGTTCCTGATCCGCTCACTCGGGGGCGATCTTAGCATTCCGCATGGTATGCGCATCTCCATTTTGGGGGCATTCGTATCGAATGTGACCCCCTTTGATTCAGGCGGTGAGCCAATGCAAGCATATCTGCTCACGGAAAAGGGCTTGACCGCGGGACAATCTACAGCAATCATTGCCACCAAAACCATTTGCAATGCTTTTGCCCGCTTCACACTAGGATTGGCCGCCTCCATCTGGCTGTTTTGCTTTGCTGATTTCTGGAGCATACCTAAGGCTATGTACGTAATCCTCGCCTTTGGTATTATCCTCTATTTTGTGGTGTTTGCTTTGTCACTCATTTTGGTATTCAATCCGGAAAAGATCAAAGTCATTGTTGTACCCGCTGTACGCAACAAGTTTACCTTACGGTTCTTTAAGCCCGCAACACTAGATCTTGTCTTGGAGCGAATCGATCGAGAACTAAGGGAATTTCGCAATGCCTTACAGGAATTCATTGAGAACAGACGGTCCACACTTTGGGCGGTAATGATCCTCAGTTATGCATGGTGGATCACCATCACCATTGTCCCTGCCGTTATTCTTGTAGGGCTGGGCATGCAGCCCAATTTTCTACGGGTCATGGCGATCACCTTAATATTCTATCTGGCCGCGGCTTATGCTCCGACACCAGGGTCTAGTGGTGCAGCAGAACTGGGCTTCAGCTTGTTATTTAGTAGTGTGATCCCACAAGGCCTCATTGGGCTATTTGTCACGGTATGGCGTGGGTTTACGTATTATCTCAACTTGGCCATTGGAGGGTTACTGATGGCTGCCGGAATAGCCCGGAGCAACTCCCTACCCATAGAAGAACAACCAACAGAAGCTGAAAAACCGTTTCCTAAGCAGATACCGGAGATTACTCATACGGAAAGAACGAAATCCAACAAAGCTTCTCATCCTCCAGTATCCTAAGCACTTCGTGTTCCCTGATGAGATCAAGACTTTCGCACTCTGTGTCAAGTAGATGTGAGATGGAGCAGGCTGCTGTAGGCAGAGAAAGGATGTCGACCACGTGATCGACGGTGAAGCGCAAGCCGCCAAAATTGCCCGGTTCATGGCCGCTGTATCGTTAATCTCGGCACTGGCCATCGCGTTTGGGTTCGAGACGAACTACTTGAGGTTTCACCAATGGCTCGCCGGAGCATATGCAGATCTTACATCAGCTGCAGCATATGATGCTCCTGATGGCGGAGAGCTCTCACTTGTAGTCACCTTCACGGCTCCCCCGGTGGGTTTTCACACAGAAGTCAAATCGATGGAATTCGCCTTGCAAGGGCCTGAGGGCCACTTTGGTTACTATAGGACTGTCCTACCCGAAGGGGTGTCTCCTTCTGCCCAGGACAGTGGTTCCATACAGCTATCGCTTGTCTCAAACATCCCACCTAAACACTGGCCTAAGCTGCGAAGCAGCTCAGCACCACAGCTAGACGGCAGACTGATCGTCTATCTGCATTTGCCCGGGAGAGAAGTCCCTGCTAGAGTCCCAATATCTGGTCTGATATCCTTGGAGGAAATATGATATGATCAGATTAATTGACAAGACTACCCTCCATGTGATCATATACGGAATCATAGCAGCTATAGGGGATGGAGTAGCGTGTGCTGCTATATCTCTCAAATCCTTTCTCGTCATACCTATATGGCTGACGTTTGTCCCCGCAGCCCTAGCCTGGATGGCCGCGGGCATGCAGGGAATAAAGCCAGAGGGTTTGATAGGAGTGGGAGCGATATCCTTAGTTGGAGGACCAACCATTGCCATCATGATGGTAGTGTTGCCCATGGCGATCGAGGATCGCATGGCTATCGGTTTTAGTACCATCAGGCAAACACTAGCTGTCTCATTGGCAATTATGTTGCCCTTAAGTATCATGTGTATGCTGGCCGGCGCAATTGTTAAGGGAGCCATAGTTACCTACTTCAATGGCCGTCAAAACGGCATAAGCAATAAGTCATAGATAAGTATGTGGAAGTACTATATGTGGTTGCGGCTACATATATCCTCTAGCATGGAAAGGCTTCTATGATGACGGGCCTGAAAGAGGATTTCGACAAATAGTTGACGAAAGACACTCGGGCCGTATGAATATGCACAGTGTTTCACTTGGTGCCGGCTAAGTTTCTATAGTGAAGGGAGGAAACGTATAGATAGGCATGTGATCTTGAAATAACGATATTGTGGTGTATGACTATGTTTGGCTCTATCTGGTTGTTTATCTATCAGAAGATCCAAGCCAAGTGTTAGAAAGTTTTACGAATGATGATTAGCCAAAAAGGAGGCATAGTATTATGCAAAAGAAAACCTGCCTAATAATTGCACTGGTCCTAGCTCTTACATTGACTCTCGGTATTGTGGCAATGCCGGTGGCGGCAGCCGTAGAGTTCAATGATTGGGGTCCTCGCGTTGATGAAATCATTATGCCCATCATCAGTGAGCATACTGCCCGTAGAATCGCCTTTGAGCGAGGTGAAAGTGTCGTTTGGAGTGGCCTAACCCAGGCGCCTGATATTGAACTTGCTAAATCGTTGCCCTACGCAGACATGAGAATGAACCTAGGCTTCCATATGTTCTATCTGGCCTTCAATATGCGGAAAGCACCGTTCAATGATCCTGCCTTGCGTCAGGCAATGGCTCATATCACTGATCGGGATAACATTATTCGCACCCTATTCAGTGGTTATATGCTCCCGATGACCAGTTTTGTGCCACAGGCTTCAGTTTTTTACAAGTCAGATGTTCCGACCTATGCTTTTAGCCTAGAGAAGGCCGCTCAGGTTCTAGACGAAGCCGGCTACAAGCTAGACTCAACTGGCAAGAACAGGATCGATCCAAATACAGGCAAACCCCTACCTGAACTAAAGATTCTCACACCCACATACGAAGCTGCACCTACTTCCGCTGAACTTGGCAAGATCATTGCTGAATCAGCCCAGAGCGTAGGTCTGCCTGTAGTACCCGAGCCGATGGACTTCAACGTCATACTTGACAAGATCGACATGCATGACTTTGACATGTATGTGCTGGCTTGGGGACTTAATCGAAATCCTACGTTCTTGGTCAACTTCTTCCACTCAAGATACGACATAGAAGCTGGAGACAATACGCCTGGTATTCGCAACCCTGAGCTGGATGCGGCCCTAGATCAACTTGATAAGGCTCCAGACTTGAAGACAGCCCAAGCTGCTTCTGATAAGGCACAGCTGATCCTGGCTCGGGAGATGCCGTATGTACCACTCTACTCAAGGCCATATATCGATGCGTTTCGCACGGATATGGTCACTGGCTATGTAGATATGAACGGTTTTGGTGCTGCTAGTTACGAGAATCCATGGACACTGCTTAACATTTGCCGGGTTGATGAGGATGGTAATCCACTAGAGGGTGGCACAATTCGCTGGTCACTACAAGAGGAGCCCAAGAACCTTAACCCCGCAACTGCTACAAGTGCGTATTCCTGGGACGTTCTCTATAAGGTATATGATCCCGGCCTAATCACGATGCATCCCGAGACCCTTGAAGATATGCCCTGGATGGCTGAAAAGTGGGACGTAAGTACCTGGGAGCCAGAGCCTGGCAAGGAAGGCACCACTGTTACCTGGTACATTCGCAAGGGCATCAAGTGGTCTGATGGCGTTCCTTTCACAGCTGAGGATGTCAAGTTTACCCTTGAATTCCTCAAAGATAATAACGTGCCACGTTATATGTCTGCTGTCGAGGACATCGTCAAGGTGGAACTGATTGACGATTATACCGTGACCGTCTACTTCGATACAATCAGCTACTGGCATCTATATAATGCAGACCAAGCCTTCCTACCCAAGCATATTTGGGAGGATGTTGAAGACTATAAGACTTTCGAGCCTTGGAAAGAACCTCATCCAACTATGGAGGGTTATACCAAATTGGTCGGCCACGGCCCCTTCATCCTGAAGGAGTACCGTGCTGGAGAGTATGTCAGGCTCGTTAAGAACCCGAATTACTGGCGGCTTAACCCCTAAGAGTTCTAACGTAACAAGAATCTGAATTGGACCGCCGCTGCGGGATATCCATCTCCGGGCGGCGGTTCCCGTGATGAGGCAGAACGAGGTGAAGGACTTGGGTTTTCGTTCATATGTACTAAAACGTCTATTTTATGCTTTCATAGTCCTCCTTGTCATACTCACGTTCAACTTCATCCTTTTTCGGGTGATGCCCGGTGATCCGGAGAAGATGATCATTGATCCGACTTTCACTGTGGAAGCGAAACAAGAGCTGAGAAGACAGTATGGGCTAGATGAACCAATTATGACCCAGTATGTAAATTACATGAAATCATTGCTTAGGTTTGATATGGGCCTTTCATTTAATACACGCAGACCCGTTTGGTCAGAGCTCAAAGAAAGGCTTCCCAACACATTACTTTTGTTCGCGGTTACCTTTGTAAGCACTGCCGCAGTAGGCATATCGCTGGGAGTCTATGCAGCAGCCAACAGAGAGCAATTTACTGAGAAATTTGTCGTGGGTGCCGGTCTTTTCGCCCACGCTGTGCCAGGGTTTTTCATTCAATTACTATTACTGCTTTTGCTCGGCTATTATTGGCCAATCCTGCCTATTCATGGCACGATGAGCGCTCCACCTCCCGATGGCGGCTTTGCACTTTTTCTTGATAGGTTATGGCATTTGATTCTGCCTGCTGGCTCCAATGTTATTATCGGGTTTGGCTCCTGGGCGTTATACACCCGCAATACTATGCTCGAAGCCCTGTCACAAGACTATGTCGTGACCGCCAGGGCTAAAGGTATCGCTAAGGGAGATATTCTGTACCATCATGCACTCAGGAGCGTTTTGCCCCCTATTGTCACACTGATCTTTATGTCCCTTCCGGGTGCCGTGTCAGGCGCAGTGATTACAGAAAGTATCTTCTCCTGGCATGGTGTGGGCAGATACCTATTGGATGCCACTCTAAAGATGGACTACCCTGCAGCACAGGGAGCGTTTTATTTGATTGCATTGTCAGTGATTATATCAAATCTATTAGCGGATATCGCTTATGGTCTGGTTGACCCAAGGATCCGCGTTGGGGCAGGTGGTCAAGGGTGAGGGCAAATCAGAAAGCAGCACAGAAATTGGAAGCAACCAAGGCAGCAGTATCAGCTGCCCCCAAGCCACCCACATTTTGGGAGCAATATAGGCGCAAACCCCAAGGAATGCTGGGTCTTGCAATCGTCGTGGTTTATGTACTGGTTGCCGTGTTTGCCCCTGTGATTGCACCATATGATCCTATGAGCGATCTTTATCTAGCGGATAGCATCGCCGCTCCGGCTTGGTTGTCCAAATTTGGCGGCAAATACCACGGGCTGCCACCCACTATTCGATTCTCACTTGACCACAGTAAGTGGGATACAACTCCTGCAGAAGGTGTTGCCGTGTCGCCATGGCAGCATGGGGAGGATACCGGAATCGAAGTTTTTATACCTGTGACAGAACAAGGTGAGAGTGAGAAGGCCGAGGCTGCTGAGACTGCAACTAGCCCTTGGATGAGCAGCTTCCAATGGGATCCCTTTGGGTCTAGTGGTACCGAGGAAACGCCAGGAGCAGCTTCTGCAGAAGAGCCCCAAGAGTCTACTCAAGACTCGGTGGTATTTGAACATGCTTTTAACTATGAATACAAGCGGCCCCGCACCTTCAGTGCCAGCTTTCAATACGGAATTGATGCACCCTCCGATGCCGAAACCTGTATCGAGCTAGAGCTTGTTACTCCCAGTGGCAAGACATTCAGTCTATGGGATACCAAGGCTAATGGGTCGATCGAATCTGGCAAGAGTCTGGTAGATGCGCGGGATCTTGACTTGAAGATGCGACTGGGCATTTCCTTCTTTGACGAGCCCACCAACGTTGTATTTGCTGAGCAAGGCGATTATACAATTCGCATGCGAGCTAACGCGGAATCTGTGACCGGTCCCGTGAAGATCAAGCTGCAACCTGTCCAGTTTGAAGTATTGGGTATGGTGCACGGGGTGCTGGGCACCGACCATCTAGGCTCGGACATCTGGTCACAATTGGTCTATGGTACCCGTATTGCATTAGCTATTGGCCTTTCCGCTGCATTCATCGCTGTATTCATAGGGACAACGGTGGGGCTGTTAGCTGGGTACCTAGGCGGAGTAGTAGATGAAGTTCTGATGAGGTTAGTCGATGTATTACTGGCTGTACCGACAATGCCTGTCTTGATCATTCTAGGCGCCTTATTTGGCAAGAGCATATTTAATGTCGTGGTTCTTTTGGCGCTCTTTTCATGGATGGGCATTGCTAGGATCGTCAGAGCCCAGACGCTATCTCTCAAGGAGCGCACCTTCGTCGAAGCAGCTAAGGCATCTGGTGCAGCAAGCGGGTATATCATGTTGTCACACATTTTGCCTAACACTGTACCATTGATCTTTGCTAATTTAGTCCTCAGGATTCCTAGCGCTATTTTGACCGAGGCTTCCTTGAGCTTCCTCGGTCTAGGCGACCCCAGGGTACCTACATGGGGAAGGATCCTCCAGAACTCCAGACAGTTTGGCGGATTCACCAAGATGGCGTGGTGGTGGTTACTGCCTCCGGGACTAGCACTCACGTTCCTAAGCCTGGCCTTTGTGTTTATCGGCAACTCAGTTAATGAGATTCTCAATCCACGATATAGGGAGAGATCGTAGCCATGGCCCTACTTGAAGTAAGAGATCTAAAAATGTACTACCGGACCCTCCGGGGCCATGTCCGGGCGGTCGATTCCGTCAGTTTCGAAATCGAACGAGGGAAGGCTCTCGGCATCGCCGGGGAGTCCGGCTGTGGAAAGTCGAGCATGGCATCAGCAGTTTTGCGTCTGCTTCCGTCTAATGGTGCCTACCATGGTGGTAGTATTATCATGGACGGGCAGGACGTCTTGAGGATGCCTGAGGAACAATTCCGTAAAGAGATCAGATGGAAACGCATGTCCATGATCTTTCAAGGCGCAATGAATGCCCTCAACCCAGTCCATAGGGTTGGGGAGCAGATTGTTGAAGCCATACTGAGTCACGAAGATGTGTCTCGCGATGAGGCTGTAGAAAGAGCTAAGGAGCTCTTGGATCTCGTCGGCATCAATCCAGAGCGCTTCTCCGAATACCCCCATGAATTCAGTGGAGGCATGAAGCAGCGTTCAGTGATCGCTATGTCCCTGGCCTGCCATCCTGACCTAATCATCGCTGACGAACCCACCACGGCCTTGGATGTGATGGTGCAGGCACAGATTCTCAAGGCCATGGGCGAGTTACGGGAGCGCCTAGGCCTTTCCATGATGTTAATTACCCACGACCTATCAGTGATCGCACAGACATGTGATTCAGTTGCGATTATGTACGCGGGCAAAATAGTGGAATATGGTAGTGTAATGGATGTATATACCAATCCGCTACACCCTTATGCTCTGGGGCTACTGAGTTCGTTTCCGAATATCAAAGCTGAACGCTCGCAAGTTAGCTCTTTGCCAGGATCCCCTCCCAACTTGCTAGCACCTCCACCAGGCTGTAGGTTCCATCCGCGCTGTCCATTAGCGGATGAAAAATGTATGCAGGTAGAGCCCATTATTCGTGGGGTGGGAGATAATGACCACAAGGTAGCCTGTCACAAAGTGGAGGCCATACAGCAAGGAAGCGAGATCTGGGGGCCAGTGAATTCAGAGCCGGTAAAACAGGAGCCTAAGCGGGAAGAAGTAATACTAGAAGTGCGCAGTCTGGTAAAACACTTCCCAGTTCGCATGGGCTTACTGCGTTCACTGCGAACAAGCGAACAGCCGGTGCTGAGAGCCGTTGACAATGTATCCTTTGATGTCTATAAAGGAGAGATCCTCGGTGTAGTGGGTGAATCAGGGTGTGGAAAGACTACCCTAGCCCGTAGTCTATTGAGGCTCACCGATGCTACCGACGGAGACGCTGTGTTCGAAGGCTCCAGCATCATGGGCAAGACACCACCTGAAATGAAAGCTCTCCGGAGAGAGATGCAGGTGATCTTTCAGGATCCATATCAGTCCATGAACCCACGTATGGATGTGCAAACCATTATTTCCGAACCTCTGCGGATTCAGGGAATCGTCAAAAATGTCCATCAAGCCCAAGAGATCGTGGCATCGTCTCTCTATGATGTAGAAATGATACCCCCAGAGGAATACATGAACAGGTACCCACACGAGCTCTCCGGCGGGCAGCGTCAGAGAGTAGCCGTTGCCCGAGCCCTGGTACTTGACCCGGACTTCATCGTAGCCGATGAGCCCGTATCTATGCTGGATGTATCGATCAGGGGTGAAGTACTCAACCTGATGCTGAATCTATCTAGAGCGAAGGGTGTTACCTTCATTTACATCACACATGACCTGGCCACGGCCCGACACATCTGTGACAGAATCGCCGTGATGTATCTCGGTAAGCTAGTGGAACTCGGTACAGCCGATGAGGTAATCGGGAACCCTCGGCACCCCTATACTGCGGCCCTGATTAATGCAGTATTCGTGCCTGATCCCCGGCACCGAGGCTTCACCCAGATCTTGCGTGGAGAGATTCCTAGTCCTGTGAATCCACCTTCGGGCTGTAGATTACATCCCAGATGCCCCTATGCTATGGATATCTGCCGTGAGGTAGAGCCCGAATTTGTGCTATATGAGGGTACACATCAAGCGGCCTGCCATCGAGCTGCACAATCGATGAATGATCAGGTAGACAAAATCGGTTGATAGCATACTAAATGCGCCCCAAGCACCATTAAGGTGCCTGGGGCGTTCGTTTCCCACTGCAGAGTTGAGGGCTAGTCGATTATACCCTTATGTAGACCTCATTGAAGAACTCCTCAACATCCAGTCCGTCATCCAGTGCTTGTTCTATCACACCATCATGGAGCCAGTTTTCAGCAAGAGAGGCTGCGGAGGCTAAAGTCCCCCGACAATGCTCTGTGAACTGAGGCCGATGTCTAGAAGAAAGCATATGAAACATATGCAGTCCTGCAGCAAATTCCTCAAAGATAGGCTCTAGTGGCCCAGTGATCGCCATAGTTTTGAGTGACAGATATGGTGTAGTCCCCAGCAGATTGGTACTACCAGCCCAGGGATCTCTACTAGCAAAAACTATGTTCCTAACCCCAGACACTGTAGACCTAAACGCCGATGGGAGCATGACCTTCTTCCAACCTCTTATGTATCACTCCTGTAATTGCTTGCCCTTTTATCCTTCTGTGGTTGATGTCACTTCCCCTATGTTGATAGTACATTTTTTGCTGCATCCGGGATTTCCAAGCTGCAGTCTATCGACCTAAAGAAAGAAGAGACTCGTAAGAGTCTCTAGTTTATAGCAGCCTACCCACGCCCGCCTTTCTCATGGACGGTACAATGAAGGAGCTTCCTGAAAATACTGAGTCTCAACCACTCTGACTAAATAGTCCTGCCTCCCTATAGACGGAGACCTATACCCACACAGAAACAGCTCTCCCTATCCCAATCCATCTTATATCCTACACGAAACAGGAGAGCACCCCTAGACAGCCAGGCATCTACGCCGACAGCATCCCAACTAGAACCCTGGTAAAGTGCATACACTTGTGCCTCAAGATCCGGTCGGATACCAAGCCGAACATGACCCTTATAGAGCGGCTCCTCTAGGAAGCGGGTGTCTATGCCCATGCTGATATTCTCCGATAGGTCAAGGGAAGCACCAGCGGAGAAATACGAGTCTTCCGTCATATCCTTCCACTTGGTAAAGGGAACATCGTGGATGCCGATGCGAAAACCCAGCGGCCCGATGCGATAGGATGCCCCCAGATCCAGAAGCCAAGCAGGTGTAGAGTCTGTCATCCAATGAATGGCAACTCCCAGACCTATGTCCTCTATTTCCTTGGCAATAACTGCCGTCAGGATTGTCTCATTTGCTTCGCTGCCATATCGGATTATGAATCCCCCATAGCCTTCCGCATAAGCATCATATTCAGTATAGGCAGCCAAGAACTCTTCTTGGTCCGCTGAATAGAATATGTACGCCAAAGGAGCATCCCCAACATGGACCAAGTTGACCGGGTTTTCCAAAGCTGGTTCAATGGTCAGAGCAGCACATGGAGGAGCAATGCAGACAAGCATTAGCATGGCTAGCAATATGCATATTCGCCAGAGCTTCCCCAATCTACATCCCCTCCTCGATAACATGAGGAGTGACCATGATCACGACCTCGGTTTCACTCTTCTCCGTACGCTCGGTTCGAAATAACTTGCCGAACAAGGGGATGTCACCCAATAAGGGCACTTTCCCAACGCTTTGGCTTGCGAACTCGTGCAGCAAGCCCCCAATCACAAAGGTTTCCCCATCCTTGACCCTTACAGTAGTATTTGCCCTCCGGCTGGAGATGATTGGGTACCCATCTTTGTTGAAACCTACAGTGGCACTGACTTCTGGCTCCACCTTCACGGTGACGTCGCCAATGGGTGAAATCTGAGGCAAGAACTTTAGTGTCACACCGGTCTTAATGATAACCCGTTGACGGGTAACTGTGGTGCCGGTGTCACTCCCCGACTCCGTCAGCACCAGATATGATTGTTCTTGTCCGAGAAAGATATCGGCTTGATGTCCATCCATAGCCACAATTCTAGGATTAGCATGAATCTTGGCTTCTCCGCTCTCCACAATGGGTTTTAGTGACAACAGAAAAGATGTGATGCCCGCCGGATAGGTATAGGTGAGTTTTGAGAGCACCGAAGTCAGCATACTGGTGGTAAAAGTCAGAGCGCCGGAGGCATCCCCTCCCTTTGGCTTCTCTACCTCCCACTGCCATTCAGTCCCTAAGGCTTTCCTTGCATCATCGGATAGTTCAATAACCAGTACTTCTAATAAGACCTGCCTAATAGGCACATCAATACTATCTATATCGGATTCTATGCGCCTGATCATTTCCGGTGAGCCGGTAATGACCAAAGTATTTAGGGTACTGTCAACCTTGACAAAGGGCTTATAGAAATCTGATAGGAGTTTGGATAACGTCTCTGCTTTGAGATACTTGGTCTTGATCACAGCCGTATCACTCAAGATCCCGAAGGTGGGGCTATTTATGTCGGCTGCACCTACCAAGTAATACCCATCGGCCATATACCGGAATGTATACCCAAAGGGCACACAGATTCTGACTAAGGCATCTTCCAGTGGGACATCATCCAGCTCCATCGTCACAAACCCAGAGACGGTACTATCAGCGACAATCGGTACACCAGTCTGGAGAGAGATATCGTTGAATGCATCGAGAATGAATGTGTTAGAGAAAATATCTGATACTCTAGCATCCCTATGTTGGGCATTTGAAGGGATCGCAACAAGTACTAACAGCAATACACAAACTAGTAATGCCGACCTCTTGGTTTTAGCCATCTGAACCATTGCTCCCTTCGATGCTAAAAGTCAACCCCGTGATCACCGGTTCTTCGCCACCATAGTCCACACGAATTGCCATTTCATATTCGGCTGGCTCCAAGTCTGCCGGTATTTGAAAACTAAGTGCTCTGGATGTGCCCGGAAGAATCGGAGTTGTATCCAAAGGCAAGCTGATAAATGTTACCGTCTCGGTTTGCCTTGGTATGATCCTGCCGGTCTCCTCCTCTTCATACTGTGGGTGGACCCTCCACAAGATGAAGTCCACCATCGTATGAAGATGGTAATTCCCCTGGTTGCTAAATACGGCATCGACAACAGCCACTGCTGCTCCCCTTTTGATGCTCGTGATCTCCACCTGACCCTTCTTAATCACTTCACTTCCCACAAACAGCAGAATGTTTGAGCCGGATTCTATGGTTCCCCCCTCACTAGCTGAGCGGAATACAATATCATAGTAGTACCCACCATCGGCTTCCTTGGGCGGCCGCATAGACAGGCGCACCCGTTTTGTTCTACCGGGCTCGATGGCAATCGTAGAGGGACTAATTTCCACCCATTCTGGTGCCTCTCCTCGTTCCTCTTCAGGCAGGAATTCTCCCTGGAGGGAAAACGACAGGGGCAATATCCTGCTGTCTACTTCGATAGCCTCTTCACCGCGATTTGTCAGTTCAATGAT
>JAAZMR010000042.1 GCA_012798695.1 Bacillota bacterium | reverse complement strand
TCATGCCGGCCAAGACTATGGCGATAGCTATGTTAAGCTTATGATTAGGGCTCGATGGGGAGCGAGGAGCTACTGCGGGCGAAATAAATCGGACATCACCGGTCGCCTGCAGTTCGGCGAGGCGAGCACTCTCCGCCTGCTCCGACAAAGAGTCATGTGTCCTTGTTAGCGCGTCAATACTCCGAACAAGCCGTTCTTCTTCCAACTGTAAATCCAATAGTGCTCCTTGTATCGCTAATACATTTTCCTCATATTGGGTCAGCTCTCCTTCAGCTAACTGCAGTTCGGCTTTCAACATCGGGACTTCCGACGCCAACTCTGCCCACTCTTTTCTCATAGAGGCGTACTGTTCCTTCATGGAGTCGTATAATTCATTGCTGAGAGTAACTGGTGCCTCTAGTGCTTGCCTAGTCTGTTGAAGCTTTGGCAATGTAGATTCCAGATATGCGATGCGTTCTGTACAAGACCCAACTAACTCCTCATAAGCCTGGATTTTCCTGGGTAGTGCAGCAAGTTCTACCTGGCTATCGGCTAAAAGCATCTCTACTTGCTGATATGTTGGGTTGGGAGACTCATCCATCAAACGCAATTCCTTGAGCTTATCTAGTAGTTCTTGGTCATCACTCACCGCTGACCACATAGCATCAATTGAAAGGCTACGGGACATAACCAAGGTCTTCTCCTGATTCTGTAGGGTTGAAAATAGGGCAGCAAATTGAGCTTCAAGCTGCGGGTATTGAGCTTCCAGAGCAGCCAGTTCACTTTGGTAAGTGAGCAAACGCTCTTGCTCAAGCTCCAGTTCCTGCTCCAGAAGAGAGATTTTTGCCCGCTCATCAAATTCAATCAAAGCAGCGTTGGCTGCCAAGAGCTGTTCCATGGTCTCAACAATCTGTCGCCTCGCGGGATGACCATTGTCCGAAAGCTTAGAGGGATCACGTGTGAGTAATCCCAACCACTCCCCGTCTTCTTCAAGAGCTGCAAGCTGTTTACTAAGGGTCTCAAACTGATGCCGCTTCATCTCTAGATCGGTCTGCATACGTAGAACGCGCTCCCGACGCTGGCCCAATTGAAACATGAGCAGTTCAACCTGTTGAGTCATCATGGGTATGCTACCTGCCGTTCTAAACTCCAGAAGTTGTCTCTCCGCGTTTTTCAGTGCTTCTTCAGTAGAACCAAATTGGCTAAGAATAACCCCGGCGATCTCGTCTGACTCGCTCTTGCGAATATGGGCTGTATTCTTCATAAAGACATCTGCCCAGGTATTAGCAATGTCCTTTGCTATAGTCGGATCGTTCCAAGATACCTTGATATTCATCATTCCTGCTGTCTCTCTACTATCAGTGCGGCTACCTTGGGGAACGGACGTCTCGACTTCCACGGCTTTCAGAACACCATCGGCTGTCAAAGACTCGTTTTTCGCGTTTTTCAACTGTAGGCTTTCGATTACTTGACTCGCTATTGAATGAGTCATGGCCAGGGCACGATAAGTATCTAGCGGTAACGGTTCTGGCTCTATGGCACTCTGATAGGTAGGTGGCATGATCAAGAGAGTGGCCACTGCATCATAGCTCGGAGTCAAGAATATGCGTCCACCCACACCGGCAACCAAAGCAGCAACTACCATCAATGCAATGATCGTCCATTTCCCATTCCATAGGACCATGAAGACCTCACGTAAGTCGATTTCGTCATCCCTTAAGAATTGTGGTTGTGCATCCAATTGTAACTCCCCCTTAGGATCGACAGAATTCGGCGTTGAGGAAAACGCCCAGAAGATAGATGCTGAAACTTTCCACAAGTCTAGAGGTAAATCCTCTCTGCTTTACATTTTTCTAGCAATTCAAAGACTCCTCTGACGATGAGAGGCCTCTGGACTATTGGTTTTGCAGGCCAGAGATCACTGTACTTGGTCCAACCATCATACCGATTGTTTGCTCCGCTGACCCATAGCTAATGCAGTACCCACGGCCATTACCCTAGCTTAACTACCAACGTGAAGCCACAGAGGCTTCAGACCTACTGTGGCTTGCATACATGAATCGTGGGTTCGCGGCCTATTGGCCAAGGGTTTGGCTTGAACTAGTGGTGCCTGAACCCTTGGCCCTAAAAGGTTGTACTTCAGAACCAATCGGGTTCTGCACAATTGCTGGAACTGACTCCCAGCCAAGGTAGAGGCAAGCCTTTAGTCGCTGATGGCCAGCTATCAGCGTATAGGTATCTTCACCGAGATTGCGGACTGCAATTAGTGGCTGCAGCAGCCCCTGGTCAGCAATATTGCGGGCCAGGGGCATAACCGCTTCCGGGTCCTGTTCTAGTTCCGCTAAGAGTGTTGCCCCATCGGTGATTCTTGCAACCGGAATAAGCTCGGTATGCCTATCCCCACTTCTATGGCTCTCTGTAGCGAACTTGCCCCGTTTGAAGGAATAGACATAGGGGATGGCAAAATCAACGTTCTTGTTTTCCTGAAAACGTTTGAACACCTGTTCTAGAATGAGCGAGGATATCCGGGGCCTGTCAGTAGCTAGGGTAATATAGCGTAAGCGCATATACACTCCATAATCGTAGTTATCTGCTCTGACGTAAGGCTCCTGACCGGTATTCCTGATTATGTCTGCAGTTACCTCACGAGCAGCTTCAGTGAGAATTTGTACAGCGGTATCCCAGTCAGAATCATAGGTAATCCTGATTACCACCTCATCTAGAATATAGGCAGTCTCTTGCTGGGCAGTATAGTTGATCACTACATTGCTGAATAACATAGCATTAGGTATCAGGATACTGCGGCCTACTGCTTCCTCACTGCCAATGGCGCCTCCCACTTGGTTCAACGTGGTATACATGGCTGATAGCTCCATGACATCACCGGTCAATCCTAAGGAAGGAAACTGGACTCGATCACCAATCCTAAATGGACGCTTCAAGGTAACTAACACCCACGCGGCCACACCGCTCACTGGAGCCTGTAAGGACCAGCCCAACAGCATGCCCCCGAAGAGTGAGAAAAAGCTGCTGAAAACTGCTAGCTGCCCTTGGACGTAGACGAAACCGGCTAAGAGTCCAAAGAAAGCTAAAACCCGGTATAGACCCTTGAGCATCTTGACCTCACCGGGCATCCCATGCCGCCGCTTTACAGAGAAAATGGTCGCACTTAAGATAGCGTAATACAAGGCCATGATCCCAAAAACGATGCTCAAGAAGCCACTAAGAGTATGGCTCGAGGATATGGCCAATAAACCCAAACCTACCCTGTCTGCAATCACTGACGTAATCAATAGAATAACAGAGATGATAAGACCTTTCAGATATTGCTTCACGGCATGATCCCCCATCCTATGGAGATTCCTTAATACTATACTTAATCAGAAGGATTTGTTTTCCTGCGGCTAGAGTAGTATTTGAGTTTGACGGCAGATTGGTGTATTGTAATGGTAACGTAATACAAAGCTTAGCTTCGGGAGGCGTCCATAATGAAAGCACTGTTTGCAGTAATCCAGAGGCCCGAACTGCTCTCGTCAATCTTGCTGGAATTCCACAATCAAGGAATCAGCGGTGCTACAGTTTTTGAATCCATGGGCATGGGCTATCTAATGGCCGAATCGGCCCCCATCTTCGCCCGCCTCAGTCAGGTGGCCATGGGTTCCGCTGCTCCGAGCCGCACTCTCATGGCGATTATCGAGGATAATCAGGTAGAATTGGCTGTAAAGATCATCGAAGACGTTATCGGTGACCTCACACAGCCAAATACCGGTATCGTCTTTACAGTACCTGTAGACTCAATTCGAGGACTGCGCGATGCCGAAGGAAATTATGCCATTTAGTGATACTCTGGGTTGAGTCCGCAATGGCTGGCATCATGACACAAAGGCTAACTGTTAAGGATGGGGAGGGTGACTTAGCACGATGTTACCCTGTATATTCCTTAGCTCTATGCTATGGGGCCCAGCTCCAACCAATGCATTTACCGTCTTGTTTCCAGCTTCACCGGTCACATCTCCCCCGATGCCTTCGAAACAGACCGGAGCCACCGTAGATATTTCTCCACGTGTCACCCAAGCCACCTCCTCTATCACTAGTGTGTTCTGGGAAATGATGCAAGCACTTAACACGGATTTAACCTTAAAGCCCAGTTAGATGGGCCTTGGGGTCTTGCAACCCTCGTCCAACTAGTGTATGGTATGATTGGTGTTTTTATGGAATCCTCTAACAACAACTGGAGCCATTACACCCCTAGACTGGGCCCTTCGATTATCTGGTATGATGACATATCATATATGGAATAATCTATAGCTTTTCCGTAATAGAAGAACGAGAGGCGGTTGATAAAATGATGGCTACCTTGGGGTTTTTGCTCTTGGTCGGTCTACTGGCAGGCAAAGCCGCGGGTCGCTTGCATTTTCCGGCAGTTACCGGGTATATCGTAGCAGGGATTCTACTGGGACCATCAGTCCTAAACGCCATTCCTGAATTTGTCCTACACCAGCCCTTAGAGGAGTTTGCCCTCTGTCTGATCGCTCTGGCCATCGGAGGCGAACTCACTATCGAAAACCTCCGGGATTTGGGTCCCCAAATCCTCGGCATCACGATTAGCCAGCTCATGGGAGCCTTTATTCTGGTGTTGGCAGTTACTCTGCTTCTGGGTGCGTCATTACCTTTGAGTCTGCTGCTAGCGGCTTTGGCTACAGCCACGGCACCAGCGGCTACCTTAGCTGTCATTCGGCAGTATCAGGCCAAAGGTTCTTTTACCAATGCACTACTAGCAGTAGTAGCCTTAGACGATGCCGGATGTTTACTGGTTTATAGTGTGGCTTCTGCTTTTGCCAGTGCACTGCTGTATGGCTCTGGTTTGACGATGGGAATCATCTGGGGGCCCCTCATAGAGATCACTGGTTCACTTGTCCTCGGGGGTGCTGGCGGATTCCTACTATCTTACGGGCTGCGTCATCTGAGAAACGATGGCGAAATCCTCACTTTGGGTCTGGGTACTGCCTTACTAGTCAGTGGGCTGGCTTCCCACTGGGATTTTTCTGCATTACTAGCAACCATGACTCTAGGTATGGTCACAGCCAATGCCCGTAGGGAAAACCGGCACCTATTCCAGCTGATCGCGGAAGTAGAAACACCGATCTATGTAGCCTTCTTTACTCTGTCCGGAATGTATTTGCAGCTAGAAGTATTGCCCAAGGTGGGGCTTTTGGGGATCGGATATATTCTGGCTAGAGCATTAGGTAAGATCGGCGGGGCATATTACGGTGCTTTGCGCACCAAAGCTCCGGAGACTTTTCGGCGCTATCTAGGTCTTGCCCTCATACCTCAGGCAGGTGTTGCCATAGGCCTTGGAGTAGTGACCTCAGTCAAGTTCCCTGAGCTGCAATCTGTGATCATGACCATCGTCTTGGCCTCGGTTGTGACATCAGAGATTGTGGGACCCATTGGAGCAAAATACGCTCTGACGCGGGCTGGAGACATACCAACCACCAAACAGTCCAGAGCGGTATAGTAGATCAGGATCAAGCTTGATCGAGAAGGGCGCCCCAGGTTTCCGGGGTGTCCTTTTGATTCCGAAGAGGAAGCCTATGAAATACCTAACCCACGGTGCCATGCCTAGCTAGACTGCAGTGGATTCTTCTCGAAATACTCCAAGATGAAAACTACACCTAGAGCGACCATACCACCCAAGACCAACGCGATGGCGGTGTTCAGCAGGGGTCGTGCATTGACCGGATCGATACCCACCATGGGCTGTTCGATGATCGTTGTCTTCTCCAAATCAGATAACTGCACCTGGACTTCGTGGATCTCAGAACCCAGAGCCACCAGCGAGGTCTCGCCTTTGACGAGGTAATCGATAATCCGAGCTCGGGCCAAAGCTGTCTCGGCATTCTGGGTCTCTGCGGCCTCTAAGGCCTTGAGGGTCTCCAATGTGTTCTGATACGTAACCCCTACTTCATGATGGGCCTCCTGGAGATCTAATAACCGCTCTTCTAGCAAAGCTCGCTTCGCAGTATAGACCTCATCTGATAGCTCCAAGAACCGATCTGCAATGGTCTGTACTACCTTTTGAGCACGCTCGGGATCACTATCCTGGTAGCGAATGTTGAGTATGCGAGTATTCCGGATATCCTCTACCGAAATGGTCTGGGCAAAATCATCTACTGAACTATATTCATTATGTAAGTCTAGATCTTGATACACCTGACGCAGCAAATCCCGACTCATCAAGACCTCTTTGGACGCGGCAACATTGCCATAGATTTCATGGACGAAACTCCCTAGAGCGATTCCGGTTGATGCTGCGTATTCGGGGACAATGATGAACTTCGATACACCTAGGGCCGTCAGTGCTGCGATCAAAGGTATGAGTATGACCAGCCATATGCGTTTGCGAATTACTTCTACTATTTCCCGCAACTCGATCTCGTCTTGGTAATACGTATCATGAGCGGGTATCTGGCTTGCCATGCGCCATCACTTCTCCTTCCTGTCTACTCTGATTGTTTTTCGCCAGTCGGCAGCATTTTCCTGCCAGACTCAAGTAGTTGAATCGAACTGGGAGGACCACTTGTTCTAGCAGCGGCATGCGTCACCAATTCCGCTTTCCACCCGTACTATATCCCAGAGCGAACAACAAAAGAGTCCTGGAGGGAACAGATGTGGATGGGAATGACAAACTCAAAGTGAGAGTGCGCCAAAGCGATGATGGCCGGAAGAAAAAAATCAAGATCGAAAACGAGGGACTAGAGATCAAGATCAGAGTAAAGAGCCCCAAACGCTGTCAGTACTGCGGCCACATTCATCACGATGATCAGGATTATTCTTTGACCAGATAGTATTGCATTACGCTTGATAACACAAAAGCCCAGGATACACCTGGGCAGATTCTCTGGTGTTTGATCGATGCACATCCTCGCAGCCAAGCCAAGCCTACAGGTGACCCAATGTGAAATAGAGCTGCACCATGCCTTGTCCGACTGCATCGGCTGACCGCCGACTTTCGATCTTCACATCCCAACTTATGTCTTCAGAACCATTGGGGCCGGTATATACTCGCCCGTAGCCATCGATGGTCTGCCAAGGAGCAAATCTATCATGGGAGGGTCTTATGGATATGGCCACATTGGAATCAGAAATGGCACCGACAGTCAAAGCCCAATTGGCATTACTTTGCACCCTTACCTTGCCCACATTGGTGAACACCAAAGCCTGTCCATTGGCTGGGTACGTGAAGACAATCTCTGCCGGCTGCAGGACAGTCAGTCTTTGCATAACCGGAATCTCTAGCCGAACCTTGAGTTCAGCCCTAGCTAACTCTCGCGCCCATGCGGTATGAGCAAAACTGCCTAACAGTAAGAAGACCAAAACAACACTGAGGGCTGCATTTCTCTTCACTTCTAATCCTCCTTTGGCAACCCGGCCGCCATAAGTTTCCTCTTAGGCCCGTGGCTTTGTGCCCCCGCCTTTCAGCGGGTTTACCTTTTCTGGAGAGATCCTCATCTTTATGATCGATTGTAGCTGTATCAGGCTCCTTGTGCGCAATCTCGAAGTATATCAAAAAGGAGCCCTGTTCATCCAAAGAGATGGTCAGGCTCCTTCCTTACATGGTCCTGTGTCTCTCTTCGGCAGTCCGGCCACCTTAGCTTTGTGCTTTAGGCCCGTTGACTTTGCGTCGCCGCCTTTCGACGGGTTTGCCTTTATCGTAGAGGTTATAATAATTTCTCCAGTATATATATACCACAAATTCTGACTTCCAAAACACTTTCAATTAGTAGGTTCCACGGCAGCAAGCAAACTCCTGCTTTTGTGGGAAAAATATCCTATCTTATGGTTATTCATCTATCTCCAACAGCATCTCACTGGCCTGAATCTCTCGGCTGCCATCATAAACCGTCACCATGATCCGATAGAGTCCAGGCTGCAGCCCCTGGGCGATACCCACCAGCTGTTGTCTCTGCAGAGGGATGACCTTCTTTGCCCCCTCCGCTAGCATCAATGCAGCTCTTTCCGTAAACTCACCAGTCTCAGTGCTAATTACTAGGTCAGCATGTGGCTTCAGATCCACATTACCCGTGTTAGCTATATCTAGCGAGAGCACATGGCCTTCTTCTACCTGCTCAGCTTCAAGGCTCTTGAGCTCAACCGCATAAAGGTGATCATCCCCCACTAAGATTGAAATTGGGATCACCCTTTGGCTGAGCAAATCCCCATTTTCCGGGGAATAGGCTCCCAAAACCAGAGAACCGTTATAGCTGGCATCATCCACTTCCTTAGGAATCGCTACTGTCAATACAACCCTACTTCTACCCCTCCCGGGAAGCTCAAACTGATTTGAGCCTCTCAACTCCACCCATGCTAATGGGGAGTAGAGGTATTCAGGCTGAAGATCCTTGCCACTGACTACAAGTATCACCGGATCTTGGATTTCACTCGTTAACTGCAATACCTGGCTTTTCTGCTGACCGGCTTTCAGCTCCATCTCAATGCTTTCGGGCTCTACAGTAAAAGCACCGATCTCATCCGCTCCCGGGAAATTGTAGTCTCCTGCGGCGATAGTGATGCCCTTGGTTTGAATGATCTGACCATGCTCGCCATAGCGGAGAAAGCACCTGAGAGTATAATCACCGGGATTCAGCCGTCTAGTCACCATACCCGTAAACTCTACTTCACTGCCAGGATAAACCCTCGTTTGAGTTAGATTAGCTCTGTCAGCAGCCTCACTATTCAATACTATCCGCTCTACCAGCCGCTTCTCTGAGTCCCTTAGGGTTATCTCCCCAGACACAAGATAATCCCATGCAGAGGTATTGGCAACCCGCGCGGCAATGACTGGCTCGCCCTCGGCCCCAGGATGCATGTTGAAGTCCACAAGTTCAGCCTGAGTCCGCAACCCAGGTCGATCAACTCGAATATTGAGGCGAATCGCATATCTAACTATGAGGGTAATCCCTGGTTGATCAGCTGCCACCTTCGGTTCAGCCATAATCACTACTGTATGGGAACCTCCGGCATCAAAGGGTACCTTGACAGTACCTGATACAGATGAATCTTCACCAGGATAGACCTTGATCTCCTGTTTGCCCAATTTTACCCAATTGACTGAAGGAAAGATCTCAGGATTGGGCTCTTGATAAGCCAAATTTCCGCTAAGCAGCTGTACCGGCTGGTATAAAGAGAGTAGTACTGTTTCATCGCTGTTGCCAGGATTAAAGATTATCTCAAAATCCCTAGTATCCCCGGGCTTCATATGCAGGTCGATCACCAAAGGGCGCACACCAAAGGCCCAGCTCACCGGACAAGCCATTAATATGATCAGGCCAACAGCCAAGCTCAGCATCATCCTGCGAACGGCAGTCTTCACAATACCACCCTCTCTTCGCACGGTCAGCGTAGTCTAACCACTATAGCCTACTCCATCGACGCTATGGTGACAGTAGCAGTACCCGAATAATTGCCGGCTATCAGTGTCCACCAGTCCTCCTCAGCCCATTCTGCCCAGAATATTAGATTTCTGGTGTCCGCGCTCCCGGCATCCACCTTGAAGGAAGAGCCAGGTGTCATGGGTGTACAGTGTCTTGCGAAACCTAGTCCCCACTTGAGAGCCCCAGTCTCTTTGGCTGCGAGTATCTGGCTATCTGCCTCGGTTAGTGTAGGCTCTGACACGGAAACTGTGACGTTCGTATTAGTCTGTACGGTAATAGGCTGGCTCGCATTTATCCGCTGTCCCGGCTGCGCAAGTGCTACTGCCATAGGCTCTAGATTGCTTAACTCTGCCCAATTAGCTACCTTGACCGTAAGATGGACATCCTGCTTGGCGAGCTCCGTATTCTCCTTGGCCAACACCAGTGAGCTTACGCCTAATATCAGTGCTACGACCATGATCATTGCCGTAATCTTTTTCATCGAAATCTTCCTCCTCATTGGCTAGATTACTTCTTACCCTCTTGGCCGGTTTCACCACTAGCTCGCCACTACCCATAGGTGACCAGTTAAGGTAGTGGGTCGTCGCCTCCAATGAGGAAAGGAAAGTCTTGAGATATAAGGCCATTTACTTTAGGGTGAATATGATCGCTATATCGGCTTCGGCAACATCACCTCCTGTGCAACTCGTCACAATGATAGTCTACCACATTCAACCACTTATGGCACTATGTTCCTTGCTTATTCACTGAGAGTTAACTTAAGCTTGCCTTTGTAAGTACCAGAGACATGCTCAAGCTCTGTTCTTACCCTCACACTCAACTCGTGTGCCACCAACTTACCGGCAGGGCCACTCAAGATGAGACCCTCTGCCATATTAATCTCATAATCCTCATCATCAAGTCTCACCCAGATATTCTCTGGTGGTATTTGCGATAAGCCTGGTACAGATGAAGACAGGTTCAGGCATTCACTAGAAACACTTAATATCCAAGGTTTACCATTAGAAAAGACTGTGAACCCGATTTTCTCATCTGCTGCGTAGATTCCGGGGCCCTGGTTGGCATCGACCACTATGCCATCTTCACCCGCGTCCACGTCCAGGCAGGTATATTTCTGGACATGGGCCTTGACATTGATATCCCCGTTATTTAAACGTGTTGTTCGCAGCAAGCCATCGAAATTGCCAGCACTTCGCCAAGCTTCCGAGGCAATACGAAAGCTGATTTGTGCCTTGTCTTCATTGGCCCTTAGAAAAACCATCGGCAGATCTAATGATTGATAGTCCGATACTCCTATTCTCGCAGCTTCGATCAGAGAGGCAGGGATCATCGTTTCCTTATCCAGGAGATTGGTAATCTCATAGGAAATATCTTCACGGTCTGCTCCATTCTTCCACTCTAACGTCAGGACGTCTTGGCTATATACATACGGCTCAGACGGTTTTGTGTCTATATGAAAGTTTATTGCTCCAGGATTCATTCGCACTCGGCTGTTGCCCCGCGCACTACCACACAGAGCCAGCGATAGTACCAGCGTAAATATAAGCACTACTCGTCGATTACGCTTTGTTGGTCGTCGGCCATTCACCTGCATTGCGCCCGATCCCCTCTTCCGAACGTTCTTTGGTCCCTATAATTTCATCCATCAGCCTGAGCATCTCCAAACAGCCTTTAAACGGCCTCATCTCACCGGTTTGAGTATGCCCGATGCGCCCCTGCCAGGTTCCATTATCTGTGCGCAGAATTCGAATGATGAATGTGGAAGATGTCATTGGTATTTCCCCCCAACATATCTATCTTATCCACATTGTAACCTGGCGTTCTTGAGTTTTTCTCAAATATTTGTTAAATTCTTACCGGAATATGTCGAATCAATAGGCTTTCTGTAGAATCTCCAAGACCGGTGGGCTATCACCAGCTTTAAGCACATCATAGCTGACCCCCGCTCTAGCGAGCCCATCTTTCTCAATCTCTCGTTTCAGCCTTTGACTTACTATCTTGGCCCCATCTTCATCTGTACCCCATAGGCAGATGCCAACCTTCCCCTCATCCCACCGGCAAAGAGCGTCTCCCTGTCGCAAGATATTGGCGAGGGAGTAGACTTGCCGCTGACTGATTGCTTGAGCACCATAGATAGATACCATCATGAAAGTCACCGGCTTACGGCTGCGTTCCTGGCGCCGATACTCCAGACGACATATTGATTCAAAAAACTTCCGATCACAGACATAAGCTCCTGGTGTCTTACTGCTTCCTGGCTGAGTAAGAATGGACTCACGTCTACCACTGTGTTGTATCTGCTGCAGCAAAGCTTGAGCTTCACGACTCGGCTCTAATGCAAACTCTTCTTTCATCATGCGGGCATATGTGTTGTACTGGGTTGCGGCTTCGCTATAGCGACCGGCACTGATCAGGCAGTTGATCACGGCATGATGTAAGTCCTCTCGATAGGGATCTTTTCTTAATGCATTCCGACAGATCTGTATGGCTTCCGCCCGATCATCTGCTACATCTGCCAGCAGTGCCGCGACTCGCAGCGCACCATCGACATATATTTCGCGGTAGTATTCCCTGGGTTCAATCGCCCAATCTAGATAGGGTTCTTCGGAGAGGAAATCACCCCGGTACAATGCCAGTTCCTGCTTAAACGCCTCAATAGCTTCTATAGGTGCAGTTTTCTCTAGCTTCTTACCTTCCACATAGTGAGCTTCAAACTCTTCAATATCCACCCAGCACTGTTGGCTATCTTCAAAGCAATAAAGGCCACCAGAGCAGGTAACCAGCTCAGATTTCTCATAGCGCCGTAAATCGGGATCGATTACCCTCCGTACAAAGTATACACAGGTATGTAGATTCTGTTCTGTTGATCCATCCAGCTCCATATCGGGCCAGAGGAGCTCATTCAACACGTCTTTGGGAACCTTTTCACCACGCCTGGCTACCAGATAGCGAAACAAATTGAGCGCTTTCTTGGACTTCCAATTTGATGCCGGCACCTCGCCGCCATTTACCTCAAGTACGAAGTTGCCTAACATCCAGACCCGCAGTCTCCATGCTGGTCGGTTTGCAGCCATATTAGCTCCTCCTAGTTGAGAGGTCCCGACTCTCGGTTCAGTCCATCCAAAAAACTAAGCCGATACCACTATAATCTTCACCGGTAGGTAGTCGAGTCCATATCAGACCTAAATCAAAGTGGGAGCTAAGTTGCTTCATTACCCCTACCTCGTGCCCAACCTGTCCAGCATCATATATACACTCATAGCGTAAAATCCAATCATTTGGTTCAATCCTGGCACTAAACAAAGCCCATGACGAATCAATTAGGCTCCCCTCCTCAGCAGCAAAGGTGATGGGGAGATAACTCGCTTCGAGCTTCAAGGTGCCCCAATGGACTTGATCAGATAATCCCAAACGGAAAACGGGATTGAGACCCGGTCTTTGCACTGTGTGAACAGCCAACCCTAACTCCTCATAGAGACGCCAATCTGCACCAAGCCTATACCCATATCCCGATTTAGAACCATCTAACAAAACACATACCCTATATTCCGCTCGTTCCAGCTCCACTCCTGCCCTAAAGCCAATTTCTTCATGTAGGCGGCCCAGCCCCACACTAAACTTCGTCCAATGTGCCTTAGAAGGTTGGGATATAGTCAGAAGCTCTTGCAGACCTTTGATGCTGCCTATAGAGACTAGTGGCCCCTTTGGGGGCAAGAAGCAGGAATCAGTGACCGTGGCGGTGGCATAGAGAGCAAAGCACCTTTTGGACCACTGTCTGTTTCTCTGTACTTCCTGCATCACCAGAGCCAGCGGTTGATACGCTTCCGACCCAATCGGAGCTATCATCCTCGCCTCTGCGAAAGCACCGGTGATGCTCAAGTACTCAACAGATACATCGGTCAAGACCCTTCTATCTAGGCCGTACACTTGGTGGGGCTTTAATGATATCTTGAGTCCCTGATCGAGTTCCATTTCCTCTTCTGAGCCGGTGATCCTGTCTGCTGTCAACTCAGCCCATACAGATCGTTCTCCTATGGTAGCTAACCGAGTTTCACAGCCGCTTCCTGATAAAGACCTTTCCCATTGACCAGCCATGTCTCCGGTGAAGCTAGTGGGGTATGCACCTACCCAGCTCAAAATAGCTTGGTCGGTGATTAAGGTATACCCCCCCTCAGATGCCTCATTCACAGATAGCTCTACCGCGGCCTTTAGGATCTTGTCCACATCCAAGCTGAGCTCAACGAGGCGCAGTGAGTAGATAATCGTCGGCTCATCTTGCTGAAGGGCTGGCTCTTCCCATCCCGGGCGAACCAGTTGCTGAGCTGCATCTTCTAAATCTATCGTCTCGACTTGAGCGAGAACTGCATTAGCGCCAATGAGCCAGATGAGCAAGACCAGTAGCCCTATTCGCTTCCACATAGGTCTCATACCTCCCCTACTGAATCACAGGAGTTACGAAGACCAGCACCTCTCGATCGCTCTCCCGCTTCACATCGCTTCTGAAGAGCCACCGGATGAGAGGAATGTCCCCAAGCACGGGTACTTTCTTAGAAAGATCATAGTAGTCTTGCATAGTCATACCTGCCAGCACTGCCGTTTGCCCATTGGCCAACCGAACGGTCGTAGATAGGGCATTGCGCTTGATGATTAGATCAGGTCTGGCTTCACTGACAAAATGGCTGACCTCGGGAGCAAGGGCGAGAATCACCTCATCTTCTGACATGATGGTGGGGGTGACTTTCAATGTCACACCGACTTCAATCCGCTCAATGCGGGAAGTCTCGCCTTCATCTGCTTTGATGGGCAGAATCTGGCGATCACCAATAAAGAGGTCCGCTGTTTGGCCGTCGGCCACTATCACCCGGGGGTCGGCATGGATCTTAGCTTCTTGCTTTTCTTCCAGTAGTTTTAGGCTGGTCACAAGCTCGCCCCATATGTTTGTACCCAAAGTGAGTAAGTCCTTATCAAAACCGATATTTGCAGACCAGTCTTTGTTGATACTCGGTCCCTTCTTAACAGTGAAATCCAACATGCTATTCCCCAGTTCTTGGAGGGCTTGAGATGAAACCTCGGTGACCAGCACTTTAATCTCCACAGTCTTCCGAGGAGTATCTAGCTGCTCAATCAGGTGTTTGATCCTCTGCAGTTCTAGAGGCGGTGCAGAAATCGTGAGCAGATTTCCACTGGCCGCTCCCTTTACGTATGTGGTCAGAAAGGCCGGGAGCTGATCGAGGATATCCTGAGCTTTGGCATTGCACAGCTGTACCACTTCAGTTTCCACTAAGGCACCAAAAGTATTACTACGGGGATCTGGTAGGCCAACAAAGTAGAAATCCTCCACTTGACGGTATGAGAATCCGCCAGTAAAGAGGATCATTCTTAGAGCTTTCTCTAAAGGCACATCCTGAAGATCTGCGGTAACCAGGCCGCTTACAGTCTGATCTGCGATGATACTTACTCCTGTTTGTAGAGATATTTCACTGAGGGCTTCCCTCAGATCTGTTTCAAAGAGCATGATATTCACCAGAGGCTCGTCCTTTGTCTGGGCAAAGGTGACCCCACCTAGCAAAAGCACTATTACCCCTATGCATGCTAACACATACCGACCATATTTCAGCACGTTATTACCCCCCCACAATAGTTGCCCATGATTAAGTGCTTAGCTTACCCTAGTCTAGCTCCCTAGGGGTACGACAGTATAGACAATTGTTCCTTCATAGGTACCCGGAGCGTTCATCCAAGTCACCAGCAACCGAAAATCCATGTTGAACTTGGTTCTACCTGGAGCAGCCTGTTCGAAGAAAGCTGTACCAGTATAGCTTTTGGGTCCCAATTGATACCACTTGTCGTCATCGCTTGAGGTCGCCATTCTGTACTCCATCTGGGAACTGGGCAATTTGGCCTCATAAGGGCCTTGAAAAGCTTCATCTAGTGATGAGACATAGAGAGCATGACCCACATTGCCGGCCACTACCACCTGTACAGCACCCCGTTTTGTGGCCAGAATACCCTCTCGCAACATAATAGCATCTTTGGTTGTGTCGAAATCATCCTCGTCAAATACCAATTCCGATACACTGACACTCACCCAAAGATTCTGGGGGATATTGAGAATCACCTGCAGAGCAGCGGTATCTAATACTTGGGCCCTTGCCGGGGCTGCTAAGGCCAAAACTATCGATAGGAGACTGAGGAGCATCCGTTTGCTGCTGGTCAAAGGTGTACCTCCATCCTCTTTGTCTAAATGTTCTCTATAATTTGCTTCTACCCTCTTCTTGAGTCCAATAATAATGCTTAGCTCTCAAAAAAAAATCAAAGTCGATATGCACATCATTTGCTCGTTCACTCATGCATCAAAACAGGCTGACCCCGATAGGGAGTCAGCCCAGGACGTTTTTACTCTCAATGTAGCTCTGCCATTGGATAGGAGATAGTGAATACCGCAGTGCTGCAGACTTGCTATTTACCCTGCTTCCGCTGTATCTTAGCCCAAGTATCCCGCAATGGTACGATGCGGTTGAAAACCAGATTACCCAGTTTTGAGTCAACTGTATCTATGCAGAAATAGCCCTGTCTTTCAAATTGATAGAAACTGCCCGGTGCCCCATCCGCTAAACTAGGCTCTAACCTGCAGTCTTGGAGAACTTCTAGGGACTGGGGATTCACATGATCCAAGAAGTTCTCTTGTTCCGCTGGGTTCTCTACAGTAAACAGCCGATCATAGAGGCGTACTTCGGCCTGGATAGCATGAGCAGCTGATACCCAGTGAACAATGCCTCTCACCTTGCGGCCGTCAGGGGTACCGCCTCCTAGAGTCTCAGGGTCGTAGGTGCAGCGCAGTTCGATTACATTGCCATCTTCGTCCTTGATCACATCTTCACACTTGATGACATAGCCATAGCGCAAGCGCACCTCTCGGCCTGGTGCCAAGCGGCGGTAGCGTTTCGGTGGATCTTCCATGAAGTCTTCCTGTTCGATATAGATCACCCGAGAAAGAGGCACCTTACGTGTGCCCATGCTGGGGTCTTCAGGATTATTGACAGCTTCCAATTCCTCCACCTTGCCCTCAGGGTAGTTCTCTATCACCACCCGCAAGGGTCGCAACACCCCCATAGCCCTAGGAGCCCGCTGATTGAGATCTTCTCTAACGCAATGCTCTAGCATAGCCATATCCACGAGGTTATCTTTCTTCGCCACCCCAGTGCGTTCACATAAATCACAAATAGCCTCCGGCGTATAGCCCCGGCGACGTACCCCCGCTATAGTCGGCATCCTCGGATCATCCCATCCTGTCACATCGCCCCGCTCCACCAATTGCAGAAGCCGGCGTTTACTGGTGATAGTATAGGACAGGTTCATCCGGGCAAACTCAATCTGCCGAGGATGGCAAGGAACGCTAACGTTTTCTAAGACCCAGTCATACAGGGGCCGATGATCCTCAAACTCCAAGGTGCAGATAGAATGGGTAATGCCTTCTAGTGCATCAGAAATGGGGTGAGTATAGTCATACATGGGGTAGATGCACCATTTGTCCCCAGTTCGGTAATGACTGGCACGTTTGATGCGGTACAAAACTGGATCCCGCATGTTCATGTTGGGGGAGGCCATGTCAATCTTAGCCCTCAACACCCGAGAACCGTCGGGGAACTCTCCCGCCCGCATCCGTCGAAAGAGGTCTAGATTTTCTTCGACGGAACGATTGCGATAGGGACTGTTGCGGCCGGGTTCGGTCAAAGTACCGCGATACTCTCGAATCTCTTCTGCCGAGAGATCATCTACATAGGCCTTACCGTTTTCAATCAGCTCTATAGCATATGCATAGAGCTGCTCAAAATAATCAGCTGCATGATAGAGATGCTCACCCCAGTCAAAACCCAACCATTTGACATCCCGCTTGATCGCTTCTACGTATTCGATTTCTTCCTTTTCGGGATCGGTATCGTCAAAGCGCAGATGGCAAGTGCCATCAAATTTCTTGGCTAGTTCGAAATTCAGCCAGATCGCCTTAGCATGACCTATATGCAGATAGCCATTGGGCTCCGGTGGAAACCTGGTCACTATCCGCTTATGCTTACCACTCTCCAAATCCTCAATGATAATGCCTTCGATGAAATTCGCCGGCTGTACAGGTGTGGTCACTATAGATGACTCCCTTCCCATTGCAAACTAAGATTGTATTCGAGTTTATGCCTATGATTCCTCTACACCCATCCTGGCATGCAGCCATGGGGTGGCTCTATACTGCAATCATGTCGTAGTCATATTCTATCACATTATCCTGCAAGTGGCGTTAAGGCCAGAAAATCCCCTGGGACCAGGATCTACTCGAGTGGGGCTCGAAATACAAATAGAATGAAAGAAATCCTCCGGCTGTTCATACTTATTATTTGTCTACGACATACCAATAATAGAGCGGAGGGGCAAAGGAGCGCGAGCTATGTTAAAGAAGGGCTCTATTATTGAAGCACCGGTGGCTGAGACTGTTTTTCCCAACAAGGGCCTGGTATACGTTGATGGAAAGGAAATCCTGGTTCACGGAGCCCTTGAGGGACAAAAAGTAAAGATTAAGATCGTCAAGAAGCGCCGAGACAAGATCGAGGCCAAGATCCTGGAGATACTAGAGAAATCCCCCTTCGAACAGACACCTAACTGCCTGCAATTTGGCCTCTGTGGTGGCTGTACCTACCTGAACGTACCCTATGCAAGGCAGCTTGAGATTAAATCTAACCAAGTTCTCAAGCTATTGAGCGATGCAGGAATAACCAATTTCGACTTCCTGGGCATAGAACCGAGCCCCAACGAATATGCGTACCGCAATAAGATGGAATACACCTTCGGGGACAGTAGCAACAGCCAGTTGTCCTTAGGGCTGCATCGCAGGAGAATGCGATATGAGATCTCCCCAGTCGTGGGCTGTCAGTTGGTAGATAGAGACTTCCTAGCTATATTGGACTTGGTCCTCGCCCATTTCCGGGGAGAGAACATACCTTTCTATCATAAGAAGAGCCACCAGGGGGTTTTGAGGAACCTAGTGATTCGTAAGGCGGGTACCACGGGTGAGATTCTGGTCAACCTAGTTACTACCTCACAAAAGCAGTTGGCTCTGGCAGAGCTCGGTGAACAGCTGTGGCACTTGGATCTGGCGGGCCACTTGCAGGGGTTCTTACACACGATCAATGACGGCAAGGCAGATACCGTTCAAGCAGACACTATGCGAGCGGTCTGTGGTGATGATCACATTACTGAGAAAATCTTGGGATTGAGCTTCGAGGTCTCGGCCTTTTCCTTCTTTCAGACCAATTCCTACGGAGCAGAGAAGCTATTTAGCCTGGTTCGGGATTTCGCCGGCCCCAACCCTGGTATCGTTTATGACCTATATTGCGGTACCGGTACCATCGCTCAGATCATTAGTCCCTTAGCTCGAAAAGTCATCGGTATTGAGATTGTGCCTGAAGCCATAGAAGCAGCTCGAAAAAATGCGAGAATCAATGGGTTAGATAACTGCAAATTTATTGCCGGTGATGTACTGGTAGAGATCGAGACTCTTCAGGAAAAGCCTGATTTAATCATTCTGGACCCGCCCCGAGGTGGTATCCATCCCAAGGCCCTAGAGAAGGTGATCGCCATCGGAGCCCCCCACCTGATCTATGTTTCTTGTCAACCCATCTCTCTAGCTAAAGACCTGCAAGTGCTTGCCGCCAGTGGCTATACTGCCACTACGGTCAAATGTGTAGACCTGTTCCCCCATACGCCCCACGTAGAGACAGTAGTAAGATTGGAGCAGTATGATTGATTGGTGGAGTAATGTCACAAAGAAGGGGTGAGTAACAGTGCCGAACGAAGAAGCGGAGAAACTAATCCGGATAGCTAGGCTCATAGCCATAGCCTTAGGTTTGTTTTTGCTGTTGTTTTGCCTGGATGTTTTCGCTATGGAGGGTAGTACCTCACGGAAACTTATTGGCTTCATTATACATTCACTACCATCCTTAGTGATAGCAGCTATTCTAGCCCTAACTTGGCGCAATCCGTTTTTGAGTGGTTTGTCATTTTTTCTGCTAGCAGCATTGTTCGCCTTCGTGTTTAGAACATATGACAAGATCGGGACTTTCATCATGCTTACAGTTGTACCTGTATTGATAGGAATATTGTTCCTATTGGCCGTTAGGCGACAAGCAGAAGATCTAGATACTAGGTAGCAATCTTCGGCAATCGAATACCGAGAACGTTGAAGGGAATCATGGGCGGGAGAAGCTCTAATGCTGCCACTTACCTCCCCCGCTTGACAGTTATACCACTGGTTATTTCAATCCGGGATAATCAGTCACTAATAGGTATAGAGGAGATTCATCTTCCTCAATCTCCGGGAACCGGCCAGTGGGCTCCAGGAAGCGATTGTCTGTATGATCATCATTCACTTGAGATACCTCTCCCACCAAAACGGTACCCTTACCCTTTTCTCCCCAAAACTTGTGATACATGCCTGGGAATAATGTGATACTCTGACCGGGCATCAAGCGGACAATGGTCCCCGCCGGTGCCGAGTAGTTGCAGCCATCCATGGAGACCTGTACTTCGGTATCAGCTAGTTTTTCATCCTCCGTCGAATTGTATAACTGAATCATGAGGTTGCCCCCACCCCGGTTAATAATATCCTCCATCTTGTGCCAATGAAAGTGAAACGGGGTTACCTGTTCCTCTTGCACAATCAGCACTTTCTCCGCATATGTCTTGGTATATTCATCCTTATACATGTTGCCATTCCGCAGAGTAAATAAGAACAATCCCATCTTGCGAAAATCCCCGCTGCCAAAATCGGTGATATCCCACCCCAACATGTTATCGACGATCTCTCGGTACTCTTCACCTTTGGCCTGCCAATCTTGTGGACTCCAAAAGGCAAAGGGCGGCAACTTGAAACTCATCTTATCCAGGAACTTAACCGCCTCTCGCATCAGGGAATTCAGTTCAGACCTTTTCATCTCCTCTACCTCCCCCTAATTGGTTCATCCAATCGGTTTCTGTCTTACTTCACCACCAGATGGGCCTTGCCCTTTATCTGGCAGGCATGGCGGTTAAGTGATATTATGTACTCATATATACGGGAGAGCTCTGATGAGCCCAGATGAGGGGAGTTAAGCAGGTCTATGCAAACTAAGGTACTGGTTGAGTCCGGCATTTGTGGAATGCAGACACAGATCATGTTGAGGGGATCCCTGGAGGCAGGCTATCAGATAGTGCTAACTACGAGCTGCCCACTCGTGCAAAGCCTGGAACCAAAACTCCAAGATATGGACCTATTGATGGGTGCCGTGGGCCGGATCAGTCAAAACCCGGTATTTCAAGCAGCGGAAGCACATAGGCTGCACGCCGCCTGCCCTGTGCCCATCGGATTGATCAAGGCGTTTGAGGTCTTTTGTGGCCTGGCATTGCCCGCCGATGTCGGCATTGAGATCGAAAAACAGGGAAAGTAGACTATAGATTGAGATAATCCTAAAGGTGATAAGTACACTCATAGGGACCAAGACCTATGGAGGTGAATGCTTGAGGCGATCTGCGACAGGTAAATCATGAATTAAAGCTATCGGCAGCAACCTCCAATAAGGCATCCCCTTCTAGGAGCTTGCACAGCACATCAACTACACGAGGGCTAAACTGGACCCCAGAATATTTCACAATCTCCTGTAAAGCTGCAGCTGGGGTGCGAACCGCCTGGTATGGCCGGGGATTGGTCATAGCATCATATGCGTCAGCCACCGCCAAGATAGTGGCCGCAATAGGGATCTGTTCTCCCTGCAAGCCATCGGGATAACCGGCACCATTCCACCATTCGTGATGATGGCGTACAGCATCGACCACAGACGCTCCTGCATCAAGGTTGGCCAGCATGATGGCACCTAGCTCTGAGTGTGTCATCATGATCTGCCGTTCTTTCGCAGTCAAGGGTCCGGGCTTTTCCAGAATAGCCATGGAAATGGCGAGTTTGCCCACATCATGCAAAGCCGCGGCCTGAGTAATAGCAGCGCAAAGCTCCTCAGAGAAACTCAAAGCCTGCCCTATACTGAAACCCAATTCTGCAAGACGAACCATATGATCTGCCGTCTCTCCGGTGATCAAGCAGACCAGCTCCAGCAGAGGCAATAGATCAGGATGCACCTGTTCCCGGAGTACTTCCCACTGATCTGGATGATATAGGCTGGCAGCAGTAGCTACTTTGTTTTTCCCCAGCAACTTAGCTCCGGACATTAGAGCCTTATCAGCTTGGTTTACTAACCCTTCTAGGCTGTGGGCATGTTCTGGATAGCTGGCTACGCCGATGGAAACAGTCAACGGGTAGTCAGGCAGCTCTCTCCGAAATGCCTCTGCTACCCGTTTACGCAGCCGATGGGCTGCGGCCACAGCCTCCGAATTGCTGGTATTCTGCAAAATGACGACAAACTCGTCACCACCATAGCGGCACAATATGTCCTCTGGGCGGATCTCATTCTCCACAACTGTGGCAAACCGCTGCAATACTGCATCACCAAAGGAATGACCGGCACGCTCATTGACCGATTTGAAGTTATCCAGATCCAGCAGTAATAGACTAATGGGATGTGCTTTTTTCTCTGCCGTCAACCAAATTGAATTACTTAACCACTTAAGCAGCTGCCGACTACCAATACCGGTTAGTTCGTCGGCAAAGCCACCCCTAAAGAGACTCTCAAAAAAGCCCAAACAGTAAAGCAAAAGCACCGATAACAGGGCATAGATCAGCATCCCGATTGAGCTTTGACCAGCATCTACGACTGGCTTAAGGTAGAAGTGTTCTACAGCAATGCCAACAATCATACCCCAAATGGCCATGGCCGCAAAGCCAAACCGTGAAGGCATATCCAAAGCTGCCAAGACAATGCCCACGATTAGCAAAGCATATCCCATAAAAATCATGTTGGGCGCGCTGAGGACAATACCCGCCAGTGCCAACCAACTGGTATAATACCCTGCCCAGCCTAATGCTGGGTATTCCTGAAAACGGTCTACCATCCAGCAGCCAAAACCAATCAAGGCTGCCAGCCAAAGATAGCGAATAAGGCCAGTTCCCACGTCTAGTCGTGCTACTTTAAAAGTAAACAAAGCCAGCAATAGCAGTATAAAGGTCCAGATAAACCGGGGGAAAGCAGCCCATTGGCTGCCGAGGAGATGAATCGTCGATCTCCACCGGATATGCCGAAGCACCCGCTCCCTTTTTCTGCTGCCATTAGGCGAGTCTGCCGTAGGAATCACCTCATTTCTTCTAGAAATTGTGAGCAAAAGTATACTATAGGCTTCACCTCCTAGGCCGAATGTCCTGCTTCTCATTGTTAATTGGTGGTAAATATCACAAGCAAGAATATCTCTTCAGTTCTATCGGAAAAATATCCCGTTTTCCTCACATACACTGATTGTGCAGATAAAAAAGCAGATAGGTTTACACCTACCTGCCTGTAGAGTTCTGGAACAATTGTCCCGGACTAGGATTCTACGCCACGGCCGCCGAGGAACCTTTTCTGCCGCATGCCCCTGCCCCGATCACCCTTACAGTCCATTTGGTTCCCAGGCTGTGCCTTTAGCTTTTCTAGCTGTTCCGCTGTATAGACTTTTTCTATTGCGCTCTGCAACTCCCGCCGTATTTCTACTAACTTGACCCTGACCTTAGCCGATTCTGCCTCCTTAGCAGCGATCGCCTCTGCGTCCAGCTCATCCGCGGACCATAGGGCCTGCAATTCCACTCCGAGTTTTTCCTGTGTTAAGCGCAAATCCTGTGTCTTCTCCAGGTACTGTAAACGCAGTTCGGAAAGCTGCTGCTGTTGCTCATCAGTAATTTCCAGTTCACGGGCGGCCTGTGTTCCCCGCACGCAGGCGCGCCTGCCTACTGCCCCACCCAGGCCAAGACCTGGGCCAAAAGCCAACACACCTTGCCCTATACCCAGAGTCAATACAACTACTAAAGCCAAGACGATTATCTTCTTCTGCATAAGTTAACCTCCCATCGTGATGGAACTCTGTCACACCGTAAGTATAGAATTTAATTGTGGCCATTTTGTGACTACTACGGGACAAATACATGACCAGTAAGGTTAGTTTCTATGGGAGGTATAAAAAAGCCCAAGACTTGCATCAACCGAGGCAAGCCTTAGGCGCTCAGCCAATTACGATGTAATTGGGGATTAGCTCTTCATGTTCTTGATTAGGCTAAAGTCTCCGACCTTAGCTGCCTGCAGGATCGGCCCCATGTACTCATCGACCAAATCGGCACTCAAGGGTACCGGCATGTTCTTGAGTTTCATGTCTAACTGCGGATTCTTAGCGGCGGTCAGTGCCCGTTCGATGTGCTCATCGGTAAAGCCTTCGAGGTCTGTAAGCTTGGTGGGGAATCCAATTCGACGGCTAAGCTCCACCATGCCACTAGCCACTGCTTCTCCTAGTTTTCTGCCGGATAACTTATCAAGATCCTCAGTGATCAGCCCTGCACGCTTGTAGATGTCTCCTACCAGCCGCAGCTGCTTTTCTACCGTTGGTGCAAAGAACACCGTATAATACGGATTCATCAAAGCACAGGCTCGGCCGTGACTGGTAACATCAACCAACGAAAAGCTGGTTAGATGCGCACCATTGGTACCGCCGATCATGATGGCATAGCCGCCCAGATCGGTGGCTAGCCCTAATGCTTCTCTGCCAGCCTCATCACTGGGGTTAGCCATGACTTTTTCTAGATTACTGACTACCAGTTCGATGCCTAATAGTGCTACTTCCTTAATACTGTCAAAGGTCTCCTCAGAAGCACCATAGAAGACTTCTAAGCAGTGTGCTACACCGTCGAGGGCTCCATCAGCAGTAAACCCTTTGGGCATTGTCTTCGTTAGCGAATAATCAAAGACAGCTTTTAGGGGTACAATGGCATCATCGACGACTAGCTTCTTCTGACCTTCGGTCAGATCAGTGATATTGGAGTACTTGGTCAAGTGGGCACCGGAGCTAGCTGCAGTCGCCACGGCAATTAACGGTTTCAGCTCTTTACCAGTGGCCTGGAGCGCCTTAGTCACCTCACCGGTACCAAAATACCTCTCGATATCCGCATCATATGTCCCCAGGGTAGCCAGTACGTTGGCAGACTTGGCTGCATCAATACTGCTGCCACCGCCAATGACGACAATCACATCTGGTTGGAAATGCAGGATATATGTCTCCAGGCGATAGACATCCTCCCGAGGTGCATTGGGGGCTGCGTCACGTACGACATAATCCGGAGCCAATTTCACCCCGTTTTGCTGCAAAGCAGCGATCACCTGATCCACAGTGGGTTTCAACCAATCCGCCGGATTGGCGATCACCATAGCGGTCTTACCCAGATCAGCGGCATATTCTCCTACCTTATCCAGGACACCAAGGCCAAAGGTATAGGAGTCTCCTCTATACTGGCGAAGGATCTCTCCCGCTTTGCGTTTCTGAGCTTCATTCATTATTTCGTCCCTCCACTTAGGATACTATACAGTGAGAATTGTTAACTGCTCTCCCTATATTTTGTACGCCATTTCCATGGCTTAATCCTGCTTGTTCATTCTTCACCTTTGATCATGTGCCTGCCTGGGCTCAGAAATTCCGCCCATAATCACTTCATAACATCCATCGATTAGGTCTGTAAGGTCTTTTTCGGGATTGGTTACCATAGTAGACAAGGCAGCTGCATTAATCGTGCCAAAGATGCTAGCTAGAATTACTGTAGGATCAACAGGCGTAAACCAACCGGCTCGCTGGCCGGCTTCTATCGTGTCTCGGAAATGGTCCATAAAGCGATCATATTCAGCCCAAAATTGAGTATCAAACTGCTCTCGGATGGACTCCAGATCAAGAAAATCCATGCGCTCGCGCAAGAGCAATAGGAAACCATCACGATTGCCTTCGAAATAAGTAAGGATAGAGCTAACCAACTGAAAGATCTGGGTATCGTAAGACTCATCGGCAGCCACATGGGTCAACACGAACCTGTATAAACCGGCCACTGTGTCCTTAATGACTTCGGTCCATAGTTCATGCTTGGTAGCAAAATAGTGGTACATCGTGGACTTACCCATACCCAATGATCGGGTAATGTCCTCAAGGCTAACAGCATGAAAGCTCCTCTGGGAAAACATCTCCCGAGCCTTGCTTAGAATCTCTTGCCGGCGGTTCTTCATTTACCCGGTACTCCCTTCATCATGGCTGGCCCTAATATGCTTCCCCTATTCTGGTAGGTGAGACTTGTCCACTTGAGCATAGTTGTAGTGGGAGTCACTCTTCCTCCCCAGCAAATAGCTGGCATACCACGAGGGTGACGGAGCACATGGGCACAGAACCCCATGTGCTCTCACTACAGCTGATTACTAGAAACTGATACTAATCCCAACCAGTACCTGAGTTAGATCCTCCATCTGGCGGAAAAGAGACTGTTCGTCACCACCGGGGAAAGCTAGTTTGCCAAAACACTTCTTATTGGCATCCAATTGGTAAACAGCCTCTGGCATAATCATCCAGCCTTGGTCATCAAAGCAGTATACCAGCCTGCCCTCTAACCTAAGCCTGTTATTTAGGAAATCTTGGTAGATATCGCCAGTCAGATAGGTATTAACCATACTCTTGGTGATTTCCTGGGGAAATCCATGGATGATCTGCCCATTGATATATACCCCGTTCTCCCAGAAGTAGTCCATACCCACTAGACCCGTCACATGCTTGTCGCTATTAAAACGATATTCCTCCGGAAGCGCTTCTGTGTCCATCTTAGATGAGAAGAAACCTTCCTTGGGAATATTATACGCTACCTCTCCCCAGATACCAGCATCTTGCCAAGCACCCTCTGCAGTTAATCCCACTTTTTGCAGTGGCAAATAGCCCTGTGTGAGCTCTATCCGAGCAGACTGCGTAGACGGATCCAGCAGAAAGTCAAAGTCTCTTATGATAGGAGTTGATGCATACCCCTTTTGGTAGACAACACCGACATCAAAGGTACCTAGTAGACGAGATGCCTTGAGAGTGATGCCCATACCATCGTCATCATAGGTGGGTACCTCTTTATGAATATCGGGGATGATGGTCATCTCGGCAGGATTGATGCCCATTTGCGCCACCTCGGGCGGAACCAAGGATAAGAGTGCTGCTTGCTCCACTTGACCATAGACAGCCTCAATCCGCCTACCGGTCTGCGTAGGTGTCAAGCGTGGCTGCAGGAAAGCCGTGATACTTACATCATCAGCATAATAGTCCGCGCGTACACCGGTCACGGCCCGAGTATTCTGCAGTTGATCAATGAAATTAGCTGCGACCGGCCTGGTCAGGCTAAATACAGTAATCCCATCACCAACACCCACATCCACATATTGCTTCCCCAATCTCAGATCCAAAGGTTCGCCAGAGATCGAGTAAAGGTTAAGATAGGCTTCATCTAACTCGAGAGCAATGTGATCCTCAGCATCATCGGTGTGATCAGCATCCCAGATTTCGTCTCGGAATAGACTCAAAGCCTTATCTAGACGAATATCTAGGCCCAGCTTCCACTCACCGCCCTCACCTAGCTCTCCTTCTATATCGGTCTTAACAGCCAGAGAAGCCACGGCGTCTTCCAAGGGTTTATCTTCTTTAGTCAGTACCCGCAACTCACCGATTAACTCACCACCTACATCAGCAGCCTGGACGCCCCCTACTGAGGCCAAGACCAACGTCAGAACTACTGCTATCGTCAAATGTTTGCGCATGTGTTATCCCCCTCCTCAGGCACTGTGTGCTAATACCGGATTCTCTTTCTCTGGAGCGTACGGGTTGTAAAAATATCATCAGCCAGTTCCCGATCAAACTCTGGCTCACCAACAAGGATCTCTGTTCTATGATTGGCCAAGATATCGACCATGACCAGCTTCTGAGGATATCTGTACTTGCCGTAAGCTGTTACATCATAAGCTGTAAGCTCCTTTTGCAGCTTGCCATCGGTATTGTAGAAAACCACCTTAATGGGAAACCAATCGCTTTTGCGAACAGTCATCAGGACCTTCTCGTAGCTCGCATCCTTCGGGTTCTTCTCACGCAGCTCCACTTCACATATTTCATCAGTTTCGTCTAGTAGTTTGGCTGCATAATCTGATGTATCGTAATTGATAAAGCTCAGGTCATTGTACGTGAAATCTGTTCCCATAAAGCTCCCCTGCTTGGCACTTCCGGCGATTCTACGCACCTTATGAAATTCTGGCAGATACATGTACATGACCTCTTCACCCTGATCAAGTAGACCCACTCCCTCGACATCTTTAGGGGATTGGAATTTGACTAAGGATCTCTCCACATCACCACTTTTTTGAGTCAGGAGGACAACTTCCCGATCTGTCACCAGGCTTGCCCCATCATAAGTCCTGATCTTCATGGTCACCACTTGGCTCTGAAAATCGCCATACTCATCTTTTACTCGATCCACTACGTCTTGACCCGTTATGGCCATCGCCGCTAAGGTAGTTCCCAATATGATAGTCACCACCAAGATCAGTATTGCCCATGCACTGCGGAATTTTCTCATCTTACAACACCTTCCTTTTTCCTTGATTGAGCTATGAAGTCGGCACTACCTGTAACGGCATAGAGTGCCGGTAGGAAAACCAAGGCCAGAACCGCACTGACTACCATGGTTAGAGCAGTGAGCCCGCCGAATTGTGCAATAGTCACTGTTGATGAGAGTGTCAATACTAGAAAGCCCAATGCTACAGATAGTGCATTGGCGGTAATCGCTCTCCCCACCTGACCTAGAGTCAGCTGCAAACTGGCTTCGAGCGAACCACTCTGTCCTAGGGCCCGACGCAATCGGTTGGCAAAATGGATAGAGTAATCTACACCTGTGCCAATGGCTACACTCGCGATCATGGTTGTGGCCACATCTAAGGGGATGCCGGTGACGGCCATTGTCCCGAAGTTGATCAATACTGTGAGGACAATAGGTGTACACGCGATCAGCCCCATGGGTAATGAGCGCAGCTGCAAAATCAGAAGCAAAGCCACCAACACCAGGGAAATGCTCAGGCTCCTCCACTGACTGGTCTGCAAGCGAGCGGTGGTTACTTCATATACAACGGGTGGGCCGGTGAGCTGCACTTCGAATTCATCTCGTCTGACAGCCGGGTCTTTCGCCAGGCTCGCGGGTAGATCGGTCACATATACCTCGTCAACCCAGATATCTCGCAGTGTACCGGCGAGAGCATCATAGGAAAGCTCTTTGTTACCCATAGCCAGTAGATGGGAGGCAGCCGTATGCAGCAGCGCTTGCCTCGCTGTCTGGTACATCCAGTCCAGGTCATCCCAGAGGAAGTAAGCAGCATCTTCAAGGTCGAAGGGATCACAGGTGGGATTTACCTCTTCCCAACCGATAGCCAGTTCCTCTGCCGTGGCTCCTTGGAGAAACATCTCCCAGGCCAATTCTTGGCTCTCTGACATGTTATCCAGCTCAAACCAGAGGTTCTCACCAGAAAGATTGTCTTCAATAGTATCTGCTATGTCCAATTTGTACTCCTGGGCGAATACCGGCTGACTGTAGTCTAGAAGCTTAACCAGCTCAATCCTGACCTGCTGCTTGTGGGCCGAGTCCGGATTTTCCCAAAGCTGTTGGGCGATTTCGTCAGTTAAGCTCTCTATGAGACTTGCCTCGGCGAGCTCCGCCAGATCACCAGAGGCGATCTCTTGGTTAATCACATAGGCCGATGTGGGCAAATTATCCAAAAAGGTACGGATCTGTTCATTGATACCGGCCATCTTCGTTGATTTGGTCTCTGCCACTCGGGCAACGATCAAGCCCTGGGAATAATCTGGAGTAAGGTAATCTCTAACTTGCTCTTGACCTTCTAGAAAGAGCCCCAGAGATGCCACCTGATTACGGGTGGCCGGAATCCGGGCCGGGCCATTGATCGTGTGATTAGCTTCTTCAATCAGAGTGGCATAGGAAATAGGGTGAACAGCTTCTACAGATTCGAGAAAATCCCCTACTGCTTGCATTTGCCTTAAGACAAATGGGCTTTTCATATCCCCCTGGATATGCACATGTAAAGGATTTGCACCTCCAAAGTTATCATTGACCAGATCGATAGCTATCCTAGTTGGGCTTTTGGGCCTAAAGAATCCAGCTAAATCAGTATCAAAGGTGAGTCTCGGGAATTGACTAATAGCAGCTATGACAATAATGGCGACCACAGTTATTACTGCTGCTCGGTTGCGGAAAATGCCACTCGCCATATTGGCAAACCGGGCCGAGGTGCTCTTTTCCCGCAGCACTCCCGGACGATATCTCAGTACTGCCAATAAGGCAGGTATGAGAGTAAAGGCCGTAATGAAAGCTGCCAAGACACCAAAGGCCGTATAAAGGCCAAATTGCTTGATCGGAGACAGATCGGCAGTGACAAGAGAGGCAAAACCGGCGATGGTGGTCAAACAGGATAGAAATATAGGCATACCTACCTGATTCATGGCCTGAGTTAGGTCCTCTTTCTTGGTTTCTTCACTGCGGACCGTGGCATAGTATTCACTCATCACATGGATTCCATACGCACTTCCCACCGCAATCAGCAGCACGGGAATGGCTATACCTACAGTAGTCAGATCCTGGCCTGTCAAAGCTAAAAGGCCCATAGCCCAAACAACGGACACAACCACCGCTACTGCGGGGATCACCGTTCCCCTCACTGTCCGGAAAGTCAAGAATAGCACTGCCACAACCAAGAAAATCACTGTTGGCAGTAGGTTGCGTAGATCATTCTTGGCCGAGCGATCACCATCAACCGCAACAAAGGGAGTCCCTGTCCGATAGTGTCGAAACTGTCCGCCATCTGTCTTGTCTATGATCTCCTCCAGCTCCGCAATAACGGTCTTGTTGTCAGCGTCTGATGCCAACTTGACCATGATGAGACTAAAGCGTCCATCCTCAGAGACTAGATTCCCGGCATACATCTCCTTACCCATGACGTATTCTCTGAGGTCAGCCAGCTCACCATCTGAATATGTCCGATTTTCTTCTACTAAGCTTTCCACCTGCAACATGTCACCATCAGGGCGCATATCCATGACATTAGTCAGGCTGACTACGGAACTGACTCCTTCCACACGGGTGCATAAATCAGTGAGGCTGCCAATATGCTGTAGTGCTTCATTGGTAAAAACATTATCAGTTTCCACCATGACTACTCCTACCGCATTGCCTTGAAAAAGATCACCAACCTCTTGAAAGGTTTCCACTACCGGGTCATTTTCTGGCAGATAGTTCATCATGTCATCATCGATGATCAAACCAGAGGCGAAACCGGCAAAGATCAGAGTGATCACGACATTGATGCCAATGAACAACCAGGGATGCTCCACTACGTAACGGTTCAATCTCTCCATAATACCCTTGTCCTCCTCCATCAGCATTCCCGACCGACCGGTTGGTCTGCCCCCATTATAACATGCCACCAAAGACTGTCAATAGCTGGAGTTGATGTCAGAAAACATCCGGACAGAGTGTCCGGTGTTGATGGTTAGAGGGTTAGAGCAGCTGTGGAGAGATCAGTGGGTTGGAGACGAAACCTATCTTGTTGAACCTCGCGGACTTGTGCGGTAAAACCGTAAGACTTCCCGCCTTACCTCCTCTAAGGCAATTACGCGCTTCTCCTGTAGATTCCGCAGGAATTCATAGTATGGCTGCAATCCCGCTGGGATGTGGGCAGCTTCCGATACTTTTTTCCCGGGCTCCGACCGAAAACTGCTAAGCCAAGATCTGCTGGCAGCCGTGGTGCCCGAAGAGCCAATGGCCGGGGATTTGATCTCCTCCGACTGCCAGATGAACTGATCGGTGTGTGAATCCCATCGGCAAATTGATTGATGAGTTTGCTGAGGATCTCCGGTACCGAGACATATTTCAGTCACCCGTCGCTGCCATCTACTAGTTCCACGACCCCGTATGGCTCGAATAAATAGAATCAAATCAAGCTCGGCAAAATCCTGAAGAGATAGGCCTATCTCTTTACCCTGAAGCAAGCGCCGCAGTTCACCGAGATTATCAGCATGGACAGTTGTTGCACAAAATCGCTGCTCATTAGGCATACTCAAGAAGGTCTGTGCTCCCTCTCCCCACAGATACGAGTACCAAGGGCCGGGACCTAACTCGTGGCAGAGAAACCAGACGGGAGCTTCGGGATCACTTTGCTGCTCATACCATGATAGGGGCTGGGGTTGCTCCACTACCTTGATTACCGCATGAGCCGGTAGAAAGCATAGTAGGGCTCCCATTAGCGTGGTTTTCCCAGTTCCCCCAGGGCCGGCACAGGCAAGCAGTGAAGCACCTTCCCGCATCGCCCGCATGAGATAGGACGCAACTTGCAGATCGACCGTGCCTGCTGCCAAGAGATCCGTGATACTTAACATCCGACCCATTCTCTGATTGAGAGCATTGATTTCCCTGACAATATGATCTTGTGTCATGATTATCACCCTATAGCTGAGCTTTGATGGCCTTAGCCTGCCCACTGGCTCCACACAAGCGAATCTTGTCTCGCACTACCTCGATGACCGCCTCTCTGGCAATATCTAGTAGTGGCCGCGGATCGTTGATCTCATGCTCCTTGAGCGCCTGATCGATACTACCAGTATATGCCAGGCGCAAGTCTGTGCCCACATTCAGTTTACAAATACCCAAATTTATTGCCTGTCTTACGGTCGCATCGGGTACCCCGGTGCCCCCGTGTAGGACAAGAGGTATAACGGCCGCTTGGCGAATGGCCGCCAAACGGTCAAAGTCTAGTTGGGGCTCCCCTTTGTAAAGGCCGTGGGCTGTACCAATGGCCACCGCCAGAGCATCCACCCCGGTTCTTTCTACATATTCTGCTACCAAGCCGGGGTCGGTCATACCCGCTGCCTGTTCGGCCACACTGATATCATCCTCAGTCCCCGGTATCTGACCAAGTTCGCCCTCTACACTGATGCCTGCTCGGTGGGCAACATCGACCACCCAATTAGTCAAGCGGACATTCTCAGCATAGGCCAGGTGCGACCCATCAAACATGACTGATGTAAAGCCATGGCGAATGCCTTTCATGATATTATCCAGTTCTCGTCCGTGATCTAAATGCAAAGCAAGCGGTACCTTCGCTTGACTGGCGGCGACCCGGGCTAGTGCTTCAATATAGGGAAAACCCGCAAACCGAATGGTCCCCTCACTGGCCATGAGTATCACTGGAGCCGCCTCTGCCTCTGCAGCAGTGACTATAGCCTGTAGGTCAACTAGATCATGAAAGTTAAAGGATGGGATTGCATAGGTGTTTGCTTGTGCATGTTCTAGCAAGCATGCTGCTGTTACTAAAGGCATATATTCTCCCCCTATCAGTTCCGATGAATTCTGCCCAGATATCCACCCAGAATCCACCCAGAATCCACCCTGAGGCATCCCATGATAGGCAGTTTCTCTGATTCCCCGGTAACGCTGTGCATAACACGTCAGGATTAGAATTTGGAGTTCTGGCTTGTGGCAGAGTTCTGGCTTTTTGCACCCATGAATGTCAGCTAGCTTTGCTCGAGCAAAGTCGTCAAGACTACTATGTTCATGGCTTCGCTGCTGGCAGGCCAATCCCTCTAGATGGTGGGGCTAGCCGCATAAGGAGAGTCTATACGCGTAAGAACCCATTGCCCCCACAGGCAGGCAATGGGTTCTCCAATTCATATCAGTACAATCTAGGCCGTTATTTGCTTGAAGATAACGTATGAGTAAATGAGGGATATTAGAGATGCCCCGAGGATGGCCACCATCATGGTAACGAAGTTATATGGGGCAGGCAGCCATGTTCCCAAAAGTCCGATGAACCCCCCGACTACCCAGATAGGACCTGAGACTCTGTGGGTTCTCCTCCAGACTTCCTCATTAGCCAAGGTCCAGGGTGTCTTGATGCCAACGAAGTAGTTGTGCCTGAAGCGGCCCATCTGATTGCCGATTAAGATGAACATGACGGAAACAGCGGGCTGCACTACCTTGCCGGCATCAATTGTATACCCTAACCCCGCCATAAGCACTACGACATGCAGCAATGACATGATGGCGATAATGGTCCAACGGATCACATTATAGGCACCGACAAAGCGTGGGTAATTGGCTTTCTGCGGATCTAAAGCTGGAGCAACTAACATCAAGACATATATCCCCAGGTTAAGCAGTGGTAACCCGAAGGCTCCAAAGAAGCGGCTGCTGTACCCATCCACTTCACCTCTTATATTCCAATGGCTGGGCACCCGTTCAGGTAGTTGTGGATAGAAGTAGATACCCAAAGCGAATAAAATCAAGAGCAGGGTCAGCAGAGGCCAATCCCGTCGCAATTGTGCCCGGGACAAGGTCGGTATATTTCTATTCACCTGTAGTGCCCCCTTCCTTTGCAGCAATGCCTTCATCGGTAGTATACTCTAACAGCCAAGCGATAATGTCCTGAAACACGGTGGATTCCAAGGAGTAGATGATGTTCTGGCCCTGTCTCTCATCACTCACCAGACCCGCTTGCTTGAGGATGGATAGGTGATGGGAAACACTCGGCTTGGAAATCTCGAAATGCTCAGCTAGTTCGCCTGGCGTTAGGTCCCCCCCTCTCAGTAACTGAAGAATCTTTCTGCGGTTGGGATCCGATAGGGCTTTGAAAGTCAATCCAATTGAGGCCAGGCAAATCACCCCCTGTTAAGTTTAGATGTTTCGATAAACATCTAATTGCACCTAAATTATAACCGACCATCGGGTGGCTGTCAAGCCAAGGAATGGGGAAAAGGTTCTAGATTAGATGCCTGTGCCCCCGAGCCGCCACCGGCATCCGCGCCAGTACTATGCCATCTTCGACTAGGTAATATTCATCAAAGAGATTCACTGCCGTGCAGGCATGATTGGGAATAACTTCTACTTTGTCTCCGATACTCAAATCGGGGAAACTGCCTTGAATAACACCATGCTCCTCATTCAACCAGGAGATGCTTTTGGCTGTCTCTCCCTTGATGGTACCGAAACCAGGCATGCCTCGCTGTTTGTCACTGGCAAGACTCTTGCTGCCGCTATCTAGGATGAATCTATCGGGGACGGGATTGCTGATCACCGTAGCCAGTACCGATAAGGCACATTGTTCCCATGAGGCGACACCACTAGTTGCCAATGAGCCATCATTAAAGGCATAGGTGCCGGGGCGAATCTCTGTGACTCCCGGTACCTGGGCAACTATGGCAGCACTTGGGGTAGAACCAGTACTGACCTCCGAAACTGCAAAGCCCGCTGCTCGCAAGGCATTTGCTACGGCAACAGTGATCTCACCCTCTTGGCGACCGACTGTCTGCCTGCCTTCAGCATGCTCCCCATGAGCATGGCCGGCATGGGTAAACAGTCCCTTCAGCTCCAAGTTTGGCGATTGACTAATAGTGGCAGCAAGTTCGATCACCTCCGACGGTGAAGCCAGGCCACTGCGCATAAGGCCGGTATCAACCTCGATCAGTACACCTACCCGAGTGTGATACTTGTCGGCAGCCTCGGCCAGAATGCTAACCCCTGTCTTACTGTCTACTCCGGCACTTACCGCGGCCAGACGACCGAGCCGGGCGAGACGCTCAGCCCGGTGCCGCTCGGCCACCGGATAGGCCATGAAAATGTCGGAAATGCCATTATAGGCCATGACCTCAGCTTCATCGATCGTCGCTACCGTTATGCCATCCGCTCCCAGCTTCTGCTGCCAGTGTGCTATGAATGGAGACTTGTGAGTCTTGATATGAGGACGGAGCTTGACTCCCGCTGCCTCCGCCATCTGTGCCATGCGCTCCAGATTATCTTTCAGTCGCTTTCGATCCACGATCAGAGCCGGTGTGGGCAGATCATGTATATGCATTATTCCTCCGCCTCTCTGCAAACTGCCTTGACCATGATCAGCTATTCCTCAACCAACATATGGCCATTGCGGTAGATCAGCTTACCATCAGCGTAGATTTCCCCGCCATCTCGCATATCACAGAGCATATCCCAGTGTATACCAGATTCGTTTTTGCCACCTGTCTCAAAATAGGTGCTGCCTAAAGCCAAATGAATAGTACCACCGATCTTCTCATCAAAGAGCATATTGCGGGTGAACTCGGTGATACCGAAATTGGTGCCTATAGCAAACTCCCCCACTCGGCGTGCCCCTGCATCTGTCTCTAGGAGTGAATGTAACAGTTCTTCGCCTTTGGCAGCTGTCGCCTTTACGACTTTGCCTTGCTCAAAGGTCAATCGAATATCCTCTACTTCTTTACCAGAATAGATGCCGGGAAACGAAAAACGGATGACACCTTCCACCGAATCCTCAATGGGTGCGGTAAATACCTCGCCATCGGGAAAGTTCATCTTACCATCACAATTCTCCCACGTACGTCCCTTCACCCTCAGCCGCAGATCGGTATCCTTGGCCTTGACCTCGATCACATCAACACCATTCAGAAACTCGGTATACCTTTGCTGCCGATCATGTACTGCTTGCCAGGCTGCTACCGGATCGGGAGTATTGAGCAGGCAAGCTTCCATCACAAATTCGGCATACTCATCTAGACTCATGGCAGCTTCCTGGGCCAAGCTTTGGGTAGGATATAGGGCCACACACCAGCGCATCTCACCTTGAGCAGCCCGTTCCATAAACCTCTGGTTCAATGGAGCGGAAGCTCGCTGTCGCAAAGCAATTTTGCTGGAATCCGCATTAGTCAAGGCCTTCGTATTATGGTCAGCCTTGAGAGCCAAAAAAGCATCATATTCAAGGATAACCTTTTCACGTAGAGGGGAGATATACCTAAGCTGTTCTTCGGAAGCATGGTCATAATATATACCCGCAAGTCCCTCTGGCTGTAGTTGGACTTCGGGATGGGCACCCCGCACAAGAGCTGTACGATAGATGGCCTTGATCAAGGGTGTGGCTAAGTCAGTGGATTCAATCAAGAACTTGTCTCCGGTTTTGATCTCCAGGGAATAATCTACCAGGACTT
>JAAZMR010000004.1 GCA_012798695.1 Bacillota bacterium | reverse complement strand
TCCCAGAGAGTACGCTTCTCGGCTCGCTGTTCTGTCTGTGTCATGGAACCAACTCCTCATACTTGATGAGGCCATTATCTCATCAATTCATAGAGGAGCACATGTGGGTTCTATTTGACGCTTACGATTATTTGGCAAATCTGGCCCGAGGACAGCTGGGCAAGTCCCTGATCAGCCATGGTACGTCAGTGACATCCATGATTGCCGAGTTCTTGCCATGGACTCTATTTAGTGTTGGTACTTCATTACTGATCAGCTATGTCCTAGGCGTCTTGCTGGGCATGATCATTGCGTATCGGCGGGGTTCAATCTTGGATCACGTGTTGACTACTTTAGCCTCAATCCTCAGTTCAGTGCCGAACTACCTGGTGGCAATTTTGGTACTCATCTTCTTGGGGGTAAGGTGGAAGATCGTGCCGATTACGGCCATGCGGGGCGCCTTATCACCGGGCATAGTGCCGGGGTTTACCTGGGAATTCATCAGTGATGCCTTCTTCCATGCCTTTATGCCTATTCTAACTTACGTGATGACGACTGTGGGCCGCTGGATGCTAATGATGAAAAACAGCACCCTAAACACCCTCGGTGAGGACTATGTAACCGTAGCCAAGGCACGAGGACTCAGGCCTCGCACGATTACAGTATCCTATGTGGGACGAAACGCGATCTTACCCCTGGTTGCCAATTTGGCAATATCGGTCGGGTTTATTATCGGCGGTGCTGCATTAATCGAAGGCATCTTTGTGTATAAAGGCATTGGCTGGATTCTGCTCTCTAGCATCAATCAGCGGGACTATCCGGTCATGCAGGGGGTCTTTCTGTGTATCACAGTTTCAGTGGTCTTGTGCAATTTCTTGGCAGATAGGCTTTACTCTAGACTTGATCCCAGGATCAGAGCAGCAGGGAGTGATGGCTAGTGGCAGTGGAATTTGACAGACGGCGCCCTCTGCAGGAATTAGCGCCTTTTTTCATGAGAATCATTGTCGATCCGGTTCGGTACATAGCGCGGAACCGGATGGGATTCATCGGCTTTTGTGTGCTGATATTTATCCTATTGCTGTGTTTCATAGGGCCGTATTTTGTACCTTTAGATACACAGGCCCGCATTGATAGGATTTACAGCCCTCCTTCGCGGGAACACCCTCTAGGGACAGATAGTGAGGGCAAGGATATCTTCTCTCAAATAGTCAATGGGGGTAAGGATGTACTGATTGTCGCCTTCCTGTCAGGGCTGATCACTACACTGATTGCTGCGCCCTTGGGGGCAATCGCTGCTTTCATCGGTGGTCGCATTGATAATCTCATCACGACAATTGCAGATGTAGTCTTGACGATTCCCCAGATCCCGCTGCTTCTGGTGATTGCTGCAGTAGTGCGCTTTAGCAATGTATATATGCTGGCCTTAGTTTTGGGCATCACATCTTGGCCAGGTTTGCTGAGGGCGGTTCGGTCTCAGGTGTTATCCATTAAGGAAAAAGACTACATAGAGGCGGCCAGGTGTCTGGACATGGGCACCCCTCACATTATCTTTCGGGAAATCATCCCCAACATGATGGGTTATGTAGTGATTAACTTCATTTTGGCTACCACAGCGGCGGTCTACGCACAGGTTGGATTAATTCTATTTGGCTTGGTACCACTGGCCGGCCATAACTGGGGAGTAATGATCAACTTAGCTTGGGTAAGAGGTGCGATTTTCTTCAAACACAGTATTTGGTATATCATGGCACCTGTGATGGCCATCGTCTTGTTTCAGTGGTCAATGGTTACATTTACTCGGTCTCTGGAGGAGATTTTTAACCCAAGTCTAGGGAGTGGCAACTAAGATGGCGCAACTAGCCAAAATGGGCAATACCACCCGGAACCGCTCATTGCTGCGGGTCGAGCACCTGAATGTACACTACCGTACTCGGCGGGGATTAGTCAAAGCAGTGCGCAATGTCAATTTTGAACTAGGACCCCGCGAAAATCTAGCTGTGATCGGCGAAAGTGAGTCGGGTAAGAGTACACTGGGATTGGCCCTGGTGGGGTTACTTCCTCGTTCTGCAGAGTTTACTGCCAACCAACTGGTATACTTCGGCACTCATAGGCCCCTAGATCTCTCCTCCTGTGGGGAGGAAAATATGAGGCAATGGCGTTGGCAAGAGGTAGCTATCGTCTTTCAGGCGGCTCTATCAGCTTTCAACCCAGTACTTAGCATTTTTGATCAGTTTGTCGACACTGCCAGAGCTCATGGGCTTAGGGACAGGTCGGAAATTAGGCGCCGAGCCTTGGAGCTGTTGGAATTGGTTCAACTGGATCCGAAACGGGTTCTAGATGCATATTCCCATGAATTGAGTGGAGGAATGAGGCAAAGAGTCCTGATCGCTTTAGCTCTTTTGCTGGAGCCGAAAGTCCTCATACTTGATGAACCCACCACGGCTCTCGATATTCTGACTCAGCGAATTGTAATTGAGCTGCTGCGCAAGCTCAAAGAAGAGCTGGATCTAGCCATGGTCCTGATTTCTCATGATCTTTCGCTGGCCGCAGAACTGGCAGATCGAGTGGCCACTATGTATGCGGGGCAGTTTGTAGAACATGGTTCTGTGCATAGGGTTTTTTACTCGGCGCAACATCCATATAGTAGGGGCTTGATTGGCGGGGTGCCTAGGGTACAAGGCAGTGTACAAGACTTGACCTCTATTCCAGGGTCTCCTCCTGACTTGATTGATTTGCCGTCCGGATGTAAGTTTCATGAACGCTGCCAATATGCTACCCAACTGTGTAGGCGAAAAGAGCCGGTCATGGAACTGGTCGATACCGTTGGTGTGGGGCATGCTGTGGCTTGTCTAAGATGGAGGAAGATCAATGAAGCAGCATCCGGTGATCGAGCTCAAGAAGATAACTAGATCTTTCACTAAGGGTGGGGGATTTTTGGGTGGGCCTGGGCAGCGGGTGGATGTATTGCGTAATGTAACTCTTTCCATCAATTCTGGTGAAGTGTTGTGCCTAGTGGGTGAGAGTGGTTGTGGGAAAACCACTACTGGCAAGATCATAGCGGGGTTGTTGCCACCAAGTGCCGGCCAGATTCTCTATTCCGGCCAAGAGTTGTCCACCATGGACAAGGTGGAATTCAGCCAGTATCGCCGATCGGTGCAGCTTATTCATCAAGACCCCTATGCTGCGCCTAATCCTACCCATACTATATATTCCATCTTGAGTGCCCCAATGTTTCGCCACGGCTTGGTACGGACTAGAAGAGACGCAGTTCGGAGAGTAGCTGATCTCATGGAAACAGTAGATCTGACTCCTATTGGTGATTTCATCGAGAAATATCCACATCAGTTGAGTGGTGGGCAGCGCCAACGGGTAGTGATTGCCAGAGCTTTGATTCTGCAGCCGAGACTGATTGTAGCCGATGAACCTGTCTCTATGTTGGATGTATCTATTCGCTTGTCCGTAATCAGCTTATTGAGGCGGCTTCAGAAAGAGATGCAGGTAGCTTTCCTATTTATTACTCATGATTTGGCCATGGCTAAGCATTTCGGGATTGGTGGGAGGCTGGCGGTCATGTATATTGGTGAAGTGGTGGAAACCGGAACTACAGAGCAGATCATCAATCAACCGATGCATCCATATACTCAAGCCCTGCTTAAGGCCATCCCCGAACCGGATCCCGAGCTCACCAGAGCTAAGGAGCCCATCAACCTGCGCAGCTTGGATATCCCTGACTTAGCTGATCTGCCGCCCGGGTGTACCTTTCATCCTCGCTGTCCAGCTTATCTGGGGAGCCGTTGTGAGTCGACTACTCCTCGATTGCTGACTCAACGGGACGGAAGGCAGATCGCTTGCCTGCTGTACGAAGGTGGTAAAGTTGAGGCAATAGGGAGGAGTGTGCTATGAATCCGGATGTGCATAAGGGGGTATTCAAGTTAGCAGTTTGGATTACCGTCACAGCGGGTATTCTACTGCTTATCCTGGAGCCGGGTACACCATCCTTTTGGATAAGTATCGCCTCACTTGTAATTGGGGTATTACTGATGGGGGTGATAGTGCTAATTACACGTGTAGTGAAAGGTACCGATGGGAAGTAGTCGTTTGTGTGTAGAAGGGTACTACCAGATACAGCCAGGATGTACTAGCCGAATCAGCCGAATAGACTGAATCAAGTAGTAAAGAAGGAGGAGTTAAATAATGGCACGACATAAGAGTCTATTTGTGGGGTTGCTGGTTTTGAGCCTACTGGTCCTTGGCTCCTTCGCAGCAGCTGCTGCGACCGAATTTCACGGGTGTTGGCCCTATCTCGTTCCACCACAAGGGCACTTCAACACTTTTGCTACCAATAATATCAACCTGGGAATGTACTGGGACATGATGGAACAGCCTATGGCAATCTACTACTGGACGACCGATGACTGGATGAAGCTGCTGGCAGTAGATTGGGAGTTGATGCCGGAAAATAACCCTGATACTTTCCGTGTTCATCTTCGAGAAGGTATCAAGTGGCACGATGGCACTGACTTCACATCCAAGGATGTCATCAGCACTTTCTATTTGGGCTATCTGTTCAACTGGGCGGTATGGAGCTACATTGACAGGGTGGAAGCAGTGGATGATCATACCATTGATTTCCATATGCACCGGCCATCTTCCGTAGTGCCTCGCTATATTCTAAGAGAACACATCCGTGCATACTCCGTATATGGTAAGCACTATGAAGAACTGAAGGCTCTACTTGATCAAGGTAAGGATGCTGAATCCAGTGAAGTCAAACAGCTGCGGCTCGCTTTCAGTCAGTTTCAGCCCCGGACCATCATCGGTACGGGCCCTTACACGCTAGAACCGACTGATTTGACGGAGGCCGCTGTAGAGATCAAGCGGTTCCCAGGATATTGGGATAGCGAGAAGATCAAGTTTGATGTGATCAAAATATACAATGGAGAGACACCAACTGTTACACCTCTCTTGATGGCCCGAGAAGTTGATTTTGCGACCCACGGGTTCCCGCCAGCATCTGAGAAACAGTTTGTGGAACTTGGTTTGCGTATCGCCCGTCCACCAATCTATTCTGGACCGGCTGTATACTTTAACCACAATATCTATCCATTGAATCGCAAAGAAGTGCGGCAAGCCATCGCCTATGCTATCAATAAGGACGAAAATGCGACAGTATCCCTAGGGGAGTCGGCCATCAGACAGAAATACATGACGGGACTTAGTGACAACATTCTGCCAATTTGGGTCTCTGACGAGGATATGGCCAAGATGAATCCTTATCGTTTCAGTCTCGAAAAAGCAGCTGAGATCCTCACGGGGATTGGCTTCAAGAAGGGTGCCAACGGTATTTGGGTCGATGATCAAGGCCACGCCATGGAGTACGATCTAATGGTTCCACAGGAGTTCGCCGACTGGTCTGCATCCGCGCAGAACGTGGCTAATCAATTGACCAATTTCGGCATCAAGACAACGGTACGGGGCGTTACCCACACCCAGGTACCTCAAGAGATCTGGAACTCCCGCTATGAAATCGCGGTTCAGGGTTGGGGTGCAGGCAACCCACATCCTCACTTCTCCTACTATCAAGACTTGATCACGTATAACTACACCAGTGGACAGGGTCCTGGTATGAATTTCCCCCTAGTTCAGCAAACAGCGGAGTTCGGAGAAGTGGACCTAGAAGAAGCGGTAGTAGCTACCGCTGACGGACTGGATAGTGAGGCTCAGAAGGCCACAGTCACCAAGTTGGCGTTTATCTTCAATGACCTGTTGCCAATTGTTCCCTTGTGGGAGCGCTATGGCAACAATCCCATAGTTGACGGCTTACGAGTGACGAATTGGCCTGGTGATGATCACCCCGCCTGGGGCAACAGCCCTTATGCAGATAACTCGGTGGCCATATTCCTGCTCAATGGTGAGCTTGAGCCGGTAAAGTAGTAGAAGTCCAAGAGCAGCACCAACAGGCAAGTTTTCGATAGACAGCAAGGGCCGGCATGCAGCCGGCCCTTGCCATGTATGCACAATAATTGCGAAGATGCCTTGCAGCTGGCCACTGGGCTAGAAGAAGCAGAGAGAGCTTGGTGGCTCTTTGACCCCTCCAGCAAAGGTCTGTTAGAATGGACACATATGCTTTAAGAAGGGAATCGTGACTGGAGTGGTTCGGTGTCGGAGAAACAGCAGTTAGATGTGACGCATGGGCGGAATTTGTTGCGGTTGGCTGGACCGCTGATTTTTTCGAATCTTGCCTATACACTCTTGGGGGCCCTGGATACCATCTTTATGGGCAGGGTAGGTGTTACAGAACTAGGGGCTGTGGGGGTGGCCAGCGCGCTTTTCCTGGCGGCGAGTGTCTTGCTGCGGGGGACAGTCGGTTCGGTGATGGTGGTCGTATCCCAAGCCTACGGAGCCGGCGACAACCAAAGAATTAGGCGAGCATTTCAAGAGTATATCGTATTGGCTTTGCTGCTTGCTCCATTTAGCCTGGCTATGCCAGGGTTTTTTACCCTCTTCTTTAGGATTACAAAACCACAGGAGGCGGTTCGGATACTGGCATTGCGATACATATCCATACGGGCCTATGAGATCCCTTTGAGCCTCGTCTCCAAGGCTATTGCCGGTTTTCTCTTGGGGGTTGGTAACTCTAAAGTACCGATGTTGGTCAGCTGGATTACCGTTGCTATCAATATGATCGCCAACTATGTGTTAGTCTTCGGTAAATTCGGGTTTCCCCGGATGGAATTGGCTGGTGCCGCTTGGGGGACCGTAATCTCACAAGCGGTTCAGGTGACACTTTTCCTGTTCTTTGCACTGAGACTTTATGGCAAGGAGCTAGGTCTGACGCGGGACTTTCGTGCTCCCAGTTGGAGCCAGATCAAGGCCATGTTGAGACTTGGTTTCCCTATGGGGCTTGCTGATTCAGTGGACTTAAGTGCATTTGGTATTTTCATGACATTTCTTGCCCGATTGGGGGCGATTGAGTTGGCGGCCAGCCAGGTAGCCAATCAGCTCAATGATATAGCCTTCATGCCTTCTTTTGCTATCGGTATGGCTACCAGTTCTCTAGTGGGCCGTTCTCTGGGAGAAGGCTGTACCCGAAAGGCCGAAAAATATGGTTTCGCCGGTTTAGGTATTGGTGTGGGGATCATGGGTACATTAGCGATTTGCTATTGCTTATTCCCTGGAGTATTCATCATGCCGTTTACCGGCGATCCTGAGGTGGTTATGCTCAGTCGGAAAATCTTAAAGATCGTAGCCGTTTACCAGGTGCTTGACGTCATCCGCATTGTATTCTGCGGAACCCTAAACGGGGCGGGGGAGACGCAGTTTACCGGTTTCACTACACTGCTATCTGCGTGTTTAATCTTTGTTCCGGTTACCTACATTGGCGAATTTGTGTTGGGTTATGGTTTATGGGGAGCATGGGCCGGTCCCTTGACCCATGCAGCTTTGTTGGTAGTTATTTTTGGGACCAGATTCCGAAATGGCAAGTGGAAGCAAGCCTTTCCCATCAAGTAAGCCTCAGCTGGTCAGCCAGGGCTTGATCAGTTGTGCTTAATGCCTTGATCTTTCCATCTTTGAGGAAATAACAGCGATCAGCGACGGACAGTGCTGCTCTGGCATTTTGCTCTACCAATAATACCGCGGTGCCGGTTCTATTGATCTCGGCGATGGTGGCCATTACCCTTTCCACCATAATTGGAGCTAGTCCCATTGAGGGTTCATCCATACAGATTAGACGTGGTGATGTAACCAGTGCCCGAGCAATCGCCAACATCTGCTGTTCACCTCCGGAGAGAGTACCCGCCATTTGAAACCGGCGATCGGCAAGTATAGGGAAGAGCGAGAAGGCCCGCTCAATACCAGCACGAGCCTGTTCTTGGCTGGTAAGAGAGTCGGCGGCAATATCAAGATTCTCCATGACACTGAGTTCTGGAAAGACTCGGCGTCCCTCTGGCACAACACCCATACCCATGCGCACGATCTCGCTGGTGGGCCGCCCGTCAATGCGCTCTCCCATAAAAAAGATTTCTCCTTGGGAGGGTCGCATTCTACCAGTAATCGTCTTGAGTGTCGTACTCTTACCAGCCGCGTTTACGCCTAGTAATGCTACTGCCTCACCGGGTTGGACATGCAGCTCGATCCCTTGCAGAACTTTAGCGGGCCCATATGATGCATGGACATTGACAAGTTCGAGTAGTGGCTGGGAGGTGGCCACCTCATGGCCCGGACTCTGTAGGGATAAGGCAGGCCTCACGTCAGATCCGCTGTGAGTCTTGCCCAGCTCTTGGTCAGGCGCCGGGGAACTGCCGAAATAGGCGCGGATCACGGCGGGATCGTCTGCAACTTGATCACATGTGCCTTCAGCTATCTTCTCGCCATGGTCAAGCACGATCACTCGATCGCACACCGCTGTAATCAAATCCATATGGTGTTCGATGATAATGATGGTATAGCCGCGCTGTTGGAGAGCCTTAATCTCATCAGCCACCATGGCAATCTCTTCAGCTGTCATTCCCGCTGCCGGCTCGTCGAGGAGAATGAGCCGGGCACCAGTGGCTAGAGCGCGAGCCATCTCCACTCGGCGCTTATCGGGATAGGAGAGCTCTGCTACCACGTCCGATTCCCGCTCAGCCAGCCCACATTCCATATCTGCGAGTATGCCTCTCACATATATGATCTGCTCCGCTTCTTTACGCAGGTGTGACCTTGTTCGAAAAAGTACCTCCGGCAAACTGACCGGGTGACGCAAATGGCATCCGGCTAGGACATTTTCAAGGACGCTCTGAGTTTCATAGAGCCTAATGTTCTGGAAAGTGCGGGCTGCTCCTAGCTCGATCACTTCATGGGGTGCCTTGCCCAAAACGGAGCTTCCATTTAGCCTAATATCGCCACTGGAAGGCTCTACGAGACCAGTAATCAGGTTGAAGACAGTCGTCTTGCCAGCACCGTTAGGCCCGATGATGCCCAGAACCTCACCTTTGTTCATGGAGAAGTTTACGCCGGTAAGGGCATCTAGGCCCCCAAAACTGCAGCTTAGCTGCTCGATCTCGAGGATTGGTTGAGCTGATAGAGTTGCTCTATTGGAGTTACGGACTGGCTCTTGAGCGGATGTGGAACGGGAATGTGGTCCATCGGGACAGTCTTGATGGGTAGTTTGAGCAGCGATATCAGCGACTTTATCGGGCACTATCCCAATCAAGCGTTCACCGATCCCGATCAGGCCCTGGGGGCGGAAAATGGCCAACAAGGCCAGGGCGAAACCGTAGATCAGCATGCGATAGACACTATAGGCCCGCAAGGCTTCAGGCAAAACCTGCAGCAACAGGACTCCGAGCATAATCCCAGGCACACTGCGGGCACCGCCCAGTACAATCATGCAGTAAAGTACGATGGTTTCGTTCATCGTGAAGTTTTGGGGGAAGACTGCGCCCTGCCATAAGGCGAATAAAGCACCGGCCAGCCCCGCAATAGCAGCACCGCCGACAAAGGCAGATACCCGATAGCGCTTAATGTTCACACCCATACACGCTGCTGCTGTCTCGTCTTCACGTAAAGCATTCCATGCTCGCCCGACCTTAGAACCCGTCAATCGTGACACCCCGATGAGTATCCCTATAGCAGAGACCCAGATAAAGATGTATTGCGATTCCATGGACCCAAAGGTAAAACCGAGTATGCGGGGTGGATCGATTGCGACTATGCCATTTGGGCCATTAGTGATGTTGATGGGGCGGTCCATATTGTTTAGCAGAATTTTCACTATCTGACCGAACCCTAGTGTCACCATGGCCAGGTAGTCACCATGCAGGCGCAGTGTAGGTAGGCTCACCGCCATAGCTGCGAGTACTGCTGCCGTCGTAGATGCGGCGGCTGCCACCAAGAAGGGCAGATGTATGCCAAACTGGGGTGATGCCAATAGGGCATATACATATGCTCCGATTCCGTAGAATCCCGCATACCCCAAATCAAGGAGCCCTGCCTGGCCAGCGACGATGGAGAGCCCCGCTGCCAGCATCAAGTATATACCGATGGAGCCTCCAGCTCTCATTAGGTAGTAGTTGCCTGTCACGAGGGGAATGGGCAAGAGAAGGGCGTAGCCTAAGAAGACAACTGCTCGGACCAACGTGAAACGCTGGTTCGATGCCAGCCCCAACCGCCCCACAAAGCCTTCCTGCTGTAGACTCCTATCAGGCAACCCGGCTGCCGTCGGTTCCGGGGCTTCGGTTTTCTTTCTCTGTTGACGCAGCTGATCGTTAGAGGTACGTTTCTTCAAGGTGTCAGTATAATCGCTGGCCATTGGCTATGCCGCCTTTCATGTCTGTGTTCGCCACTTATAGCCTTTACGCTCGAGATGATCTGGGCTTACCGTATAACCCCGAGGGGCGGAGGATGAGAGTAAGAATAAGTACTGCAAAGACAATAGCATCTTTGTAAACTGGTGGAGCTATTAGCACTCCAAAGCTCTCGGCCAAGCCTAACAATAGCCCACCGGCCATAGCACCGTGGAAGCTGCCGATGCCGCCGAGAACGGCAGCTGTGAAGGCTTTCATTCCGGCAGAAAATCCGATCATGTAATCCACCTGTGTGTAGTAAAGGCCAATCATCACTCCAGCTAGCCCAGCCAGTGCAGAGCCAAGCACGAAGGTAGTGGCTATTACTCGGGCTGTGCAGACACCGATGTATTCCGCTGCTTCCGGGTCCTGGCTGGTTGCCCGCATGGCGCGACCGAACTTTGTTTTGAGCACCACCGCATCGAGGATCACCATGGTCAGAATTGATGTGCCCAGCATGGCGAGGCGCGTTGCTGAAATGGTAGCCCCTGCGACATGGACCACCAAATCCTGAGGAATCAATAGCTCTGTGGCGAAAGTTTTGGCCCTGCCAGAGGTCAAGAGCATCGCCGCATTTTGCAGAATTATGGATACACCTAGAGCGGAGATGAGTGTGACTAGGCGGGAACCGCCCCGCAGGGGTCGATAAGCGAAGCGCTCGATGACCGCTCCCAATATAGCAGTTGCCGCTACGGCGCCTGTAATCATCGGAACCAAAACCAAAGCGGGCATGGAAATAGGTCCACTTTGTTCGCAAAGGGTTAGAACTGCCCATCCGGCAAAGGCCCCCACCATGAAGACATCTCCATGCGCGAAGTTGAGCATTTTCAACACACCGTATACCATGGAGTAACCCAGAGCCAAGAGGGCGTATACACTCCCTAGTGTAAGGCCATTGACAATCTGTTGTGGAATCTGCGCAATCAGCTGTTCCATTACTTCACCCCAATTTAGCTTTCCAACTGTCTATGACGTAATCATCCTTGAATAGAACATCAGGTGGGTTTCGCCGGCCTAGAGGTGGCTTCTCTCAGGAGATGGCTAGCGGCAAGAGTGTAAAGCCTAGTATTGGCCTAGTAGGGGCGCCCCTGCCGCTCAGCCACTCATTCGATTCAAAGATTATTGGCCGGATATAGTTATAGTTGCCGGGTATTCCTCTACAAGCAGGAAATTGCCATCTTTGACCTGATAAACAAAGATGCTGGCACCGACAACATCACCCTTGCCATCGAAGCCTATCGGGAATCCCAGAATGCCTGTATAGCTGCTGGTCTTGCCCAGAGCTTCCTGCACATTGGCTCGGGTAATTTTCATGGGATCAGATGCAGCCCGTCTAGCTGCATCGATGAGAATATTGGCTACCTCATATGACTGGCCCCCGAATACGCTCATGGCCCCGTATTTTGATTCGAACTTTTCTATGAATTCTTGTGCCTCGGGTACCTCCCGGATGTCCTTACCTATAGAGGTGACATACATACCCTCTGCCAGGCCGGCAGCGCCCGTGATCAATTGATCTTTTTCCTTTAGTCCGTCTCCGCCCATGAAGGTAGGCTGAAGACCCAGCCCAGCTGCCTGTTTGATTAAGCTGGCTGCCTGAGCTGGATTGGCGAGACCTAGGTAGACGAGATCCGGTGCAGATGCCTTGACGCGAGTCAGGATAGGGGAGAAGTCCCTATCTTCGATGGCGATCTGTCCACGCAAGACCTCTACACCAGCGGCTTTGAGAGCTGGCTCAACCTGATCAGAGAGCCCTTGGCCGTAGGTAGTTTTATCATCGATAATGTAAACTGTTTTCGCCTGGAGAGCCTCGGCGATAAACCGAGCCGATGCAGGTCCTTGAGCATCATCCCGAGGGCAAATCCGATGCATAACTTTGTAACCCATTTCGGTCAGGTTCGGATATGTGGCCGATTGGCTGATGATGGGTAGGCCTACCCGCTGGTAGGTGGGAAGGGCAGCTTGCACGGTGGCACTATTCATCGGCCCGACTACACCGATCACTGCCCGATCCATAGCTAGTTTCTCAGCGACAAGAATGGCTTTGGATGGGTCTCCCGCATCATCGGCTTCGACTATCTCGATCATGCGTCCCCCAATACCACCTGCCGCGTTGGCCTCATCTACAGCCATCTTAATGGCATTGAGGCCGTCAAGCCCGATCTTGGAGACATCACCTGTATAAGGCCCTGCAGCTCCGATCTTGATGGGTGGTAATTTTGCCGCACTGCCTAGTACAGTGGTGGTCGCCAATAGTACTGCAGCAGCTAGTAGAACAACGAGACATACTACCTTTGCTTTGCCTCCAGATTTTCTCAACATGAAAATGACCTCCTCTTCTTGTTGGCTGGTCAGTTGGAGGAAAGGTTTTGGCGTCGCACCCAACTTCCTGGCCACAGCGGACCAGGGCATAGGGCTGCGCAAATCGGGTTGCACACATGATGGTGTGTCAGCACACTTGGACGATCTGGCTCTTGCTGAAAGCAAAAAGCCCGTCCCCAAAGGGACGAGCTTTGATCTCGTGGTGCCACCCTACTTGGACAGGCATGAACCTATCCCACTTGCCCAGGGTACGGCCTCCATCTATGTAAAGGCGATACCCCTGCCCGGTAACGGAGGCTGCCGGCTCAACCTACTAAGCTAAACGCACGTGTGTGCGCCGTTCGGCCTGCGACTCCGGGGCCCACTCGCCACACCCATACCCGCGGGGCTTGCACTATCTCCCGCTCGCTAAGGGTTGGTCTATTGGTGGCGATCCTCCCCATCAACGTCTTTCCATCCACACATGATTCAGTTTGATGTCATACTACACCGTCAGTACCAGATTGTCAAGGGCAAAAATGTTGATTTGTGAAGTTTTTACGCAGATTCTTGCTGAAAGCTCTCAAGAAGCCCTGGCTCCATGGGGAGCAAAACCCCAATCTGGATAAATATTGTCTCCCAATTAGGGGAAATCTACTGGCAGAATCTATACAAAGGCTTGGTGGTTGAGCTGATACGCAGACTTTGGCGGAAATGGCGAGGGAGAAAGGATCGGCAGTGGCCGAGATTTGATGATGCTAGCTTTAGCGATCTGCAAGACTACTTAGAATCAGAAGAACTCACCGGTAGTCTCCAGGATACAGAGCGGAAAACCAAGCAGGCCTTTGGCAATAGTTCTGATGTAATATCGCGGTATCTGCGGTTTGGCGCTAATCCCGAGGTACAGCTTCTGATCATGCACCTGGATGGCATGGTAGATTCAATCTTCTTGACTGATGGAGTGCTCCGTCCTGTTTCCGAGGGCTCCTTTTACGCAGCACGACATGCAGAAGCGACGCCTCCGGAAGCGGAAGCGGCTTATGCATTACTTAAACAGCAATTAATTCAGATCAGTGCGGTGCAAGAAGCAACCAGCCTGGAGAAGACTCTAGAGTACATCGGTAGGGGTTTTGCCGTCTTGTTTGTTCAAGGTGTACCTCAGGGTTTGGCCTGTGAAGTACGGGGATGGGCAGAGCGGGACATCAGTGAGCCCGGCACAGAAGTATCTGTCCGAGGTTCTCGGCAGGGCTTTGTGGAAAACCGCCGGATTAATACCAGCATGCTGCGGCGGCAGATAGTTTCCCCCTTGCTGTGGTTAGAGGATTTGCAGGTAGGGGCAGTCACGAAGACAGTGGTGACTATTGCTCATATCAAAGGAATTGCCGAGCAAGGGGTGGTGGATGAAGTGCGCCGTCGCATTCACTCCATTGAGGTAGATGCGATTCTAGAGAGTGGGTACATAGAAGAGTATATTGAAGATGCGCCATACTCCCCGTTCCCCACTATGCTAAGGACAGAGCGGCCAGATAAGGTAGCTGCCGCTCTACTTGAGGGGAAGGTGGCGATCATCACCGATGGCACGCCCTTTGTGCTCGTAGTTCCGGCGACTTTCACCAATTTCCTAGTTGCCGCAGAGGATTACTATGAACGATATCTTACCGGTTCCTTTATTCGCTTTATTCGCCTAGTTGCTTTTTTCATTGCATTAGCCTTGCCCTCGACGTATGTGGCCATCACTACTTTCCATCAGGAAATGTTACCTACACCTCTAATTCTCAGCATCGCGGCTCAAAGAGAAGGAGTCCCTTTTGTGGCCATAATCGAAGCCTTGTTCTTGGAATTTAGTTTTGAGCTTCTCAGGGAGGCAGGGATTCGGTTGCCCAAGGTGATCGGGCCCGCTATTAGCATTGTAGGGGCACTGATTTTGGGTGAAGCCGCGGTCCGAGCAGGTCTAGTCTCTTCAGCTCTAGTGATCGTTGTAGCCGCAACTGCCATCGCCTCTTTCATTAGCCCTATTTATAGTATGGCAATTAGTGTACACCTACTGCGGTTTCCCATGATTCTACTAGCTGGCAGTCTCGGCCTCTTCGGGGTGATCATGGGGCTATCGGCAATTCTAATCCATCTATCGTCACTGCGTTCTTTCGGGGTACCTTATCTAGAACCAATAGCACCAGCGATCTTCTCAGAGTGGAAGGATGCATTCATCCGTATACCCCTTTGGATGATGGATACTAGGCCAAGGTCCACAGTTAAGAAGGAATATATTCGCCAGGATCCCAAGCAAAAACCCCAGCCGCCCAAGAAAAGCCCGGGAGATGGATCGAGTGAAGCATGAATAGCTAGGAGGACTAGTAATTGGCTACTTTGGAAGGTGGCAAGATCAGCTCTGGACAGTTTCTGGCATTTTTGGTATTGACGCGCATGTTGGCCGCATTGATCGATGCTCCCACTATTTCTGGAACGTCTGTGGAGCATGATGCTTGGCTCTCCATCATACTCAGTACCTTGTTGGCTATTCCCTGGGGACTTTTTCTGGTGCGTCTGGGCAGCTTGTTTCCCGGTATGACCATTATCGAGTATACCCAGGAGATTTTGGGACCGTGGCTGGGGCGGATTGTGAGTCTAGTGATCATCATTTTCTTTCTCCAGCAGTCTGCCTATGCTGTCCGTGTCGGCAGTGTCGCCTATGTTACCAGCATCATGCCCGAGACCCCTATCCTGATCTTTGTTGGCATACTTACTTATCTTTCCGCTAATGTCGCTCGTAGTGGCATTGAAGTTCTGGCCCGGGCCAGTAGTGTCAGCTTTTTTGTCACTCTGGCTGTGCTTATCCTACTGCTCATCCTCCCATTTAACCTAATGGATTCCAGTAATTTATTGCCGGTCATGGGCCGAGGCTGGCAGCCGGTTCAGGAGGGTATGCTATCTTCTTTTGCGATCTATGGGGAGCTCTTGGTTATGACTATGCTGCTTCCGTACCTCAGCCGGCCCCAGGACGCGGGCCGGTATGTCGTATATGCTCTGACCTTAGCTGGCTTCCTTTTTACTTGGTTCACCATTACTATTGCTGCAGTATTTGGTTCGACCATGTCTACTTTAATCATGCCTGCCTTCAGCCTAGGCAGACTGATTCGGTTTGCCCTCGTCATTGAGCGAGTAGAGCTGATCCCTTTAGTTGGCTGGACGATCAGCACCGGTGTAAAGCAATCGCTATTCCTGTGGGCGGCGATGTTGGGCATTGCCCAATGGTTTAATCTAACGGAGTTGAAGGCATTGGCCTACCCGGTCGGGGCATTAGTTGCCGCTCTGTCCATCTGGCTTTTCAAAGGTATCTTTGATGCTTCAGATTTTCTCTCTGTGAAAAGATTCGGAACGTTAAGTATTCTAATTAGTGTAGGGATTCCTGTATTTCTGTACATCATGGCGATGGTTCGCAGGGTGGTTAGGCAATTCCTGGAAAAAGAGGGATAGATATGCCGCAACTATCTAGACGGTTGATATTGGCGACTCTAGGCATGATTTTGCTTCTACTGGGAGGTTGCTGGAATCGGCGGGAAGTGGAGACTCTGGCTTTTATCATGGCGGCTGGTGTAGATCAAGCCGCTGAACCAGACAAGGTGCAGTTAACAGTTCAGATCGCCCTACCGGCGGCGTTGGTGACTGCCACCGGAGGTAGTGGTGCATCGGAAAGGGCGTTTTGGCTGGTGAGCAGTACCGGCTATACGCCTTTTGATGCTACTCGCAACTTTGCATCACAATCGTCTCGGCGGTTGTTTTGGGCACATAACCGCTGGTTGGTGATTGGAGAGGAAATGGCTCGAGATGGGATTGAGGACATACTGGATATGTTCGTACGGGATGGTGAGACCAGGCGCACGGTAAAGGTGGCAGTTTCTAAGGGAGGTAAGGCCTCGGATTTCCTTCAAACCGAGCTGGAAATGGAGCGGCTTAGCTCAGAGGCTTATGTAGGCATTTTGCAGAACAGCAGCACCGGATTGTCCACCGTGGTAGATATTGACATACACCGATTCTTGCTCGCCTTGGCCGGTGAGGGTATCGAGCCGGTGGCCATACGAGCCGAAATGATTGATCGGCTGCCAGATGTGGACATACGAGGGCAGCTGGAACGGAGCACTATCTCCTTGGCTCCTCGGATCACTGGAGCTGCGGTCTTTAGAGAATCCAAGCTGGTGGGCTGGCTGGACAAGCCCGAGGCCCGGGGCTATAACTGGGTGTTAGGTAAGGCGAAAAGTAGTCTGATCATCATTGAAAGACCGGAAGATGAGACGAAATACGTTGGCATCGAACTGATGCGGGCGGGGAGTAAGATCAAACCCGAGATCGTCGATGGAAGGCCGAGAATGACGGTCAAGATACAAGCAGAAGGGGCTATAGGTGACATCGAAGACATGTTCATGATTACAGATAGCCTAGGGGCAGTGGCTTCCATGGAAAGACGCATGGCAACCGTTATTGCCAATGACGTCAATGCTGCGTTGCAAAAGGCCCGAGAGCTAGGTTCAGACATATTTGGCTTTGGACAGGCTATCTATAGACGGTATCCAAAGGAATGGAGCAGCTGGAAAGACAACTGGAATGATCAGGGTTTTCAAGAGCTGGAAGTCAAGGTGGAAGTAGAGAGTAAGATCCGGCGTTCCGGACTGATTGAGGTCGGGGTCCCGCTAAGGAGGTGATTCTCATGAATGGTGCCGGGCTGTTGGTTGCCTTTGGAGCGATAGTGGCATATGAAATGCCCCGACTCATCAGAGGAAGGTTGTGGCGGGAACTAGCGGTTTTCCTGGGGATGATCGCTTTGGGGTTGGGCTTGAGCTGGCTCCAGTCTATGGGCCTACCCACCAAGAGTTGGGCAGAAATCGCAGGTCCCCTCGGACAGTCTGTCTGGAATGGCTTCGCGAACCTACTATCCCTTGGCCGGGCTCCTTTCTCAGGCCAATAACTCATCTTGGATCGGGCTTCTAGATATGAACGGGTAACAGGAAAAATTGCCTCCCACTAGAACCTAACTCCTGGTTCTCGGCATAGATTATAGCATCATGAGAGCTGGAGGTAGGTCTAATGGAATATCGGTTGAGGGGTCATGTTCATCCTTATGTTGGACCAACGGAAGTGGCTTTGGAGCACATACACCAACTCGCCGGCACTACTGGACCCGTCATTCCTATGATGGGTGGCCATATTCATAGAGTAGCTGGCGTTTCCACAACTGATCGAGAGCATTCCCATGCGTATAGCATCTATACCGGGCCACCTGTCCCTTTATGCCAGGGACAACATATTCATCAGATAGAAGGAGGCACAACCATGAATCAAGAGCATGACCATGGTGTGCAGCTGGAGACAGGAACCCAGGAGCCCTGCAGCTGCTGGGAGACTATGTATGCTGAAGGAATGTACTGATACTTTGTGGACAGCATGTTGGAAGACTATTACCAAGGTGCAAAGGATAATAGGCAGTGCTTGGACTCGGAGTTGGTTTCATAGGTATGACCATGCCAAGTGTGCATCATCTTCTCTGGGCGCTTCGCATACGGACCGCTGACAGGGCCCAGTGGGCAGCGGCCCTAATGGGTGCCGTTTGGTCCTTCAGGGCAGCAGTTATGAGTGAAATGCTGTTCACATTGCCGATATTACCCAAATTAATCAAGGCATTGCGCTGTAGCACCTTCTTGCCCCGCCAGCCGGCCGCCGTTTGAGCAAAGGTTGCCTGGAAAGTCCGATTAGTGAGGTTGATCACCATCTCCAGGGGAGGGGCATTACCGAGTAAGGGGTGTGGGATGAACTCCGGGTGATTGCCCCATTCGGGGGCAGCATTGTGAGGGCATACTGCCTGGCAAGTATCACACCCAAATAAACGATTGCCGAGGGGCTCGCGAAATTCTTCAGGCATGATCCCCCGGGCTTGTGTGACCTGGGATAGGCAGAGGTGTGGATCCACTACATAAGGTGCAATAATGGCCCCGGTGGGACACGCTTTCATGCAGAGCCCGCACTGTTGGCAGAGCTTGGGCTGGAAAGGGTCAGGAGGCAGGGGAGCTGTAGTCAGTAAGCTTCCCAGAAATACCCATGAACCGAAGCGCTCGGTGATCAGGCAGGAATTCCAGCCGAAAAAACCCAACCCTGCCCGGTAGGCCATAGCTTTCTCTGCTAGTGGGCCGCTATCGACTATGACTCGGGAACGGGTACCGGGTACCAAATGCTCTAGGAAATCAGCTAAATCATGGAGACGGGGGACCATCACCTGATGGTAATCCTGTCCCCGAGCATAGCGAGATAGAAGGCCGCGGTATACAGAGGCCGGGCCGGGTGTACACTGATCTAACTGTTGGGTTAGATTAGTTTCATCATGCGCCATAGGGTGGAGCCGAGGATCCACACTATAGGACATGGCGACCATGACCACACTCTGTACACCGGATAAGAGGAGAGCTGGTGTGGTGCGTTCCTCGGGGCTGCCTGGAGCTAATGAGCTATAAATTCCTGCCTTAATGCGGCGATTTATCTCGACCCAGGCCTCCTCTAAGGGATCAGGGGTAGTGATGCCGACCAGGTCGAATCCGAGATCAGCAGCGTACTGCAGTAATTCTTGCTTGATTGCATGCACCAGGCACCCTCCCTTCGATCTACCACCAAGAGCGATTCTGGATTGCCGTGAGGGTTCATCTAAATTCCTCCACAAAAAGGGCGAGATACCGACCGCATCTCGCCTCTTATATGCATACATCTTAGTAAGGGTAATGGATCCCCCTACACTGCCCTTACTTCCTTGACCGCAGGAATACTCTGTTTCAGAATTCTCTCGATGCCATTCTTAAGTGTCATAGTTGAGAAAGGACAACCAGCACAGGCTCCCTGCAGCTGGACCTTTACTATGCCGTCTTCTACACTCACTAGTTTCACATCACCGCCATCGGCCTGCAGCTGGGGGCGGATCTCGTCCAAAACCTTGTTTACCTGTTCCTCCATAATGGGGCACCTCCTTAGCGCAACTTTTAAGTGGAGTGCTATGACTTAAAGTATACACTAGGGGTTGCTATTATACAAGCGAATCTGGCGGTCAGGCAGTCAGGGCATGTATCATGGGAATCTATGTGATCTCCTCATCCATAATGTGACCATTTTCCCGTTACAGGATCTTGGATAACCTTAGGAGGAGTTGATTTCTTCAAATGGTGGAGCAAGGCTTGAATACTATTATACGGGTTTTTCGCTCGCTGGTGGATGCCCAGGGCTTGAAATTGTTGAACGACTTCCTGTGTCGACAAGGGGTGGGGATTCGCAGCAGCCAGGATACCGATCAATGCCTCACTAATGGTTTGGCGACGTGGTGTTTGGGTGGGAGCCCCCAGAATTTTATCCAGCTGGGCCAGGCGCTTTTTTAGAGTTCTCAAGTCATGTTGAAGCTGAATAATCTCGTCGTTTAGCATTTGGCGAGCTTTGAACAGGATATCTTCCGATTTATCCATGGAGCAATCTCCTTTCATTTAAGGTGGATTTATGACATTCTATGCTGATCTGAGGCTGAAGGTGCTTCTTTCCTGTTGAAGTTCCGTTTTCAAAGTTTTGCTGGTGCATAGGCGGCTAGACACATGGGAGACTAACAGAAAAGGAGGTCTTGGCTGGATGTTTAGGACAGAGACGATTGTTGAAGGTGTACAGCTCCATGCTTTGCCCACCAGCAAGTTCAAAACGATAACTTTCAGGGTATATGTACAAACAGCGTTGGGCGACAACACTGCCTTGACTGCCTTGTTGCCCATGGTGATGTCACGGGGCAGTGCTCGGCTCCGTACTATGCAGGCTATTGCATCCCATTTGGCTGATCTCTATGGTGCTCGGTTTGGCTGTGATGTCTCCAAAATCGGGGAGCGGCATTGTGTTGAGTTCTATTTTGAAATTCCAGGGGGTGCTTATGTGGAAGAAGGCCGAGAAGTGCTTGAACGGGGAGTAGCCACCTTGGTGCAGCTGGTTTGCGACCCCTGGACAGATGGCGCTCAATTTGACCCCGAATACGTAGCACGGGAGAAGCTCAATCTGATCAATCGGGTCAACAGCCTGATTAATGATAAGCGCAGTTATGCTCTCCAGCGATTCTATGAGACTATGTTTGTTGGTGAGCCTTTTTCCATTTTCAAGTATGGCACTATTGAGGAGATCAAGAACGCAACTCCACAAGCTTTGTGGCAACACTATCGAGCAGTCATGTCACATAGTCCCATTGACATATTCGTGGTAGGAGACGTGGATTTGGGTGTGGTGAAAAGGCGCTGGACAGAGGGGCTATCTGAGTGGAGAGATGGATATAGGCCGTTACCTTCCCCTAAGCAGTGGCCTGCGCCCACAGAGGCAAGGCAGGTACAGGAGCAAGGGGATCTGCAGCAAGGCATTCTTCTTTTTGGGTACCGGACACCGATTACCTATAAATCCCCAGATTATTACAAATTGCTCGTATACAACGGGGTACTAGGCAGCTTCCCCCACTCCAAGCTGTTCATCAATGTGAGGGAGCAAGCCAGTTTGGCCTATTATGTCTGGGCCCGTTTGGAGGCTAGCAAAGGTTTTCTCATGATCAATGCCGGTATTCATCCAGACAACTACGACAAGGCGGTGCAAATCATTCTTAACCAGATAAAGGAGATGAATCAAGGGAACATCTCTTCCGAGGAATTGGCAGCAACTAAGCGAGGACTGATTAGCGGAGTATTGACCATGGAAGATAGTGCTATGGCGGTGATTGATCGAGGCATAACCGGGGTTATCAATGGAGTCAGGCGGGATATGGAGGCAGCTATTGACGCTATTCGGCAGGTCACCATAGGGGATCTTGTAGAACAAGGCCGCCAGCTGCAACTAGATACTATCTATTTCCTCCGGGGCCATCCTCTAGCCCATTTTGATGGTGCTGCCACACGAGCAAAGGGGGCACGCGTGCCATGAAGGGGACTATCGATCTTAAACGACTGGGTAGCCAAACACTAAATGAACAGCTTTATCACGCCCACCTTCCTAATGGCTTGGATGTTTATGTAATGCCAAAACCAGATTATAATGAAAAGTACGCTGTATTTGCCGCCAAGTATGGCTCCATAGATACCAACTTTATCTACCCCGGTGAAGAGAAAGCGACTCTTACCCCGGCTGGAGTGGCCCACTTCCTCGAACACAAGCTGTTCGAACAGCGTCAAGGCAATGTATTCGAAGACTTTGCCGCTTGGGGAGCTTCAGTCAATGCCTACACAAGTTATTGCTTGACCAGCTATCTATTTTCTACGACTGACAACTTCTATCCCTGCCTGGAGACATTGGTCAACTTTGTGCAAAACCCGTACTTTACCGAAGAAAATGTGGCGAAAGAACAGGGGATCATAGCACAAGAGATCACCATGTATGAGGATGATCCAGAGTTTCAGGTTATCTCCAATCTACTGCAGGGGCTGTACCGGCGGAATCCCGTTAGGGAGAAGATCGCTGGTACGGTGGAGTCAGTAAGCAGCATCACCCCCGATATCCTCTATCAATGTCATGGTACCTTTTACCATCCTGAGAACATGGTGTTGTTTGCCATTGGTGCCATAGAGCCGGAAGCAACTATCCGGTTGGTGGAGAGCCGCCTGCAAGCTCATGATCATAAAGCCCGAGGAGTGATCCGCAGGCTGTATCCCCATGAGCCTCTGCCAGTGGCTCAAGCTCGAGTTGAAGCTCAAATGTCAGTGGCTCGGCCGCTGTGCTATATAGGCTTCAAGGATGTGGACCTGCAAACCGGAGATGAACTACTGTATCGACAATTGGCTTCTAGCTTGACATTGCAGCTGCTGTTGGGAAAGACATCGGCTTTGTACAATCGGCTCTATGAAAGTGGCCTAATTGATAATACCTTTAGTGCCTACTACACCGCAGAAGCAAGCTTTGCTCATGCGGTATTGGGAGGAGCTACGCCTGATCCCGGTAAGCTGGAAGCGGCCATTTCAGTAGGCCTGAGGGAGGCAAGAGAAAACGGTGTCCCAGAAGAGGAGTTTCAAAGGCAAAAAAGAAAGTCAATAGGTGGCTTTCTCTATGCCTTTAACTCTCTGGAGTTCATAGCGAACAATTTCATCGCTACTGGTTTCCGGGGCAGTTCCCTCTTCTCATACCTGGATATCCTGCAAAGGCTCAGCTTAGAGGATGTAGACCGATGCTTGCAGGAGCAATTTAGGGAGAAACGGATGGCTGTATCCATAGTCTGGCCCCGTGCTTAGTGAGATCTCGGTGGTTGTGCCCCAGGCTGTAGACTGATTTGGTGAGCTTGTGGCAGTGGGGAGAGGAAGAAGACCGATGACAAGTAAAGAGGCCATTAGGCGGAAGCTGCTCAAGGTAAGAGATGGCCTCACCAGTGCCGAACGGCGACAGTGGAATATAGCGATTCAGGAGCGGTTCTTCGCACTGCCGATGGTGGTCTCAGCGCGCAGAATCATGCTTTTTCTAGCCTTTGGCAGTGAAGTCGATACCTGGCTCCTTTTGGATCAGGCCATAGCTTTGGGTAAGGAAGTGGTAGCACCGGTCTGTTTGCCTGAGACTAAGGCCTTGGCTCTTTACCCCATCACGTGTCGAACTGAGGCGGAACCCGGTCATTGGGGTATTCATGAGCCCCGGAAAGTGGGTGAGCCTGTAGCACCCCATACTCTAGATGTAGTGGTCGTGCCCGGGGTGGCTTTCGATGGCCGGGGAAACCGCATTGGTTACGGTGGCGGCTACTATGATCGCTTTCTGGAACAGGCCACTCAAGCTTGGAAAGTCGGAGTCTGTTATGATCTGCAGTTATTGGAAGATGTGCCGGCAGCAAAACATGATATACCGGTTGATGTCCTAGTCACTGAGACACAGACCATCATCATGTGTGAGGTTGGTGCCCATGGATAGTTTCGCTAGGGCCTTTTGAGTTAATCTACAAGCCATTGCTTTGTCCTTTGGCAGGTTCAGCCCGGCAAGTAGTGGGTAGCGAAGTGTGCTTTGGAAGGGAAATGGCAAAACAGGGGGAAAGATCCAAGGGGAGTGTACCCAAGTGTTGAGGGATAACAAGAAACGTTTGCTCATGGATAAGCTCGCCGAAAAGCCGGTGATCGCCGGGATCCGAGAACCGACAACAGTGGAGATTGCGGTCAGTAAAGGGATGAATGTATTCTTCATCCTGGGTGGGACTCTTCTGGATTTGAGTGCAATGGTTTCTGCCATCAAAGCAGAAGACGGCTGCCTTGCCTTGGTTCATATTGATCTGATTCCTGGCATTGGCAAGGACGCGGCGGGGATAGAGTATCTCGCGCAGAAGCTACCTTTGGATGGGGTTGTTACTACTCGCACCCACCTAATTCGGGCGGCCAAGGATGTAGGTCTGTTAGCTATTCAGCGGTTGTTTGCTTTGGACTCCGAGGCAGTCAAGACCGGCCTGGGCATGTTGCGTTCGGCAGCACCAGACGCGGTGGAGATCTTACCGGCTCTGGTTTTACCATATCTTGGCCGCCGCTTGCCGGTAGCCGAGATGCCGCCGATCATCGCCGGGGGTCTGGTCGAGACCGTTCAGGAAGTGCGGGCAGTCTTGGACAGCCCAGCGGTGGCCGTATCGACTAGTAAGGCAGAGCTGTGGGGCTGGAAAGGGAGAAGGCCCAAAGCGATAATATGAGATTTTCCTCTGGGGGGGAAACCGGAAAGGGTGTCGAGTAGGAATTGAGGCAGATGCAGCTATATGATGGGTATATCTTCGATCTGGATGGGACGATTTATTTGGGGGAAAAGTTGCTGCCGGGGGCTGACCTTGTCATCAAAGAGTTGCGAGCTGCGGGTAAGGGTGTCATGTTTTTATCAAATAAGCCCATTGAAACCCGCTATGACTATGCAGCCAAACTAACGCGACTGGGAATACCCACAGATGTCAGCCATGTGATTAACTCATCCTTTGTTTTGGGACAGTATCTGCAGAGTCACGCCCCGAATTGTCTCTGTTATGTGATCGGGGAGCAAGCACTGCTTGATGATCTAGATGAGGCTGGGGTCAGGTATACACTAGAGCCGGAGAAAGTGGACTATCAAGTGGATTATGTGGTCATGGCCTTTGACCGTACTTTTCATTACGGGAAACTTAACCGGGCTCTGCAGTGTGTGAAACGGGGTGCTCGGTTGATTGCCACCAATAGCGACCGCACCTGTCCCTTGGAAGATGGCGAGATCCCCGATGCCGGTGGAGTGATCGGGGCAGTGGAGGGCACCACTGGGAAGAAGCTGGAACTGGTAGTCGGTAAGCCGAGCCCCATCACTGTGGAGGTGGCTTTGGATATCCTCAAGGTTGCCCCCGAGCGCTGTCTCATGGTAGGAGATCGAATCGAGACGGATATTCTCATGGGCAATAGATTCGGCTTAGCTACGGCGTTGGTGCTCACCGGTGTCACTAGCCGGGAAACCCTCGAAGCCTCAGAGATAGTACCAGATTATGTTTTGGATTCGGTTGCAGAACTCCGTATCAGCTAGTGGATCGGAAGGCGTTTTATTGGCTGTCAATCGCTTAGATGGCGTGTTTGGGCCGAGAACATGTAGAGATTGCTACTGAGTGGGTAGGCGAATCCGCCTGGTCTACTGGAGGCGGATGGTCTACCTGGGTTAAGTAAGCAGGGAGATGAGAAGTTGCGGGTTCTTTACAGGTGCAACTGGTGTTTGCTGCTCATTCTGTGCTGCCTGGTGATGACGGCTGCCCTAAACATCTGGCCCACGAATACTTGGGCTGCCGATGGGCATTTGGGCTTGGATGGTGATGGTGTCCTGGAGAAGATGGCGGCTCAGTTTAGTTTAGCTCGGGACCTGACGGGCACAGTCACTGTCTCTATCCAGAAGGGCGAACTTGATCTGGAGCTGATCGGGGACCTGATGGTGAGAGATTGGGAACACTTGAGATTGGACTACATGGTAGGTGATTCCCATCTCCCCACAACGATCATAACTGATGGGGAAATGGTGGCATACTACCTGCCTGATTCAATCAAGCCTCGTATTACACATGATCCAACCCAGTTGGGTTTTCCCTTAGTCATAGACTTAGTCTTCGCAGCCCTGAGCCAGCTAGCTCAAAGTGGTCAAGGATATCTAGTAGGGGAGAATGAATACTTAGGCCGAGAAGTATACATGGTGGAGATCCGCCCCCCGGAAGCTGCAACAAAGATTTGGGAAAATACGGTGTTTTGGGTGGATGCCAAGAGTTGGCTCCCCTTGAGAGTTACCGGATTAGGTACTCCCTATGCATCAATTGAGTATAGGGCCATAGAGCTAGAGGAAGACCCTGATGGGGAAATCATCGGACTGAGCGCAGAAGTGGCAGAAATAGGATCAGAATCAGTGGTCATGGTGATGAACTTGAGCCGCTTCAATGAAAATACTTGGTTTCCCCATCAAGTATGTGTACGGGGCACGCGGCTGGTCATAGTGCAGGAGTTTTCTGATCTCCAATTCAATGTAGTTTTGCCTGATGAACTCTTCTATGTGGAAGAATTTGAGGTGTTGCGGAGTGCCTTTGCCAAAGGTGCCGCTTTCTTGGCCTCCCGCAATTATGAGGCCGCGGCCAAGGAGTTTGAGAAAATAGTTTCGATTGACCCGTACAACATAGGCGCCCACTCCAATCTCGGATGTGCCTATGTAGGATGTGGTGATGAAGCAGGGGCTATTGCCGAATTTGAACAGGTGATTATGCTGGCACCAGAGGAGCCGTTAGGGTACAATAATCTAGCCTATATCTATATCGATAGTGGCATTTACTTGGAGAAAGCAGTAGACATGGCCGAGAAAGCTGTAGCATTGTCCCCTGGGAATGGTGCTTTCCGGGATACTCTGGGTTGGGCATATTACCAGCAGGGAGATTACGATAGTGCCATAGTAGAGTTGACCAAGGCAGTGGAACTGATGGGGGAGGATGATCGCCCCTGGGATCGAGCTTTGGTTCACTATCACTTGGGTAGAGCCTATGCCAGCCAGGCCCGGTGGATAAAGGCCGAGGAGCACCTCAATAAAGCCTTGGATCTTGATCCAAGCCTCACGGCAGCACGAGATGAGCTGAAGCGTATAGAAAAGCAGAGTAAAGTGGGAGCGTGATGGTGGGAACGTGAGGGGACAATGGCTGGCTGGAATCATGGCGAGAGGGGGAGAGGTTTGGGTCTCAACCTTAGTGATCGGTTGCGCCAACGTCAGGGGTCAACAGCCAAGAGCGGTCCCGGCCTAAACCCCCGTATGTTAGCAGAACCGGAATTGGCCTCTGGTTTCTTGGGAGGCACTGTGGAGAAAAACGATCATGTATCGTACTACTTGATCGAAGAGGATGTAGCCTTGGATTTTCCCCCTTTGGTGGGAGACGCCAAACGTCTGGAGCGTCAGCTGCAATTGATCACCGGGATCGGCCCCAAGACAGCCGACCGCCTGCAGCAATCTGGTGTGGTCTGGGTGGCAGAACTTCTTGAGCATGAAAGGTTTGGTAGAGGGGCAACCGAGGTGCTACAGTGTATTCAATCCAGAGATGCAGCCAGACTATCCGGTTGGGGTGCCTCAGACTGGGATCTAGCTCGTCTATTTGAACCAGAGGAGTTTGTCTTCCTCGATCTGGAGACCACAGGCTTGTGCTCTACTCAGCCCCTTTTTCTGATCGGTTTGATATACTTTAAGGAAGGACGGTTGTGCTTAGAGCAATTTCTGGCCCGGAGCTTTGAAGAGGAAATCGGTGTTTTGGGTGCAGCTGCTGAAGTTTTGAGTCAACGGCCAGTATGGGTATCCTATAATGGCCGTACCTTTGATGAACCTTTTCTTAATGGTCGCTTGCGGTATTACTTGGGTGAGAGTCTGGCTCCCAAGCTGCATATCGATTTATTGCGCCATGTGCGGCGACACTATCGGGGCTTGCTTCCCGATTGCCGCCTGACAACGGTGGAAACCTATGTACTAGATGCATATCGCTCCGGTGATGTTCCTGGTTATATGATTCCGGAGCTATACTACCAGTTTGTGTTGTACCAAGAGCCATCTCTCTTGGAGATGGTGCTCTTGCATAATTCCTGGGACCTACAGACCTTAGTGCAGCTATTGGGCGTGATCCAGGGTCTGTGAGTTGGTCTGGTGAAAACTCAAAGCCTGCTGCGCAGATGGCAGGTAATATGCAAGGAGAGAGAAGATGCAAGTTAGAGACATGGCAGAGGGAGTCAATGTTCGCGGCCATTATCTTGTGACTCGTAAGGAACTTATTCCCTTCAATTCTAAGCCAGGGCGGTTTCTGTTGATGCAGCTGGCCGATAAGACCGGCGAAATCAGAGCTATTGTTTGGGAACAAGGGGAGGAACTAGCCGCACAGCTTTCCACTGGCGATGTAGTGGCCGTGGAAGGGCGGGTTACCGTTTTTCGAGATACTCTTCAAGTAGTATGTAGTTCGGTGATGAAGCCATTGCCAGGGGAATACTCTCCTGAGGATTTCCTGCCATCTACCAAACGGGACCGGAAAGCAATGCTTTCCGAACTTGAGACAATCATGGAAGGGGTAGTTGATCGGGACTGTCAAGGTCTTTTGCAGTGTATCTTTTCTAATGAATTTATGAAGCCTTTTGGCGTTGCTCCTGCAGCTCGATCAATGCACCAAGCCTATGTAGGAGGGCTCTTGGAGCATACCCTGAATGTGGTAAGGCTGTGTCAAACCGTAGCCTTGCTCTATCCTGAAGCCGATCAGGATCTTCTGATCACTGGTGCGCTTTTGCATGATGTAGGCAAAGTCCAGGAATACGCGGTCAAGGCAGGGATTGAGATTACTAATTCAGGTCGTCTCTTGGGTCATGTCGTAATGGGGTATAGTATGGTTACAGAGGCAATTGCCGGTCTAGCCGGTTTCCCTGAAGAAAAGGCTATGCGTTTGCAGCATATGCTCTTGAGCCACCATGGCCAACTCGAATGGGGATCACCAAAACAACCGAAGACTTTAGAAGCCTGTATCTTACACCATTGTGATAACCTCGATGGCCAAGTGAGCAAGTTTGCTGAGATTCTGGAGAACAGTTCGCCAGGAGAAAGTTGGACCAACTATGATTCTAGGTTGGGCCGCTCTCTCTTTGTGGGCGATACGGCGGCTGTTGATGTGCGATTGGAAACAGTGCCTCTCGAAAGGAAATAGGAAGCGATATGGGCCATGAACACTATTTCAGCTCCCAACCGACGTCAGAGCCAGATACTAGGGAAATTACGGCCACATTGCGCGGCAGAGACTATCGGTTTGTGACTCAAGCAGGCGTGTTTTCCCGATCCCGGATCGATCGGGGCACACGGCTCTTAATCGATGCTTTGCGTCTGCCAGAATATGGTCGAGTGCTCGATCTCGGTTGTGGATATGGGCCGGTAGGCATTGTGGCCGCCCGGGAGCAGCCGCAGCTAGAGGTGGTCATGGTGGATATCAACCAGAGAGCTGTGGAGCTAGCCCGGGCCAATGCCAGGTTGAATGGCATATCCAAGATAGATGTCCGCCATGGTGAAGATTTCTCCGTAATACCAGAACAAGATTTTGTGCTAATTGCCACCAACCCTCCTATCCGTGCCGGGAAACAGGTCATCTATCCACTATTGGCTGAGGCTAAAGACCATCTCTTGCCTGGTGGCATCCTTTGTCTTGTAATCCGTACCAAGCAGGGCGCCAACAGTCTCCAGAAATACTTGCTTACCATATATCCCCGGGTGCAAACAATCGCTAAAGGCGGCGGTTATCGGGTATTCGCCGCGTACGCTTAGAGAGGAAGCAGTTAATATCCTGGCATCTGTAGCATAAGTCTGTAGGTGAGATTCACTACCTAGGTGGTGACTTCATACAGGCTGGGAGTTGATGCCAGTGCCACGGTGCATATTGATTGTCTTGGTGAGGCACAGGATGCAGAGGGTGCTGATCGGTGTCTTTTGCTGTCTGGTCATCGTGGGAGCTCTAGTGGTGGTGGAGAGGCATTTCGCCTTGCAGTCAGCCACCGGGTATTTGGGAGACAAGATCTCCGGACGCCTAATAGTGCTTGACCCCGGCCATGGCGGCCTTGATCCGGGAGCAGTGGCTGCCGATGGTACGCTAGAGAAGGATGTGGTGCTCCACATAGCCAAGCACCTGCAAAGTCTCCTGAACCAGGCTGCCGTCTACACCATCTTGACTCGAGATGAAGATAGCTCGGCAAACCTCCCTTTGGGGAGGAATTTCTGGAGCAGCAAACGACAGGATTTGATTGAACGCGCAGGTATGGCCAATAGGGCGCAGGCAGACTTATTTATCAGCATTCACTGCAATAGTTTTCCCCAGTCGATTTGGTCTGGTGCCCAGACCTTCTATTATCCTGGTCAAGAGGAAAGCAAGAAGCTAGCAGTGGCCATTCAGTCTGAGTTAGTGCGGAGATTAGGGCCCAACCGTAGGCAGGCTAATGCCGGGGACTATCGAGTATTGAAGGAAGCTAAGATGCCGGCGGTAGTTGTTGAAGTGGGATTTTTGTCCAATCCTAGGGAAGCCCGCCTACTAGCTGATCCAGGATACCAGAAGAAGCTGGCAGAGGCTATCTACTGGGGGATCATTCGCTACTATTAATCGCCACATACTTTCCAAATATACTGCTGAAGAGAAACATGAAATCTGTCGGCTAGTTGGCTGACCATACCCCGGAAAGGGGAGTGTCTGATGCATCTACCGAAGCTATGGGTTGATACTCATGCGATCTACCAAAACAGCATGGCTGTGGTTGAGGCTTGCCGCCGAGTAGGCCTAGCTGTATTTGGTGTGACGAAAGGAGTAGGAGCCCTACCAGCCGTGGCCCGTGCGATGCTGGCCGGGGGTGTTGCTGGAATTGGCGATTCCCGTGTAGTAAATCTGCTGCGGTTGCGTAAGAGTGGCATCGGTGCACCTTTGATGCTGCTGAGAAGCCCTACTATGGGAGAGATTAGCTCCACAGTAACTACAGCAGATATTGTCCTTTGCTCTGCGTTTCCCACTATGCAAGCCCTTGCTCGAGCAGCAATACGCCACGGCCGCGAGACTCAGGTAATCCCCATGGTAGAGATGGGGGATAGGCGAGAGGGGCTTATGCCTGAACAGCTCGAAGAGCTGGCTATAGCCACGGACAAGTTGCCGGGCATCCGGATCCGGGGCTTGGGGACCAATCTGGCCTGCTTCGCAGGCGCCCTACCGACTCCGACTGGCATTATTTCCCTGGAAAGTTTAGCTCAAGGGTTAGGGGCTGGTCCCACGGCGCAGTTGATGCTGTCTGCCGGAAATAGCAGTGCTCTGGGAATCATCTACAAAGGCCAGTGGCCCAAGCTAGCTCTTGCGGCACATCTGCGGGTGGGGGAGAGTATTTTGCTAGGGTGGGATGTGATCACCAAGGAAGCTTTGCCTGGGACAAGCCCAGATGCTTTTCGGCTTGACGCGGAGGTGATTGAGGTGGCCAAGAAGCCTAGTTTGCCTGATGGTGCTACCGGATGCAACGCGTTTGACGAACACTGCCAGCTAATAGACCGGGGCACTCATTGGCGAGCGGTAGTGGCTTTGGGCAGGCAAGAACTAGGCTCAGGCACGATCAGGCCTACAGAACCAGGCATTGAAGTCATAGGGATGACTAGTGATCATACGATTCTGGCTATAGATAATGCCCAGAGACGGATTGATACCGGTACACAACTGCAGTTCCGCCTGGATTACGGAGGGTTGTTGGCAGCCATGACTTCTCCGTATGTGGGCAAGATAATTAGAGAGTAATCACTCGGTGATAAGGAGAGAAGAGAGGCAGGAGGTGCAACCTTGGAAAACAGAGGTCAGGGGCAGGTGTTGTTAGGTGCACT
>JAAZMR010000014.1 GCA_012798695.1 Bacillota bacterium | reverse complement strand
GTCAGATAGCTGCTACTCTCCGCACCTTATACACTGGCTCTATAGTGGGGCAGTTTGAAGATAAGGGGCACTGTTCAGATGTCAGAGTACGGCTGAGTGGAGAACAGCGGCAGAGTTTGGATGATCTGACAGGCATATACCTTCCCAGCAATTATCCGACAGAGTATGGGATGCCTGCTATGATATCCCTCAACCAGTTAACCCGTATATCATTTTCCAGCGAACCGCAGGAAATCAGTCGTTTTGACCGCTCCAAGGAAATTGTCCTTTCCGGCAATCTTTATGGAACTTCACTGGGAGAATTTAAAAAGGTTTTCCTGAAAAGAGTGAACAATGAAGTTAAATTACCGGCCGGGTACCAATTGGTAGAAGGGGGCTATGCCGAAGCGATGACCGAAAGCTGGCAGGTTTTGGTTCTGGCCATGGTGGCTGGCATATTGTTCATTTTCTTCGTTATGGCCGCCCAATTTGAGAGTTTCATAGATCCATTGGCCATCATGTTTTCATTACCACTGGCGATTATCGGTGCGATTCTGGGGCTTTTCCTGGTAGGCAGCGATCTTAGTCTGGTATCCATGATCGGCATCATAATGCTGATGGGCCTGGTTACAAAAAACGCCATTCTGTTGATAGATTTTGCCAAAAGGGCCCGGGCCACAGGAGTACCGAGAAATGAAGCTTTGCTCCAAGCCGCCTCCGTTCGACTCCGTCCTATAATGATGACGTCTCTGGCCATGATATTCGGCATGCTGCCTCTGGCCCTGGCCCTGGGATCTGGTGCCGAAAGCCGGTCTCCCATGGCTCATGCTATAATTGGCGGACTTATAACCTCAACCATGCTGACCCTGCTGGTAGTTCCCGTCGTCTATAGTTTACTTGATGACCTCCGGAATATTGTAGCTGCCCGAAATGCCCCCCGGGGTACAGGGGGAGAACCTCCTGAGGTGAGGCCATCATAAATGTTATCAAAAACCCAGTCCTTTTGATAACATTTATGATGGCTGATTCCTTATAATAATTTTTTTCGCATTTAATAAAAAAGCCTTCCTGGTATCATATTGGCTTGACCATCATTTTTTTGCTTTGCGAACTCGGATTATCATTTCTAAAACTTCTTCGCTCTCATTTTCAATCAGCATCATTTCAACACCATTGCTCTTTGCCCTTGCAACTGTCTCTTTAATCGTATTAACAAAAATCCTGGCATCTCTTACTATGCCCGACACTTTTTTCCTGTTTTCTTGCTTATTTATTTCCTGGGAAATATTTTGTCTAACCCGCTCGACAACCTCTTCAGTTTCTCTGACAGTTAACTCGCGTTCGTAAATCAATTGTAGTACAGCAATTTGTTCCTCAACCGTTTCTAATTTTAGCAGAGCACGAACATGCCGTTCGCTAACAGTATCGGGAGAAATCCAATTTCTAACTTCCGGGCTCAACCTGAGCAATCGCAGTTTGTTGGCAATGGCGGATTGACTCTTTCCCACCTTCTGCGCAACCTCCTCCTGGGTTAGGTTAAAATCGTTAATCAAGCGGGCATAGCCTGCCGCCTCTTCAAAGTAATTAAGATCTTTTCTTTGAAGGTTTTCTACCAGGCTAATGGCAGCTACCCTTTGATCATCCAGCTCCATCAACAGGGCTGGAATTTCGGTTAACCCTAACAGTTTACACGCGCGCAGCCGGCGCTCACCAGTCACCACCTCATATCCTGTTTTGCACTTGCGCACCACTATTGGTTGAATCAGACCCACTTCATGGATCGATCCTGCCAGTTCCCGAAGTTCCATTTCATCAAATTCCTGGCGAGGCTGATACGGATTGGTTGACACCTCATGAACGTTAATTTGAATCAGATTATTTCCGCTTTCTGCTTTACTAAAGAGTCTTCCCCAAGATTTCAAACCTTTCACCAAAGCCATGCCACCTCCACACGGAACGGCACAACCCCTTTCTAAACTATCATCGTAATAGTCCTGCCGACCCCAATAGATAATAGTATGTCCT
>JAAZMR010000100.1 GCA_012798695.1 Bacillota bacterium | reverse complement strand
TTGCTTTCTTGTTCTCATAATCCACCACGGCGTTAACCCCAAAAACCCCAGCCTCTAGGCGGAACTTGGGATCGCCGCCCTCTTGCAGCTTGGAGGACTTGATGAACTCCAAGGGATCCTTCTTGTCGGCAGTCTCTTTGCCGTTGGCCCAGATGGTCAGGGCAACCTGGGGCTCATCCAGATTAGCCTTGATCTGGCGGAGCTTCATGCTCTCCCCATGCAGGAGTTCGCGGATCTCCGCATTGAAGGCCCAGCCCTCATCTTTCACATTGAGCACCAGCTCGGCCTTGGGAATGCCGTTATCCGGGGTAAAGCTCAGCTGCCAGTCATCGTTAAGGTCGTACCCATACTCAAACTTCAAAGACCCTCCCACCGAAGCGGCCAGGGCACTTACGGACATGGCCAGTACTAGTACCAGGCCCAGTGCTATTGCCTTTTTCATTTCTTCTCCCCCTTAAATGGTTTTCTAGGAACCACTTAGGGAGGGCAAAAGTCTCCTCGTTTCCTTTTCCCCTCGTATAGGCGGTTCCTTGATTGTGCTGATCTTCCGGTTCACTGCCCTCCTTTCCACGCGGAAGCTCAAGCGGTTGGTGGAATTTGCCGGGAGAGACAAACCCACCTTGTGATACTCTTCTTCTCTACGGAGATGGAGAATCCTTCCTGGGTTAACATGTTTCTACGAAATTTTATGCGGTGGGAGAAGAAAAGAACACAAAAATAAGACCCCCGGGGAGGCCCCGGGGGTATGATAGGATCCTTTTCTTAGAACTCGACCTTTAAGCCCGCGTCTAGGGTTACCTCTCGGACGAGAACCCGTTCGGCTTCCTGGTCTTCGTACTCCCGCTTGTACTCGGCTCCGAGGGTGATCCCGTTGGGCGCAGCGTACTCGGCAGTGGCCACATAGGAAGTCTCCTCGCCCTCGAAGGTGACCTCACCGGAGAGGGTCAAAGGCTCGAGCACAGGCATGATGGTCGGCCGCACCTCGGCAGACAGCTTGTGGGCCAAGGTGGTCTCATCGGCCTCGGCATCGTAGGGATTGATGGTCAGCTCGTAGCCGCCCTTGACGTTGGCCACATCCAGGACCATCTCCTTCTCGGCGCTGACGGTGCTCTTGCCCCGGGTCATCTTGTAATCATTGTCCCGGTCAATGTCCACCGCGGTGCCCGCGGCCAAGAGGAATCCTTCGTACTCGGTGGCGACCTTCAAATCCAGACCGGCCTTGTCCTTCGCAGGATCAATGTGCTCGCCGACCCAGTCGATCCGGTCCTTCGTCTCATCGTCATCTTCATACTCCACATCCACGTAGCGGGCCCGATCCTCAAACTCCTTGTCGATGGCCCAGAGCCCGGTGGTGATGGTGAAATTCTCCACCGAGTCCACAACGGCCTCGGCCCAGAACATGTTGCTGTACTTATCCTCATCGGTGTTCTGGTAGGTGCCCGCGTAGGCTGCCTCAAGCTGAACCTTCTCCATGGGAGACATCTTCCCCGTCAGAGCGTAGGCAAGCTCCCTGGTTTCCCGGTTCAGATGAATGACGGTGGCGCCCAGCTGGATGTCTTGCAC
>JAAZMR010000108.1 GCA_012798695.1 Bacillota bacterium | reverse complement strand
GAGACCTACTATTCGTATACAACGGGAACCAACGCCCCGTCGGTATGGTATCGAGCCGGCGAGTTTACCGAGGCATTTATTGGAGATAGCACGGCACTACACAAAGGGCTCACGTGGAAACTGTGGAACAAGATTAAGGTCGTCGAGTGCAACTCACCAGGCATGTATGCCAACTCCGGCACAATCACGATGGTGCTTGCCAATCAGGCCCCATGGATCGACGGAAACGGAGACTTTGACCGTGGCTGGTTTAACACGGACAATGGGTATCTAATGGTGCCAGGAGAGGCACTGTAAGGAGAAGAGGCTCTCAGGGAAAATTGACCGTAGGCATAACAATCTACCCAAGGTGACTAGTCACCTTGGGTAGGTTCCTGGTCGGCGAGGGGTGAAAATGATGTGATGTATAGGAGGGACTGCTTGTGGGACGCAACTGGTGGGTGTTGCCCTTGTTACTTGCCGTAATGATCATTGGCCTCTTGCGGCCAGGCGAGGTTGAAGCCCAGTCACCGAATGTGGCTTTCGATCCCTTGCTGCTGGAACGTTCGGTCAGATCGGGGGATTCATTATCCTACACCATCAGCATTCAAAATGAAGACCGATTTGACCCCATCACCCTGGAGGCTGTTGCTTGTGACATCGCTGAGGATATTAACGGCACTTATCATCTAGTGCCGGCTGGAACCAACCAGTTCTCCCTGGCGGACTGGATTGCCATCGAACCCCAAGTGGTAACCATCCCGCCGGCCAGTGAACGGGCGGTCAACGTGACCATCAAAGTGCCCAGGGGAGTATCGGGGGGACGGTACGGGGCCGTTGCCCTGTCTCCCAAGGAGAGCGCGGCCTATTCCCCAGGTGAGGCGGCGCAGGCTCCCTTCAAGTTCCGGATGGCCAGCTTCATCGAGCTGCAGATTGTTGGGGGCACCACCAGGAAAGAGGCCTTTATCTCAAATGCTAGTGTTCTTCCTTCGTCGGAGGTGCCAGTAGTCCGTCAGCGAGTTGGCGACGGCGCAATTGTCTATACGGCGGAGCTCACCAATGTGGGCAATATCCACGTCATTGCCCGGGGGAGCCTTTTGATCCAGACGGAGGAAGGCAGAACTGTTGCCCGCTACCCAATGGGTGGGGGCAGGGGCCTTATTCTGCCGGAAGGGACCGTTGCGCTCCGATCGGTCACCGGTCCAAATTTGCCTCCGGGGAAGTACCGGGCTAAGACAATCATCGACTATGGAGGCCGGCGGCCGGCAGTTGCCGACATTGCTTTTGTGGTGACCGAATCCCGCGTCGAAGGGAAAGCCGAGGATGCCAGGCCCCTGTCGCGGCTGGTTGTGGAGCCTGACGAACTAGAGGTAAAGGCCCGGGCTGGCTCTTTTAGTTCGTCAATTATTGAACTTGCTAATCGCGGTGAGGAGCCTATCGAAATCAACAGTCGGATTCTTCCCCTGGTCTTTTCAATCCGGGGCGAATTTCTCCCCGAAGAGGAGCGGGGCGAGGCGCCGGAGTGGGTCCAGCTCAGTCCGGCGGATTTTACGATCGAGCCTGGTCGGACAAAACGGGTTCGCCTGTCAATGCGTCCGCCAAAGGATGCCGATGGTGGATACTACTATGACATCATCTTTCGCTCAACAAGCGAGGAGGCAACAATTGAATCGGGCGCGAACGTCTTATTATTCGTTGGCAGCGAAGTGATCAAGAAGGGTCAGCTCGGGATTACCAGCATCAAGAGGGAAGAAGAAGTGGCTATTGTGGATGCCCTTTTCACCAACGAAGGCAATTACCATCTCCATATGTCGGCGGAATTCGTCCTGCGGAGGGTGTTTCCCCAATATGAAGAGGAGGAGACGGGCAGGATCGTGCCCCGGCAGACCGAGACAATAGCGTTGATCAGTTTGCCTATGGATACAAGTCCGATTCTCCCAGGCACCTCGAGGGTGCTTAGCTTCCAGATACCGGCGGCTTTGGAACTGGGGGAATACGAAATGGCGATTCGCGCGGATTATGGCGGTGAGGAACCGGCGATTACCGGATTGATTTTCAGCATCGAAGGGAGCAATGGTGCAGATGGCTAAAAAGACAAGGGTGTTATTGATTGGGGTCTTGCTATTGATGCTCGTTGTCATCCCTTCCAATGCGGAGGTTGGGGATGCCCGGGTGTCAGACATTTTCGCCAATACATTCATTCTTGATGTGTTCAATGACATTTCCGTCCAGACGGGGGTTCCCATCGTCGCGGATAGCACAGTGTCCGGGTTTGTGACGATGGAGCTGGACGATGTTCCCCTTGAAGATGCCTTGGTCAGGATCTGTGTGCCCTTTGGCTATACCTTCCGGTTCATGAATGAGGGGTACTACTTGGTGGGTGCCGCCGACATAAACAGCCCGACCTTTGGGGTCCTGAGCGATACAACTGTGATCAAGACTAGATACCTGAAGGCGGAGACACTATCGAAGCTATTATCGGACTATTATAAGCCCTTCGTTAAGGTTGATCCAACCCTGAATACACTGGTCATTACCGGATCGCCGGAAATGATCAGACGCATCGAGGTTGATGTAGTCAAGATCGACTCCCCGATCAAGCAGGTGCTGCTGGAAGTGCTGGTTATTGAGCTTTCCGGGGATGCGAGAAAATCCCTGGGGACTGAATGGCAGTGGGAGGTGGAAAAGCCAAAGGGGGAGGATACATCGGGTACATTGACATTTACCACTGGGGTCTTACTTTCAAAGCTAGGCTATACTTGTCCCGGGGGCATCGCTTCCTTTCTGTTATCGTTAAAGCCCATTGTGGAACAAGGCGATGCCAGGATCCATGCCAACCCCAGGATTGTGGCCATGGACGGCCACCCGGCGGATATCTTTCTTGGCCAGGAACAGTCATATCTGGTACTCACAGAGTCGGGGACTGATACCGGATCGACAGTTACCCGTCAGCGGGTGATTATCAAAACGGGAGTGACGCTCAAGTTCCTGCCCCAGATTTCACCCATCGGGGATGTGACTGTTAAGGTGGAGCCGGAGGTCAGTGCCACCGTCGGCTTCAATAAAGACGGATACCCCATCATTTCCAGCCGCAGGGCAAACACGACGGTGAGGGTCAAGGATGGGGAGACCTTCGTTATCGGTGGTCTGTTGCATGAATTTGAGAGCCAAAGCGTTGGGAAAGTGCCGATACTCGGGGATATTCCTTTGTTTGGCAAGCTCTTTCGCACCGAACGGACGGAGAAGAGCG
>JAAZMR010000115.1 GCA_012798695.1 Bacillota bacterium | reverse complement strand
TCAAGAGCCGCTCGTCAAGTTCCTCTAACCTAACAGCCATGATTTGCACCTCCTAAAAGATCGTTGAAAAGTATATATAAAAGCGGCTACCATCTGCGCCGCTTAGTGTCGTTCTAGTGATCGTGTTTTCGCTTTTCCTGGATCTGCTCCAGTTTCTCTTTTATCTTCTGCTCCAGGTCTATAGCCAAGGGAGCTAGTCGCTCCTGGTCCACTCGTGGATCCCAATAGAGCCCCAGCAAACTCACATAGAAAGAAAAGGTTTCATTGCCTTCTGCGTCATAGTCCGTTTGTGTATGGGTGTAAGTAGGCCATAAGCTGTCCATCGGTCTCCCGGTCCGGGCTAAAGCTATAGCCGTGGCATAATACTGTACTGCTAGGGCAAGCTCACTAGCTTCTGGGCTGGGCAATCTAGTTGCAGTACCCTCGTTGCTGGTTTCCTGACGCAATGCCAGCAAGCTTACCACGTTACGCATTAAGTCACTGTCCACCGGTGCCCCTTCAAGAACTATCTGCCTTGCTTGGGCTATCTGGGCTTGCTTGTATCCAAGAACCATCATATACCCCACTACAGCCATCTGCGCCGGTGTATCATTCGGGTAATGTGCTTTAGTCCCCTTACCTTGTCCTAATGATTCCATAGAAGGGCTAGGAATTAGCCCCCTAGCCGTCCACATTCTTCCACTTGTGGCCTTCAGCCTTAGATCAGGGTAAAGTCTTTTGGCTTGTTCTATTGCATCCTGCAACGTCACGCCTATCAGCTCCTGCGCTCTCCTTTTTGAATAGATGGGATACCGGTTCTTTTTCCTGTTGTATTCCCGCTGCCTGAGTCCATACTCTTCCATCATCCAGCGGGTATCATGAAAGACTGGCTGGAGGGTCATACTATCACCTCAAAAAGGGTATAGTTATCCCGCATTGCATCGTAACAAGTCCCGTTACACTACCAGCATACCATGTTAGAGGATTCCCCGTCAAGTCTTTTAGCCATCTTTTTCCCATGGCCACCGCCACCATCGCCGCTTTGGTTTGTCTTGTTGCTTCTGCTCATCCAGGGCCCTGCGCAGCTCTTCAACTAGCCACCGGTCACGTTCTGCTTCCAGCTTCTCGATTCGTTCCAGTGCAGCTGCCACCTCTGCATCACGTTGTGCCAGTTGATCACGTAATGCCTTGATCTCCTCTGCCAGCTTCCCCACAGCTTCGAAAGTGGTAAGGGAACGGCTATCGGGTTCATCTTCTGCTATGGTTAGGGTTCGGTGAAATCTATCATCTAGGGCTTGATCCACCTGCTCGGCCATATCGCCGCCGTTATATCTATCACGAATAAAGCGAATCACTTCTAACGAATCCCGGCTTATGAGTATCGTTCTGCCATCGCGCCGACTAGGGATATATAGGCCATGCCGATCAACGTATCGGCGTAAGGTGCGATCCGGTATCCCTGTTTCCTTCGCTGCTTCGGGTATCGTTGTCCATTGCGTCATATTATCACCCCTTGACGGCTATAATGTCGACATGCCGCCACGGGTTAATATTCGCCCTAGTTATGGTCTATCCTCCTGCCACCGCCACGGCATAGGCCATTGGCTATGGTTATAAGGGCCATGATTAGGAATCATCTGGGAAGGTGTAGGCTACCCTGCCGTAAAGAATGTCCCAATACACTACCATCGTATCGCCGTTTCTGTCCCTCACCATGCGGCCAAAAGGGAACAGAGGAAAGTCGGTAACGGTAACATATTCAAGATCGAAGTTCCGATCAATCCACTTTGCAATTTCTGCCGTTGGGCTTGACATAGGCCACGCCTCCCCTACTTCTCGCCGGGATCCTTGCCCTGGATGAAGTCATTAACCGCGCTTTGCGGGATCCGCCATATCCTCCCGATTTTGCGGCCCTGTAGTTCTCCGCTCTCCAGGAGCTTGTAAACCGTGCGAATATTGATCTTCAAGTAGTCGGCTACTTCCTCG
>JAAZMR010000090.1 GCA_012798695.1 Bacillota bacterium | reverse complement strand
GACCGCCACCAAACAGTTTCTGGGGCCACCTGCGCCAACAATAGCGCGGTTTAGGATCTGAATTGCCTCCCGAGAACAGCGTTGTGCCCTTGGATGTGGGCAGAAGAAGACTGTATTACCCCCCGCCAACATGATAATGGCATGATTAATCACAAAGGGGGTGGGGTGGGTGGTCGGAGTAATCGATACGATTAAACCATAAGGTGCTGTTTTCGTAATGGTGATACCATGATCTCCACTTTGCACCTTGGGAGCCAGGTCCTCAATCCCCGGAGATAAACGGGCGGCATTTATGTTTTTCTGGATCTTGTGTTCATAGCGCCCTAAACCGGACTCCTCCACTGTCTTACGGGCAAAATACTCAGCATTGGCTATGCCCGCTTCCCGTATGGCATCGATGATCTTCTTTCTCTGGGCCAGAGAAAGGGCTACCAACTCTTTCTGAGCTTGCCAAGCCGCCTTAACGGCTACGTCAACATCAGTGAAAATGCCATCCTGGCCGCTGTCCGCGACCACATTGCTTGCATTATCCTTCAGTTGCCGCATCACTTGCTCTACGATTGTTGCAATACGTTGCTCATCAACCTGCATAGATTGTTTGTCCCTTCCTCACCTCTCTGCCTATCCGGCAAAGGTAAGTAGGGACATGACTCCCCCCTTCCGCAAGACAAGTAATACGTTCTATACTTCTCTTAGTCTGCGTGAGGGAGAATTGTCCGTTCCAGATCTGTATGTGGACGTGGAATTACGTGTGCAGCTATGACTTCAGCGAGTTTGCCAGCGGCGGCTGCCCCGGCATCAACTGCTGCCCGAATTGCCCCCACATCGCCCCTTACCATAACAGTGACCATTCCCGAACCAATCTTCTCACACCCGACCAGCTGCACATTGGCGGCTTTGACCATGGCATCTGCCGCTTCAATGGCTCCAACTAAACCTCTAGTTTCGATTAAACCTAATGCCTCTCCCATGCTTGTTACTCCCTTCTGTCTTTGGCTATTCTGCCTTGTGATCATACTTTTCAGTGACTATCTAATTGTGAAACTCAACACAACGGTCCCAAACTTCCAGTCACAAGCGCCCAAGGTATGGATGTGGTTACACATCTTGGCTTAGCGAAAACCACTCAACTACTTCTCTATCCGGCCGGGCAATGATTTTACTGGCATAGACCTCAGATATCCGGTTCCCAGCCGCGACAGCAGCATCCACAGCGGCAGTTACTGCCCCTACTTCGCCCGTAATCTTTACAGTCATCATCCCTCGCCCAGAACGCTCCAGTTCCAAAAGCCTTACATTAGCAGTCTTGACTGCTACATCTGCCACTTCATAGGCAGCAGCCAAACCTATCACTTCAATTAACCCCAAAGCCCCCTGCATACGCCATCTCCCCTCTAACGACGATATCTAGTACAATGGCGGAATCCAGCGCAGTACTTATCTGCGCTGCTCTGCCAGTACTTGCTTAACCACCTCGGTAATCACTCGTTTGAGCTCGGTTTCGTTGGTGTTGCTTCCAGCTGTCTGCGTGTTTGCCTGATTCCCAGGCAGATCACAGAAGGCCGGATGGCTGCCGGTGACTCCGAGATTTCTCCTTACTTCCATAAGTCTTTCGACATTCTCTGGGCTGATCTCCCGCTCGCCACCTAGAAGCTGAGCCAGTAAGCTGATCTTGGCCCCCATTTCCAATGTCTCCATTTTAAAGAGTGCATTAAATACATCTGTACCTACCGATAGAGCCCCATGATTCTCCAGGAGAAAAGCATCATGACAAGGTAAGTACGGCAAAATCGCGTTGGGAATCTCCTCGGTGGAAGGAGTGCCATACTGGGTAAGAGGCACCCAGCCGAGGTTGATCACCACTTCAGGCATGATCGGTTTTTCCAGAGAAAAACCCGCCACAGCAAAGGCTGTAGCATAGGGAGGATGTGCATGCACAACTGATTTAACATCTTCCCTAGCTCGATAAACGGCTAGATGCATCTTCAATTCCGATGAAGGCTTCCAAGTGCCGCTTATCACATTTCCATCCATGTCAACGGTGACGATCATGTCCGGAGTCATAAAGCCTTTGCTTACCCCCGTCGGAGTCGCTAAGACCACATTATCACTGACTCGAACACTGATATTACCGTCATTAGCGGCCACAAAGCCGCTATTGTAGATCCGACGACCTGCTTCAATGATGTCACGCTTCACCTGAAACTCTGATACCACTGCACAGCCCCTTTCATTAGCAACTCAGCTGTATCTGTGTTTTGTTGGGATTTACTTTGTTTAATTGATAGTTTCGCCTGCTTAGTAGTACATTCCTGCTTCCAAAAGAAAAAATAATCTCCTCCAATGGTAATTTCCACCGAGTATCCAAAGAAGCCAACCTCCATACAATGATAAGTAGGAAGCAAGCATTGGAGGGAAACGATGTGGAAATCTGCCGTTACGCCGCAGCAGAAAAAACCCCGGAGCAGAGTTGTACATATTTTTGTACCTTGCATGGGTATGAGATGGGCTTAGAACTCGGCCACTGGTGTGAGGGATGTACAGAATATGCCACCGAACTAGCTGTTGATCACGATAGAAGACCAACCCGCAACCAGGTGCCTTGTTCTGTTTGCCGCTTTCGCCCCACCTGCAGACTGCGGCATGAAAACCAAGCCGGTTGTCCATTTTTTAGCCAAAAATAAAAAACCCCACAGCGGCACATCTAGATACAGCTAATCTTCGCCAACCACCTGTACCTCCAACTCTAGCTTGACCCGGAATTTGTCCCAGACCCGTTGCTGAACCAATTCAATCAGTTTCAGCACCTGTGCAGCAGTGGCTCCTCCCCGGTTGATAATGAATCCACAGTGGAGCTCTGATACCTCGGCATGACCAATGCCCACTCCTCGGAGCCCCGCTTCCTCGATCAGTGTGCCGGCATAATAACCAGGAGGCCGTTTGAAGGTGCTGCCAGCACTAGCAAAAGCCAGTGGTTGTTTCTGACGCCGTCGCTGATTTAGTTCATCCATTTTTGTCCTGATTGCAGCCTGATCCCCCTGCTCCAGCTGCAAGATCACCTCTAAGGCTATGTAACCCTGGCTGCGCACCCGGCTGGTGCGATACCCCAGCTCCAGTTCTTCCAGATTGAGATAGTACATATTCCCGTGAAAATCACAACAGGTTGCGTGAACAATCACATCCGCCATTTCACTGCCATAGGCTCCAGCATTCATGGCCACTGCGCCACCTAAGGTTCCCGGAATACCTGAAGCAAACTCCAAACCCGCCAGGCTCGCCTGTAAAGCGCGGTGGGCCAACCTCGCCAGCGAGATTCCGGCTTGGGCCCGGAGCCTGGTGCCATCAACCGAGACATGATTGAAGTTGTCCGCTAGTTTGATTACTGCCCCTCGGATACCACCATCTCGTACCAGTAGGTTAGAGCCATTACCCATGACATAGACAGGTACATGTGCATCATTCAGGAATTGTAAAACACAACTCAACTCCTCTACCGATGCGGGAAATAACATTAGGTCTGCCGGGCCTCCCACTCGGAAAGTTGTATGATTGCTCATGGGCTCATCCATACACAAGCGCAACCCGGGGATAGCCTCTCCTATCTTATCTGCTAACCGTGATGTCTGCAAATCTATCCCCCCAGTACCCCTTAGCCCTTAAGTCTACCTTAGCTACCCCCCCAAGCGTAGGTCTCTTTGGATAGCTTTAGGAGTAAATGGGTATCTGTGCGCAGGATACCCGGTATGTTCTCTAGTGTATCCACCAGAAAATCTAATAATCTCTCATTGGAATCCTGTACTACTTCAATAATCAAATCATATTTACCCGTAGATAAGGCCAGATAACGGACATCCGTCATGCTGGCCAGTGTTCTTACAATATCAGCTGTGCGCTGTCTTTCCACCTTAATCCCAATTATCGCCGCTGTAGTAAGGCCTACTTGAGCGGGATTGATAATCGCCGCCACCTTGAGAATCCCACTCTCCAAAAGCGATGTCAGCCGCCGTCTGACTGTGCTTTCGGTAATGTCCAGCTCTTCCGCGATAGTCACAAAAGTCATACGGCCATCTTGCTGTAAATATCGCATAATCCGTAGATCGATTTCATCTAATTCCGGTATCGTATCGGTTGCCGGGGTAGGAGATATAAGCCTGTGCGGCCATGGTGACCAATCATAGGATTGTTTGCACGTTTTGAGTACCATGCTTGTCTCTGTCTCTGTCAGGCCTTGAATAGCACCTAAGTCTTCAGCTAAGAACCTGACCAACTCCTCTTGTGAGCCCAGGGTTGCAATCGCAAGCATATCGGAGACACCTGTGGTATATGCAACATAATGAGTGTGTTCGAGGGCCGCTATTGCCGAAGCGACTTCAGCCAGCCTGCCCCGCTCCACCCGCATCCAGATCACCGCCACGGTATCCATTCCGATTTTGGCCGGGTCAGTGACTCCTACGATTTTGACTACACCCCGGCTCTCCAAGCGCTGCATGCGTTGGCGAATCGTACCCTCTGAGACACCGCAAAGTGCAGCTAGAGCTGTGTAAGAGCTGCGTCCATCCCTCTGCAAATGCATGAGTATCTGGCTATCAAGATGATCCAATCTGCCGGTAGTTGCCAAAGCTAACTACTAACCCCCCTCCTTCCACCGCAAGATCGATGATTCAATACGGTGTCAGGGTGCTTTTGTTTCGCCGATAATGGAAAGGATTTCTACCTATTCCAACAAAGCTTTCCTTCAAGATATTAACTAAATGACCCACAAACTCCTCCTGGTGAAATACCAGTTCATCTCGGTGATGGTCGACAAAACCCTCGTAGACCAATGATAGGCAAGAAAATTCTTCTTTTCGTCAAAACCATGTCACAGTTTTGTCACATCTGCTCTGTATGATCTAATCAACAAAACAATTGAGTCCCCGGATAGGCGCAGTATCACTAACCTATGTACCTGGCTCCCATACCTATCTTTGCCCTAGGGGACGAAAAAAGGAGGGATACTCGAGTTCAGCTGCACAGCAATGTCCATAGGAGAGATTGCTGTGATCCTATAAATGCAGACAAACAACTATTCACTTGAGAGGGCCCGGTAGCCAAAACCGGGCTTTTCCCATACTCAGAGAGCACAAAGCCGTCTGGTCGCATTGCCGAAGTTGAGGGAAGGCGATTACTCCTCTGCAAAAAGGATTCTAGGCCTTTTCTAATAGCCTCTGCCTGTCTAAGTAGATACGTCTCATCTTGCATCAATCCCCGATCATCTGGATTGGAGATGAACCCGATTTCAATCAAGACTGCCGGAGCATCGGTGTTGCGCAGTACATAAAAATCGGCCGCCCGTGCCTGGCGTTGTACGGTCTGGATGGAATTGAGCTCTCTTTGGATGAACTCAGCCAAAACCCGGCTCTGTGTCTCCCCTTTTTGGTAATACACGATAGCACCCCTGCGCCATGTATCTCGGTGCCAATTGACGTGAAGACTGATTAACCCACAAGGCCGCACCCGCCCCACTAACTTGACCCTACCCCTGAGGTCGCGCCGGTAACGGCTTGCTCCATCAGGCACAAAATGTGATACATCACTATCATCGGTTCTGGTCATAATGACGTGGTATTGATGTCTTTCCAGGACTTGCCGCAGAATATGACTCATTTTCAAATTGATATCTTTTTCCAGAGTACCCCCACTACTGGTACCACCATCTATACCGCCATGGCCTGGATCGATCACCACTAATCTGTGCTCAGGCAAGAGATTGGCGACGACTATCCCAAAAACCGCCAGCCACGCTAGGCACAGGAAGACTGTCACCAACCATCGCCGCCGAATGACCAAGATATACAAGCTGATCCACCTTTCCCGCGTCTCTCCTTCCCAAGATATGCGGCAGACCAGGTGCGCATTACCCCTTGGGATACCGTAACAAGCAGAAGGACTCTGTCAGGACCCGGCGAATATACAATCGATAAAGGACAGGCCCGAGGTTGAGGCAAGGAGGTGCTGTATGGGGAAGTTGGCTTGTATTCGCAAACTGAGCCTTTTTTCGGACCTAACAGAAGGCGAACTCCAGCGTGTAGCCGACCTAGCAGAAAAGCAGGTCTACACTAAGGATCAGATAGTGTTTTGGGAGGGTGAGACAGCGGGTCACATCTATATCATCAATTCTGGGCTGGTCAAGATGGTGAAGGTATCTGAGTCTGGCAAGGAGTTTATCATGGGGTTTGCCAAAGAAGACCATGTGCTAGGCGAAGATGCCGTCTTTGGTGAAGAACAGTACTCCTTTAGCGCTATAGCCCTAGATGAATGCTGCATAACGGTCTGTAGTAGGGAAAACTTGGAGAAGATATTTCTCGCCAACCCCTCTATAGCTATGAAGGTCATCAATAGCCTCAGTCGAAAACTGAATCAATCAACTGAGCAGATCAACAGCCTCGCTTTCCAAAGTGCCCGGGAACGTCTGATCAGTGCATTGAAGCAGATGGCAGAAGAGTACGGTGTCCCCACAGAACGAGGATTAGCTATACAGGTGCCCCTCACCCATCAAGATATTGCCAGCATCATCAACGTCTCCCGGCCCACGGTTACCAATCTACTGCTCCAACTGCGCCATGAAGGGATTTTGGAGGTTGTGAATCACCAAATGGTCCTACCCTGCAACGACCAGGCGGCCAGCTAAGTTCAGCATGCAGCTGTTGTCATCTAGATGACAGATCACTCGCCAGCCGTTTGCTATACTGAAAAGCAAAACTCAGGAGCCCATGTTGGCTCCTTTTTCCTGCAAACGTTAACGAGATTACTAAAAATACGGAGGAGAGCTTATGGATAAAGCCAAAGTCTTCTATGCCAATGCCCGTGCAACAACTTGGGAATATGATTATAGCGTGCCGGCCAAACTGGAGGAACTACTGCAGAGAGCTGACCTCAGCCGCTACATCCAGCCCGATGAATATGTAGCCATCAAGATGCATCTAGGTTCACCGGGAGCTTATCGCACTGTTCGCCCCGTTTTTGTCCGCAAAGTGGTGGATGCAGTCAAAGCTGTCGGGGGTATGCCTTTTGTCGCTGAGACAACTCGCATACCGGGGCTGGAATATCTGGAGGTGGCCGCTGCCAATGGATACTCCCATCTCACCTGTGGAGCTCCGATCATCATGGCTGACGGCATCTTTGGGCGTGATACCATTCCCGTCAAGATAGACAATGGCAAACTCATCCAAGAGATCGGTGTAGCCTCAGCCATATATGATGCCCCAGCTATGATTGTCCTCAGCCATTGCAAGGGCCATATTGAGCCGGGCTATGGTGGTGCCATCAAGAACCTAGCTATGGGCGGAGTCGGTGCCCGTACCCGCTGCAACCATGTGAATAGAGGCAATCTACACAGTACTGCACATCATCCGCCCCTGTGGACCAAGGAAAAGTGCACTTGGTGTGCCCATTGTGAGAAGGTCTGCCCAGTGGGTGCTATTACCTTGAAGCAGGGCGAGGCTTGGATCGTCGATGCCGAAAAATGTGATCAGTGTGGGCGCTGTGCCAGGGTATGCATATTTGGTGCACTGGAAATGCCAATTGGTCCAGACCTTTTCTCCCGGGGAATGGCGGAATCTACCCAAGCAGTGCTCAGCACCTTTGCACCGGGCAAGATCCTGTATGTCAACTTTGTCATGGAAGTGCAACCTGAGTGTGACTGTATGCCCACTGCAGACACTCCTTTGGTGCAGGATCAAGGAATCTTGATTTCAGATGACATAGTAGCCATTGAAGCAGCCACTCTGGACCTTTTGGACCAGGCTGCACCCCTACCGCAATCTAAGGCAGAAGATAAGGGAGTGACTACCGCCGGTGATCTGTTCCTGCGTGTCAATGAACAAGATCCCCGCCTAGCAGTCACCTATGCCGAAGAGCTTGGCCTGGGGACTAGTGCTTATGAGCTGGTTGAGATCAGAAAGAAACGCAGAAGCAAGTAACCAAGACCCTTCCTCACTCACTGGATAGATCAGGGGGCTCAATTTCAAGCCCCCTGGTTTATCTAGCACTCCATTTCGCCACATCATTCAGCAGGCTTCTCGCCTCATCTTCGGTATCTGCATGTGTACTGATCAGCAGTCCCTTGGGTGACAGCTCCTTGACTATGCTTTCGACACTGTGCAGTGGAGCACCTAAGAGTACCAAATTCTTACCTGCCGCCTGAATGCGTTTGTATAAAGGAAACCATTTGGGCGACTCAACCCCGGGGTTACCGTCACCGGGCACCCACTGGATACCGGTCAGTTCAGGCATAGAAAGTAAGAGGTCAAGGTGAGGTATCTGACCCGGCCCATCCCAATGGTAGATGGAATAGTCCAGCTGCCGGCACTGTTCTTGCAGACTCGGCAGCACAAATTCCTCAAACATTTGCGGAGAAAACATAGCTGAACAGTCACACTGGAAAGGATACCATGTATCTCGACACCAAATGTGCATCCAACTCGATGTACCCTCCATCTGTTGTCGGATCATATGATCGAGTTCCTGGAAACAATGGAGCCATACTTGATCTACCTCTGCGGTGAGCCGCTTAACCTCACTAGGATAATCGATCAGATCCATCAACAAGGTCTTGGTCCCCCGCAAAGAAGCAACCAGATCCAAGCTCCCACCCAGATCAGTCATCGCTGTTACCCAGCGGTTTTCCGATTTGGCTAAGGATGCCCTGGTCAGCTCCTGGGTCACTTGCCACCAGTGATTGTTTTCTTCTAGCCTAATCGGCTGACGGCCGCCATAGCTCTTCACTACCGGATCTTGGTCGAACCAAACGGTTTCTTCGGCAAAGACCGGCTCGACACCTATGTATGTTGCAGCAATGCCAGGGCCTAGATTGGGGAAGAAAGTCGGAATGGCCTCCCCGCCATAGAAGGTGGTCGCAAACCTTGCCTCGGCTGCCGCAACCCGATATTCTGCATCGAGCCAAAGCTGCTCGACATTGAGCGATGGTTTAGGCTCCCTAATATTCCCCACCGGGTGATCCCGGGGAGCGGTCACCATCACTACACACCTATCCACTATTTCTCCTGCCCACCAGGCATCCATGCGCCGGCACGCGGCTTCCCAGTCATCCTTGAACAACGAGATCATCCTCTCTGTTTCCTTTGCACTAGAGCGATAGGCCTCCACCTATTATCTTTTGCTCTCTGATTCCCTGCAAATAGTCCGCAACATTGTTCTATATGAGAATTTCAACATCAGTATATATATCCCTTCACTGTTACTGAAAGCTGGCACCCCTTGCCATTCTCACCGCAAACCGGTAAAATAGGACTCAAGAGAACCATCCAATAAGAGTAAAGCTACATACCTGGAAAGTCAGGGCAGGAGATGAGGAGAAGATCCTGAGAGTCCGGGGGTAATTTTGGTTACCCTGGATCATGGGATCTTCTTTTGTTTGTCAATGAAGCTAAAGAGAGGTGACATGGGTGGGCACAAAAACCCATTATGATGTAATTATTATTGGTGGAGGCGTAGTGGGCACTGCGATCCTGCGGGCCCTATCACGCTTACAGCTGCAGACTGCGCTGCTGGAGAAGGCTGCGGAAATCGGTTGGGGAACTACCAAAGCCAATAGCGGCATTGTACATGCCGGTTTCCATTCTGAACCGGGCTCATGGAAGACGAAGTTGAGTGTAGCTGGCAACCGCATGTTTGAGCAGCTTTGTGATGAGCTAGATGTGCCGTTTTGGCGCAATGGCCTGATGATGGTGGCTAGGACTGAAGAGGAGGAAGAAATACTCAGACGCTATTACCAACAGGGATTGGAGAACGGAGTCGAGGGTATGGAGCTCTTGGATGCAGAAGCAACCCATCACCTGGAGCCCAATCTCGCACCGGAAATCTGCCTTGCCCTGCGGGCACCCTCAGGAGCAGTTGTAGCCCCCTTTGAACTGGCTATGGCTCAAGCTGAGAATGCCGTTGCTAATGGAGCTGAGGTCTATACCGGCCTGGCCGTAACCGATATTGCTCACACCGAGAACGGGTTTGTGGTCACCACTGACAATGGGGACTCCTGGACTACCACTTATTTGGTCAATTCAGCCGGTCTTTTTGCCGATGACCTGGCCAGAATTTGCGGGCTGGATGCAGCACCTATTATCCCCCGCAAGGGAGAAGAATACCTTTTTGATCAGCGGGTTAGCGATCTGGTCACCCATACCATATTCCCAGTTCCCACACCAAAATCCAAAGGCATCCTGGTCATTCCCACTGCTGAAGGGAACCTGATGATTGGCCCCACTGCTTTGGAACTGCCCTATAAGGATGATCTGGCTACGACAGCCGAGGGTTTTGATGAAATCTTCGCTTTTACACAAGGACTAGTTCCCAGTCTCAACCGCCGAGATATTATCGCTTCCTTCGCCGGAATCCGAGCCGGCTCCTCCACGGGAGATTTCATTTTCGAAACTTCCCATGAGGGTAGAGCCGTGCATCTGATGGGCATCGAATCACCGGGACTAACTGCGGCACCCGCCATAGCCAAGCATGTATGCCACATGTTGGCGGAAGCCGGACTTCCCCTCAATGAGAAGCCCAATTTCAATCCACGCAGGCCCCCAGTCATCCGCTTCAAGGAGCTATCTGATGAGGAAAAGGCACGGGTGATCCAGGAAAATCCTCTTTATGCCCATGTGGTGTGCCGCTGTGAGACGATCACTGAAGGCGAAATTGTGGATGCCATACACCGAGGTGCCAGGACTGTAGATGGAGTCAAATTCCGCACTCGGGCAGGTATGGGGCGCTGTCAAGGTGGTTTTTGTACACCCCATGTGGTCAGGATTCTCGCCCGAGAATTAGGCGTGACTCCCCTAGAGGTCACCAAGCGAGGCGATGGCAGTCACCTCTTAGTAGCTGAAGCCAAAGGATTTTTGAAAGGGGGAGAGCTGCATGACTAGAACCTATCATACAGATGTGGCCATCATCGGTGGCGGGCCAGCCGGCCTAGCGGCCGCGCTGGCGGCTCGTAAAGCAGGTGCTCAGCATGTGACAATCGTTGAGCGCAACCACGAGCTCGGAGGGATTCTCCAGCAATGTATCCATAACGGTTTCGGTCTGCATCGTTTTCAGGAAGAGTTGACCGGTCCGGAATACGCCTATCGTTTCATACCTGAGGTACAACAAGACCCTGGGATAGAAGTATACCTAAATACCATGGTACTCAACCTATCCCCCCAACAAGAAATCACAGCTGTCCATCCTCGCTATGGGCTGATCATTCTAAAAGCCAAAGCCACTATCCTGGCCATGGGCTGCCGGGAAAGAACCCGGGGAGCATTGAGCATCCCAGGGACTCGGCCTGCGGGAGTCTTTACTGCCGGTACTGCCCAAAGATTTGTCAACATCGATGCCTATATGCCGGGTAAAAGGGTGGTAATCCTAGGTTCCGGTGATATCGGGCTGATCATGGCCCGACGCTTTACATTAGAGGGAGCCAAGGTAGAAGCAGTTGTTGAGATCATGCCTTACCCGGCTGGGCTAGCCAGAAACATCGCCCAATGTCTGGAAGACTTTGATATCCCCCTCTATCTGAGTTCAACTGTAACGGCTATTCACGGAAAGGACCGGGTTGAAGGCGTAACAGTCAGTCAAGTAGACGACAAGTGGCAGCCCATTCCCGGTACTGATCGGCATATTGCCTGTGATACACTACTGCTTTCTGTTGGTCTCATTCCGGAAAATGAGCTGTCACAAGCAGCTAGGGTCCCATTGGATAGCAGAACTAGTGGAGCCATAGTTGATGAAAACCGAGAAACCCTGGTTCCGGGTATTTTTGCCTGTGGCAATGTGCTGCATGTCCATGATTTGGTAGATTATGTCAGTGAAGAAGCAGAGATTGCCGGGACAGCTGCAGCTCACTATGCTCTGCAAAAAACAGATATCGACCCTTCGGACAGAAAAGAAGATCAGGTGACAGTGAAGCCAGGGGAAAATGTCCGTTATGTCTTGCCACAGCGCCTGACACCAGGTGCCCAGGCAGATCTTTACCTGAGGGTGACACAGCCTATGGAGGCCATTACCCTTTCTCTGAATGGAGTCACATTAACCCGCAAACGACAGGTGCGGCCCAGTGAAATGCTGAAAATCAGGCTCAAGCCAGAGCATTGGCATGACCTGGGATACCAACCAGGAAAACCCTTGGCTGGGGAGCTCTGTGTGGAAGCCCAGATACAACTAGTTAGGCCTCAGCGAGAGAAAGTGGGAGGGGCGCGCAAATGATAAAAGATGGCCAACTGACTAAAGAGTTTAATCGGAAGATGACCTGTATCACTTGCCCCACCGGCTGTCAGCTAGAAGTGCGCAGTGGTGCCGATGGAGAGCTGGAAATCACTGGATTTCAGTGTCGTCGAGGACAAGAATATGCTAGAAACGAAGTGCTAAACCCGAGAAGGGTGCTGACCACCACTGTGAAGATCAAAGGCGGTGCTTTGCCGCTGCTGCCGGTCAGAACCGCCGCCGCCATACCTAAAGGGCTGTTGGCTAAGGCAATGAGTGTTCTGGCAAATATAGAGGTAGAGGCACCGGTACACACTGGTGATGTGATCCTTGCTGACCTCTTAGATACGGGGATTGATCTGATTGCCAGCCGAGACATGGATAGGGCATCACAGGTCGGCTAAGCTGGTGAGAGACTATTAGCAAGGATCTTGTCAGGTGAAGCTGCCGGAATCAGCGGCAGAGATACTGGGGATTAGCCGCTGATGGCTAAACCGCTAGGGGTGGAATACCAAATGGTAGCTCCACCCCTTACTTATCCAGCAATAGTTGCGAATCGACAATAGCTAGGGCTGCCAAGAGACAAAGTGCTTAATCCACCAGGTCATGTTGATCCGGATATGGATTGACATGTACCAAGACGTCTCCCACAGATGGTAGAGAATCTCGCAATGCTCCCTTCACGTGGGCCGCAATCTCATGACCTTCCTTGACCGTCAGGTGATGATCAACACTGACTTTCAGATCAATCACATATTGAGGCCCATATCGCCGGATGCGCACATCATCCACATGTTGTACTCCCGGTATGCCATTGGCATATTGGTGCACCTCAGCTTGCAGGGTCTCGTGTACCTGTGCATCCATCAGCTCATCTAGTGAACTGCGAAAGACTTCAATGCCCATTCGGACTATGAAAATCGCTACTACCGCAGCCGCCAGTGGATCAAGAACAGGATACCCCAGCCTGGCACCAATCACGCCCAAGAATGCTGCCACCGATGAGAAAGCATCAGAGCGGTGATGTAGGGCATCCGCTATCAAAGCCGTGCTATCGATCGTCCTGCCCACAGCCACAGTATACCGATACATGCCTTCCTTGGTCACGATCGAAAGCAGGATCGCCCAGAGCGCCAGACGCCCAGGCACGACATAGGTGCCACCCCACAGTTGCCTAATAGACGATGTGCCCATGCTCAACCCCACTAAGACCAGTATGACAGACAGAACCTTAGCTCCTATACTCTCTGCTCGGCCATGGCCGTAAGGGTGTTCCGGATCTGGGGGTAACTTGGAGATCCGCATACTGTACATCACTACCAACGTTGTAGCAATATCCGAAGCCGAGTGCAGAGCATCTGCGATCAAGGCTGAGCTTTGGGAGATGATCCCCACCCCAGCCTTTACAGCAGTAAGAAGGATATTACCAATCATTGTGTTCAACGAAACTCGCCTAGCCATCTCATAACGGGTCTCTTCCATACTAATCCTCCTCATTAGAGATACGAAAAACCTGTGGTCCCCAATTAGCCATTGAGTCCCACAGGTTCTAAAGGCGTACCTGCTGCTGTTACACAGCCCAGCACCATGGGCATCCCTCCCAGGAGGTTCGCCCATCGCCTGATCTCATGAATCGGCTGAGTTTATTATATGCAATTTGCTGAGGTTCTGCAACTAGCGGCTTTCCCATAAATTGGCCGACGGGGCCGACTCATAGGAGCCTCTCTGGGCCGAGCTTTACCGTCCAAATACCTTAGTCCTGAACCCTAGTATCTTGCCAAGATGAGTTAATTCCTTAACCCAGTTGCCGTACACCGCATGACCATGGTTCGACCCATATACCTGCAAGAGTTCATCGGGATCAATATCTGCCTTCAGATAGGCATGTGGCCATAGGGGGCTGGTCTCTTGGCATCTCTCCCGGTCATAGTAAAGGAATTGTCCGGGGATGATCGCCATCCACTCCCCATCGGCATCCTCACACAACCGAGCAACGGTCACCTCTCCTGCTTTACAGACATACTGTACATGCACACCACCTGATGGATAGTACTTATCCGTGTGGACTAAGTGAATATCTTCCATATCCTTAGCATAGCACACAGATTGTGAGCCGCAATTGCAGAATATATACTCATCCCGTCTTTCGTCATAGTCTCGGAAATCCATGAAGAGAGCCGGCTGGCCGGAAACCCCCTGAAGTAGACGCATGGTCATCGCCGCACCCATATCTGCCTCACAGGCGCAAACTACCGGCTCCTTGGGACCATTCCAGTCAAAATCGCTATTGGAGAAGGCTTGGTTCAGGCAGGGAACTGCGTAATCGGTGATCTCACTCAGCTCTGGCTGACATTTAACCCCATAGAAATCTATCCCTTTTTCATTGCAGATTTGCTTGGTGGCCTCATACAGCCGAATCTGATTCTTGATTTTCTCTTCCGGTACAGTTGGATCTATATGGCCAACGTTTGCCCTCAGCCAGCTGAAAGCATGCTCCACCAGTTTGCCATCCACCTGCTTGGCCCGCTCCAAAAGCACTACCTGGTCAACTTGTTCAACATCAACACCATATCGCTTGATCCAGTCATTAGCATCCCTTACCGCAGTTCCCATCCCCATGCTGCGGCCACCGAAATTGCAGTAGGTCTCACCGAGGAGGTTGCTGGCCGTACTGGCTGCCCTTGCCCAGGAGAGGAATTCATCTTGCACATCCTCCCGATTGATGTCCCCTATGATACGTGGGTGATAAACCCCCATCTTGTCTAGGGTCCCACCACTACAAAGCAACCCAACCAAGGCTGGCCGTAAGGGATCTTTATTAGTATAACCGGCTACAGGCCCCCCATAAACCCTGGCAAACATGGCTGCCTCGCGAGCGAATGTCCACATATGATGACACATAGCTACACCGGCAACATCTTCGGCTCGCATCCTTTTGGCCAAAGACACTGCCAACTTCATACTATTGATGATCCGGTCCTCAACAACAAACTCGAGATTCTCTCCGGCCTCATCGACTCGAGCCTCTAGAACCGTTTTGATCATGTGCAAATAATCTAGGTTGTGCTGTTCATCTTGCCCGTGAATGGCCGGCCTTTCATCTGAGATCGCAACCAGCCCTATCTTTGTTTTCTCCTTCATAGTAAAAGCCCCCTTGCATATGTTGGATGATGCTAAGCAGTTGGATATCTAATGCCACGGTACTGGTGGCCATTTACCTGCCAAAGCTTCCTAATCCTAGTAATTCTATCAGCTGAGGCCCATCAGCTAAAGAGAACACTCCCCGATCCAGATGCCAGTATTGAATCGGCTCTTGGCCCGCCACTTGATTAATCAGGTCCACTAGCTCCGGATGACAGGTAAGCACAAATACCTGATGCCTTCTAGCTAGTCCCATGATCGCCTGTACCGCTTGGTGAGCATGGCGTGGATCAAAATTCACCAAGCTGTCATCAAAGATCACCGGCAAGGCAGGCTCAATCTCTTGGATCCTTCCTAACCGCACTGCGAGAAACAGCTGCTCTATCGTGCCCCGGCTCAAGGCATTCGGCAGTAACTGCTCTCCCCCATCGAGTTGGACTTGAAAGCCGGCCTCGGTCAGCTGATCTAGTGGCTGTATTTCCTGATACTCACCATCAGTCATCTCCCGCAACAAGTCGCTTGACCGGATCAGCAGCGTATCCTTCACCTCAGCGAGAAACTGTTTATACAAAGTATCTAGTAATAAAGCAGCGACCTTGTACACACCATATTGGAGAGCGAGAGGTTCCAACTGGCTCCTTGCCTGATCTATAGCCCTTTGCGCCTGGGTCAAGGTTTGATCAGTATCTAAGGCTCTGATTTCCCGATGTAAATCGTCCCGTGCCTGCTGCAGCTCCTCAAGCTCTGCTCCTATAGCCAAACTGTCCTGCTCCGCTCTCCTCAAAGATTCCTCCAGATCCCCGCGGGATAGGTACTCCTCATATAATCTGTTCCATACCGGTACAGATGCCTCACCTGCTGGTCTCTCTTCGATACCGGACTCCTTGGAGATGGCTATATCTGGAAGAACTGCCTGTAAAGCGGCAATTTCCCTGCGCCCCAAGGAATGCTGCATCCTTTGCTCAAGGGTCTGCCTCTCATGCATCGCATTTGCGTAGAAGACTCGCTTTTCACCCGCCTGGATAACCTCCTGCAACTGGTGGGCCAGATCTCGACCATCCCCGGAAACCGCTACTTCACCCAGACTAAACTCTTCACTAATCAGTTCCTGGACATGCTGCTCTATGCTGGCCAGTCTACGTTGAGCTGCTTCTACATCCTTAGCCATCTGCAGATGCTGTCGGATCTCTTCGATCACCAGAGCCATTTGGTTAAAGGAACCAGCAGTGGCTTGCGGTGCATCTACCAGATACCCCAAATCTGAAATCAGATCAGATAATCCCTCTAAAGCAGAATACAGGCGATCACGATCATCTTCACACTCCCGATCGCGCCGCCGTAAGGATTGAATCCGCTCATATAATCTCTGTACCGCAGTTAACCTCGCAGGGTACCGTTCGGCTTTGGCCGCCTCTGTCAGGCCCAGAATACGACGGTAGGATACCAGCTCTTTTTGCGTCTCATCTAGCCCAGCCTGTAAGCGCAAGCTGCTCTCATCTATGTCTTCCGGATCAAAGTCCCAATCGGTTCTCCTCGCTATATCCAGCAGCTGCTCGATGACATTGCACCTACTTGTCACAGCCTCTTGATTAGCCGCACTGCGCCCAAATAAGTAAAGCCCTAGCCCCACAGCTCCAATAACCACCACACCGAGGCCGAGCAAGGGTTGCCACAGACCAATAATAATACCAATTAGCAGCGCGATGGCCGAGCCAATCCCATAGAGGCGAAACTGTGTGCCAACATCCCAACCGTGAATCCCCCGCAGCCGACCATAGAGGCTGGATGCTTGATCAAGCAGTTCATGTTGCTCAATCGTACGATATAGCCTGTCTGGATCGACTTGTGTGATGATCTGATCGATTACCTCAAAATCCCCCTCCCAGGAGGGTTCCAGAGTATCAATCTCTGATTGGAGCCGCCGCTTTTCACTTTGCACTTCTAACAGCTGGCGCTCATAGGTTTCGATGTGGGCCATAATCCCTGATAGGTTCTGGTGGGCCAATTCAATCTCATTCGCTCTGGCCAGCAATACTGCCTGCCACTCCCCAACTTCCCTGCCATTTGCCCGCAGCCGCAGAGCTCCTAACTTGTCCCTGTGGTCAATCAGAGCCGCTTCATGGGTTTCCTGGAGAGCCTTGGCCTTTTCCAGAAGGCCCTCTGGATAGTGAGTCAAGAGCGCATCAGCTAACGGTTCAGATAAAACGGCATCGAGCTTGGACCATGCCTGATAGTCACTAAAGTTGTGCAGCAGTATTTCCACTCTGATTACTTGCTGCTGGACATCCTGCAACCGCACTTTTAGTTCTTCTATACTGCCATCCAGCTCGGCTAACTGGTCTACTTTCATTCGGTATCCATCCATCTGCTCCAATGCAGCATCACGCTGGGCAACTCCTGTTTGGATAACGGCATGATAGGGTTTAAACATCCAGACATCGGGGCTGCCATGCTTGCCCCCGATCTTGTTAGCAACAGCATCTAGCTCATCTTTAAGCCTGGGGATTCGGGCCACATCGGCCAGGCCCGCACCTAAAAGCACAGATTGCAGCTTGGCCTGCTCCCCTTTAGATACCCCTTCCGGCAAAAGCCGCAGCTCGTCCAAGCTGATGGTAAATAACTGGTGATAAGTAAATAGGTCTAGTTCACCAAAGAGCGAGGCAGCAGAAACCGATTTATCCTTTGATCCGGTCACCCGCGGTTTGCCATAGCCACTGATCAAAAGGTCCCATAGCTCATCTCCCGACAACAAAGTGGCTTCTACATGGTATTCATGCGTTGCAGGTGGTAGATTCGCTCCTAATGGGAAGCCATAACCTAGATATCTTAGAACCTGCATGAATGAAGTCTTACCTGCCCGATTTGGACCTCCAATCACAATCAGCCCAGGACCTAAGTCATCTAGAGTCTGGTTGCGAATAATCCCAAAGTCCCCAATATGCAGCCGCTTAATCTTCAAGGTGCCCACCCCCTTCCAGAAGCTTAGCAAAGGCTAGCTGCTTGGCCTGTTCAATAATGCTAGCCACAACTTCAGGGGTCGCAGGTAGAGCGTAGTCCTTGGGATGCTCTAGATCGTAGTTCATGTCCCAGATCCGACCCAGGGTCATCTCTATCTGTTTTTGCAGCTCTTCATCTTGAAGACAGCCAGCTGCAATAGCTGCCAGCTCCCTAGCTAAGGGCCAGGATTCCAGTACATCTCCCCATTCCGGCAAAGGATCGGCAGTTTGCAGCTGGATGGACTCTGTCCAAAGAAACGGTTTGCGATACTGAAAATCCTGCAGGTAATCGATGAGCTCATCTAGGACATTATCTTCTGTCAATGCTCTATGGGCAGGTCCGCGCCCAGTCAGAACCCACCTCACTAGATACCCTGCTGGCTCCCAATCTGTATCAGCTCGGGGAATGTCGGGCATGGATATGTCCTCTTCAAGTACCTGCTCAGCTTTTGCCTGTAAAGCCCGTTCCACATCCGATATGTTCAAGATCTCTTCATCTTCCCAGGGCTCAGCAATGGAGAGTTCTACTTCTTGCCATATAAAAGGTGAGATCGGTACAAACCTGATATCTGGTGTCTTATCTAGCGATAACTCTACCAAAAAACAGCCCCCTACTCCCAATTCACCCGGATGACGTCCTTGAGGGGTACCTGGATAAGCAACCACAGGCATTTGCTTTCTAATGATCCTGGGCTGATGGATATGTCCCAGTGCCCAGTAGTGGATATCTTTCTGTTCGAGTAAGTCCTGTAGACTACAGGGAGAGTAGTTGCGGTTCCCCGGATCTAGGGCAGTATGTAACAGCCCGATGTTGATGACCATATCATCTGGTGGCCGCAGCATGGCATGTATACGCCTAGATTCCCGGCGAGATCGATAGGATACACCGAAGATCCTCGCTAAGGGCACACCATTATGCTTGACTTCATAGAAGGCCGGTGCTTCTGACGGAAAGGCATGAAAGTTCTCCGGCATATCCATCAGCTCTTCCCGTTCGCCTAAGGGATCATGATTGCCATAGACGGCATAGACCGGAATACCAGCTTTAGCCAAGCGCCCGATCTGTGCTCTCAGTAAACGGGCAGCCTTAACTGATCGGGCTTCTCTATGGTATAGATCACCCGCTACCAGCACAAAATCGACATCATAGGTTAAAGCAGCATCACAGATCCGCTCCCAGGCCACAAAGCTGGCCTCCATAAGTTGGGACTCAATCTGCTTGGCTGTACCTGAGAAACCCTGTAAAGGAGTGCCTAGGTGGACATCTGCAGTATGAAGAAATCTGACTGGCCTAGACACACTACTCACCCCCCTATTTTGATTACTTCTCTATCCCGCCAGATTAATCCTATATGGAGGCCAAATGAGCCATAGGCAGGGCTTTTTTATCATGGCAGGTTCTCATAACCAGGCACATTTCCGCATATGGACATACCAGGTAAAGGGTTCCGTGGCGTGGAAATAAAGTTAAGGATCCTGATTGAGATTTTCTTAAGAATGGTATGTGCTAATAGACATAAGAGCATAAGGATGGGGGAGATCCAAGTGGGAAAGAGCAAATGGGTTTTGCTCGCTGTCTTGCTGGGTATGATGGTGATGATGACAGGGTGTTTTGGCCCAACACCGAAGGGAGGCATTGAAGGTTTTGTATTCGCCCCAACAGACGATGCAGTGTCTCGCGGCGGGGAGCCATTGCTGGTAAAAGGTCTTGTTGAAGTCCCTGCTGGATATAGACCATTGAAGGACGCTATAGTCACCGTCAAGGGAACGTTCTCACGAGACATTACGGATGGATCAGGCCATTTCCTGTTGGATGGGATAACGGTTGGACATAAAGAGCTCACTGTTACTCATCCAAACTATCAACCGTACTCTCAAGAAATACATGTGTACGAAGGTCGACCCACGAAAATCGACAGCCCGGGAATCAAGCTGGGAATCGGATACTACTTACTGATCGGCGTATCAAACCCAGAGCACTCTATATACATCCCTGGATGCGAGAATGGCTGGACAGCTCCTGAGCTGCAGGGACCGGCAAGAGACTTAGATGCAATGGAGTATGCACTCACACAACACGATACCTGTGTCGGAAAATATAGCACGCGTCTCGATGATGACGCAACCGTAGCTAACGTCCTCAATGACATAAGATACTTGATATCTCTCATGAAAGACAACGACTACCTAGTCATCTATTTTTCCGGCCATGGAATTGGTGGTGAAGACAAATGGCGGTTTGACGCCATTGTTTTACATGACGGGCTCTTGGCGGATTATGAGTTAGAGGAAGCTCTGACTAATAGCGGATTGGATCGTAGAAAGAATAAGGTTACCTTGATCATTGATGCATGCCATAGTGGCTCTTTCGCTGATGGGAACATATGGAGACTAAGAGCCCCCACATCTAAAGCTTTTATGAAATGGGGATATACTGTACTAGCATCATCAAACCCCAATCAAGAGTCAGAGGAAGACCTGTACGGCACCAGCACCTACGGAGCTTTTACTTACCATCTTGTTAGGGGACTCGTGGGGGATGGTAGGAAAGCAGACCGAAACAGCGATGGCGCAATAACTGCCCAAGAGGCACGGCTCCATATCAACGAGCAGATGATAAGAGAAGGGCGCGATCAAAGAGCAGAACTCTGGTCGTCTGGCAACGATACAGTAATATTCAAATATAGATAGAGGTGAAAAGATGTGACAATGACCTTTCGAACGAGTATAGCTCTGGTTGTGATTACGCTAATTCTCTGCATTTCTACTGCCCTGGCTGGTGCAAAACTCCCCGGAAGGCGCGACCACTACTTTCATGCAGTTGCATGGGTGTACCAAGGCAGAGTTACACTTGCTATTGCCAATACCTCATCCTCGCATGAGGAGTTGACTACCGCTTTTGGCTATTACCTATTGGGTCAGAGAATAATCGACGAGTTCTCTGTCACGGTACCACCCAAAACAATCCTAATCACCACTTACCCAGTAATAAGAGGTGATAGCCCACGGGGATACGTAACAGCTGATACCATTTTCATCCACGATGAAAACGACCAACAGATCGGTATGACCCAGATCATCGGCATCCACCCCGCGACTACACACTACCAAGTCGACAGATACCTGGTACCCGCCGGTGAGGAAGCTATCGCCTATCTCGAGACTCCCGATCCGGAGCTTGGGATCGATGCAAAAATCTACCTCAGCATAGGGAAAACGTACAGATTAGGGGACCGTATGGGTAAACTCGTAGTAGACAAAGTCCACCGAGGCGGACTGGAGAGAGCAACCAAGCCGCCACTCAGCGATCTGGAAGATCCCAAGGACTTCCACAACTACTCCTATGGCTGGAGGGGACTAGCTATCAAGATCCATACACCGAAGATTCGGGGTGTAGAGCGAATCGACTTCGATATCGAGAAGTTCATTAGCACACCTGAAGGCACTGCCAGACACGGACTGTCGGCCCCACCTATACTGGTCTATGGCCCTGATATGATCCTGATGGAGGAATAAGCAGGGTGACTTTCATGTTTCGCGTCTCACATGATATTCAAGAACATATACCCCAGGCTGTCCGCGCGATCTGTGATACTCTGAAAGACAACGGCTACCAAGCCTATCTAGTAGGAGGTGCAGTCCGGGACAGCCTGCGCGGCGAAGCACCTGAGGATTGGGATGTGGCAACCGATGCCCTCCCAACCACGGTGCTCTCGCTTTTTCCGAAAACCATACCCACCGGTATCAAATATGGTACGGTAACGGTGATGCTCCGCGGTATTGCGGTCGAGGTAACTACCTTTCGTTCTGATGGTATCTATCGAGATGCCCGCCATCCAGAAGATGTATCATTCTCCACCAGCATTGCAGAAGATCTACAGCGTAGGGATTTCACCATCAATGCCATTGCCTATGATCCGGAGGCCAGAAAGTTTATCGATCCCTTTGGCGGGCGCCGCGATCTAGGACGGCGCTTGCTGCGGACTGTAGGTGATCCGCAGGAGCGCTTTGCGGAGGATGCCTTGAGGATGCTGCGCTTTTTCCGTTTCATGGCGACTTTACGGTTCCGCCCCCACCGCAGAACCCTAGCAGCTATCGACCCACCACGAATCAGAAATGTCAGTTCGGAACGCATCAGGGATGAACTAAGTAAGCTGCTCTTGGCGAAGCTGCCCAGTAAAACACTCCTTACCATGCATGAGACTGGCCTCTTGCAAGAGATTCTTCCAGAAGTCGCCCAAGGTGATGGCATAACCCAAGGCAGCTTTCACCGGTTTGATGTCTTGCATCATTCCTTGCAGGCACTGGACAGTGCCCTGCCACGTTTGCAGCTGCGCTGGGCTGCTTTGCTGCACGATGCAGCCAAGCCCATGACACGCATAGAAGACGCAGACGGAATTCACTTTTACGGCCATGATGTAGAAGGAGAAAAGCTTACACGGGCCATTCTCACTAGGCTGCGCTATAGTAGAGAGCTCACCGAAAAGGTGGCCCTGCTAGTGCGATGGCATATGTTTCCCATCCATTCCCGCTCCACAGACAAAGCCCTGCGTCGCTTCATTCGCAAGGTAGGCAAAGAGAATGTGCTGGACTTGATGGAAATACGCAGAGCAGACATCTTGGCACTGGGCCGACAAGCCACCTGGGCAGGGTGGACTCATTGGGAAACACTCAGAGAACGCCTGGTAGAGGTCATGGATAGTGATGCCACTTTTGCAGTTTCTGATTTGGCTGTTAGTGGACATGATGTGATGGCTGCTCTAGATTTACCTCCTGGTCCCGCAGTAGGAGCTGTGCTCGAGTGGCTTTTGGAAAAGGTACTGGATGACCCCCAGCTTAATCAACGAACTAGACTACTGAAACTCATGCAATCATATGAAAAGACTCCTTTGGTGCAAAAACGACAGGAAAATACCTACCAGTAGAGAACCAAGGTGGTAGGTGTTTTCTGAAAGCAAAATTGCAGAAGGAGGCTATCTGATGCGCTCAACCCCGATTGGTCTAGTGCTGATGAACGATGAGCGAGAGCATGTGTACACTCTGAATAATGAAGAGAACATGCAAGTGCTCAACCAATGGGCAGACATTATCCGCAAGCATATCAAGAACCTCGATGGTACTGCACCGGAAGTAATAGTAGGGACTGAGACCATAACCAGTGTGAGAACGGCTCAGAAGGTAGGAGAAGAGCTGTCCCGAGCCAACGTCAAGCAGGTCATCATGTGTTACAATGTGTGGAATTTCCCCTTCTTGGTATGGCCATTCTTGAACTCATTGGGAAGACACATACCAATTCTCAGCCTATCGAACAATAACGGCAAGTATCCCGGCAATGTAGGCCTTCTGGCCACCGATGGAGCCTTGCGGCAGACAGGGCTTCGCACACACCGCATAGTCGGTGATATGCACGATCCTAAGGTCCAAGCCCGGGTCATTGATTGGCTAAGGGCAAGTCAAGCCTATACGACTATGCAAAATGAAGTGTTCGGCATTTATGGCGGCCATTCCATGGGCATGGAAACTGGCTATTTCCACCTCACCCCTACGATTACGCACTTAGGCACCACGGGGCGCCAGATTGACCAACTCCTTTTGGTCAAGAGAATGGAGCAGGAAGTTGATGAAGCTGAAGTAGAAAAAGGATTTCAGTGGTTCAAAGACCTCCTCGGACCTCGCTTGCTTTTTGATGGCAAGATGCTGACACCAGAGACCTTGAAGACTCAGATCCGGCTCTACCTGGCCATGCGCATGCTCAATGAAGAGAAAGGCTTTGACTTCTGTGGCCTGAAGGGACAGCGAGAACTTACCGAGCATGTCTGTCTCGGAGATGTCGCTGAAATGCTGATGAATGACCCCTATGACTGGAATGGCCCTAAGGAGCCTACAGCCTGTGCCACTGAGGCTGATTCGTACGCAGCAGTAACGATGCAAATGCTAAAATACATTAGTGGTGGGCTGCCCACTCTCTTCATGGATGTAAGGCTGTATCATCCCGACAAGAATCTATGGGATTGGTGCAACTCGGGCAACCACTCCAGCTATTATGCCGCTCTGAGCATGGATCCAAAGGAAAACTTTGAGCATATCACTTTCCATCCCGCCATGGAATTCTATTTTAAGGCTGGGGGAGCCTCAGTAGAGTTCAATGCAGCTCCCAGCGAAATGACCTTTGCCCGGTTAGGGCTATGGGACAATGACAAGCTGTATATGGCGATTATGCATGGAGAGTCACTGGATCTACCCGAGGAAGAAAGAAAAGCTCTCAATGCCCAAACTGACCCCACCTGGCCCCATGTACATGCCAGAATCGATGGTACATTCGAGGAATTCCTCAATGCTTTTCCCAGCAACCATGTTTTGGGTGTACAGGGAGACAGAGTCAATGCTCTAAACTACCTTTGTGAGATAGCAGGTATTACACCAGTAATTCTCGGGTCCCGGGGCAAGCAGCGCCTGCAGCCTCTCTGGGAGATCATGGGCTAGAGACTATAGAACTTGCTTTGAAAGAGAATACGGAAAGGGTACCGCTCAGACAAATAGCGATACCCTTTTTCAATGGTCAATTGAGCCCTTACTGTAGACGACCAACACAATGTTGGCCGCCTATCATTTTGACAATTGCTCTCCGTATCTACTCTAAACCCACAGACCAGTCTCCCCCGAATATCATTTTGATCCCGATCAGATTATGCCTCCTAGAGATACCAATCCTGACTGTACCTCTCGAACATCAAGCTGCCGTGGGGATACTTCTTGAGATGCAGCAACGGCCGCTGCTATACCAGCTGATTGGCCCGTAGCCATACAACCAGCTATGCAACGAATGGACCCTTGAGCTTCATGAGTGGCAGATATGCATCTACCGGCGACCAATAACCCATCAATATCTTTGGGAACAAGACATCGATAAGGTATCGTGTAAGAGGTGCCTGGCTTCAAATGAATATGCTCTGTCACATCATCTGGATAGTGAATGTCGATTTGATAGGCTCCCCGTGCTATCGAATCCTCATACTCTATAGCATTTAGTACATCGGATGATGTAAGCACATAATCGCCAACGATTCTTCTGGTCTCTCTTATACCTATCTGAGGCGCAACACTAATCAGATAGCAATCTTTGAATCCAGGAATATGCTCTCGAAGAAATTCAATTAACTGGAATATCTGTTCACGGCACGCTATCTCAGCCTTTGTCAGGTGGTCAACATTTGTTGCATCCCCTGGTTCTCTAGTCAAGTTTACGTACACTTCGCCTCTTCGGCGCAGAGGAAAGAATCCAAACCCTTTTCGTTTGATAGGGTACTTGCCTTGCTGATATAATTCTTCCTGAATCATTCGAGCATCTGCGCTCACGATTCTAGGCCACGTCTTGGGTGCAACCCCCCCTAGTATGAAGGTCGTAGTAAGCGGCTGCAACGTGTCGGCAGGACTTTTCTCATACGCTGCTCCCGCTCTAAATGCTACATCGCCATCCCCCGAGGCGTCCACAACAATCTTGGCATAAATAGCTTCACGCCCCGATTTGTGCTCTACTATGATACCTTTTAGCTCACCGTTCTTAATAATCGAGTCAACTACCAAGGTGTGTAGCAATAATCTGACTCCATTATCTTGACAAAACTTCTCGGCCACGTATTTGGTGATTTCCGGGTACTGTCTCACCAACTGATCTTTCTTTGGAAAACTAATAGTCCCCCCAACCGCGTCGAGTCTCTTAATGAACTCTATAGGCAAACCTGATATTACAAGGTTACCTGCCCTGTCATTAAACGTACGCATGTTAAGGACTGCACCGGCAGTTAACATACCTCCGAGGAAACCGTAACGCTCTACCAGAAGTACATCTTCTGCACCTGCCCTCTTGGCTGCCACAGCGGCTATCAGACCGGCCGGACCTCCCCCAACCACCAAGACATCCACTTTTTCTCTAATGGGTATATCTTTACGCTCCCCTATGTAGACTTCTGACATACAAACACACTCCTTCATATTTTTTGCTTGCCTCAAAGATTTCTATCCTTTTACCCCCGTAATCACAACCCCTTGAACAAAATGCTTCTGGGCAACATAGAAAATAACCAATAAGGGAATCATGCAAGTGAAGCTAGCAGCCATCAGTAAGGTCCATTCAGTCTCATACATACCCTTGAAGCTTTGAAGCCCCAGTGCAATAGTGAATTTGCTAGTGCTATTCAAGTAAATCAATGGTAGGAAAAACTCATTCCAATGAGTTTGAAAGGAAAAAACCGAAATTGCTATCAAGACCGGTTTAGACAATGGGACAATTATCCTCCAGTAAATGCCCCATAGTGTACAGCCGTCAATTCTAGCTGCATCATCTAGCTCCAGAGGTATGGTCATATAGAACTGACGAAGCAGAAAGACATAGAAGGCATTCGTCGCAAACCAAGCAGGGATGACCAAAGGAAGGAAAGTATCGATCCAGTTAAGTTGACGAAAGAGAACAAACAAGGGAATGATAGTTACCTGTCGTGGTAACATCATGGTAGATAGAAGAAGTACGAAACATACGTCTCGTCCACGCCACCGAGTACGGGCGAAACTAAAGGCAACCAACGAGCACGAGAGCAATTCTCCAACCAAGCACAAAAATAAGATGGTCAGAGTATTCTGGAAAAACCTAGTGAAAGGCAAAGCGGTTAAGGCATCAATGTAATTTCTCCAAACCACCGGTTTGGGAATCCACCTGGGTGGGAAAATGAAAACCTGGGAAGGCTCCTTTAATGAGGTACTTATCATCCAGGCAAATGGAAGTAAAATAGCGCAAGCCCCCACCGTAAGAATCGCATAGGTTGCTCCGTCTCCCAACCACTTTCGCGTTTTCAGGCTTTGTAGCAATCTCATCCTCTAATCACCTTCCTCTGAGGCTGCCTTCGTAATACACCCATGCCTCACTCTTTCGGAAAATCAACAAGGTCAAAAGCAAAATATAGAGAAACAACACCCAAGCTAACGACGATGCATATCCCATTCGAAAATACTGAAAAGCGTTTCGATATAGGTATAGTACATAGAATAAACTAGCATTATTGGGTCCGCCGTCAGTCATAATATAGGCATTAGCAAACGATTGCATAGAGTTGATGATACCAAGTACAAGGTTATAAAGTATGATTGGCGACATCATTGGAAGAGTAACCCTGAGGAATTTATGCATAGCACCAGCACCGTCAATTTCCGCTGCTTCGTACAACTCGGTAGGAATACCTTGAAGTCCGGCCAGATAGATGATCATTCCTCCCCCCACACTCCAAAGCCTCATAATAGCAAAGGATGGAATGACCCACTTGCTATCATATAACCACTGTAGGGGAGGGATACCGAACCACCCTAGAACATGGTTAAGCAATCCGAATTCAGGGTTAAAAATCCACATCCACAGAAGTGCTACAGCGACTCCAGAAAGAATTGATGGCAGGTAGTAGATGGTTCTATATAAACCCACACCTCGGATTTTCCGATTCAACAGTAGCGCTAGCAACATAGCCACAATCAATTCAAGAGGTACACTCAGGGCTGCATACAAAGTCGTGACTCCGAGACTTTTCCAGAACAAATTATCCTGTAGAAACATCCTGGCGTAGTTACTTACACCAATCCATTCGGGTTGACGGACGATGTCCCAATCGGTAAAGCTCATAAACAAGGAAGCGAGCATAGGTCCAATTAGGAATATAGCAGAACCGATAAACCACGGCAGAGCAAAGAGAACTCCCTGAGTTGACTCGCTCAATCGAAGTGTTTGCCTTTTCCTGATAGGTCTATTTATCATTCTCATCTAGATCAGTCTCCTATGAATGATTGGGCGAGGCGCTGCTAGGTAAGCAAATTAGCACTATTAGAATTAGCAGACTGTGGCTCGTGCCTCGCCCACGTTCTTGTTAACCTCTCTCTTTGTACCTATATGAGATTGCCTACCTTGTAGCGCCTATCAAGTCTAGTAGGCCAATCCAACCAGCTGTTAGAGTTCGCCACATACCACAGAAGCGCTAAGGGAGCGATTAATGTGCATCCCTCATTGGCAATGCTTCAAGGCGAGTCAAGAGGGAGGCGGCTAGCACCTCCTCTTAACCTACCATGTGTTCCGTATCTGCAGTTTATGAGGTTGACCAAACCGTACGTTCCGGTTTTACTTATTTAGTACGGCCTCTACTCTCTTGTCAATTTCCGCCAGACCTTCACTAACCTCTATCTTATTTAACATGACATCCTGTAATAGCTGATTGGCTTCTGTCTGCATTTCCTTCCAGGCAAGGGGGATACGGATCATCCGCGCATGCTTGATTTCCTCACTATAGATCCAGTTACTGGATGGTGGTGAAGACTCTAGGAACGCATCGGAGCTAAGAAGTGATACGCGTCTGGGTGGATATCGCCCTTCCTCAATATAAAGATAGTCTACTTCTTCACCAGTGATAAACTTCGTAAACTTCCAAGCAGCTTCTTTTACCTTGGAATCACTACTCATGGAGATCTTGCTACCTTTGATAAGGCTCCGTTTACCGGCTGGTCCTTGAGGTAGACCCATGATATCCCACTCGAATTCCCTAATAGTTCTGAACTGAGGCACAGGTGTTTTCCAGGTTATGATCATTCCGACTCTACCAGTCATAAACATCTGGCTTGTTCCCTGTGCCGTAATCTCGGACATGCCAGGGGATACTCCATGCTTATGGGTTAAGTCTACTAGAAACTGGATGGCTCTTTCGACCTCAGGAGTATTCCAGGTAGGTGTCCGCATGTCGGCATCTATGATATCGCCGCCGCTTTGCCAAACCCACGGCAAGATGTCTGGCAGCTGGACCGGAAATGCAGCTCCAAAGTCCTCGGTTCTTCCTGTCTTAGGGTTAACTACAGTCAACTTCTGGGCAGCAGACAGAAGATCATCCCAGGTCCAAGACATGGAGGGCAAATCTAACCCAGATTCGTTGAATTTCGACTTATTGTAGTACAAGGAGTACATGGCGCACGCGTTGGGTAATCCATATAATTTGCCTTTATACTTGCAACCTTCCACAAGTTCCGGAATGAAATCGTTCAGGTTCAAATTGCTCGAATCTCGTTCAACATACTCAGTGAGGTCTTCAAGAACGCCTTTGTCCGCCAACGTGGGGTAGTAATAATCATCCACTCGCATAACATCGGGGGCCGTACCGCCAGCAATCATCGTCAGCAACTTGTCCTCATATCGAGTAGGAATATGAATAGACTCGATTGTTATGTCTGGATTTCTCCGTTCAAACTCGCTTATGATTGTTTGGTCAACTTTGATATTAGCGGGCGTTCCCCAATAGGCATACTTCACAACGGTCTTTCCCATACTTACTCCACTAAGCATTAGTACCATCAGCAACACTAAGCACGTCTTGAATAACGGTAACCTCTTCATGTGTACACCTCCACTTAAGATCGGCCTTTGATTAGGTTTCCCGACATGACATCCTTTATCCAATAAGCTCCGTCCGTTCACCTCCTGTTCATATGCAGGCAACATGTTTTACCTGTAGCACTATCAAACAACAAGATGGACTAACAAGCATATAATTATCACGGATTCTTATTCTATAGGCAGATGGTGTTTCTGTTTTCTTAGAGTCCTAACGTATCATTCGAGTCTTGCCTGGCATTACTACGCCGATCTTCATTACCCTACCGGAGCATACGCAGGAGAAACCTTGCACTACAGCCAACTAGTCCAGAAATTCCCTTACTTCCGCTATGTTCGCCCCCATGGAGCAATCTGTCTCGCGTTCCACTATGATATCTACGACATACGGACGCTTAGACTCAATAGCCCTCTGGAGTGCTCCTTGTATTTCTCCAGCTCTCTCTACACGCTCACCTTTGCAGCCAATGGCCTCTGCCAATTCGACGAAGTCGGTCATGTTGTGGCCACTATCGTCATACCAGAGCTTTACTCCGTACTCACAACCATAGGCATATTTTTGATTCTGCCGAATTAGACTTAGATAGCCGTTGTTCACTATCACAACAATGATAGGTAAGTCATATTGGGCAGCCATCGCCAATTCCTGAGCCATGAACATGAAGCCCCCATCACCCACAACTGCCACTGATGTACGATTAGGGCACCCAACTTTGCCACCAATAGCGGCAGGCAATTCATACCCAAGAGTCCCAGCACCACCGGACGGTAGATAACGTCGGGGCATGTCCACCTCCTGCAGCTGCCCTGACCAGATTTGAGCTAAACCGCAACCAGTGTAAAATAACGTATTGTCATCAAAAACTCTATTCAGCTCCTGGTAAACCCTTGGCGGCTTGATGGGATAATCGTCATAATCTGTCTTGCGGGTGAGCCTAGACCGCTTCTTAGGGATTCCCATAGTCTCTAAGGTTGGCCCTCGTCTAAGTCCCCGCTCTTGAGATCGCTTTAGCAAGGCATTAATAGCCAGCTTAGCATCTGACACAATTCCTAGATCAGACGGGAACACTCTGCCAATCTGCGTTGGCTCGATATCAATATGGACAAACTTTCTTTTACCCCGATAGACACTTAGGTCACCGGTATGCCTATCGGTGAAACGACATCCGATACCCAGGACAACATCTGTATTTAGGAAAAAGCTGTTGGCATATGGTTGACCAACTTGGATGCCTACATGGCCTACATGAAGAGGATGCCCAGCTGGCAACCCTCCTTTGGCCATATAAGTAGTTACCACAGGTAATGACATATACTCCACGAATTCCCGTAGTTCATCACAGGCATCTGCTAGAATGACTCCGCCGCCCATAATGATCACTGGTTCACGGGCATCCATGATCATATCCAGCGCTAGGTCAATCTTCTTGCTATCTGGCTTGGGCTTCTCCCAAGTCAACGGTTTGTAAGATACTGGGTCATATTCTATCTCCGCCAACTGTACATCCAAAGGCAAGTCAATTAGTACCGGACCAGGGCGCCCTTCCTTCGAAACACGGAAAGCCGTCTGCAAAATGCTCACCATGTCTTCTGGTTCCGTAATACAATAAGAGGCCTTCACAACAGGCTTAACGATTTCGGCAATTGGCACACATTGAAACGCCTCTTTACCAAATTGGTCAGTACTAGCGTTACCAGTGATTGCGACTAATGGCACTGAATCAATCTGAGCAGTATATAATCCTGTAACGAAATTGGTGGCCGCCGGACCGGAGGTACAGATCGCCACCGCCAGCTTACCACTAGCTCGGTAGTAGCCGTCAGCCGCATGCACAGCCCCTTCCTCGTGGCGAGCCGTATAGTGCTTGATGATCTTTGATCGAGCTAGATACTTGTATATCGGATTAATAGCTGCCCCGGGAATACCAAAGGCTGCTTCGATGCCCTCTTCCTCAAGTATTCTTACAACTACTTCTGCTACTAGCATATCTTGCAACATCCTTTCCGTTTGTTCATAGAATTCATGGTCATCGTGATACCAATGATCCCTCAGAGGAAAATCAGCTCAAACCAGCTGGAGTTCCCGCAAACCCATCCTCCCTAAACCCCAAACGAACCGATGCGTTGCGACTAGTCTCGACCATCATCTGTACCAATTGCGAGCGTCGAGCCGGCCCAAACCGAACGGAGGCTCCCGAAATACTGAGGGCAGCCACTATTTTCCCCTTATGACCCCTGATCGGAACAGCTATGCAGCTGGCTCCTATCTCACACTCTTCATCATCAAAAGCATAGCCATGTAAACGCACAAACTCCAAAGCGAGCAGAAATTCCTCGAAGGTGGTAAGCGTATTGGGGGTGAGGGGTACCATGCCCTGGCTCCTTAGAATTGTCCTGACGTCATCTAGGCTCATTTCCGATAGTAGTACCTTTCCAGCCCCTGTACAATATGCCGGAGCTCTATGCCCTATACGAGAAAACAATCTTAACGGGGACGAGCCCTCTACCTTTTCAACATAAACCACTTCATTGCCATCCAATATGGAGAGGTTAGCCGTCTCACCGGTTAGTTTGGAAAGCTCTCTCATGAAGGGAAGAACTTCCTGACGCAGATCTAGCTGCTGTAATACCGCTGTACCAAGATGTAAAGCTTCTAAGCCCAAACGATACTTGCCAGTCACTTGATTTTGCTCCACCAAATGGTACACCATCAAAGTTGCAAGGAGCCGATGAGCGGTACTTACATGCAACCCAGTTTTGTTACTCAATTCCGTCAGTGACAATTCTCTGCCTTCTTGGGCCAAGGCTATCAGCAAAGATGCTGCACGTCCAACGGATTTGACATGGTTTCTATCATCTTGTTGTATGATCCCATCTTTGGACACTGTTCTGCTCCTTAGATTCCTCTGTATTGTTTTTTCTCCGAGCAGTCATATCTTCTCTCTACTCTCGTCCTTCTGATAATCGTTATTCTACAGCCATAGTTAATACCCTTTCGGATTTGCGGGATTTTGCGTGCTATTATGAAAGTTTTCGCTATGTGGAACTTCTCTGGCACCAGTCGCGCTTAGATGCAGTTAACGTTCATCCAAAACGATAGCCGTTTTCGCATAGCAAAACCTAAGGCACTCTTTTCTTAGAATAAGCCTTGCCACATAAAAAAACCACGGCTCTCACCAAATCACAATCGACTGGTGCAAACCGTGGGTGTACCTCAACACTACAGGTCGCTTCTAACCTCTTACAGATTCTCACCTACCGCTAACTGCCGGCGATCGAAGCCTAGCTTTACAGAAATCCCGTGGGCAGTCTCTAGCAAGAGATCAATGAGTTCCGGCAAACGTTCATCTTCAAATCGTACTGAGGGACCAGACATGCTAACTCCGGCGACTATTTTACCCACATGATTGCGAATGGGTGCTGCTACGCAACTAGCCCCCACCTCACACTCTTCTCTATCAAGGGCATAACCGTTAACTCGTACGAACTCTAACTCCCTAAGAAAGCCGTCAAAGGTTACGATGGTACTGGGTGTCAAAGCCGGCATGCCGGTTCGACGTAGGATATCGCGAACTTCATCCAGAGCCATTTCAGAAAGTAATACCTTTCCCACACCTGTGCAATGAACCGGCGCCCGGTGTCCAATTCGGGATAGCATCCGCAAGAAAGCAGAACCCTCGGCTTTCTCAATATATACGACCTCATCACCATTAAGCACTGATAAGTTGACCGTTTCACCTGTCAGCTCGGCCAATCGTTCCATGGAAGGCTTCGCTTCTTGACGGAAATCTAGCTGCTGGAGTACGGCATTGCCCATATGTAATGCCTCAAGACCCAACCGATACTTACCCGTCATTACGTTTTGCTCGACTAAGCGGTAGACTATCATAGTTGAGGCCAAACGATGCACTGTACTGGCAGGGAGGTCAAGTATTTGGCTTAAATCAGTTAGGGAAACTTCCGTTCCGGCATCAGCTAGGGCAATTAAGAGGCGAGCGGCACGGCTCACTGACTTGACGTGATTTGCCCCTAGATCCACATCCCTGTGAGCAGACAACTATACTCCCCCTTCTCTACGACATATGATCGGACCAGCTGTGAATTCCCATTCCGACCTTTCTTGAACTACATCCAAGGACATGACTCGCACTTTTCACTTATTTCTTTCTGGCAAAAGATCGTAATGTCCTGCGGAACATTCCGCCATACGAATGCGACTTTTGTATATTGCTTGCCAAACCAGATTCTAGGTTACTTCATTCTACCTGAAAATTAGGTCAAAACCCGCGTTCTAGTTCCAACAATCGTATAACCGCTTATGGGTGGTTGGAACCCGCAAACTAGCATATGGGGAGGCCCGGACCTCAGCCCGGATCTCCCCATGACTAATCACTATTCTTTGCGCTTCCTATCTGACATACGGAATCGTCATAGGTCCCTCGGGTAGAACACAGATGCGGGTGTCCTCGCCCCGCTCCTCAACTAGATCACGGACAAGGGCGGCAATATCATGACAAGGCTGCAAATGGGCATTCTTGATCTCTTCATCGGTTAATCCATCAGTATATAGGTAGATATCAGCTTTTTGATGGACTAGAGCCTGTACTTGCACCTGCCAGCGATCAGTGACATTGTAGCGCTCCTCCCTAAGGTGCTGCAGAAAACAATCCATGGAAGGGGATTCCAGCAGCATTTCCCGGTAATTACCGTGATTGGGATAACCGTCACTGCATTCCGCTGCGGCGATAATCACTCCACCATCTTTCACAATCTGAGCGGCCGCAGATAGCCCTTTCACCGTTTGGTAAAGATTCTGATCAAGGGGGTAACCACTATTCGTCGTGATGACTATGTCATAGGGCTCGGCAACGGCCTGCATGGCCGTTTTTCTGACAAACTCAATACCCTGCTGGTGAGCGTTCTCCAAGTCCCCAGCAAAGGCCCCAGTAATTTCATGGTTCCGATTGAGGGTCACATTCAGACTAAAATCAGGTGGACATAGGCTTGCGACTTCCATTATGGCTTGTGAAAGGGGGTTGCTATCCTTATAGGATAGGCCCCAGGTAGAATTAGGATCACCAATCAGGTCCGGGCCGTGAATATTCATGATAGTATCCCGGCTAGCTACCCCTGGGCCAACGAGCTTAGGGCCTCCGCTGAACCCTGCGAAAAAATGAGGCTCAATAAATCCTGTCGTAATCCGCACATCTGCATCCACATATTCCTGCCGGAGTCTAATATCATAACCTTGCTCCGAGACACCCACTTTCTTATAGGCATCTTCCTCATCACAATAGGACTGTACGATCTTATACTTTTTGACGATATCCTCTCCGAGGATCTTCTCCAGCTCTGCCTCGGTATTGCGGCGGTGGGTTCCCAATGCATTAATCAAGACTATCTCCAGATCCGGCACAGTCTCTAGTTCAGCCAGCAAGACCGGCAAGACCCTATGACTGGGCATCGGCCGGGTCCCATCACAGAAAACGATAGCTACCTTGTCCCCTGACTCTACCAGTTCCCTGACTGGACGTGCAGCTATAGGTTCCCTCAATGCCTCTTGCAGTGCCTTTACCTCGTCAGGTACTCCCTCGATAAACTTGGGTACAACTACATCTGTAATCCCATCAGGCAATTCCACCGGCAACCATGTTTGACCATAAGCTAATTCAACCCGCATTCATATACCTCCATTAGTAGAGAAGAATCGTTGCCATGATCTCTAAAGGCTCATTCCCTGTATTGGCAATCCCGTGCCCCGCGCCTCCTCCAGTCAAGATGGCATCACCGACGCGCACGATGTCTTCTTTACCATTATCATTTACAGTACCTGTTCCCCGAATAATATAGAAGATCTCTTCTTCATCATGATGAGTATGATACCCAATCGAACACCCGGGCTGCAAAATTATCTTGGCACATAGCCGAGCCTTACCCCCGAGCTCATGGCGCTGAAAGATATGCAGTATTTCTACCTTCCCATTGCCATCCCGCATTCTCTCTCGGATTTCCTGAAGCATCTCGTCTGCCCTGCGGATCATCCTCGATCATCCTCCTCTTGGGCAATAATTCGCCCTGATATCATGTATGCCCGATCTGCAATTCACCCCAATCTCCCATGAGAAGCATCTTCATTGTGTACTATCATTCCAGATTAACTCAATAGACCATGCCTTATTCATAATTCCTTTCACAAAAGCCACACTCCTGCTAGATCAGCTCGAATCTGCTTCACGTCTTCTCCATATCTGGAAGTAGTCATTTGCCGGGTTCGACAGGAGATACCAAATGAGCGCTGAATATTATCGTAGAGTAGACAATGAAGGAGAGGAGCAAGAACATGACCAAATTTCCACGCACCACTGTTGGTGGACTTTCCGTTTCCAGGATGATCATTGGCACTAACTGGTTTTGCGGGTTTAGCCATCAGACCCCGGCTCGAGATACTTATATCAAAGAGAATATTCTCGATCGCAAAGTCATTGCCGACATACTGGAAGTATTCTTCCGTTCCGGTGTAGATACCATTATGGGTATTCTCGCTGACTTCCCGGTATTAATCGATGCCATCAAGGAAGCTGAAGATCGGACCGGAGTCCACTGCATCAAGATCGACACCCCGATTATCAACATCGCGGATACCGATAGCGGCCGGGCCGAGGCGGAAGCCCTGATTGATCAAGCAGCCAAACTCGGTGTCGAAATCTGCATGCCTCACCATGTGTCAGTTGAGCAACTGATTGATAAAGGAGACAAGAAAATCCGCCGCCTCGATGATTATACCAAGATGATTCGGGAGCGTGGGATGATCCCCGGCCTCAGTGCACATATGCCGGAAGTGCTGCTCTATGCCGATGCCAACAACAATGATGTAGAGACCTACATCCAGATTTATAATGCTGCAGGTTTTCTCATGCAGGTAGAAATCGACTGGATTAATAATGTGATCTGGAATGCAAAAAAGCCGGTAATGACCATTAAACCCATGGCTGCTGGCAGAGTACCCCCATTTGTTGCTTTCAATTTCGTGTGGAATACTATCAGAGAACAGGATATGGTAACTGTGGGAACTATGAGCCCACAAGAAGCCGCCGAAGTGATCGAGCTTTCCATGGCGATCCTCAATAAGCGCCGGCCCGAGGTAGCCGTGCGAGGCACCCCGGCAAAAGGCAACTTGGCGACTGAGAAAGACTAATCCATACCTACAGAAATTGAGGTATGGATTAAGGGCTCCGGGTGAACTGCCTTCCCGGAGCCTTTTGTGATTAATTCATCATGTGCCCTCTGGGGCCTTCCCCTGCCGGTAGATCACATAGCCGATATTACTTCTGCTGACCATAGTAAGCATTAGCCCCGTGCTTACGCAGAAAATGCTTATCTAAGAGCACCTGGGGGATTGCTTCTGCTGTTGGCATGAGCGAAACCGTACCCACAGCCATCAAGGCCACCTGCTCCAAGACTACACTATTATGAACCGCTTCTTGCGGGCTTTTGCCCCAGGTAAAAGGCCCATGCCCGGCCACCAAGGCTCCCGGCATAGATAGCGGATCCCGCCCGGCAAACGTCTGTATGATCACATTGCCTGTTTCCTCTTCATAGTCACCGGTAATCTCAGCTTGAGTCAAGAACCGTGTACAAGGAATCTCTCCATAGAAGTAATCAGCATGGGTAGTGCCGAAACAAGGTATGCCACACCGGGCCTGAGCCCACATCGTAGCATAGGTGGAATGGGTATGGACAATACCACCGACCTCCGGCCATGCACTGTAAAGGGCTAGATGGGTGGGAGTATCGGAAGATGGCCGGAGCGATCCCTCCACAATATTGCCTTGCAGATCGAGCACCACCATATCATTTGCCCTCATCTGATCATAGGCTACACCACTTGGTTTGATCACGACAAGGCCGCGCTCACGACAGATTCCACTAACATTACCCCAAGTATATGTCACTAGGCCCCGTTGCGGCAATTCCAGGTTCGCGGCTAATACCGCTGCCTTCAATTCGTCTAACATGCTTATCCCCCCTACCAAAATCCTGATAATAGCTAGCCTATCTAGTCAACCAGCAGCTGAGTGAAACGAGTATATACGTCATCCCACGGCCCCTGAGCTTTAGGCTGGTAAACCTGCATGGGGAAGGAGTTGCGCACAATCTGCCGCCCTTCTTGGATAGTCGCGATCTCCCCTACAGCCATGGCTTGCATAAGGATGTTGCCCGTGGCCGTAGCTTCTATCGGCCCGGCTACTACCGGCAATCCGGTGGCATCTGCCGTCAACTGACAAAGCAGCTGGTTTTGGGTACCCCCCCCCACCATATGAATAACCTGCGCAGTCCGGCCTGTGATCTCGGCCAGTTTCTCCACCGTCCAGCGGTATTTCAAAGCCAGGCTCTCCAGACAACACCGTATTAGATCGCCCTCAGTCTCAGGCACCTCTTGATTCGTTTGGCGGCAAAAATCTCGAATAGCTGTCGGCATGTCTAAAGGATTCATGAATTCATCTGCATCAGGGTCAATGAACATGCGCAAAGGCTTTGCCTCACTGGCCATCCGAGTGAGCTCATCATAATTGTAGCTATTTCCATCCCTCTCAAAGCTTCGACGGCACTGTTGGACAAGCCAAAGACCCATGATATTCTTCAAGAAGCGATAGGTCCCACAAACTCCACCCTCATTGGTGAAATTGTGGGCCATACTCTTTTCATTCACAATGGGTTCTCTCACTTCTACACCCATCAAAGACCATGTACCCGAGCTTATATAGACATAATCATCAGTTTCGGCCGGTACAGCAGCCACCGCTGAGCCAGTATCATGGCTGGCCGGAGCAATTACGGGGATGTCTACTTTTTCATAACCGAGTTCCCGTGTGATGGATTGCAGGAGCGGCCCAATCACGGTTCCCGGTTCCACAATCTCAGTCAGCATTTCTCGATCAATGGAAAACTGCTCTAAGAGATCAAAAGCCCAATTCCTCTGCTCAGGATCCAGCATTTGCGTTGTAGACGCGATACTAAACTCCGTGACCTTGCGCCCAGTAAACCAGAAGTCAAAGAGATTAGGTACCAAAAGCATAGTCTTGGCGCTATCTAGTATGGGTGAGTTGCGCTTGGCCAACGAAAGCAGCTGAAACAGTGTATTAAAACGAATGAACTGAACACCGGTCTGCTCAAATAGCTGCTGACGACCGACTACTTTGAAGGCTTCCTCTATCATCCCCTCTGTATGAGGATCTCGATAATGAATGGGGTTAGCTAAAAGCTCATCATTAGGTCCTAAAAGGCCGAAATCCACTCCCCAGGTATCGATAGCCATACTCGCTATATCTGTACCATATGCTTGCAAACACTGGGCTAGCCCCTCTTTCATCTCATGAAAAAGCCTAAGCACATCCCAGTATGTGGTGGACATAATCGTTACCGGCTGATTCGGGAAACGATGTAGGACTTCTAGCCCTATTTTCTCACCATCAAAACTCCCTAAGATAGCGCGACCACTCTCAGCGCCTAAATCAAAGGCTAGAAACTGCTTCGCTCCTTTTTCTGCCATTCCAATCCCCTCCCCAAGTTTTCACCTGTGTATATCGCATAACAGGAGCTGCTCTACGTCAATATTCTTGTCTCGCCAGCAAAATCCCTGCGGACTACCGGCACTATGGACACTGCTCGCCAGCCCCTCAGCCAGGGTTAGCCTCTGCAGCCACCAAGACAGCTGCCCCTTCTACCTGGCCCCAATCGAAGGCTGAGCTGTTTCCACTTCCGGTATGGCTCTTACCTTTGCCAAGGCTGGCAGCACCGCAGCGAGAATGAAGACAGTGGTATATCCCCCTACCACTACAAGAAGACCGCCGACAAATGGGGCGAGGAAAAGGGGGGCCTGTAGGGTGCTGGATAAAGCCAGATAGACAGTGCGATCTTCCGGAGTTACCGTCTCCAAGATAGAATTGGTGCCGACGATCCAGCCACACTGACCCATGCCTAAGAGCACATAGGAAACCAGCATGATGACTAGCCTGCCCGCATAGCCAGGGGCCAAAGCAGCTAGTAAGGCTGCTACCGGAGCAAGAGCTTGGATAACTCCCACATAGCCCAGGGTCCGCTTATGCCCCCATGTATCCCCGAGATAACCCCAAAGCCCCCCACCTACCACCATGCCCAGCGTCTGAGCTGAGATAAAATAGCCTGCCACTCCACCAGGCAATCCCAGCTTCTCCTTAGCATATAGAACATAAAAGGGCAGGGCCAGTCCACCCAACCCAATCAGAATGATTTTGCCGACTATCTGCACAAACACCGGGTCTTTTCTTAAGTATTCAGGCAGTCGCCGTATAAACTGCATAAAAGGCTCTGCTTCCTCGTAGACTTCGCCAGGCGGCTCTTTCACCAAAATAAAAGAACCCATGGAAACCATGAATAGGACAAATGCACTTACAAACAAAATCCCGTAATTAGTCGGAAACACCAGGGCATCATTATCCAGAATCCATTTTACGAGAAAACCTACCCCGAAAGCTGCCAGGTTACCAAAGGATTGGCCCAAACCAAAGAACCGCCCTCTTTGATCTTCCGGTATGCATTTGCCGACAATATCTGTCCAAGTGAGTGCTGCAATCCCATCCCCTAACCAGAAAAACAGGTGTGTGAACAAGACAAGGCCGACAAGCAGCTGATCAGACAAATGTTTTGATACCAGCAAAGCAACTCCTAGAAGGCCCACCAATATGCGACCGAGACAGCCGTAGAGCACCCAAGGCTTCTTGCGCTCTCGGTGTTTTACCAGATTGGCTATGGGTAAGGCCGGCAGCCGTAGGCCCGCCAGCCTCAGAGTCCCCACTAAGCCTACTAGGAGGGATGAGCCGGTCAGTCGATCTATGAGAAGAGGAATGGTAGTGGTCGGTTCAAACAACGCCACAGCCGGGTAGAAAAAGATGCTATCCCCTAACAGTGCCATAAAGTTGCGCCACCTGATCTTTTCATTCTCCGCGTGTTTTTCCATAACCTAGTCTCCAATCTCAATTAGCTCATACTGGCGAGTACCCATACCTAAGCGCTCCGCATGCGCCAACTGTGCATTATAATCATTCCTTGGCCACATATCTAGAAAAAGGTCCTTCTTGGCGGCTTTAGCCAATAAGTCCACAGCAGCTTGGTCAATGGCCACTGGATCATAAGAGGCCAATATGCCCACATCATCGATTATCGGCCGCTGCGCCCTCCCATGACAGTCACAATTCTTGGTCACATGAATCAGATAAGTAAAACAGGCCACCTTATCACGTTTATCTTTAATAACTCCCCACGCATATTCCGCCATCTTCTCCTGTAGTGCTTGACTAGTTCCTTCCCAGTTGACGACCACCGCCCCAAACCGGCACGTAGCAGTGCACTCAGCACATCCATAGCAAATTTCTTCATCTATGTGAGCTTTGCCGTCGACCATGGAAATGGCATCTACCGGGCACCACTGAATACAGAGCCCGCAACCTCGGCAATGCCTTCTAACTACCTTAGGTTTCACATCAGAATGCTGGTTCTGTTTGCCACTGCGGCTGGCACTACCCATTCCCAGATTCTTGATGGCAGCACCTAACCCAGTACTTGCATGCCCTGTAGCATGGGATAGAACCAGTAATGCATCACTGTGGAGAATATCATTGGCGATCTTCACACTTTGAAAATGGTGGCCTTCAATAGGCACTTCTTCATAGCTCTTGGATCTGATACCATCAGCAATAATCACCGGAATTCCGATATTCTCAGGCCCAAATCCGTGGGCATAGGCCTGCATGAGATGATCTACCGAATAAGATCGTTGACCCCGATAAAGTGTATTGGCATCAGTGAGATATGGCTCTACTTTTTTACTTTTTAGGGCTTTAATCAAAGGCTGCAGATATTCGGGTTTTATATAGCCGTCGTTATCTCTCTCGCCAAAATGCATCTTCATGGCCACCAGATCGCCTTGTGCGAGAATGCTGCTCATGTTGGCCGCCTGGTATAGCTGGAGTGTCTTCTGGGCTATCTCCTCTTTGGATGAGCCGCGCTCTACTGGTACGAACCATACTTTACTGACCCTGTTTGGCAAATCTAAAACCTCCTGGATGTTAAAAGTGACCACATGAGTTCAAGCATCTACCAGATAGCATCATATCCTAGAAACGGTGTGCGCCTAGGATCGCCTAAACAAGAAAAAGCCATTAGGCTCTATTACTTCTATTCGCAAACCATCACCTAACTCCTTTAGTGAAGACTAGTCTAAGACCGAGGAAGATTGCGTGTTGTCCAAATTGACTTCAGCCGCCGTTGGGATATAATGGGATGCGAAGAAATGGTGCTAGATCCTGATGTTTCATACCAAAGGAGGAATCCTATGAAAACCATCCGTATCGGGGTTATTGGTGCCGGTGGCATTGCTCAGCATGGTCATCTTCCTGCCTATCAGAACACCCCCGGCATGGAAGTAGTGGCTATCGCTGATATCAATGAGAAGAAGCTGGCCTATGTAGCTGACAAATTCGGCATTCCCCGGAAATTCACTGATTACCATGAACTCTTGCAGCAAGATGATATCGATGCAGTAAGCGTCTGTACCCCAAACTACTTACACAGAGAAATGAGTATCAATGCTCTCCAGGCCGGTAAACATGTGATTTGTGAGAAACCGGTAGCCGTAAAAGGCGAAGATGCCCAAGCCATCATCGCGGCGGCGGAAGCTAGTGGCAAAATCTTTATGGGGGCTTTCTGCCAGCGATTTGGTAGTGCCTCCCAAGTGCTCAAAAGATTTATTGAGGATGGTAAATTCGGTGATATCTACTATGCCAAGGGTGGATACATCCGGCGCCGGGGTATTCCGGGACTCGGTGGCTGGTTTACCACAAAGGCCAAGTCCTATGGCGGCTGTATGCTGGATATCGGTGTACATGCACTGGATCGTATGTATTGGCTGATGGGAGCTCCGGAACCGGTGGCTGTCTCGGGTACTACCTTCCAAGCTTTCAAAGACAATGCCATCGATGGAGGCTGGCCTCCTGTGGATACTAGGATAGGCGATGTTTATCCAGGCATCAACGATGTCGAAGATATGGCCTCCGGGTATGTCAAGTTTGCCAATGGTGCCACCCTGCTCATTGAATCCAGCTGGGCCGGTAACTGTGAACCGAACTCCTACATGCAGCTGTTTGGAACTGAGGCCGGTGCCCTAGAGGATTCCCGTGGTCTCAAGGTCTTCGGGGAAGCCGCAGGTAACCTGCTGGATATTGAGCCCCAAGTTGATCCAAGAATCAATATCGTCCAAGCAGAACTCGCCCACTTTGCAGAGTGTATTCGCTCTGGCAAGCAACCTTTGACCAAACCCCAAGAGATCATTAATGTGGCCAAGATCATTGAAGCTGTATATAAATCAGCCGAGAATGGTGGCAAGCAGATCTTGATTAAGGATCTATAAGAACCAGCCGGCCGCTCCGGCTGGCCTAGTTATTGCCGACAGGATAGCACTCGCCCAGCGGATGATGCCGCAAGCGAGTGCTATTTTACTCAAATGGAGATTAGGCAGGCGTAATCTCTCCTGTGGGATCCCAAAGGTCTTCCCAAGGTTGGCCTTCTTTCCAGAGAAACACTTGACCCTTAATCAGGCGACAGTTCCGGTCAATCCTCGCTATGTCTCTCATCTCATCATCGGTTAGGGGTTCAGTTACTGCACAACGAAGATTAGCTAGGTACTGTTCACGCTTTACCGAAAAGGGTATCGGCACTTGACCACGTTGTATCGCCCACTTCACGCAGACTACAGCGGGATGAACACCTAGCCTTTTGGCGATCTTGGCAATCACAGGGTCCTCAATAGCTGCCGTGTCGTCATGGCTTCTATCCCGCTGGGGGCGATTGGGTGAACCGATGGGCGAGAAACCAATCGGGACTAGCTCATGCTCTATACAGAAATTGAAGAGCTCCGGCTGCTGAAAGTGGGGATGTAATTCCATCTGATTGCAGGCCGGCCTAATCCTGGCATCCCGCAGCAGCAGCTTCAGCTTGGGAATGGTCATATTCGAGGTACCTATATGCCTCACCAAGCCCATCTCCACCAGTTTTTCCATCTGCCGCCAGGTTTTCATATAGTTTTCATGGATATAAGGCTGGGCATTAGCATCACGTGATGTGACATCGACTCCGGGTGCATGGTAGTTGGGGAAAGGCCAATGGATCAGGTAAAGATCCAAATAATCCAGCCCGTGATCTTCTAGTGACTGCATACAGGCAGGGATCACATCCTGCTCGGCATGCTTGTCATTCCACAACTTGGAGGTAATCCACAGCTCTTCTCGCCGAATGCCACCCTGCATGATTACCTGTATGGACTCACCAATCAACTGTTCGTTTCCATATACAGCGGCACAATCAAAATGCCGATAACCAACTTCAGCCGCTCCCACTACAGCTTGGGCAATAGCTTCACCGGAAAAACGGTCAGAGCCAAATGTCCCCAGCCCTATGGCAGGTATCTTAGCTCCTGTATAGAGGGTCCGTGTGGGAACTTGAGAGGGGTTAACCCCATCACTGGCTGTGGCAAAAGAACCAGGAATCTGGTCTCGCATCAGGCAATCCTCCTAGCATCAGGCTCCTCTACATACCAAACATTTTCTCCTTCAGATCCAGGTAATAAAAGTAGTCTTCAGGTGTAACATTAGGTGGACAGCGATGGTCACAGAAAGGAATATACCCACCCCGCTCCACCACCGGCACCAATGATTCTAGATATGCTTTGATAGCTGCCTTGCCCTTGCCCAGCTCCAACTTGTCTACTCCTCCCATGATCCGCAGCTCCTTGCCGAATTCAGCTAACAGCTCCCCGGGGTGGCTGCAACTATTGACCTCATAAGGGAAAAGACAGTTGATACCGCCTTCCATCAGATAGGGTAAGATGGGCCTGACATCACCATCACAATCTGTATACCAAAGTTCAATTCCATGAGCCTCAAGTTTCTTGTTGATCCGCTTGTACCTGGGTGTGACCACATTCTTAAAGAAATCTACGGTTACAATAGGGCCATTCTTAAAGCAAATATCCTCCCAGCCTGAGGCAAAATCAAAATCGATATGAGGCAGAACCTGGTCAAGCCAATCCTCGACTAAGAGACAACAGGTTTCCACCATATCCTCCACCATATCCGGATAGTCATAGGTGGCATAGGCCAAACCTTCAAAGGTCAGCATATTGCGTATACGGCCGATCATCGAACCACAGTCGACACCCAAAGGATAGTCTCTATCCGAAGGGTGGGCCTTTTTGAGGGCTTCTATGTCAACGATCCTGGCTGGGTCATCCCGGCGAAACCGCTCCTCTTTGACTTTTTTCCAATCATCAGGTGTAACAACAGTAGCCTCAATATAGTGGGGAATAGTATCATGCCCACTCTTGGGCACTTCGGCCAACAACCCATCTTCATTAATCAGGATACGGGTGGTTTCCGTTTCCCTGACGACTTGATGAGCGAAAGGTGGGCTCATCCATACATTCCCGGAGAGCACCTTAAATGTATCGAAGTTAAAGAAAATATCGGCTTCTTCGTTATTGGTGATGCCGTTTTCTACGAAGATATCCCAGAGTTTAAAGTTCTCATCCCAATAGCCAAACTCCATATTGAAGCAACGGTCAACGGATTTATAAAACATCTGATTCGTGAACCGTTCCCTGTCGGTCATGGTGCCTTTCCATTTGGGCCTACAAGGCTTAATCTGGCTTTCCGTCAAAAAGATTCTCCTCCTTTAGCTTCCCAGTCTACGGAAACTTACACATTTTGTTCCTTCTCCATAATACTACCATATTTCCTGCTGAGTGGTGGCATCATATGTTTCCCCTAAACCAGAATCCTCTGCTCACTTTCCATCATCTCCACAAACACCTGAACCAAATGAGGATCAAACTGGGTCCCCGCACATCGCAACAACTCTTCCAGTGCTTCTTGCGGGGTCATGGCCGGCTTATAAGGACGGTCATGGGTCATTACGTCATAGGCATCCACCAGGGCAATAATTCGGGCAACTAAAGGGATCTCTTCACCTTTCAAGCCCCGAGGATATCCATTGCCATCCCACCATTCATGATGTGCCAGGATGGCTTCAGAGATAGGAGCCAAATCCGGCAAGGCATGGGTGATGCGATAACCCACCTCCGGATGTTTCTTAATCGCCTCCCATTCTTCAGATGTGAGAGGTCCCGGCTTGGTCAAAATATAGTCAGGTGTAGCTATTTTACCGATATCATGTAGAGTGGCCATCAGAGACAGGGCTGCTAGACGGCTTTCTGAAAGGTTGAGCTTCTTCCCAATGCCAATCGCCAGCTTACGGGTACGTTCGGCATGTTCCTCGGTCTCAAAACTTTTTTCGCGTAGGGTATTGGTTAAAGAAGCCAAGATGGCACTGCGAATACTGCTGCCTTCCATTAGCTTTTGGCGATACATACGATCCTCGGCCCGGTTGAGGACTTCCTCCAGTGGTTCATTCCCCCCTCTCCTAGTTGCCATACCCAGGGCGAGACTGGGCATCACCCCACCACAATCCTCTTCCTGGCAAGCTTCACGAATAGCTTTCATCACTCCCATGGCTCTTGTCTGTCCACCACTGGGCAGGATAATGGCGAACTCGTCACCACCCCAGCGAGCGACAATGCTTTCTTCACCAGCGGCCCTGGAAAGTATATCAGCGATTTTGACCAACAGGACATCTCCCTGTTGATGGCCAAAGGCATCATTGACCAGCTTCAACCCATTCACATCACCGATGATGACCGAAAGATAAGCATCATGAGCACAGCAGCGCTCCATTTCTCCTTCCAGAAAAGTGCGATTATGTAGCCCTGTGAGAGTATCATGATAGCTGAGATACCTCAGCTTTTCTTCAGCTTCAACCCGGCTGGTGATATCTTCCATTACACCTTCTAGCCAGCCTTCCTCTGGGTACGCCCGGGCAGAGTACAGCATCCAGATTGTAGAACCATCCTTACGCCGAAACTGGGCTTCATAGTGCCGTACTTCCCCATCTTCCTTGAGTAGGCTGAGCACCTCATCTCTCTGAGCTGGTTCGACATAGTGATCCCTTGCCACAAACTCTGCCATAAACTCTTCACGACTGCTAT
>JAAZMR010000074.1 GCA_012798695.1 Bacillota bacterium | reverse complement strand
CGGAGGGGCAACACCTGGCAACATCCCGAACCCAGCAGTTAAGCCCTCCAGCGGCGATGGTACTGCCGGGGTAACCCGGTGGGAGAGTAGCTCGTTGCCAGAGAACCTTTACAAGAACCCAGTAGGACACCCTGCTGGGTTCTTGACTCAATCTCCTATCCATGTAGCATGATCGGCGAGAAGCTGCATTTTACACACTGCCCCTGTCATTGTGCACACTGAGTTTTTGCCTGATCAATTCGATCAATTTGCGAGAAGTATACCGCCCAGATAAGACCACTTTGCCGTTCACACAGACTGCTGGAAGCTGGTCGGGATGTTCTCTAGCCCAACTAACAGCTTCTGCTAGATCTTCCTGTTCTGCTTCATTGATATCAATATAGATAAGGGAGAGCTGATTCGGGAAGTGGAGCTTGAGCTGACGTAAATAGAAGGCTGCGACCTCAGCCTGAGGTCGAATTTTACCTTTTCAGCCATAACAGGTAGTATGAGTCTTGGAACCCAGGAGGACTAAGTTGAGCATGTTGGCGATACCTCTTTCTGGTCAGATGTCAATACGCTTTCTTCTAGGTTAGGCTCTTCTTCGGAACCTCCATTAGTCAAGTGTTGGAAAGCTGTTAGAGCACGGCGCTTCACTTCTTTGGGGTCTTGGATCCAGTCCACCCATGTCTTATCTGTGATCATTTCCTTAAGGAATCTAATCCATAGAGTCTCCTCATCGGGAGCATCCAGAGTGATGATTTCCCATGGAGATGGTAGTGCTTCGTCAAGGCTACCTTGCTGACATGCCTGATAATAAGACCAAAGTAAAGCTAGAGCAAAGGAATTAGGTTGATCACTGACATGCGACGGCATGTGGCTTGCCTGGTTTATGTCGACATGGATGTCCTCTGGGCTTAAAGGTTTGGGAGATGCTTTGGTCACTTTATAGTACCGCTGCAGCCTAACAGTTGTTGATTTACTGGAAGACATAATCTACCCCCTAGCATACAGTAATATGTAGGGAGTGCACACTTCTTGGCTGTGCACCCCCCAGTAACTCTCTGTTAGCAGCGTTTGCAGTGGCTTTGGATGCAGCCCAAGAGCCCTGCAGCAAGGAGAGCTATACTAGCACAACCCAACATGCGCTGATAGTTGCAGCCCTTATCCCACTTCGGGACAGGGCCCAAGGCACTCGACATTGGTTACCTCGGCCACTGCCGTTACAGTAAAGGTAACCTCAAAGGTGACACAGATCAGCTCATTGAACTCATCAATACACTGATTGATCTCAAGCTGCTGAATCTTTGCCATATAATTCACCTCCTTCAATCGTCGATTATGCTGGTTCTTTCAGGGTTCTACAGAAAACTGACTGCAATCTAGACTACGTCAAGCGATCGTATCCTGCAATAAGAGCTGCCTCCGATTATCAGAAACAGTGTCCCAGACGGCTAAGAGATTATGGGCATGGGCAAGCAGGCCCCAATTGACAATCGGGATTGAGGGTTGCCGGTGCCGGACCACCCTTGGCGGCTACATCTCGCAACACCTGATTAAACTGTCCGATTACATCAAAGCAGTACAAGACTACTCCATCTGCCTGCGTTGTGCCGGCATCAAATTTGAGGCCAGTCTGTCCACCTAAATCGGCTTGAACGCCAACATTAAACGGGATGGGAACCCCATTGCGTGTGACAGCGGTCACCATGGGTGGCGGATTGCAGAGCTCAATTACCCAATGGCTGAGTGCTGGATCGCCCTGAACACTCACCCTATAGCACCAGCGCTGAACGGGTCCTAGTTGTTGTACACTATCAAAGACAATGGAATAGATGGCCGTCTGTCCAGTCTGTGGGTTAGTGACCTCGAAACGGCAGAGCACTTCTGGAGCACAGGGACCGAGGCAGACTACATCAACGACCTCATCGGTGGCTTCGGTGGTAAAGGTAACTGCAAAATTGGTACAGATCTGCTCATTCAGCTCGTCAGTACAGCTATTGGGGAATTGCTCTAGAATTTGCTTCATCGTCGAGTCACCTCCTTTCATTTTCACTGACAGAATACTCGTATGACGCAGTGATGGGTATGGGACTATGCTGCTGATTAGTGTTGGGACCATATAGGTGATAAGACGGGACGCGTATCCAATTGGCGAAGCGGGTGGAAAGCTCGGAGACGAGGCCGAGATCCGAACCTTGTGGTCGCGTAATCGTCAATAAGTGGTTTCCCCGGTGGCCTAAGTGGTGTATAATGGCGATAGTTGTTGGGAGGTGCCGAGTTGACTCTTGCTAATCTGCTTACCATGCTGCGTCTAGCAGCTGTCCCTCTGTTTCTCTACATGTTTTCCCTACAAGGAATAAGCCCCCACTGGATTGCTTTGGTGTTTGTGCTTACCGGTATCACAGATGTCCTTGATGGGCATCTGGCCCGATCTCGCAATGAGGTCACGCGTTTTGGTACACTTGCCGATCCGCTGGCAGACAAGCTGATTATGTTAGCGGCTATAATCTCCCTAGCATCACGGGGAAGCGTACCTGTCTGGGTGGCAGTGCTGCTGGGGGCCAAAGAGGTAGCCCTGATGATAGGTGCGGGTGTGTTTCTGGTTTCTCAAAGCAAAATCACACCAGCTAGTAGTCTCGGCAAGTCTGCTACCGCGCTGCTCTATATTGGCGTTACAGGAACCATCCTTTCTGTTCCGTATTCCATCTATTTGGTAGTTTTGGGAGTCGGTGTCTCGCTGTTAGCAGGATTGGATTACTTGCGGCAGGCACTAGGGAAGTAGTAGGGGTTGTCCGGCAACTGCATGGATTATGGCCGTACGGGGAATGGTATTTCCCGTATGGTTTTCTTGGTTATATGGAGGAGAATCGATGTGCAGTTGCTTCTGCTAATTACCGTATCTCTGCTCCCATCGATAGGTTGGGCCTGGTTTTTCAGGGAACAGGATATCTATGAAAAAGAGCCGCCTAGGGCGCTACTGCTCACCTTTTTTGCCGGTATGCTGGCAGTTGGACCGGCGATCTTGTTGGAAGAACCTTTCCGTGTAACGATGGAAACAGGTACTATGGTTTCCCAAGTGCTGATTGCATTCTTGGTGGTAGGGCTTGGGGAGGAATCTTTCAAGCTATTGGCTGTCTATCTTGCCGCTTACCGAAGAGTGGAGTTCAATGAAGTTATCGATGGGATGGTTTATGCTATTACCGGCGCTCTAGGTTTTGCGGCGGTAGAGAATTTACTTTATACTTTGGCTTTTGGGATTCAAATCGCCCCAGCCCGTGCTCTTTTCAGCTCCCTAGCTCATGGAGCTTTTTCAGGGTTAGGTGGCTATCACCTGGGGTTGGCGCGCTTTGCTTCCAAAGGATCAACCAGGGATGTGATCAGTGGGTTAGCCCTGGCGGCATTTCTACACGGTCTCTACAACACCTTAATTATGCTGAAACTTGTGTCTCCAATGGGCATTGTCCTGTTCATGGGAGCCTTGTATTGGGCGCTCTTCAGCCGGCTGAAGGAAGCAGCTTTGCTCTCGCCCTTTCGCTCAAGGCTTGATGACCAGGAATAGCTGTGTCCCATTTCTGGTAGAAGCACTTCCTAAAGCACCGTAGGGACCTGATACCTTGGCAGCATCATTACCTGTGTGGTAGAATAAGACGAGACATGGGTGTCGGCTAGGGATTGGAAGGGAAGTGTTTTAGATGGCAGGGCATTCCAAATGGGCTAACATCAAACACCGAAAAGGTAAGGAAGATGCTCGTCGGGGTCAGCTCTTTACGAAATTAGCTAGACAGATCACTCTCGCTGCTCGAGAAGGTGGTGGTGACCCGGAGACCAATTTCCGGTTACGGTTGGCTATGGACAAAGCGCGCAGCAACAATGTGCCAAATGACAATATTGACAGAGCGATCAAGCGGGGGACCGGAGAACTCGAGGGTGTCAATCTAGAAGAGGTTATTTACGAAGGCTATGGCCCCGGGGGTATGGCCATTCTGCTAGAAGCACTCACGGATAATCGCAATCGTACAGCTAGTGACGTAAGGCATGTTTTCTCCAAGCATGGAGGTAGCCTAGGGGAAAGTGGTTGCGTGGCATGGATGTTTGCGAAGAAGGGCCGGTTGGCTATAGATAAAGGAACTACTCCAGTGGATGAAGAGGCTCTCATGTTAGAAGCGATCGAAAACGGTGCAGAGGACATAGAAGTCGATGAGGAATATGTCGAAATCATCACTGCACCAGGCGATTTCCTGGCAGTCAAAGAGGCTTTGGAGGCATCTGGGTATACATTCGATGATGCCGAGGTAACCATGGTCCCTGCAAATACTGTGGAAATCCCTCAGGATAAGGCAGAGCAAGCTGTACGGCTGTTGGAAGCCTTAGATGACTTGGATGACATTCAGGAAGTCTATGCTAATGGAGATATCGACGAGGAGGCACTCTCGGAAGGTGCCTAGGGTTCCTGTGTTTCAGAATTGGCTATCAAAGGCCCGCTTGCATTAGGAAGCGGGTTTTCTTCTATCCCCTCCTCTTGCATAAGTTCTCCCTCAATAGGAAACCATATCCATAAAGACTCTTTGCGGGAGATGGTATAAATGGTGGCACGGCATAGGTGGTTGCTGCTAGGTGTCGCCGTCTTCTCGTTCTGTCTCGGTTTTTGCTTCACAGTTTGGGTATGGCAGGGAGCACCAACTTCTCCTGCCCCGGTGAAGGTACAGGACCAGTTGGAGGCAGAGCGAGATCTTGATATTGAGCAGACGGGGTTGCAGGAATCGCCCTTCTCAGGGAACAATTTCGGTGAACCACAGTTGCGCCTGCTATCAGAGGCTGACTTGGTGCGGACGGTAATCTCTGATACCGGACAAGTGCTGACCACATCGACTTCAGCACTGCCAGAAGAGCTAGTGGGGCGAACACTAGGAGAGATTAGAAGTATCCACCCCGAATGGCGAGTTGTTGGGTTCTCACCGGAACGGCTTACGGTGAGAATCCCGGAAACACATATGGAGACACTTTATGGTCACCTTACTTTTCTGGGTATTTCCGATGGAAAAGTGGCGGTATTTCGGGGAAAACCTGAGGTCTACAGAAAACTAGTGCGAGTTACTAGTATTCCCATATCGAGTTTGCCGGAATTTGAAATCCGCAACTTTGAACGCGGAATCCCGTACAATGGGGAAGAAGAGTTATCCTTGCTGCTTGAGAGTTTGAAGGAACGCGAGGAATAGACTCACAGCCTAAGCAAGATGGTATCGATGCCTATACACCGGTGACTGGGTACTCTTCTGTTGGCTAGGCCATATCAGATAGCAGGAATTTACTTCCCTGATATGGAATAACTGTTCGAGTGGGAAGCTTAATTTCTCTCGAAGAGAAGTGCAGCAGAAGTTCTTTGGCGCGCTCAGAAAAGGTGTGGTTACTCTTGCTGATATTGGGGATCGATCCAGGGACAGCGACAACAGGATATGGTTTGATCAAAGCCGAGGGGAACAAGTTGACTCCCATTGATTATGGTACAATTCGTACCCAAGCAAGGGAGCCGACAGCAGCTCGACTTTCTGTTCTCCATGATGATTTGTGCTCCTTGATCAAGACAGCTGCCCCAGAAGTAGTAGCGGTTGAGCAGCTTTTTTTCAACACTAACGTCACTACTGCTCTGGCGGTCGGTCAAGCCCGGGGAGTCATACTATTGGCTGTGGCGCAAGCTGGCATACCGTTAGCTGAGTATACACCCTTACAGGTGAAGCAGACAGTAACCGGAAATGGACGAGCGACTAAACAACAGGTAGGTTTCATGATCAAGGCTCTGCTGAAGCTAGACACTGTCCCTAGGCCTGACGATGTGTCGGATGCATTGGCTATAGCCATTTGCCATGCTCATTTGGGCTCGATGCTGCATCGATTAGCCAAGCACGCGAAATGATAGCACAGTCAGTGTCGAGTAGCAGATGAGTCCCGAGCTTCGTCCAGGAACAAACGAGTACAGACAGCTTCTAATGAGACTAGCGTAGTGAAGGTAGGTGGCGGAATGTGATCGGGAGATTGCGAGGCAAGGTTCAGTTTGTATCGACTGAACAACTGCTGATTGATGTGCACGGGGTAGGGTATCTGGTAAGTGTTCCGGCATCTACTGCTGCACATCTAGCAGATGGCAATGAAGCAACATTATTGATCTATACACAAGTAAGAGAAGATGCCATTATCCTATATGGTTTTGCTACCCCCAGGGAAAAAGAAGTCTTTGAGCTTCTCAATACCGTATCTGGGGTGGGGCCGAAATTGGCCTTATCGGTGTTATCTACACTCTCTCCGGATAGCTTTTGCCAATCGATACTAGAAGCGAACCTCAAACTACTGACAGAGGTGCCAGGTATTGGCAGGCGGACAGGCGAACGGCTGATAGTTGAACTTAAAGATAAGATCGCTAAGAGTTTTGCGCCCACTGGTGTGGTGCAAGGAGTGGGCAGTGGTGGGAACCAGGTGGCTGCCGAAGCTCTAGAAGCCCTACTAGCATTAGGTTACTCCAGGCTAGAGGCAGAAGAGGCATTGTCTCATTTACGTCTTGATGGCACAGAAAGTACCGAGGTAGTAATCCGGAAGGCACTCGGTTTCCTTGTAAAGGCTGGAAGTATCTGAGGTGATCAGGATTGGCTAGCGAACGCGTGATATCTGGGGTCAAACAGGATACCGACATAGATATCGAATTGAGCCTACGCCCTAAAAGCCTTGACGATTATGTAGGTCAAGACCAAGTCAAAGAGAATTTGAGGATCTTCACAGAAGCGGCCCTCAACCGCGGTGAAGCTCTTGATCATGTGCTGTTATACGGACCTCCCGGACTGGGAAAGACCACCCTAGCTAATATCATTGCCAATGAAATGAAGGTAGGCATGAGGACGACTTCCGGACCGGCTATCGAGCGGCAGGGAGATCTAGTAGCGCTGCTTACCAATCTGGAGCCAGGGGATGTGCTGTTTATTGATGAGATCCACCGTTTGCGAAGGCCAGTGGAAGAAGTTTTATATCCGGCGATGGAAGACTCTGTGGTAGACATCATCATCGGAAAAGGACCTGGGGCGCGCTCTGTACGCCTGGAACTGCCGCCATTTACCCTGATCGGTGCTACTACTCGGGCTGGCATGCTTACTTCACCGTTACGTGATCGATTTGGAGTGATCAGTCGTCTGGAGTTTTACTCACAAGAAGACTTGAAATCCATAGTCCAGCGGGCGGCTGGTATTTTGCGGATCGCCATTGATGATGCGGGTGCCTGGGAGATAGCTCGGCGGGCACGCGGTACACCAAGGGTGGCTAACCGTTTGCTTAGACGCGTACGGGACTATGCCGAGGTTAGAGCTGATGGGGTAATCACTGGCAAAGTGGCCAAGGTAGCTCTGCAGCTCTTTGAAGTAGATGAACTAGGGCTAGACCGGGTTGATCGCAGTCTTTTACTTACCATAATGGAGAAATTCGATGGTGGTCCTGTGGGTGTCGATACACTCAGCGCGGCTATCAATGAAGAAGTGGAGACAATAGAGGATGTCTATGAGCCATACTTGATGCAGGTGGGTTACCTACAACGTACTCCCCGGGGTAGAATAGTTACTATTAGTGCCTATCGGCACCTTGGGATGGCGCCTCCCACACGGGCTAACCAAGAAAAACTCTTTGACTAAAGGGAGCTGAGGGTTTTGAGTGGATTGCCTATTGTGGGAAGAATACTGGTTATCCTGGGGATAGTCTTGGTGGTGCTCGGTATTGGGCTGAGTGTGGCACCGAGAGTGCCTTGGCTAGGACGCCTTCCTGGGGATATCATCATTAAGAAGGAAGGATTCGTGTTATATTTTCCTTTAGTTACATGTCTTCTGGTTAGTTTAGTCATATCATTGCTAATACGTATCCTTCGCCGTTAAAGATAGTCAGCATAGGGCGGATAGGCCTCGGACACACTAGCAGGAGTAGTATCCACGGGAGGTGTTTGTCCAATATGCAGCTATCTGATGCTTTCTGGCAGGTATTTACCATGACCGGTTGTATAGGGTCATATTTGCTTTACAGGATCTATGCCGACCACGATGTGGTAGGGGATAGCCCAATGGTGGGGTGAAATACAGGTGGGTCGGGACCTCGGTCCCCATTGTTGCTAGTCCTGGCGGATTTGCCTGGTTTCTGTTCGGCAGAGGGGATAGTGAGGAGATGGGTTAATGGCTTTATATAGGACAGAAGCCGTGGTTTTGCGCACACACAACCTGGGTGAGGCAGATAAGATCCTCACCCTTTTTACCAGAAATAGGGGGAAGGTCCGCGCAGTAGCAAGGGGGAGTCGGCGTCCACGTAATCACTTGATGGGAGTCTCTCAGCTATTTACTCACAGCGGTATGTTAATCTTCAAAGGCAAAAACCTTGATTCAATCAGCCAAGGGTCCATCATCAATGCTTGGCTCTTTCTACGAGAGGATCTTTTGAAGATGGCCTACGCCAGCTACATAGTCGAGCTGGTTGACAAGCTCACAGAGGAATATGATCCGAATGAGAGAGTCTATTCGCTTTTGGTGTCCGTCTTTGACCAGATGCAAAAAGATGATTTGGAGGCCATACTGACGAGGTTCTTTGAGCTCCATTTCCTGCGTTTGATTGGACTCAAACCCCAGCTGGAGCGCTGTGTAGGGTGTGACACAGTGCTCACGAGCGCTGGTAACCAGTTGCGTTTTAGCCCTAGAGAAGGGGGAGTCTTATGCCCCAATTGTCAGGGTGGCCGAAGTGATGCTCTGTCACTTTCTCAAGGGGCATATCAGGTGATGCGGTGGCTCTCCGCCGCCAATATTGATCGATTGACGGTTTTACAGATGCCGAAACCAGTGGAGCAGGAGGTTGAGGAGATGCTCCGTAATTTCATTAATTTCCATCTGCAGCGGCCGTTAAAATCATTGGAATTTCTGTACACTATTCGGGGAACCTCGTAGGATAGATCATACTCATAATAGGAAGTGGTGCCATGAGTACTGATGAATTACAGAAGATTGATCTGCTTAGGGAAAGAATGGACCTTAGTTACCAGGAGGCCGCCGAGCTGCTTCACGTGACGGAGGGGTCAGTGGTTGAGGCACTGATTTTGGCGGAGGCGAGAAAAAACCAAGAGCAGACAAGTTGGGAAGTGAGAGGGCGGGAGGTAGTCGCCAAAATCCAGGAGATACTACGAGAGGGTAATATCACCAAAATGCGGATATTGCATAATGATAAACCGGTGTTCGTTTTTCCTGTAACAGCTGGAGTGGCGGGTATCTTGCTTATGCCAAAGCTGGCCCTCTTGGCCACTTCCGTCTGTTTGTTGGGTCGGTGCCGGATAGAAGTAGAACGGGATTGCCCTCAGCCTTCGGTATCGGAATTGTAGCGCTCCTCAGTTTACAAGGATTTAACTGTGATAGGGAAGGATAATGAGCCGCCATCTCGAATACTACTAAGCGGTCGCTCAGTAGGTGGAATGGCACCCGGTTACTGGCATGGTAGGTAATTGGAGGAAATAGTAACTGTGTTCCATGACCCCGACATATTCCGACATCTCAGTCTGTGTAGGGTGGGACGGTTTGCTGCGCGAGTGGGTCGACATCGGTCCAACCCGTCCATCCAAGGGAAGTGACAGACCACCCGCTTGTCCCCATGCCTAGACTGTGTATGCATAGTAAGAAGGACCTCCCGGATTCCGGGATAAAAAGAGGAGGATGCAGTAGATGACCCAAAAGCACGTCTATTTTTTTGGCGGAAAACAGGCCGAAGGCAAAGCTGATATGAGAAATCTTTTGGGTGGGAAAGGTGCCAACCTCGCCGAAATGGTGAACATCGGTATTCCTGTACCGGCAGGCTTTACCATTACCACCGAAGTTTGCATCGGTTTCTACGAGAATGACCAGCAGTGGCCAGCCGGTCTCGAAGACGAGATTAAGCAAGCCATTGCAAAAGTGGAGTCAGTTATGGGAGCCAAGTTCGGTGATCCCAAAAACCCGCTGCTTTTTGCTGTTCGCTCCGGTGCTCGTGTATCAATGCCGGGCATGATGGATACTGTACTTAACCTGGGCCTCAATGATACGACGATCAATGGTCTGATCGAGGGCTCTGGTGATGAGCGGTTTGCCTATGATAGCTATCGTCGCTTTATCCAAATGTATGGCGATGTAGTTATGGGTGTTGAGCACGATCTTTACGAAGCAATTATTGATGAGAAGAAGAAGGCAAAGGGCGTCGACCTTGATACTGAACTAGACGCAGAAGATTGGAAGGACGTAGTAGTCAAGTTCAAGGCCCTTTACAAAGAGAAGACTGGCCAGGACTTCCCCGAGGACCCGTTTGAGCAGCTGCGGGGTGCCATTAACGCAGTCTTTGAGTCTTGGTATAATCCGAGAGCTATCCGCTATCGGGAGCTTAATGATATTCCCCATAATTGGGGTACAGCGGTTAACGTTCAGACCATGGTCTTCGGTAACATGGGTAACCATCCTACTACTGGCAAAGGTTCCGGTACCGGTGTGGCCTTTACCCGTGACCCTGCTACGGGCGAGAATGTCTTCTATGGCGAGTATTTGATGAACGCACAAGGTGAAGACGTAGTAGCGGGTATTCGTACTCCTCTGCCGATCGCAACTCTTCAGGAAGAGATGCCTGAGATCTATGGGCAACTAGATGGCATCCGGCATAAGCTGGAAGATCATTACCGTGAGATGCAGGACGTGGAGTTCACCATTCAGCGTGGTAAGCTTTACATGCTCCAGACTCGATCTGGCAAGCGGACTGCAGGTGCTGCTGTACGTATCGCAGTAGAAATGGTTGAAGAAGGCCTTATTGATAAGGAAACGGCTATCACCCGAGTTGATCCTGCCCAGCTAGACCAACTCTTGCATCCTACTATTGACCCTGATGCCACCGCCAAGGTGCTTGGCAAGGGACTGCCCGCTTCTCCAGGAGCAGCGGTAGGCCGGATAGTCTATAGTGCTAAGGACGCAGAAGAGTGGAGAGACCGCGGTGAGCATGTATTGCTCGTGCGAACCGAGACATCCCCAGATGATATTGGTGGTATGGATGCAGCTCAGGGTATCCTGACAACTCGTGGTGGTATGACTTCTCACGCTGCTGTAGTAGCACGTGGTACGGGCACACCTTGTGTCGCTGGCCTCGAATCTGCTCAGATTCGCTACCAGGACAAGACAATCACGTTTGCAGATGGAACCGTCGCAAAAGAGGGCGACTGGCTTACCCTTAATGGCACCACCGGTGAGGTTCTCTTAGGCAAAGCCGAATTGATTGAACCTGAGTTGACTGGTGATTTTGCTGTCATTGAGGAGTGGGCTGACAGCATCCGCACCCTGCAGATCCGGACCAATGCGGATACTCCTCATGATGCAGAGGTGGCTCGCAACTTCGGTGCTGAAGGCATCGGACTGTGCCGGACTGAGCATATGTTCTTTGCGGCCGATCGGATTGGCGTTGTACAGCAGATGATTTTGGCTGATGACATCGAAACCCGTAAGAAGGCTCTTGCCAAGCTGCTGCCTATGCAGAAGGGCGACTTCATCGGGATCTTCAAGGCTATGCAGGGATTGCCAGTGACCATTCGTCTACTGGATCCGCCACTGCATGAGTTCTTGCCTCATACTGAGAAAGACATTGAGGCACTAGCTAAGGCTATGGGCCTCGATACAGAAGCACTTAAGGAAAAGGCTGATAGCCTACGAGAGATGAACCCGATGCTAGGTCATCGCGGCTGTCGATTGGGCATCACCTATCCGGAGATCTATGACATGCAGGTTCAGGCCATCTTTGAGGCTGCTTGCGAACTAGTTAAAGACGGTTTGAAGGTTATACCGGAAGTCATGATCCCCTTGGTCGGTACAGTGAAAGAGCTGGAGATCCTTAGGGAGAATGCGGTCAAGGTAGCTGAAGGTGTTATTAAGAAGGCCGGCGTGGAGCTCGAATACCATGTCGGTACTATGATTGAGATACCGAGAGCTTGTCTATTGGCCGACCAGATTGCCGAGCATGCTGACTTCTTCTCCTTCGGTACCAATGACCTCACCCAGATGGGCTTTGGTTATAGCCGAGACGATGCTGGTAAATTCCTACCAGTATACTTGGACCAAGGTGTTCTGGAGAAAGATCCCTTCCAGACACTCGACCAGGAAGGTGTGGGTCAGCTGGTTGAAATCGGTGCGAAGAAAGGCCGCTCTGCCAAGACCAAGCTCGGACTCGGCGTATGTGGCGAGCATGGCGGAGATCCGGCGTCTGTAATCTTCTTCCACAAGGCTGGACTCGACTATGTAAGCTGCTCACCTTATCGGGTACCTATCGCCCGCCTAGCTGCTGCGCAGGCTCAGGTGAAGTTCCCTCGGTAAGATGATGTATGAGTCTTAGTGAGTGAAATAGGGAGAAGCCCATGCTCACACATGGGCTTCTCTTTGTTAGATGCGAAAAGGTATTCTGGATGATGTGTCGAAAGCACTCCTAGCCTGTCGGGCAGGAGGAGCGACATGCACATTCGGATCAGAGAAGAAACTCGGGAAAGGCGATATTTGTCGCCATATGCGGCTTTGAGCGGATCAAGTCGTGGCCGCGTGTATTCAGAATCCCAATGCGAAGTGCGCACAGTCTTTCAGCGGGATCGGGACCGGTTGCTGCATTCAAAAGCTTTTCGCCGCCTGATGGGAAAAACTCAGGTGTTTATTTCTCCTGCCGGAGATCACTATCGCACTCGGCTCACCCATACATTGGAAGTCGCTCAGATTTCTCGAACAGTAGCGAGGGCCTTGCGGTTGAATGAGGCTTTGACGGAGGCTATTGCGCTGGGGCATGACTTAGGGCACACTCCCTTTGGCCATGCGGGCGAGTCTGCCTTGGATCAGTTGTTGGGATCGGGATTTCACCATAATGAGCAAAGCCTCAGGGTAGTAGATGTTGTCGAGCGTCCCAGGGATCACTTGATGGGGCTCAATCTAACGTACGAAGTCAGGGATGGCATCTTATGCCATACTGGCACGCAAATGCCTGCCACTCTAGAAGGTGAAGTGGTGCGGATTTGTGATCGGATCGCCTATATTAATCATGATATTGATGATGCCATCCGCGCAGGCCTTTTGCGAGAGCAAGATCTACCTACCGAAAGCCAGAGACTATTGGGTATTGGCCGACACGAGCGCATAGATAGCATGGTAAAAGATGTGATCACAAATAGTTGGGAAAAACCGGAGATCAGTATGTCACGACCGGTAGCAGATGCAACTAACCAACTGCGAGAGTTTCTCTTTCATAATATATATATGACCGATAATGCCAGAAAAGAAAAGGAGAAAATCCATGGCCTCATTGCGAGCCTCTTTGATTTCTATCTGGCTAATCCTACGGAACGCTTGCCTTTGGAATGGCGTGCAGGCCGAGAAGATGAGGACTGGCGGTTAGTGGCTGATTATATTGCCGGCATGACCGATCGCTATGCCATAGCGGAATATGAGAGGGTTTTCCTACCGAGGACGTGGTCACTATGAGGCAGGATACTACATACGCAGACCGAACACGTATCAGGCGGGGTGAGAGGTATGTCTGGACCTATTCCGGAGCAACTTATCGCCGAAATTAGAGAACGTAATGATATCGTTGGCGTTGTATCTGAATATGTCCAGTTGCGCAGAACCGGGAAAAGCTGGAAGGGACTTTGCCCCTTCCATAGCGAGAAGACTCCATCCTTCAATGTCAATCAAGAGGAACAGTTTTACTACTGTTTTGGCTGTGGTGCTGGTGGTAATGTAATTAACTTTGTGATGGCGATGGAGAATCTTCCCTTCCGCGACGCATTGGGACGGTTGGCGGAGCGGGTGGGGATAGACCTTACACCGAAAGCGGTTAGCCCCGAGGAGAGACGCCAACGCTCAGAGCGTGAAAAGCTCTTAGAGCTGCATCAAGCGGCTCAGGAGTTTTTTGTGCGAAATCTATTCGGCGATGCAGGGACTCTGGCAAGGCAGTATCTGGCTGCTAGGGGTGTTAAGGCGGAAACGGCTCGACGGTTTGGTCTTGGTTTTGCTTTGCCCGAGTGGAGGACCCTTCTAACTTATCTCCAGAAGCAAGGCTTTGGTTCGGCTGATTGTCTAGCAGCGGGTCTTGCTTTGGAAGGGCGGAATGCTCGATACTATGATCGTTTTCGAGGCCGCTTGATGTTTCCGGTCTGTAATGGGCGAGGGCAGCCGATCGCTTTTGGTGGGAGGGTGTTGGATGCTTCGCAACCCAAATACCTCAATTCACCCGAGACACTGATATTTAGCAAGGGGAATAACTTGTATAGGCTGGACCTGGCGCGAGTTGCTTTTCGAGAACGAGGATTTGCCATTGTGGTTGAAGGCTACATGGATGTAATCGGGCTCTATGAGGCGGGAGTGGACAATGTTGTTGCCTCACTGGGAACAGCACTAACCGAGACCCAGGCGCGGGTCTTGCAGCGGTTCACCGATGAAGTAGTGATCGCGTTTGATGGAGATGCAGCTGGTGAGGCTGCGACTTGGCGAGGACTGGATGTCTTGCGTAGCCAAGGTCTGCGAGTCCGGGTGCTGGAATTGCCTGGAGGCGAAGACCCAGACACGTTTGTCCGCAAGTATGGGCGTGAGTCTTTCGAAGAACTACTTAGTGAAGCTGCGGGGCTGACGGAGTTTAAGTTGCGCACGATCATCCGCCGAGGTGAACTGTCTAGTGTCGATGGAAAAGTTGCTACCACGGGAAGGATTATTGAGGTGTTGACCGAAATAGATAGTCCTGTGGAGCAAAACGAATATCTGCGCTGGGCGGCAGCCATGCTAAAAATTAGTGAAGATGTCTTAGCCGCTGAATTGGCAGCCCATCAGGCAAAAGCAGGTATTGAAAGCAGCTCTAGGCATAGAATCTCTACGAGGAGCAATAATAGGGAAGATGGTAAGGGGTCGAGTGAAGCGAGTACACAGAGGATTGGCCGATGGCAAGGCGGGCCAGGGCTCAATTCCTTTGCCGGGCTGTCTGTCATTGAGGCTACTTTATTGCGGCTCTTGCTCGATGACAGACATCTGATCGATCAGGTGAGAGACGTGTTATCTCCTAGTGACTTTCGCCACCCAGTGGCACAGAAAGCGATGGAGTGCTTGCTTGACTGTCAGGATGCTGGGGAATTCGAAAGTGGAGCAGCGATTTTTGACTATGCTCAGGATGCCAGTGTCCACCAGCTTTTTGCGGGTTTATTGTCTTCCAGGACAAGTTTGCCACCATCACAGGCGTGCATCCATTACGTTCGTAGGTTGCAGCTGATGCAGCTGAAAGACGATCTTAAGAGGTTGGAGGAACAGATCAGTCGGGTAGAAAGTAAGCCTTTAGATAGTAACCTAATGTATCAGCTTGACGGTTTGTTGGTTAGATATCGGCGAGTCAGGGAAGAGATTAGTGAGGGGTTTCCTCTAGAGCATTAGTCAGGACCTTGAGTATATAGAAGGGGTTGAGGTGTGATCGACTTTATTCAGGTAATGGGAAGGGGGGGAGCGCGGTGAGTAGTGATAACGGAATGGCCAATATCGAGAACTTACGAATGTTGATCGACAAGGGGAAAAAGCGAGGTGTCCTGACGTATAAAGAGATAATGGATGCCTTGCAGGAGATTGAACTATCTCCAGAGCAGATCGATGATATCTATGAGCAGTTTTCCACCTTGGGAATCGATGTGGTTGCAGAAGCTGAAGATGGCGATGCTGAGAGTGCCGATGACGATGTGGATAGGGCAGATGAAGAGGACAGCAAGGAATTGTCAGTCCCGGAAAGTGTTGGGCTCGACGACCCGGTCCGCATGTATCTAAAAGAGATCGGACGAGTACCCCTATTGACGGCTGACGAAGAAGTAGAGTTGGCCAAGCGGATAGAGGCCGGCGATGAGATGGCTAGAAGGCAGTTGGCAGAGGCCAATCTGCGCCTAGTGGTTAGTATAGCAAAGCGATATGTTGGCCGAGGGATGCTGTTTCTGGATCTGATTCAAGAAGGTAACCTAGGCCTAATCAAGGCAGTAGAGAAATTCGACTACCGCAAGGGTTACAAATTCAGCACCTATGCCACTTGGTGGATTAGGCAGGCCATCACTCGGGCTATTGCTGACCAGGCCAGAACGATTCGTATTCCTGTTCATATGGTAGAAACTATTAATAAGCTAATCAGGGTCAGCAGGCAACTAGTACAAGAGTTAGGTCGAGATCCGACACCTGAAGAAATCGCTGCCGAAATGGATCTATCTGAGGAGCGTGTGAGAGAGATTCTCAAGATAGCCCAAGAACCGGTCTCTTTAGAGACACCAATTGGAGAGGAAGAAGACAGCCATCTCGGGGATTTCATCGAAGATCAAGACGCACCGGCTCCAGCAGAGGCAGCATCCTTTGTGATGTTGCGGGAACAGCTTGAGGGTGTCCTGGATACCCTAACTGATCGAGAAGAGCAAGTGCTGCGTTTACGCTTTGGTCTTGATGACGGTAGGTCTCGCACTTTGGAAGAAGTGGGCCAAGTTTTTGGTGTTACCAGGGAGCGGATCCGGCAGATTGAGGCGAAAGCCTTGCGTAAGCTTAGGCATCCTAGTCGTAGTAAGAAGCTGAAGGATTTCTTAGAATAGAACAGGGGCTAGCCCAGGGAATGAGCCTTGGGCTGACCCCAAGGAACTGGTAGGATACCCGTTTCTTTGGGGTGTCTGTGGGTCGTCGATCACTATAGATGAAATATGGAGAACCTAGGTTGACTGACCGGTAGATATGCATTATAATAAGAGCGTCACGTTGTTCCTCGGTAGCTCAATGGTAGAGCACCCGGCTGTTAACCGGGTGGTTGTTGGTTCGAGTCCAACCCGGGGAGCCATTTGTTGGGCCCTTAGCTCAGCGGTAGAGCAGGGGACTCATAATCCCTTGGCCGCAGGTTCGAATCCTGCAGGGCCCACCAAGTAAACCCTCACTGAAAGTCCAATTTCAGTGAGGGTTTGTTAATAACTCTTATTTTCCATTTATCAAAGAGGGTACTTGTGATATCCTGGTAGGTAAGACATAGTGCTAACCTATAGAAGGATTGGTGTCTTGGAAGGATGGGGAGTATGAAAGAATATGGCAAAGTAGCAGTCGTATTGGGAATATCCATCGTTTTGGCCTCATTGATCTTTGGGCTCTTTTTCTTTGAGTCCCGGAAACCACAGCAGAGTATTACGGTAGTAGGAATTGCCACAAAACAATATGAAGCTGATACGGTCAAATGGTCACTGACCCTAACAGAACGAACTGACTTAGAGGATTTGCCGGGTGGCAGGCGTAGGTTGCATGAATCTTTGCAGGAGATGATTGCGTTTTTGAATGAGCGAGGAGTAAAATCCGAGCAGATTAGCATCATACCTCCTAATGTCTACGAGCTGTATGGGAGCAGTGGGGTGGAAGGTTATCGCTTGGAGCAACAGCTCTATGTTATTTCGAAGGATGTTGAGAATATTGATGATCTTGCACTGAACGTGATTCCAGTACTTGACAGAGATATCGATGTATATCGAACACAGTTAGAGTATTTCTACTCCAATATTGATGAGCTGAAGAAGGATATGGTGGCTGATGCCACTCAGAATGCCAGAGAGCGGGCCTTGGAGATGCTCAAGGGTACGGAGATGTCCTTGGGGAAACTGAGAAGTCTTCGACAGGGAGTATTCCAGATTACTCAACCACATTCCACCGAAGTGTCCAGTATGGGGATCCACGATACTTCCACAAAGCAGAAGCAGATCAGTGTTACGGCCCATGCTACTTTTGCGATCAAATAGCCAAAAGGGTATGGGAGAAATCCATTAAGCCGAATATCAGGGCAAAGGGAATTTGGTTACCCTTTGCCCTTTTTTCATCCCCACAATCACCTTTCACTGTGGTTAAGTCTGAAGCCCCTGGCATAGTGCAATCCAGAAGGAATAACCGTCTTCAGTCCAGAAAAACACTGTGTACCCAATTTATTGAAAGCACCGTCCCTTGTTTGATAAGCAGATGAAATAAGTCTACTAGTAAGCTGATCAAGTTAATGAAAGGATGAGATAAGTGTTTGACTGGGAAAACCCAAAAATCGCTCAGCGTAACCGTTTACCAGCTCATACGTTGCTTTTGCCTTACTCAGACGAGATGAGTGCTTGTCTAGGTGAACGAGGGATGTCTCCTTGGTTTCGCCTCTTGAATGGGCAGTGGCAGTTTCATCTCGCCTCCAACCCTGCCTTGGTCCCGGAAGGGTTCCAAGATACTGCTTATGATGCGACCGATTGGGATGGACTATCTGTACCATCAAATTGGCAGTTGGCGGGTTACGGTCGGCCGCATTACACAAATGTGATCTACCCCTTTCCTGTAGATCCCCCTAGAGTGCCAACGGAAAATCCTACAGGCTGCTACCGTCGTTATTTTGACGTACCGAGCGATTGGCAGAATCGTAGAGTAATTCTATGCTTCGAGGGTGTAGATTCGGCTTTCTATGTATGGGTCAATGGAGAAATGGTAGGCTTTAGCAAGGGCAGCCGCTTACCGGCCGAATTCGATATTACTGAATATGTGGAGGCTGGACAGAATCTCCTAGCCATCCAAGTTATGCAATGGTCCGATGGAAGCTATCTTGAGGATCAGGATATGTGGTGGTTGAGTGGCATCTTTCGCGATGTTTATATCTATGCTACCCCCCTTGTCCATGTATTTGACCTGAGAGTGCGTACAGACCTGGACGAGGAATATACAGACGCCATACTAGATGTGGCTGCGGCTGTTCATAATTATGAAGATGCTGATCTTAGTGGATACAAGGTCACCATATCACTGTTAGATAACAGCGGGCGACAAGTATTTGAGCCTCAAAGCCAAGCGGTGAATATCGAGGCCAATGGGAACGCCAAAGTAGAATATCGAATCCCAGTGGCCAATCCGCACAAATGGACTGCAGAGACTCCCTATCTGTACCAGTTGCTTATGAGCCTTGTGGATGAGCAAGGTCAGGTGCTGGCAGTACAAGGATGTAAGGTGGGGTTCCGTACGGTTGAGATCAAGAATGGTAACTTATTGGTCAATGGTGTCCCCATCATGATCAAAGGTGTAAACCGCCATGAGATACATCCAGATTTGGGGCGAGCAGTATCCCTGGAATCGATGATAGAAGATATCCTATTGATGAAACGGCATAATATTAACGCTGTGCGGACATCCCACTATACCAACGATCCTCGGTGGTACGAGCTTTGTGATTACTATGGCTTATACGTATGGGATGAAACAGACATAGAATGTCATGGGTTTGTCGTGATGCGAGATATTGATCGAATCAGTGATGATCCCGAATGGGAGAACGCTTATCTTGATCGCATGGAGAGGATGGTAGAACGGCACAAGAATCATCCTTCTGTGATCGTTTGGTCATTGGGCAATGAATCTGGGTTTGGGCAAAATCACAAGGCCATGGCCGCTTGGACTCGCCAGGCAGATCCCACAAGACCCTTACACTATGAAGGTGACCGTCTACAGGAAGTGGTGGATATTGTAGGTCCAATGTATACCCCTGTAGATGGTGTGATTGCTTTAGCCGAGGAGAATAACTATTCCAAGCCCGTGATCCTGTGTGAATATGCACATGCCATGGGCAACGGGCCTGGTGGGCTCAAGGAATATTGGGAGGCTTTCTACAAATACCCTCGCCTCCAAGGCGGTTTCGTTTGGGATTGGGTGGACCAGGGTTTGCGGCAGCGAACTTGTGATGGCACAGAGAGATATGCCTATGGAGGAGATTACGGCGACGAGCCCAATGATGCCAATTTCAACATCAATGGTCTCATCCTGCCTGACCGACGGCCGTCTCCGGGTCTATTGGAGTACAAGAAGGTACTGGAGCCGGTGCTGGTGGAAGCGGTGAATCTGAATCAGAAACAGGTGCGGATTACGAACCGCTACGATTTCCTAGCTTTGGATCATCTACAGCTATCTTGGAGTATTTCCGCTGATGGGAAGGTGCTGCAGGCCGGGACCCTGCCTACGCCACGACTTGCCCCGGGCGAGACTAAGACATTGACTATCCCGTACAATAATCCAACCGTAGTACCTGGTACCGACTATTGGCTGAATGTGCGCTTTAGCCTGAATTCTGACTCTGCCTGGGCAGTGGTGGGTCATGAGGTTGCGTGGGCACAATTTGAACTACCTGTGTCTGAGGCGAGAGACTCGATCCTATCCATTGCGTCCATGCCTGCTTTGGCCGTTACAGACAAGGGTAGTTGTGTCAAAATCCAGGGAGCGGATTTTGAACTCGTCTTTGACAAAACCTATGGCATGATTACTTCGTGGGTATACCAGGGTATGCCGATGCTTTGCAGGGGGCCACAGCTGCATTTCTGGCGAGCTCCCATCGATAATGATGTATCATATATAAAAGCGTGGAAAAAAGCCGGGCTTGATAAACTACAACATCGAATAGATGAGGTGCTAGTGGATACTGATGAGAGGGCTGTACAGATCAGGGTTACCGCTCGCATCGCACCACCGGTATTCGATCATGGGTTTGATTGCAGCTATCTCTATACGATATACGGAGATGGTCATGTTACGATTGAAGTGCAAGGTGCGCCTCAAGGGGAATTGCCTGTTTTGCCTCGCATAGGTCTGCAGATGGTCTTACCTTCGGAACTGACCCAAGTACAATGGTATGGGCGAGGCCCTGGTGAAAGCTATGTGGATAGTAAACTAGCTAACCGCTTTGGCGTATATGCTTGTCAGGTTGACGATCTCTATTTTCCGTATGTTTACCCACAAGAAAATGGGAATCGGACTGATGTCCATTGGGTATCATTGGCTAGTTTGCGGGGAATGGGAATCTTTGCGACGGCTGATGTGCCCCTCAACTTCAGTGCCCATCGTTTTTCTACAGAAGACTTGGAGAAGGCTCGCCATACGGATGAGTTAGTTTGGCGGGAGGAGATCTTTCTCAATCTCGATTACCGCCAGAATGGTCTGGGAAGCGGCAGCTGTGGCCCGAAGGTGTTACCACAATATGAGCTAGAGCCCGGGGCATTCAGATTCGCTGTACGGCTCAAGCCCTATTCGGTCGATGCGTTGTCACCGGTCGCAATGGGGAAACAGTGCCTAGAGCCGGTTAAGTAGAGGGCCGATTTTAGTGAATCTACACAGAGAAAGGGGCTGACTGGTTGAGAGCTCAGTCAGCCCCTCGCCTCCGCACTTGAGGGAAGCATCCTCTAGTACATACTGATACTTCTAAAAGAGCTCAAAAGAGCACTGCTTGTTAGGCAGAACATCTAGTCCATGTGGTCAATCCCCTTCTGACGGGAGACTAGCCCTACGGTTTTACTTACATCCAATACGAAGGCGATGCCGGAACCGGGTTTTTGCAGGTGGCCTGCCTCGATCATGACTTGGAGAATTCTCTCTGTATCGGTCTTGTCAGTGAGAACAAAGAGAATTTCCTTGGCTTCTTCCACAGTCAAGCCAAAAAAAGTCTTGGCTTCGTGAGCTCCGGTTCCCCTGGCCAGAAAAATCGTACCACCCTGGGCTCCAGCTTTCTTGGCAGCATTCATCACTGAGTCTGCAGTTCCTCGAGGAAGTACGGCAAAGATCGCTTCATAGCTCATAAACTCACCCCTACAGTCGATATATTACGCCTAGCAATAGCATGAAAACTGTCGGACAGACAAGGCAAAGGGCAATCAAACCAAACCCGTCGATCAATGGATCACGGCCACCCAGGGCTGTGGCAATACCGATCCCTAGTGCGACGATCAATGGTACCGTAACGGGGCCGGTCGTTACTCCGGAAGCATCAAAGGCTACGCCCGTGATGGCAGCTGGGGCCCGCCAAGCCAGGACAGCCAAAAGGGCCATGGCAGGGATCATGATCTTTGCTGTGGGTATCTGTAGTATGATTTTCAGGACTCCCAATGTCGCCCCTGTACCGATACCCAGCGCCACGGTTACCATTACTATCTGTTTCTTGAGAGTTCCAGCGGTTAATTGCTCAACCTGGCCCGCGAGAGCCTGCATAGATGGTTCAGCCATTGTCACACCAAAACCGAGGATGAAACTAAAAACCAATACCAGCCAAAGTGGAGATTCCTTGGGAAGATTCAGCCCGACGGTTTCCCCTAAGGGCAGCAACCCCATTCGCAAGCCATTAGAAAAAAGGACAAGTCCAATTACGGCAACCACAATCCCCACTAGGTTCTCCTTAGGATTTTCCAAGGGTGTACGCAGGACAAACCGGTTGAAAGCTAGAAGAAATAGGACGATAGGGAGGATGCCGGCAAGTGCCTCAATAGTTGTTTTGTACACATCCTTCAATGATCTAGGGCCTCCTTTTATCAGTCGATCAGACACAGTCGCTTGATTGCCTCAACGTTTCCACGGCAACCATATGTTTACTGTAACCTTTAACAAAAGTAAAGTCAAACATCATTTGATGGCAAGTGATACATTGGTATCAGGCCCAAAGCTTTAGCCGTTGAGCCGGAAAAATCATGGTACCATGGGAAAACATAGGGTATAATGAAACCAAGGTTGGCTATCAATATCCGGAGGTGTTACATATGAGACGATGGGGCAGTCTTCTGGTCGCAGTCATGCTAGTGAGCCTCTTGGCTCTTGGAGTGAGTGCAGACTCTCAGACAAAGTCTTTGATCATTAATCCCAGTCCGAAAAGCGATATACAGGTGCGGCTTTGGGCTGACAAGGGCACCAGTGATCCGGCCTACCGAGTGGGTGAGAGGGTACAGCTGTATTTTGAAGTGAACCAGAATGCATATATTACTATTTTTGACATTAATGCCAATGGTGATATTACACAGCTCTTCCCCAACTACCAGCAACCCAATGGTTATGCCAGAAGAAATCGAGTTTACCGAGTACCTGATGGGTATGAAATCTATGCCGCTCCGCCTACTGGCGAAGAGACGCTATTGATTGTGGCTACCAGGAACAATCCGGTAGACTATCCGGAGTTGCTGCGAGAGAAGGGTCTGGAAAGGTTGCTGTCCCGACTGCGTCGACGTCTGGCGCTTGCTGGTGAGGATTGGGCCATGGATATCTATGCCCTTCGGATTTTGCCCGAGAGGGCCCGGAATGTGCGATTAGATGTAGACTCCAACCTTTGGGGAGTGACCCTCTATGTAGATGGCTCCTATGTGGGTGAGCTACCTCAAAAGGTCGAGCTAGCCCCTGGTGAGCATCAGTTGGTAGCTCTGAAAAGTGGATACAAGGCAGGAATTCGAGACATCTATGTAGATCAATACAGCGATAGCGGCAGGTGGGTTGTTAGGCTTGAAGCTCTCAAGCAGCCGCGCTCATCTTCTGTCGAAGGTGATTTGAGGTTTGATTTTGAAATCAAGCTATGAGCGTTTTGCTAAGCTGACCGCTGTTGAGTGGCGTGCACCGATTGATCAAAACGATACCGGCCCATATGGGTCGGTATTTTTCTTACAGGGAAGGAACTCTCTTTTCATTTAGAGAATGTTTTCTCTAATGAGTCAAAAAGCCTTGCTTGGATCCGAGGAGGAGTGTGTGTTAGTGCTTTCCGTAGCAGATGTTGTGTCATATGTGGAGCAGAGTTTTCCCCAATCGCTAGCTGAAGAATGGGATAATGTGGGCTTGCAGGTGGGCTCTACTTGTCTACCTTGTCGGACAGTGATGACCTGCCTCACAACTACTGAAGCAGCAGTTGACTATGCTGCAGAGGTAGGGGTGGATTTGATCATCTCCCATCACCCCCTGATCTTCACACCATTAAAGGCGATTACCGCACAGCAGCCGATCGGGCGGACTATAGGCAAGTTGCTGACTCACCAGATTTCATTATATGTGGTCCACACAAATGTAGATAAGGCCAAGGGTGGTCTCAATGACTGGCTGGCCGAGACTTTGCATCTATTGGATGCAGAAATCCTCGAAACCCAGGAAGAAGAGGGGATCGGGTATGGCCGGATCGGTCGGTTGGCATCCAAGATGACCCTGGTGTCTTTGGCAAAAAATGTTGCTAAGGCCTTGGGAATTGAGGCAGTACGGTATGCTGGAGATCAGGGCAAACCGATAGAGAAAGCGGCGGTATGTAGTGGCAGTGGCTCACACCTATGGCCTTTAGCTCTAGATCTAGGGGCAGATGTGCTGATCACGGGAGATGTAAAATACCATACTGCCATAGATGTAGTTAATACGTCTCTGGCGCTAATTGATGCCGGGCACTATGGTACGGAAGCGATTTTCTCATCAAGAGTGGCGGTATTTCTAGAGAATGCGGCAAAGAAACAGGCATGGCCTTTACGGGTGATTGCTTATCAGGAGGAGACGGATCCACTGGCTGCTGTTTGGAAAGGAGTCTGATGGTGTGGAGAGATATTGTGAGCTATGTGGAAGACCTATTCCACCGGAAAGATTGGATGCTTTACCCCAGACCCGACGGTGTGTGGACTGTGCCAGGGAAAACGGTCCTGACATAAGTGCAAAGCGTGTAGACATTGGCATGGACCTGGATACTTACCGGGACCTGCTCCGGGCTGTCCGCAGCTAGTTGGGCTCTTTAACGTAGAATTACGCAGGAGTTTGGCCAAGCCGTGCAGGCGCATGGTGACTGTTTGCGAAGATCACTTCTTATCTGCTACCCTAGTTGGTATTGCCTAGAACGAATGGGTTTAGGTAGTATGGCGATGATTTAGTCAATCATTGCTTTTTCTTTTTTTAGACACCTTATAGAAAGGCCCTCAGCAGCTCAGCTTGAGGGCCAATATTTTTTTACCAGGCAGGAATTCGCCTGCAACAGGCAGAATAGGGATAGCAGAGTGGTGGAAAGTGGGGGGAAGTGGGGAGACTTTCGGTGAAAGTGGGGCAGCGGCCATGTTTATGGGAGAATGGCAGCATACGCTGGATGCGAAAGGCCGTCTGATTATCCCATCTAGATTTCGAGAACAGCTGGGAGAGCGGTTTGTGGTGACCAGAGGGCTGGACCACTGTCTCTTTGCCTATCCCCCTGCGGAATGGACCATATTGGAAGAGAAATTGAAGTTATTGCCTCTAACCCAGGGAGATGCTCGCCGGTTTGTCCGATTTCTGTTCTCTGGAGCTATTGAATGTGCACTGGACAAACAGGGCAGGATCACTCTTCCCAGCAACTTACGGGATTATGCCAAGCTAGATAGAGATGTGGCAGTTATCGGTGTTTCCAATCGAGTCGAAATCTGGGCTCAGGAGTGCTGGGAGCAATATGTGGAGGAAGCCAGCGCATCCTATGAAGAAATAGCTGAAAAAATCGTTGATCTTGGGATCTAGGAAACTCAGGAGTATTTGGTGACATCGGGATAGGATGGTCACCTGCCTCATACCTGAAGTAGCTAGCGACCGTGTACGACCACGCATTTGCAAAGGATTGATGTAGTCTTGGATTATCAGCATGTACCGGTGTTAGCCCAGAAAGTGGTCGAATTGCTCTGCTGGCGGCAGGGTGGTGTCTTTGTCGATGCCACGGTAGGTGGGGGAGGCCATGCTCGCTTGCTGCTGGAAGCTCTGGGAGCCGAGACCAAGCTGATCGCCTTTGACCAAGACCCTACAGCCTTAGATGCCGCCAGCAAGGCATTGCAGGATAAGGCTGACCAGGTTACGTTTATTCATTCGAATTTCGTACATATATCCAGCATCTTGACCGAGCGAGGGCTTGTACCTATAGATGGCGTGCTTTTTGACTTGGGTGTCTCCTCACCTCAATTGGATGTTGCCGAGCGAGGTTTTAGCTACCGACATGATGCACCTCTGGATATGCGGATGGATCCAGACTCACCGGTAACAGCAGCTCATCTGGTCGCAACTCTCTCAGAAGGAGAATTGGCCAAGGTGATTTTCGATTATGGTGAGGAGCGTTGGGCAAAACGCATAGCCAATTTCATAGTGCAAGAGCGCATCCAATCACCCATCAGGACAACAGGACACCTGGTAGACATCATTAAGGCAGCGATACCGGCCGGGGCTCGTCGAGAGGGACCGCATCCGGCTCGCAGAACCTTTCAAGCATTGAGAATCGCTGTCAATCGAGAACTGGAATTTTTGGAGAAGGCTCTAGTTGATGCCGTAAAGATCCTTGTGCCGCGAGGCCGCATCGCAGTCATCAGTTTCCATTCTTTAGAGGATAGAATCGTCAAGAAGACTTTCAGTAAATTGGCTGCTCCATGTCGGTGTCCAAGGGACTTGCCTGTTTGTGTTTGTGGTGAGCAGGCAGAGATCGAGATTCTTACCCGCAGGCCCATAGTACCGGCGGCTACGGAGACCGCCCAGAACCCTCGAGCCCGCAGTGCCAAACTCAGGGTGGCACAGAAGGTTCTACCGGATGAAGGGGATGAATATTGATGGTACTGGCAGCTAAGCGTCAAGAGGCCTACGAGGAAGCATGGGAGATGCACTCCCTTCCTCAAGAACCTGTCCGAAAGCGTGGTCGGCGCCGAAGGGTGCGCCTACATCCCATGATCCTGCTGACTTCTCTAGCCATTTTGATCGTGGCACTGACGGCTTTGGGAATCGGTCAGAAAATCAAGGCTATCGAATTGGAGTACCGGCTGCAATCTATCGAGGCTGAGCTTACGCAGGTGCAGCGTGAAGGGCAACAGCTCCATCTTAAGGTGGAGCAACTTCAATCTTTGACTCGCATTGACAGTTTGGCCCGCAGCCGTCTGGGCATGGTGGAGCCACAAGAAGCTAAGGTATTGGTGTTGGTAGATTGGGAATCCTGGCCTGGCGACCAGCGAGCAGAAGAAAAGCCCGCTGTTCGCACGGTTCTGGCAAAGCAAGGCCAACGCCTGTGGACTGCCATCTATCAGTGGGTAGGGGCACGGCTTCCCGCGTTGGGAACAGCGGAAGCTGGGCTTTTACAACGCTAGATAATCTGCTATCATGGACTGGGGCCACCCCTCCGGCCGGAGGTCTGGTGGCTTGATTTTTTGAATGGTGTCGGGAGGTAAACCGGTGGTCAGGTTAACGGCAATGCAAGTCCGGAAACGGATCGCGGTGGTATTCCTAGGTGTCATGATCGGTATTGCGGTACTCTTCTTCCGCTTGGCCTATCTGCAGGTCGTGCAAAATCATTGGTATCAAGAGAAAGCTCTGCATCAAAGAATGCGCCCTGTCCCAGTAGATGCTAAACGGGGTGTTATTTATGATCGTAACTTGCAGAAGCTAGCTGTGAGTGTGAGTTCCGATGCTGTATATGCAGTTCCGGCTGAAGTGGAAAACCCGGTTCAAACCGCTCAAGCTTTAGCTTCTCTGCTTAACACAGATACAGCTGCTTTGGAGGAGAGACTGACAAAGAAGCAAGCAACTGTGTGGTTGGCGCGGAAGCTGGATACTGAGACCGCCCGGGCGATTAGAAAAGCGGACCTGCCTGGGATAGGTCTGGTGGAGCGGCCCCAAAGGTACTACCCTCACGGCGAGCTGGCCGCCCAAGTCCTGGGAATAGCCGGCATCGACAACCAAGGATTAGAAGGTCTAGAATTCTTCTATGATGAATATCTGCGTGGGACGCCAGGGCGGGTAGTAATGGAAAAGGATGCTGCCGGACGCCAGATTCCGGACGGGATTAGACGGTTTGTGCCCCCTGTAGATGGTGCCAATCTGGTACTTACTCTGGATCATGTGATCCAATATGCAGCAGAAAGAGAGCTGGCCCAGGCTGTTCAGGAAACCGGCTCTGATCAAGGTGTCTTCATTGCCATGGATCCGAAAACTGGTGGTATCTTGGCACTTGCTGTCTATCCTTCTTATGACCCCAATGAATATGGAGCTTACCCTGTTCAAAACCGGAGGAATGTTGCTATCGTTGATCAGTATGAACCTGGTTCGACTTTCAAGATAGTGACGGCCAGTGCTGCCCTAGACGAGGGGGTAGTAGCCCCTATGACACGATTCTATGATCCAGGGCATATCAAGATCGGAGGAGTCACTGTTCGCTGTTGGCGGGCAGGGGGACATGGTTCGCAGACCTTCATAGAGGCTGTAGAAAACTCGTGCAATCCGGTTTTTGCTCAAATAGGAGCCGAACGGTTGGGGGGCGAACGCTTCTACAAGTACATTAACCTCTATGGTTTCGGTGATCAGACGGGGATAGACTTTCCCGGAGAAGCAAAGGGGATAGTGCCCGTACCAGGAAAGATACAGTGGGGTGAAGTCGCCCGTTGGGCCAATGTGGGTTTTGGTCAAGGCATTGGCGTCACACCTCTACAGCTGCTGAGTGCCATGGCTACCATCGCTAATGGTGGTATGAAGGTGGTCCCACATTTCATGAGTGAGATCCGGGATGGTAATGGCAGATTGATTGAGCAGTATCCGATCACTGCCACGAGAGTGCTCAAAGAGGAGACTGCTGCCGAATTCACCCAGATCCTGCGGTCGGTAGTGGTGAACGGGTCGGGGAGCAGGGCAGATATCCCCGGTTATCGGGTAGCAGGGAAAACCGGGACTGCGCAGGTGGCGGAAGGTGGACGTTATACCGAAAAGCGGGTCTCCTCGTTTGTGGGGTTCGCACCAGCCGATGATCCTCGTATCGCAGCACTTGTGGTATTATATCATCCCAAAGGTCAGATGTATGGGGGAGTCATTGCTGCGCCCGTATTCCAGGCGGTAGTAGAGGATGGCCTGGAAAGATTAGGTGTGCCTCGGCGACAGGAACCCGCGCCTAAGCTGCACGGCAATATCTTACAGCAGGATGAAATCAGTGTGCCTAATGTGATCAATTTCCCTCAGCGAGAAGCAGAGAACATACTCCGTCAGGCCGGCTTGAAGTATCAGCTGCATGGTGAAGGCGAGATCGTGTTTGATCAGGTCCCGGCCCCAGGGACAAAAGTCCCTTGGGGGACGATCGTCCAATTGCTGGCTCATGATGAAGTTGTATATGATGCGGGAGATGAACGGGTCACTGTTCCCAAAGTTGTTGGTTTGAGCATGCGAGAGGTGGCCGCGAAACTGGCTCAGGTCGGTTTGAGACTACAGGTGTATGGCTCAGGTGTTTCTGTTAAGCAGGATCCGGCACCGGGAACCACAGTGCCCGCGGAGTTTATCGTGAAAGTCTTTTTTGAGTCACCAGGTTCCAACTGAGTAAGAATAGACCTGCTGGAAGATAGTGCCCATAAAAAGCGTCGTTATGGGATAAAATACATGTTACGGCAGAAATCTGATACTAGTCCAGGGGATGATCGGTAGTGAGAATAGGAGAACTGGCAGGTTGCTTGCCACAGGCAGATTTGCGTGGTGATGCCGAGGTAAGAATTCACGGTATTACCTATGATTCCCGACGGGTGCGGCCGGGAGATCTCTTTGTTTGTATTAAAGGTTTCCGTTTTGATGGCCATGCCTTCATCAATGATGCGATAGAGCGGGGAGCAGCGGGTGTGGTGGTAGAAAAGAGCAAGCGTGATCCGATCTCTTTACCCATACCGTTTATCTACGCTGAAAACACGCGTAAGGCTCTGGGACTATTAGGTGCACATTTCTATGATTACCCCTCACGTAAGCTGCGGCTAATCGGTGTTACTGGTACCAAAGGTAAGACAACCACCACCTACCTGATCAAGTCAATTCTAGAAGCAGCGGGTCATCGGGTTGGTTTGATCGGTACTATTCAGAACATGATCGGAGATATGGTATTGCCAAGCGAACGAACTACACCGGAGTCGATCGACTTGCAGGTTTTATTTAGTCAAATGGTGGCCAGCGGATGCAGTTTTGGCGTAATGGAGGTTTCCTCACACGCGCTCAAGCTGGAACGCACGGTCGGCAGTGAGTTCGATGTTGGGGTATTTACCAACTTCAGCCAGGATCATCTTGATTTTCATCCCAGCTTCCAGGATTATCTTGATACCAAGGCGAGCTTCTTTGAGGCTCTAGGCGTTGGGGCGACCAAAGAGGGGAAAAAAGCGATTCTCAACTTTGATGATCAGCATAGTGATCACATAAGCAAAAAAACATCGGTGCCGGTGGTAACCTATGGCACCAAGCAGGGCGCCGCTTATCGGGCTCGGGATATTAATATCCGGAGTGATGGTCTGACCTATCGGATGGAGTATGCGGGAGGCGAGACATTGGTTGGTTTGCCCCTCACCGGCAGCTTCAATGTCTACAACTCACTAGCGGCTCTGGCTGCATGTCTCAACGAGGGGATTACTCCATCCGCAGCAGTCAGGGGTCTAAGAGAGACCCAGCCGGTACCAGGTCGATTAGAACCAGTAGACCAGGGCCAGGATTTTGCCGTCTTGGTGGACTATGCCCATAGCCCTGCTAGCCTGGAAAATGTGCTAAAAGCAGTCAATAGCCTTACCCAAGGACGCAGTATTGTGGTATTTGGCTGTGGTGGTGATCGGGATAAGACTAAGCGGCCCTTGATGGGTCAGATAGCTGGCCGGTTGGCAGATGTCGTCATAGTTACGTCTGATAATCCCCGCAGTGAAGCACCAGAATTGATCTGTGAAGCGGTAGGAGCCGGTGTCAGACAGACCATTGGCGATAAACCTTGGGAGATGATTATTGATCGGCGCCAGGCTATCGTACGTGCTGTAGAGATTGCCCGAGCGGGTGATACAGTATTGATTGCTGGCAAAGGTCATGAATCCTGCCAGATCCTTAAAGATGCAACCATTCCCTTCGATGACCGAGAGGAGGCAGCCAGGGCCCTGGAAGAGCGCCTGGAGTCAAGATGAAGCCTATACCGATAGCACAGCTGATCAAGTGGACGTGTGGCCAATACATAGAGGGCCCTATCTCAACAAGGATCACGGGAGTCTCTATCGATAGCCGCACCCTGCGACCAGGGGATTTGTTCGTGCCACTGCGGGGTGAGCGGTTTGATGGACATGATTTTCTGAAGGAGGCTCTTGATCGGGGAGCTGTTGCAGTTCTCATTGAAGAAAGCCGGGTAAATGAGTTATCCATGATACTAGATGGGCTAGATGGGGCCAGCTTCCAGCGACCATCTCCTGGCATTATTGCAGTATCGGACACATTGTTGGCTCTGCAAAGGATCGCTAGGGCTTATCGAAGCTTATGTGATCGACCGGTGATCGCAGTGACGGGAAGCACTGGCAAGACGACAACCAAGGATATGACTGCAAGCATAGTCCGACAGCTAGGACCGGTACTGAAAACTCAGGAGAACTATAATAATGAGATTGGATTGCCCTTGACCTTGCTGCAACTGGAAACTTGGCACAAGACAGTGGTGGTGGAAATGGGAATGCGGGGTTTGGGGCAAATTCGAGCACTCACACAGATTGCTCAACCTAATGTCGGTGTAGTCACCAATGTGGGTACTGTTCATCTCGAACTACTGGGTTCGCAGAGAGCGATTCAACGCGCTAAGCAGGAGTTAGTGGCGACTATGGCACCGGGCAGTGTTGTAGTGCTCAATGCCGATGACGCACTGGTCAAGGATATGGCCGCCATTGCTTCAGATAAGCGGATTATATACTATGGGTGGCAGACAGATCTTGCCGAGCAGCGAGAAATGACAGATGTAGAATATGTCACCGCAAGTCAGGTGGTTACTCATGGAGCCAAGGGGGTCTCTTTCCAGCTGTGTTATGACGGTAAATCTATCGAGATAGAGCTGCCGGTTCCGGGTGAGTACCAGGTTAGCAACGCTTTAGGGGCGGCAGCTGCGGCTTTGGCTGTGGGAGCCGATTTCGTAGACGTACAGGCAGGGCTTGCCGAACTCTCTCTCTCCAGTATGCGCATGGAACTCATTCCCTGGGCAGGTGGCGGTGTTGTGATCAATGATGCCTATAACGCGAACCCAACTTCCATGGCGAGTGCACTGGCTACCGCCCATGAGATTGCTGCCGGACGTCCCCTGGTTTTGGTGCTGGGAGATATGCTGGAGCTGGGGCACATATCAGAGGCGGCCCACAAAGATATCGGTCGCCAGGCAGCTGACGTAGAGCCAGCTTGTTTGATTGCTGTGGGGACCGCGGCCAGAGGGTTCGGCGAGGGGGCCAGGGAGGCGGGTATGCCGGACGAAAAAATAGTAGAATGTGCAACCCACGAAGATGCTCAAGAAACAGCACTTCAGGTCGCCAGGCCCGGGGATGTTGTTCTGGTCAAAGGGTCTCGTGGAATTGCCCTTGAGAATGTGGTTCAGGCACTTTGCGCTGGCTCAAAGCGATAATGGGAAGGAGAGGAAGGCATGATCACTCCGGTTCTTTATGCGGCACTCTTAGCCTTTCTCATAGCATTGGTGAGCGGGCCGCCACTGATCGAATTTCTGCGTCGATTAAAGTTCGGCCAGAGCATCAGAGTGGATGGTCCTAAGTCTCACCTCAAAAAAGCGGGCATACCGACTATGGGCGGCATTTTGATTGTGGCTGCAACTGCTATCAGCACACTGCTCTTGAGCAAGGGGCATGTGGCGGTACTCTATTGTCTTTTGGCTACACTTGGTTTTTCACTGATTGGCCTGGTAGATGATTTCATTATCGTTGTAGCCAAAAGGTCATTGGGCTTGCGGGCTCGATATAAACTATTGGGTCAGATAGTACTGGGTTTGGTCATCAGTCTATATGCCCTGGCATCCCCGGAGCTTGGCCCAGTCATCCTCATACCGTTTAGTCATCAGGCAATGATCCTGCCTCCTTGGCTGTTTGTGCTCACAGCCACAGCTGCTATGGTAGGAAGCGCAAACGCGGTCAACTTTACCGATGGCCTTGATGGCCTAGCGGCAGGTACTACAGCAGTGGCCGCCGTTGCCTATATATTGCTGTGTATTAGTCTAGGCGAATGGGAGCTAGCTGCCTTTGCAGCTGCCATTGCCGGAGCTTGTTTGGGTTTCACGTGGTTTAATGCCCATCCTGCGCAAGTAATCATGGGAGATACCGGATCACTGGGTTTGGGGGCGGCCCTTGGGGCCTTGGCGGTTTTGACTCGTACAGAGCTCTTTCTAGTAATTATCGGTGGAGTGTTTGTATTGGAAACCCTATCTGTGATCCTGCAAGTGTTGTATTTTCGCTTAACCGGTGGCCGTCGCATATTCCGCATGGCTCCACTGCATCATCATTTTGAGTTGAAGGGATGGCCGGAGACCAAAGTGGTGTTTCGCTTTTGGATCATGGCCTTCGTGTTTGCCGTGTTGGGATTGGCCGGTTTGCCTGCGGCACTAGGGTTTTGAGAGTAGGGAGGGAGAGAACGATGTCCCGGGAGACTGACCGCATGCCTGATTTGATCTTGTTCGCCGCGGCTTTACTGTTGGTGAGTCTGGGGCTGGTGATGGTATTTAGTTCCAGCTCGGTTCTAGCCATGGCTGAAACCGGAGACGCATTCTTCTATCTTAAGCGCCAGCTGATCGGTGTCGCTGTCGGAATGATAGCCATGCTGGTGATCATGCAGATAGATTACCATATATATCAGCGGTTCGCCATTTTGGCGGTGGTTGTAGCCTATATACTGCTCATAGCCGTTCTGGTAATTGGGACTGATATCTCCGGCTCTCGACGCTGGATCAATCTTAGAGTGATCAATCTGCAACCTTCCGAACTAGCCAAACTCGCTTTGGTCAATTTCGTCGCAGCCTATGCGGCATCACGTCCCCACGAGATGAAGAATTTCTGGAAGGGTGTGGCCACACCCTTGTTAGTAGCGGCTGTTTTTTTTGGACTGATCATACTGGAACCTGACTTCGGTACTGCAATATCAATGGCTGGAACAGCGGTGATCATGCTGTTTGCCTGCGGAGCCCGGCTCGGTCATCTGGTTTTGGTGGGCATCATGTCTCTGCCACTCTTTGGGGCAATGATTTGGTTAGAGCCATATCGGATGGAAAGGATTCTTTCCTTTCTTGATCCTTGGGCGGATCCCATGAATACGGGTTGGAATATCATCCAATCACTTCTAGCCATCGGTTCCGGAGGACTCTTTGGTCTAGGTTTGGGCAGCAGCCGTCAGAAGTTTTTCTACTTACCTGAGCAGCATACGGACTTCATTTTCGCGATTCTCGGTGAGGAGCTCGGCTTTCTGGGCAGTATCGTCACTTTGGTGCTGTTTTTCGTTCTGGCGTGGCGAGGTTTTCGGATCGCCTTGCGTTCCCCTGATCTGTTTGGATGTTTTCTAGCTGTGGGGATTACCTCAATGATCATCTTGCAAGCTATATTGAACATCGGTGTAGTTAGCGGCATATTGCCGGTAACCGGTGTGACGCTACCTCTTATTAGCTTTGGCAGTTCTTCAATGGTGGTGACTCTGGCTGGTGTGGGCATTTTGCTGAATATTTCGAAGCAAACTCGCTAGCAGCTTTATGGGAGTGAGAGAGAACATGCGTGCGTTGATTGCTGCTGGGGGTACCGGTGGGCATATATATCCTGGCTTAACCATCGCCAATGAGATTAAGGCCCGTTACCCCGGTGCCGAGATCGTTTTTGTCGGGACCGGGCACGGGTTAGAAAAAGACATCATACCGAGGGCCGGATATCCCCTAGAGATGGTCTCAGTACAGTATTTCCGCAGAGCCATATCTTTGGATCTGTTGAGGACGGGTTTGGTTGCTTGGAGAGGCCTACGGCAATCATCTAGGCTCATCAAGAGGTTACGGCCGGATATTGTGGTGGGTACCGGAGGCTATGTGGCTGGGCCGGTACTTTTAGCTGCCGCATTGCGTAGGGTCCCGACTCTCATTCAGGAGCAAAACGCTTTGCCGGGGATTACTAACCGGATCTTGAGTCGCTTTGTCCAGAGTATTGCACTGGGTTATCCGGAAGCAGCTCGATATTTTCCCAGAGATGGGCGAGTGATGGTCACCGGCAATCCTATTCGCAGTGAGATTACGGCTATGAACAGAGCAGATGCTGTGCAGCGCTTGCAGTTACACCCTGACTACAGAACAGTCGTTGTGTTTGGCGGCAGCCAAGGAGGTTTGAGTATCAACAGAGCCATGCGGGAATTGGCACCTAGGCTGAATGCCGAGGATGGACTTCAAGTGATTCATCAGACGGGAAAGAGAAGCTATGATGAGATTGCCCGGCAAGCATTAGGTAAGGGCTTGGACCAAACAGCAAGTGGTCTGCCAGAGATAGTCCAAGATGGATGCATTAGGATAGTTCCCTACATACATGATATGCCGGCGGCTCTAGCAGCAGCGGACCTGGTAGTAGGCAGAGCCGGTGCTCTTTCTATAGCCGAGATTACGGCGAGGGGCTTACCGGCAATTCTCATTCCCTTTCCCTATGCTGCTGAAAACCATCAGGAGAAGAATGCCAGAGTGTTGGAAGAAGCAGGTGCTGCCAGAGTCTTGCTAGATGAAGCAGTCACCGGGGAGAGCTTGGGTGATCTCATTTTTCAGCTCCTGCAAAATAGAAACCTACTCAGCAGAATGGCTGCAAATAGCCAGAAGTTAGGAAAAGTCAATGCTACCCACGTAATCGTCGATCGGATTGCAGAACTCGCCGGGTGGTGCTAGTTACACTCGTGACGCCTTACCGTGAATCAAGATTGATGAATTTGAGGACCAGGAACATGGCACCTGACTAGGGGCGCACATTCTTTGGCCTCTGCATACTATGTAGTATCCTTGCCCTGATAGTCTAAAAAGAGTAGGGAGGGCAAAGAGCGTGGGGATACACATGGAGCAGGGGCCTTTGCGTGTTCATTTCGTAGGAATTGGCGGTATTGGAATGAGTGGCATAGCCAGGATCCTGGTAGAAATGGGATGGCAGGTATCTGGCTCTGATTTGGTCGCCTCAGAGAAGACAGAGTCCTTGGCAGCAGCCGGAGTTGCTGTACATATAGGTCATAGGGCAGAAAATGCTGCAGGCGCTGAACTGGTAGTAGTCTCAGCTGCGGTTCCTACGGGCAATTGTGAGGTAGTTTTTGCCCGTGATAATGGGATCCCGGTAGTGACTCGGGCCCAGATGCTGGGCCGACTGATGCTGGGGAAATATGGCATTGCCGTCGCGGGCACTCATGGCAAGACAACGACTACCTCCATGATATCTCTGGTGCTGGAGAAACTGGGGTGTGAACCCAGTGTAGTGGTGGGTGGAGAGGTCTTGGATATTGGGGGCAACGGCAAATTAGGCCAGGGGCCGCACTTGGTAGTGGAGGCGGATGAAAGCGATGGTTCTTTTCTAGCACTACCGGCTCGGATCGCCGTAATCACCAATGTTGATGCTGACCATTTGGACCATTATGGTGATCTAGGGGCTATCAGCGCGGCGTTCCTGGATTTTATGCAGCAGATACCGCCTAATGGAACAGTGGTGACATGTGCTGATGATCAGGGCTTAGCCAAGCTAGCTGCTCAGATTGCCTGTCGTCATGTAGACTACGGATTACAGAATGGAGGCCGTTGGCGAGCTACGGATATTCAGTTCTTTCCTTTTGGTTCCCAGAGTACAATCTGGCGAGACAAAGAAAAAATGGGCCGCCTGCACTTACAGGTTCCGGGCAGGCATAATGTTTCCAACGCCTTGGCTGTGCTGGCTGTAGCAGATGAATTGAACTTGCCTGTAGATGATGCCATAGCTATACTGGGCGAATTTCGAGGCGTTGCCCGGCGGTTTGAAATAGTTGGCGAATGCGAAGGTGTGCTCGTAATTGATGATTACGCTCACCATCCTACTGAAATTAAGGCGACATTGGCCGCAGCGCGGCATTTGAATAGGCGAATAGTAACTGTTTTTCAACCTCACCGGTATACTCGAGTGAACCGATTACTGCAGGATTTTGCCTCTTGTTTCTTCGATGCCCATCAACTGATCCTCACCGACATCTATTCAGCTGGAGAAAAACCCATCCCAGGCATCTCCGGGGCAGTGCTGGCTCAGGCAGTATATGACGCGGGGTATTCTAACGTCACGTATATACCTGACCAACGAGATGTGCCGAGTTTTCTCGTGCATTCGGTATGCCGAGGAGATGTAGTACTGGTAATGGGGGCGGGGAATATCCGGGAAGTAGGGGTGGATCTCCTAAATCAGCGGAAAGAGTGGGTGATATCAAGTGCCAAGAATACGCATCGATGGCCACAAGCCGCTGCGCGGCCTTATTCCCATTAGTGGGGCAAAGAATGCCGTGTTGAAATTGATGGCGGCAGCCTTAATGGCTCCCGGTGAATCAGTGATCCACAACGTACCTCAGATACAGGATGTTTCCACGATGATCGAGTTGCTCAGGACTTTGGGTGTAGGTGTTGAATTTGATGTCAACACTTTGAAGTTATCTGTAGGAGATCAGATCGGCGAAGAGGCACCCCATGAACTAGTGCGTAAGATGAGGGCTTCTATCCAGGTGATGGGGCCGCTCTTGGGCAGGCTGGGGCGGGTGCGAGTATCCTTGCCGGGTGGGTGTGCCATCGGAGAACGCCCCATAGATTTTCATCTCAAGGGGCTTAGTCAGTTGGGAACAGCTATTCGGGAAGAACATGGCTATATCTACGCCGAAGCGAGCCAACTCCAAGGTGCAGATATTCAACTGGATTACCCTAGTGTAGGTGCTACTGAGAACTTGATGATGGCTGCTGCTTTAGCGGATGGGGTTACACAGATTCGCAATGCAGCAAGAGAACCCGAGATCATCGAGATACAGAACTTTCTCAATCAGATGGGTGCTCGGATCAGAGGAGCGGGGACTGATGTGATCCGCATTGATGGTGTGGAAGGCCTGCGACCTGCAGAACACACAGTCATACCTGATCGAATCGAGGTGGGAACCTATCTGATAGCAGCCGCCATGACTGGGGGTCATGTGACTCTTCAGCCGACAATACCTCAACATGTGGCCAGTCTCATCGCCAAGCTCAAGGAAACAGGGGTTGAGGTACTGGTTGGCGAAGACAAAATCATGGTGCATTCTAACGGTGAATACCAGGCGATGAACTTTCAGTCACTACCGTATCCGGGCTTTCCTACGGATCTACTGCCCCAGATCATGGCTATGATGACCTTGGCTGTAGGGACGAGTGTGATCCGAGAAACGGTATACACCAATCGCTATAAACACGTAAGTGAGCTAAGGCGCATGGGTGCCAATATCATCATTGCCGATAGGACTGCCGTTGTTCAAGGAGTAACCCACCTAACGGGAGCGGATGTTGTTGTGCCAGATCTACGGGCAGGTGCTGCGTTGGTCTTGGCTGCACTGGCCGCAGAGGGAAGCACCATCATCGAAGATGGTGGTCATCTCGGTCGTGGTTATGATAATTTCGTTGGGAAATTGCAGGGAGTAGGGGCTGACATAATTCTTCTCCATGCAACCGGTCAAGCTGTGCTATAATTGAAGATAAGACCGGGTGGAAGGGGGATCTCTCATGCCCAAGGGGCGGACCAGCTACTCGCTTGGCATTTCAATGGCCGTCTTACTCTTGGTTCTAGGTCTCTATGGATTTTTGCACTCCCCTTTCTTTACAGTACAGATTATTCAAGCCCATGGTTCTAGTTATACGGTAGAGAAGTTAGCAGATATTGCTGGGATTGAAAAAGGGACAAGCCTCTTAAAGCTGGATGTGGATATGGCCGTTCGGCGTCTGGAGCTGGAACCTATCATATCAAGGGCGATTATCCGTCGCCATTTACCTGATACTGTCTACATAGAGGTAGAAGAGCGTAGACCTATAGCCATGGTTCCGTCTGGTTCAGGATTCTGGGGAGTGGCTCTTGATGGTACAGTCTTGGGCAGAGTGGATGAAGGTGGTGTCAGTTTACCGATCATCACCGGTATCGATAATGAGCATTTGATGGTGGGCAGTAGTAATGTCAGCGAACTGGTGATGGCCAGCAGCATTGTCGGTGGCCTGCCAGCTGTGGTTAGAGACAGTGTCTCTGAAGTAAATGTTAGGGACCGGGATGGTCTAAAGGTGATTAGTCGCAACCTAGTAGAGTTTCACCTAGGGGGGCCGGGACGCCTGACTGAGAAGCTAGAGGTAGTTGCAGCTTTTCTGCCCAGATTGGAGTCAGTGCCATCTCCCGCCTACACGGTTGTAGATGTCTCTAATCCCAAACGCCCTGTGGTTCGCAAGTTACCGTGATGGGGAAAACTTTCTGCTCAAAGAGGGAATCCAAATAGATTGTGGAAATTAGGAAGCAAAGGTAAACTGCTCCAGAACGAAAGCAGGAGCTTGAAAAAGCCAAGGTGAAGATTATTGGGAGTGATCCACTCAGTAGAGGAACACCTGATGGCAGGCTTGGATGTAGGTACATCTAAGGTGGCTGTAATGATAGCTGAAATGGACCCTATGGGTGTGCGAAGGACTATCGGGGTAGGTACCGGTTTCCACAACGGCTTACACCGAGGCATGGTTAGTGATGCAGATACTTTTGTGCAAGCGGTAATGGAGTCTGTCATCAAGGCGGAAAGGATGGCACAGGTGCCCATGCCACCGGCGGTAATTGGAATACCCGGGATTCTTTGTTCATCCTTTAGTGCCAGAGGCACAGTAGTGATTAGTAGATCCAATCACCGCGTACAGGCTGAGGATGTCGAGAGGGCTCTGGATGCAGCCGAGGCCGTTGCGATTCCACCGGGACGGCGAGTGATCCATAGGTTGGTGCATGCTTTTTGGCTGGATGGTCGGCACCTGGATGGAGAGCCACTGGGTTTGGTAGGGCGATGTCTAGAGGTTGATGTTCAGTTCATCACAGCATCTCTGCCAGGTCTGGAGGAACTCCTGCAGTGTCTTGAGCAAGCGGGTGTAGAAATCCAGGAAGTAATAGTGCAGTGCCTGGCGACACTAGACATGGCGCTGGCTCCCAGCCATAAGAAGTTGGGAGTCGTTTTGGTTGATCTAGGAGCAGGATTAACTGATGTCGTGGTTTTTCGCAATAGTCGGCTGCAGCATATGGCGTGCCTACCCATCGGTACGGAGAACCTAACCCGCGACCTAATGGTGGGCATGGATATCTCTTTTGCCAAAGCAGAACGTTTGGTGCGGCAGTTGGGATGTAATCCGTCGCCAGAGAATCTCCCGGCTCAGTGGGAAGAATGCGAAGACGAGGATTTCCTGGCTCACTGCCTGGATCAGTACAACCAGATCTTCATGGCCAGGGCTGAAGAGATTTGGCAGCTGGTCAGAAATGAGGTAGCAAAGGTGGGCGGTGGTGCTAATCTGCAAGCAGGAGTGAGGATGGTCGGCGGAGGAGTAATGACTCCCGGATTAGTCGACCTGGGATCGAGCATTTTGGACTTGTCAGTTGATGCAGCACTTCCAGTTGAAATGGATGGCCTGCCTGAAGCTTGTCAGAACCCTGCCTATGCAGCAGTAACGGGATTAACCCGGCACAGAACAAAGCAGCTCATAGCGCTATCGGAAGCCCAGGCAAGTAAACCCGCGTCTTGGACAGTTCTGTGGCAAAAAGTACGTGATTGGCTCGAGTTTTAGCAAGAGATATGCCGGTGGGTTCCGGTTCTTGGGAGGTAAGGGACATGTTCGAATTCGATACGCAAGCTGGACAGTTTGCCAACATAAAAGTGGTTGGGGTTGGGGGGGGCGGCAGTAATGCGGTAAATCGCATGATTGAGGCCGAATTGCAGGGTGTACAGTTTATTGCTCTAAATACCGATGCCCAGGCTTTGCTGCTATCCAACGCCAGTCATAAGATACAGATGGGTGAGAAACTGACCAGAGGTCTAGGGGCAGGTTCTAACCCCGATATCGGCCAGAAGGCGGCGGAAGAAAGCAGAGATGAGACGAAGGCTCTGCTCGCGGGTGCGGATATGATCTTCATCACCGCCGGAATGGGCGGCGGAACTGGCACTGGTGGGGCACCCATAGTGGCAGAAATAGCCAGCGAGGTTGCGGCTTTGACCGTGGGGGTAGTGACCAAGCCTTTCAGTTTTGAGGGCAAACGGCGGATGAAACAGGCAGAACAGGGTATTGCCGAGCTCAAGGACAAGGTAGACACTCTGATCACCATCCCTAATGATCGACTGTTACAGGTGGCAGAGAAGAAAACTTCAATCATCGAAGCCTTTCGGATGGCTGATGATGTCCTTTTGCATGGAGTACAAGGTATATCGAACCTGATCACGGTTCCAGGTCTGATTAATCTTGATTTTGCCGATGTACGGACGATCATGACTGATGCAGGTTCGGCCCTAATGGGACTGGGTTATGCCACTGGGGAAAATCGAGCAGCCAAGGCGGCTAATATGGCGATTTCCAGTCCGCTATTGGAAGCTTCCATAGAGGGAGCTAAGGGGATTTTGCTGAACATAACCGGTAATTCGTCCTTAGGACTATTTGAGGTTAACGAGGCAGCAGAGCTGATCGCCGCCGCAGCCGATCCCGATGCCAATATTATCTTTGGAGCGGTAATTGACGAATCATTGAAAGAAGAAATTCGCGTGACTGTGATCGCCACCGGTTTCGGTGAGCGTACCGATACCAGAGCCGATCAGGCCAATCGCCAGAGCATTAAGGAGGAGTTTGAGATTAAGCCATTTGCCACTGATGATCTGGATATTCCGGCATTTCTACGGCGGAAATAAAGATAGGGGCGGGGGGAGTCGGTTATTCAAGCTTCTTGATCTCCCGCCTTAGTTTCTTCAAGATCCGTTTTTCAAGACGGGAAATATAGGATTGCGAGATACCCAGGCAATCGGCAACTTCTTTTTGGGTTTTTTCCTCACCATCTTCTAACCCAAATCTCAGTTTCATGATCCGTGTTTCCCGCGGGCTCAGCCGCTTCAGGGCACTGGTCAATAGTGCCCGATCAACTTCTTCGTCTATCCCTTTGCTGACATTGCTTTCGACCCCCAGAATGTCGATCCAGCCGATTTCATTACCATCATAATCGGTATGGAGGGGTTCCTCCAAAGATACCTCTACGCGAGTCTTGCTATTGCGTCGCAAGAACATGCGAATCTCGTTATCTATACACTTAGAGGCATAGGTGGCTAGCTTCACATTGCGGTGGGGATCAAAGGTATTCACGGCCTTAATCAACCCTATGGTACCGATAGATACCAAGTCCTCAATGCCAACTCCAGAGCTTTCAAATTTTCGAGCTATATAGACAACTAACCGCAGGTTGCGTTCGATCAGCGTATTTTTGACTGCACTATCGCCGGAGCCCAACCTTTGCAGCAGTTGGCTTTCTTCATGTGCTTCTAGGGGAGGTGGCAGCACTTGGTTGCTGCCAATATAGTATACAGCCGCAGGTCGCAATCCCACTCTCTGGCACAACTGAATAGCGATCATGCGCAAATGTACCGATAGGTGGATCCATTTTTGCTTCACTGTCGCTCTCCTCCCAAGGTTGCGGGGCTGACTGCAGGTGACGCAGAAATGGCATCCAAGGCGCCTTGCACGATAGAGGGGGGTATTAATGCCTGGTATTCCCCGGCTGAGTCCAGCTGGTGGTTACAGATGGCGACAATAGCCTCACGGGTGGGTACAGATTGTCCGGAGATTTCCAGTGTCACCTTGTCTGGCCGAAACCCGACTAGCATTCCGTTCTTCTTGCCCAGAGATGTATAGGGTATCATTCGAAAGCGACTGGACCATTGGGATGATGTCAGCAGTTGGGCAAGGGCCGTTTCAGCTCCTGCCTCCAGTTGACCTATACTCTTTGCCAATTCGTGGGGCAGTAACTTGGCCATCAGAACCTGCTCCAGAATGATGACAGGCACGCCAGTCAGGGGATCGGTAAGGTGGTTACCTGTATCGATCAGTCCGATTACCCGAATGGTAGTAGGGCCAAATTGGATATGCACCGGCAGCTGGTAGATATGTCGTACCATTCTGTGCTGGACAACTCCCCACCCAAGCTCAGCTATGATCAAGATAGTTGCCATGGCTACCAGTACCCCCAAGAAAGTGTTGGGCTGAGCGGGTGTACCCAAAAGATAGGCAGCCGCCAGACCAGCACCCCCAGAGCCTAAGCCTATAGCCAGAAAATGGACAAGCAGCCTGGCTAAGTGGCGTGGTGATATGGGATAGAAGGCAGCTAATAGCATAGTGATCGTGACTCCTAACACAGTGGGTATGAAGCGTAAGATTCCATAGTAAGGAATGATGCGGAGACTAGACAAGTAGAGAAAAAGAAAATGCCCAGTGCCAATAATTGCCCCCCAACATAAGCGCTGCCAAGTTGTCTTTGCCAGAGTAACAGCGGCGGTAGCCCACAGCAGGAGATAATCACAGGCAAAATTGGCTGCTAGATAGAGCAAGAGGACGTCCACATAGATTATGTAATCAAACCCCATTTGCCTCACCTCATCGGTCTCCTTCTAATTCATATTACTTGGGCAAATTGCCAGCTCCTTCTGTATTGAGTAGATATAAAGATTAATGCCTAGTGCCGTCGGAATAAAGCCATTCGCCTGTGGCAATACTGAATTATACAGACACCTGACTGTATAGGGGGAGAATGGTTTGAACAAAGTTGAGATCTGTGGTGTCAATACATCGAAACTGCCCGTCCTCTCCAACGAGAAAATGAGAGAATTGTTACGGGCCATGCGAGATGGCGATGAGTCCGCTCGTAAGCAGCTTATTCAAGGGAACCTGAGATTAGTCCTCAGCGTGATTCAAAGATTCAATAATCGAGGCGAGCCTGTTGACGATCTGTTTCAAGTAGGTTGCATAGGCTTGATGAAGGCCATCGACAATTTTGATCTGAATCAGAACGTCAAGTTCTCTACCTATGCAGTACCTATGATCATAGGGGAAATTCGCCGCTATCTAAGGGACAATAACGCCATCCGTGTCTCCCGTTCTTTAAGGGATACAGCTTACAGGGCGTTACAGGTGAGGGATTCTCTCGTGGCCAAACACTCGCGTGAGCCTACCATAGGCCAGATAGCCACAGCATTGAAGATGCCCCGCGAAGAGATAGTGTATGCACTTGATGCCATACAAGAGCCGGTTTCGCTCTTTGAACCCATATACCATGATGGGGGAGACCCGATTTTTGTTATGGACCAGATCAGTGACGAGAAAAATGAGGACACCACCTGGCTAGAAGGCATTTCAATTCGAGAAGCCATGAGCAAATTGGGAGAACGGGAAAGGCTGATTCTCACGATGAGGTTTTTTGATGGTAGAACACAGATGGAAGTCGCTGACGAGATCGGCATTTCACAAGCCCAGGTTTCCCGTCTGGAAAAAGCTGCTCTCAAGCACCTGCGCCGGCACATGGCGGTCCATGAAGCGGAATCGATTAATCAATGACATACATACAGGCATGCAGTCAACTAGTTACCGCAGGAGGTGGCAAAGGTGATAGCAAGAACGCTGCGCAGTCGTTTACTCATTTCTAGTATCATACTGGTGGTGGCATTACTCTTAGGGTGTTTCGGTATACAGGTATCCAGTCATCTGTTGCCTGTAGAAATGGCTTATAATACTGAAAGTCTCATACGCCTACATGTTCTAGCTCACAGTGACTTGCCTAGTGATCAAGAATTGAAGCTACAGGTACGGGATGCCATCATCGCACAAACCAGTGATTTGTTTGCGGGAATTACCACAAAGGCTGAGGCCTGGCAGCAGCTCAACCTCCACAAAGATGCACTACGTACGGTTGCACAGAATATCGTTGAGCAGTCTGGTCAGGATTACTCAGTGGAGATTAGACTGGGCAAGTATGATTTTCCTGAAAGAACCTATAGGCATCTATTGGTGCCTGCTGGTGAGTATCAAGCTATGCAAGTTGTCATCGGTGAAGGCAAAGGCAAGAACTGGTGGTGTGTGCTCTTTCCACCCCTGTGTTTTATGGAGGGGGCTGGGACAGAGGAAGCCATAGTGAGGCGAAAGTCCAATGACACAGATCAGGCACAACAAGTTGTAGTGGAGTGGCGCTTGAAATATTTGGATGGCCTCTATCGAGAGTATGGGGAAAAGCTGGCAGCGGTGCTCGGTTCAGTTTGGGGAAGGCGCTTACTGTCCACTGCACAATTGCCAGCCCAGGTATTGCTCAGACAGTAGAAAAACACGATTTCGGTCGGTTGGTTGTGTGACCAGAACAGTGGGGTATCTCAACTGGTGCTGTATTGAGATGCAGTACATTTGGCTATACCGGCACATATAATGTAAATGTAGTGGTAGGGTGTGTCGGGGGGTGAGGGCCTTGCTGGTAAAGACATCAGAACTGTGGATCCTAGATGTGATCAACACAGTGGATGGTCAGAGGTTAGGGAATATCACCGATCTAGATATCGATCTGGCTAGTGGCAGAATCAATGCACTCATTCTCAGTGAGGCTAGTGGTTTCTTGGGCCTATTCAGGCGAGGGCATGATATCATCATCCCTTGGGAGAAAGTGCACTTGATCGGCATTGATGTAATACTGGTAGAGATGGTTTCTTTACGAGAGCCCAAGCGAGGAAGATGACCTAAATAGTCCCCGAACATCGCTGCCGGGGACTCATGATTTTGATTAATCTTCTAGAAGCTCAAAGTCCTCTTTCCCCACTCCGCACAGGGGGCAGACCCAGTCATCTGGCAGATCCTCGAAGGCCACGCCTCCTTCTTCACTCGGATCATAGATATACCCACATACCGTACATTCCCATTTCTCCATTTACTGTACCCCTCCTTTAGGCTTTTTGCTCGATGATTTGTCATCAGTAGGGCATCTTCTATTTTCCCCAAGGGCTGGTCATTTCCTGCGGTCCGCAGGGAAATATCGATACAGTTGGCAGGGATTTCAAAAGCACTGTGCCAAGCCATTACTAGATTCTTGCGTTATGGGGTATGTATTACAGGTGAGAGATTTGTAGAGGAGGATGACGATGGCAGTTGTAGAGGTCAAGAGTGGGATATATTGGGTAGGGGCAGTGGATTGGGATAGTCGCCATTTCCATGGCGTAACATACACTACCCGCCGGGGAACAACCTATAACGCCTATTTGGTGATAGGCGAGCAGCATAAGGCCCTGGTTGACACGGTGTATACACCTTTTAGTGATGTCCTAGTGTCTCACTTGAGAGAGCTGGTTGACCTGAAGGATATTGACTATGTAGTGGTAAACCATGTAGAAATCGACCACTCGGGAGCTCTGCCCCGGATTATGGAGCTGTGTCCCCAGGCGCAGATATATTGCAGCCAAAGAGCAGTGAACCCGATCAAAAAGCATTTTGGTGAGCATGGATGGGATATTACCGCAGTCAAGACCGGTGATATCTTAGACCTAGGCGGAAAGACTATTCAGTTTATCGAAGCGCCTATGCTTCACTGGCCAGATAGCATGTTCTCTTATGTCGCGGAGGATAAACTTCTATTGCCCAATGATGCTTTCGGGCAGCATTTGGCTTCCTCTCAACGGTTTGACGATCAAGTGGATAATGCCATACTGATGGAGGAAGCTGCTAAGTACTATGCTAATATCCTTATGCCCTTTAGCACATTGGTGGCTAGGAAACTAGAAGAGATCAGTGAGTTGGGGATTGAGATCGATACTATTGCCCCCAGTCATGGTCTGATTTGGCGCCAGGACCCAGGGCAGATCATCACAGCATACCAAAATTGGGCGACTGGGCGGCAGACGCCAGGTCGAGTATCTCCGGAAATCGTGGTCGTCTTTGATACCATGTGGGGCAGTACCGAGAAGATGGCAGAGGCTGTGGTTGACGAGCTATCGAGACAGGGCTGGAAAGTAAATCTGTACAGTATCGGAAAAAGCGACTACAGTGACATAATGAGAGAAGTATTGGAGGCCAAGGCAGTTATTATTGGGTCATCGACGATCAATAATGCCATGTTGCCTTCACTTAGTCCCCTAATGGAGGATCTGGTAGGTCTCAAGCCGAAGGGGAAACTGGGTGCAGCCTTTGGTTCACATGGATGGAAAGGTGGAGCTGTAAGCCAGATTGCCAACAAGATGGCTGATGCGGGGATTGAGCTGGTGGGAGACGGGCTAATGGTCCAATGGGTACCAAATGCTGAAGATTTGGAGGCTAGCCGGGAGCTTGCCCGCGAGGTAGGAGCGGTGCTGGCCAAAAAGTATAGTAGGTAGTATGGAGTATGGGAAAAAAGGCCGGCAATACGGTGGTCTTAGGAGGGTCTAGGTGAAGGCAAGGTAGACCCCCTAAGACCGCTGTAGTATAATGGAAGCAGTTGGCTTTCAACTAGTTAGGTGGGATCATCAGTGAAGTGCCCCTTTTGTGGTTACATGGATACCAAGGTAGTAGATTCCCGGGCCACAGAGGAAGGTAGCTCTATACGCAGGCGCCGAGAGTGCATCAGGTGTGGGCGACGTTTTACCACCTATGAGCGGCTGGACGAGATCCCCTTGATGGTGGTGAAAAAAGATGGGCGCCGGGAGGTTTTCTCCCGTGAGAAGATCATAACCGGAGTATTGAAGGCATCGCAAAAACGCCCCATCAGCTACGAGGTTATCGAGAATTTAGCCCGGGATATAGAGAGAGATTTGCGCAATCGTATGGATCGGGAGGTGTCCTCAAAGATCATTGGAGAGATGGTCATGGAGCGCTTACGCCAAATCGATGAGGTCACCTATGTACGCTTTGCCTCAGTATACCGACAGTTTAAAGATATTGGACGCTTTATGGAAGAATTGGAGAAACTGCGCCAGGAAACTGATTAGGTGGGAGTCGATTGCAGGAGCACCGGCCTAGCAAAGACATATTGAGTTTTCGTTTGAGCAATGGGGTGGGGTACTGGGCACCAGTGGACATACCACAGCCGGACCGATTGGTTTGTGCCTTTTCCAGCCGCCAGGGTGGCATCAGTGAAGGCAGCTTTGCCTCCTTGAATCTAGGATTGCATGTTGGTGACCAGCTTGATCGTGTATTGGCAAACCGCGCCAGATTCTCCCAGGTTCTTGGGATGGATCTCAGCCACTGGATAACCGCAGAACAGGTACATGGCTGCCATGTGGCTGTGGTGGGTCGAGAGCAACGGGGGTTAGGCGCTTTCTCTCAAGATACAGCGATTTCGAGGACTGATGGGCTAGTAACACGGGATGAGGGTGTTTGGCTGGTCTGTCATTATGCAGATTGCGTACCGCTTGTCTTTTGGGATATGCGGGGGCGGGCGGTGGGAGTTGCACATGCCGGATGGCGTGGAACTCTGGCTAGTATAGGGTTGGCGACAGTGGAAGTAATGGCGAGGCATCTAGGCTCTGAACCAAAAGATCTGTATGTACTGATCGGGCCGGCCATCGGTGTTTGCTGTTATTCTGTGGGTGAGGACGTGGCTGCAGTTTTCAGAGAACGATTTGATGGGGAGTTCCTGTGCCAATACGGCGACCGAGTTCATCTCGATTTGCGGGCAGTTAACCGAGAGCTGCTCATTAAGGGTGGGATCCCACCAGACCAGATATTGGTGAGCAGGTTGTGCACTGCCTGTCAACCAGATCTCTGCTTTTCACATAGACGGGATAAAAGTCCCACAGGCAGGATGGTGGGCATTGTCGGACTGCGGGAGCGGTAATTGCTTCCGCAGTTACCTTTAGGGCAACAAGGAGTTTCGCCTTTGGATGGGGAATCTGAAAAGAACGGGAGTGAGTTTCTTGGCGAGGATGGGTGAACAGGCAAGAGAGGGTAAACGGCCTCTTGCAACTAGGCGCAGGCCCCGGGAAATTCTGGCAGTGCTGCTCTTTGCCGTGGGTGTGTTTACATGGCTTAGCCTCCATACTGAAAGTGTGGGGGTTGTGGGGATGTGGGTTGCCAGATACACGCGGTGGCTGTTGGGCTTAGCTGCCGATCTCCCCGTTTTGCTGTTTTTCCTGGCAGGTTACCTGTGCTTACGGGGGATAAGAAAGCAGGCGGTCCTTGCTCGACTGGTGATCGGAGCTACCATTTTGGTCACAGTGCTTCTGATCTTGCTCCATCTACAGACTACCGATATTACGGCCGTACTTTACATACAACGAGCTGGTCCGTGGGTGACCCACCCCCAAGGAGCCGGGTTGGTCGGTCAGTTTTTCACCGGAATATGCCTCAGGGCACTAGGGTTGGCGGGTACATATGTGTTTACTATAGCCTTCTTGCTAATTGCTATCATCTTACTATTCGATGTACCCTTATCTAAAGCCATTCTCGGGTTTGGGCAATGGCTGGGCCGCGGCTGTGTCTCCCTCTGGCAGAGTCTAAGGGGACTATGGCTTGATGCATTCGCCCTGGTTGGTTCGGGGAAGCGGAAAACACCGGCGGGGGGCCGTCAGGCCGATGGGGGCAAGCAGCGAACTGTTTCTGATGCCAAAAGCGCTGATGTGAAGCCAAAAAGCCAAACCCAAGTGGTCATGCAGGAAGTGGCAGTGTCCAGTGAGGACGGACCGCAACGCCGAGATAGAAGAAACGAGATTAGTAACCCAAAAGAGGCCTCAGCCCTTATGTCTTTTCAGCGACCGCGGCGAGTGGGTCCCTTTACATTGCCAGGTCTGGACCTAATAACACCTGCCCGCACCCGTCGATCTCGCAGGCAGAGTAGTGATCAGACGCGCCTATTGGAAGAGACTTTAGCCAGTTTTGGTATTGAGGCTCGTGTTGTGGATGTCTGCCAAGGCCCAACAGTGACTCGCTATGAAATGCAGCCATCACCGGGTATCAAGGTAAGCCGCATTGTGGCCTTAGCTGATGATCTGGCCTTAGCTTTGGCGGCACCAGATGTGCGGATTGAGGCGCCAGTACCAGGGAAATCGGTGGTAGGAGTCGAGGTCCCCAACAAGGAGCCCAGCACGGTATATTTGCAGGACGTATTGGTTAGCCCCGAATTTCAGAAGCATCCCTCCCGTTTGGCCATGGCTTTAGGTAAAGACATAGCCGGTAAGACGGTGGTTGCAGACTTAAAGAAATTGCCCCACTTGTTGGTGGCAGGAGCAACCGGTTCGGGGAAGAGTGTTTGCCTCAATACGATAATCGCCAGCTTGCTTTATAAGTCTTCTCCAGAAGAAGTACAGCTCTTAATGATTGACCCCAAACGGGTGGAGCTTACGGTATATAATGGCATTCCTCACCTCGTCTCCCCGGTCGTCACAGATCCGAAAAAGGCGGCTACGGCACTGCGTTGGGCGGTAAAGGAGATGGAACGCCGTTATGAGCTGTTTGCGGATGCCGGGGCCCGCAATATGGATTCCTACAATGAATGGGTGACAGACAACCCTAACGAGGATGGTGAGGGAGAAGTCTTGCCTTATATCGTCATCCTCATCGATGAATTGGCTGACTTGATGCTAGTTGCTGCCGCCGAAGTGGAAGATGCTATCTGTCGTTTAGCTCAGATGGCCAGGGCAGCGGGCATGTATCTAATCATAGCGACCCAGCGACCATCTGTGGATGTGATTACTGGTTTGATCAAAGCCAACATACCATCCCGCATTGCGTTTGCAGTGTCTTCACAGGTGGATTCCAGGACTATCTTGGACATGGGAGGGGCAGAACGGCTCTTAGGCAAGGGAGATATGCTTTACTTCCCGGTGGGGGCGGCGAAGGCCATTCGGGCTCAAGGTGCATTGGTGTTGGAGAAAGATATTGAGAAATTGGTAGAATTTTGGGCCCAACAGGCAGATCCTGACGCCAAAGAGGAGAACATAGTTGAGTTGCAGGAATCAATAGACCATGAAGTGATGGTTGATGACGAACTCTTTGATGATGCTGTCCAGTTAGTAATTGACTCTGGCCAAGCATCCATATCCATGCTGCAACGGCGCTTCCGTATTGGTTATGCCCGGGCTGCTAGACTGATTGATACTATGGAGCTAAAGGGGATTGTAGGGCCCCATCAGGGGAGTAAGCCCCGAGAAGTGCTGATCGATGAATATGAAAACCTAGGCATGGATAGGGAATCCTAATATCTGATTTTCTATGAGAGAAGGGGTAGAGCGTGACTGAAGTGGGGCGGATGCTGGAAGAAGCCCGGTTAAGGAAGGGCATCACCCTTGATAGGGTGGAAGCTGAACTCAAAATACGCAAACACTACCTTTTGGCTATGGAAGCGGGACGCTGGGAAGAGCTTCCTGGCTATGCTTATGCAACCGGTTTCCTGCGAACCTATGGTGAATACTTGGGGCTGTCAGGTGATGATCTGGTAGAGGAATACAAGTATTGGAGAGAGCTCCAGGGGATTGACACTATAGCAGACGAACCACCTGTAGGTGTTTTTACCAGAGCCAAGGAATTGCAGACTGATGCCGGGATTTTCCAGCTTAGTGCTAAAGACCAAGGGAAAACCCGTCGGCGCCGCAAGATTCATCGAGGTTTGGTGGTAATTCTCATATTAGTGGTGGCATTGGCGGCATACATTTTTCTGACGTGGAAGCAACCGTTTCTGGATACGGGCCTGGAGCCCACTCCGCCCAACGAGGCGGGTATCGCCGATCATGAAGTGCCCCAACTGCCGGAATTGGAGGTCATCGATGACAGTTCAGCAAACGGGCCTGAGCTGTTCATGGATGAAGAGGCAGCAGCGGACCCATCGGTAGATGGAGTGCCCGAGGGGAGGACGGGGTCCGAGCTCAGTAGTGATATTGGGGAGATGGCTGCGGTTGACCCAGAAATCTCAGCACCTATGGCACCTGAAATAGCACTTGAAGCGGAAGAACCTACGATTCAGCGGGAATCTCAGGAAGAACCCGAACCGTTTTCGGCCGGTGAGTTGACCACAACTGACGTAGAAGTTACCCTACCAGATGATCAGGTGTATCGCCTGCCTACTATGGAGCTAGCCGATGATGCTTGGCCCTTAATCTTGGAAGCAATGGTTACCGATCGATGCTGGGTTGAGGTACGCAGTGACGGGGAGTTGTTGGTCTCCCGGACTCTGGAACCAGGTGAACATTATATCTGGAACGCTTCGCAGGAGATTAGAGTACGGTTGGGCAATGCGGCTGGTGTAAAGTTAAGACTCAATGATCAGGAATTAGGGCCTGCAGGCGAAGGGGTTGTGACCAGAGTCTTCACAGCCGATGCTGACTAACTGGATCAGTTTTCGGGTCGGGGGAAGGGAGCGGGAGTAGCATGAATAGGCGGCTGATTTTGCTATTGCTAGCTGTGGGGATTATGCTCGCCGGTCTAGTCCCATGGGGATTCGGTCTTCATACCGATTGGCTCTGGTTTGAGCATGTGGGATATGCATCTGTGTTCAGGACTCGGCTGGCCTGGCTGGGGATAGTTCGGCTGGGCCTGGGTCTGCTGTTTTCCATCTTCATTTTGGTCAATGTTAAGGCTACCCGGTGGGCCTTCGAGCAGGCACTATGGCGGCGTCAGCAGGAACAGCCGTTACTAGATGGACCGGGTTTCAATTTCGGCCTTTACATAGGCAGCCTCATCTTAGGATTTCTGGTTAGTGCGGGTCTGGGGATGAACTGGGAGGTTATAGCTAGTTTTGTCAATCGGACATCCTTTGGTTCTGTGGATCCGGTTTTCCACAAAGATATCGGTTTCTACATTTTTTCCTTGCCCTTTTTGGAGCAGCTTTACTTGCCTTTGCAGGGGCTGCTTATTGTAACTCTCCTTATCGTAGGAGTAACGTATCTTGTTACCCGAGTTGTGAGTGTTGCCGCGGGAAGGCCTGTGATCGCGTCACGGGCTAGAGTGCACTTATCACTTCTTCTCACATCGATCCTGGCCCTAAAGGCAGGAGACTATGTCTTAGGAATGTACCGCCTGGTCTATTCGCCCCGGGGTGCGGTATTTGGCGCTAGCTACACAGATGTACATACTCAAATATTAGCTGCTAAGGTCATGGCTATTACGATGGGGTTTGTAGCGATCTCTGTTTTGTGGAGTGCTTTTCAGCCTCGCTGGCGTTGGATCGTCACTGGAGCTGTTTTGCTAGTGGTTGAGTCGATCCTTTTAGGCGGATTCTACCCAGATCTGGTGCAGCGCTATGTAGTAGAACCGAACGAGCTGGCCAAGGAAGAGCGGTTTATCACGTATAATATTGAAGCCACTCGGCGGGCATTTGGCCTAGATGAAATAACAGAAGAAGAGTTCACTCCACAGGAAGAATTGCTTTCAGCATCAGCTTTGGAAAGTGAGACGGTTAACAATATCCGACTCTGGGATTGGCGGCCACTCTTAGAGACTTATAGTCAGTTGCAGGAATTTAGGCTATACTACGATTTCACGCGAGTGGATACCGATCGATACTTAATTGATGGAGAGTATCGCCAGGTCATGCTTGCTCCCAGGGAACTAGCCATTGACCAGCTGCAGAACCGTACATGGGTGAATGAACGGCTCCAGTATACACATGGTTACGGGATTGTGATGAGTCCGGTGAATCGGGTGACACCCGAGGGTCTCCCGGATTTGTGGGTATATGATATCCCTCCAAAGAGCAAAGTGGGGCCAGATTTGGCTGTTACCCGGCCAGAAATCTATTACGGTGAACTCACAGACCATTATGTTTTTGTGCAAACTGAAGTGGCGGAATTCGACTATCCTCAGGGAGACCAAAACGCAGAGACCTTTTACGAGGGTACAGGTGGTGTGCCCATGGGTTCACTGAGCCGTCGATTGTTGTTTGCCTTGCGATTTGGTGATAGCAAGATTATGTGGTCTCAGAGCTTCACGAATAAGAGTCGGGTAATGTACTATCGCAACATTCACGATAGAGTGCGTAAGATCGCTCCGTTTTTGCGTTACGACAAAGAGCCGTATATGGTAGTAGCCAATGGCCGGCTTTTTTGGATCCTCGATGCATATACTTCGTCAGACAGGTACCCTTACGTAGAACCTGTCCCTGGTTGGGGCAACTATGTCCGTAACTCAGTGAAAGTCATCATCGATGCCTACAATGGCACGGTTGATTTCTATGCCATGATGGAAGACGATCCATTAGTTGCTACCTTAGGAAAGACATATCCTGGCTTATTTCAACCGTTTGCAGCGATGCCAGAGGCTCTTAAAGCCCATATCCGGTATCCAGAGGAGCTGTTCTTGCTGCAAGCTCGCATCTACGCGACTTATCATATGGGTAATCCGCGGGTCTTCTATAACCGAGAGGATCTCTGGAGCCTGCCTGAGGAAATCTATGGTGATGAGAGAATAGATATGCAGGCTTACTATACGATCATGACATTGCCCGGCCAGATGGCAGATTCCGCCTCAGAAAAGAATGCCGAATTTGTCTTGATGCTGCCTTTTACACCTGCCCACAAGGCCAACATGGTCGCCTGGCTGGCAGCTCGCCATGATGGTGAGCACTATGGCCAGCTAGTACTCCATAAGTTCCCGAAACAGATGCTTACCTATGGCCCGATGCAGATTGAAGCCCGCATCGATCAGGATGCTGAAATATCGCGTCAGCTAGCCCTGTGGGATCAACGAGGTTCGCGGGTTGTGAGGGGAAATCTTCTGGTACTACCTTTGGGTGAGTCCATTCTCTATATCGAACCACTGTATTTGCAGGCCGAACAGGGTAAATTGCCGGAGCTGCGCCGAGTAATCGCTTCGCTAGGGGGCAAGATCGTCATGGCTGAGACCGTGCAAGAAGCACTACAGGAGCTTTGTGGGGGCGACTCATTAGCACCTCCAGCAGCATCCTTAACGGAGAAGCCTCAGCCTTTGGAGCCAGAACCCTTGTCAAAGAAGCGATCTTTACCGAGTGTACAAGAAAAGGCGCTGGCGGCTTTGCAGCTGTTTGAGGAGGCACAAAGCGCCAGCCAGAGCGGTGATTGGGCTCGATATGGTGAAATCCTGGATGAATTGGAAATGCTGCTTGAGGAACTAGCCAGACCGGAACAATCTTGGTGACAGGGGTTTTGCACAGCCCGTCAGCTGAAAGGTGACAAGTTCTTCGGCATAATGGCATACTTGCGGAATATCTTAGAGACACCGCGAATATCTATTATGGCGAAGGGGGTTGATCACTTTGGCTCGCAGAGCTTGGAGAACTCGTCAGAAGAACGGTCCGGGGCTTTTGTTCATTCTCATCGCTTTGGTAGTTGTGGCCGCAGCAGGTGCAAAATACCTAGGCTTTTATGCACCTGAACAGCCGACCTTGGGTCCTCAGTGGGTGGCACAGGACACGGGAATACCGGTAACGATAGGAGAACAAGATAATTTGGGGAGTATGGAACCAGTCACAGTACTGGTATTCCACTCTCATACTAGTGAGAATTACTCACCGAACCCGTCTCATGACAAGAATGGCAAAGGAGACATCCTGCAAGTGGGGGCCGAATTCTGCCAGGCCATTAGTGAGAAAGGCATTAAGGCCATTCATCTGAAAGCAGGATTTGATACTCCCCAATACAGTGACGCGTTTCGTAAGGCCGGAGAAGCCGTGGCCAAGACTCTGGCTGAAAATCCCAATATCAAGGCTGTAATTGATATTCACCGGGATGGTTTGCCCAAGAATAAGGACAAGGATTATACGACTGCGATTGTGGCTGGGCAAAGGGTGGGGAAGATCCTGTTCGTGGTTGGTGATGTTGCGAATCCCAATCACAAAAGCAACATGGCGTTTGCAGAAATGGTGAAAGCCCGTCTGGAAGCCAATTATAGTGGCGTCAGCCGAGGAATCAGAGTCCAGCATCGCAATGTAAACGGTAGTTTGCATCCGAATATCTTGGTTCCTTACCTCGGTGATTATCATGGAAACGCATTGGTCGAAGCCAAAGCTTCAGCTAGAGTTCTCGCCGACATCGTGGCCGCAGTGTTGCTAGAACAGGCCCGGGAAGGTATGTTAGTATTGCCTACAACAACGCCCTAAGGTGACATAACCCCCTTCGCCGGGTAATGCTGAGCGTATAGCTGTTCGTGGAGAGAAGGTCCGGCTTGCATATCCGGTTCATTGGATCTTAAGACCCACCCCTAGATGTTAAGGCCTCTGGGGTGGGAGTTTTTTTGGTGATGGCAAGCACCCTCGGCAGGATCATGAGAGTATGACGGCGAAAAGGGTGGGCTAGGCGGATAAAGCCTAGAGGGTAATATCATGATTCAACTTGGGGGATATTAGTGGTAAGACTGGAGGTGCCCCTGCCTTGGTACAGCATATTCATATGATCGGGATCGGTGGGGTAGGAATGAGTGCCATCGCGACCGTTCTTTTGCAGATGGGATACAAAGTCAGTGGTTCGGATCTGAAAGATTCTGATGTAGTGAGATCTTTGCAGAGGGCAGGGGCGGAAGTATATGTTGGCCATGCTGCTGCTCATGTGGCTGGTGCTGACATGGTAGTCTTTTCCTCAGCGATTCCCGGACACAACCCTGAGATTCAAGAGGCCAAGCGGCTTGACATAGCGATCCTGCATCGTTCGGAAATGCTGGCTCGTATTATCAACAGCCATGATGGGATTGCGGTGGCTGGTGCCCATGGCAAGACCACCATAACTGGGATGATTGCTCATATCCTCAGCAGCCTCGGGCTAGATCCGACTGTCTTGGCCGGGGGAGAAATGCAAAACCAATGTGTGCATGCCTGCTGGGGCCGCGGCAGATATGTAGTGGCAGAGGCTGATGAGAGTGATGGTTCGTTTTTGCGATACTATCCGCTCATAGCGATAGTCACCAGTGTAGAAGCTGATCATTTGGAGAACTATGGCGGTCGGGCCGGTCAGCTAGTGGCAAGCTACGGAGATTTCTTGGCTAATATTAAGGATGGGGGCATGCTTATCATCAGCCACCAAGCCTATGCAGCTCTTAAGGACTGTATCGAGCAAGCCCAAGATCGGTTCTCGGTAGTGACTTACGGGATAGGGCAGGAATCCCGTGGTATGCCGGAAGCAATACCTCAGCCAAGAGCTGACCTGAGCAGGGACTACCGAGCAGAGGATATTTACCTGGCCGGTTCAGCTTCGAGTTTTTCAGTATACTGTAGTGACAAGCTTTTGGGGAAAGCTAGGCTGGTGGTGCCCGGTGCATATAATGTAGAGAACGCATTGGCTGCGATAGCGGTAGCCCAGGAGGTGGGCCTGGAATTTGACCGTATCGTAGATGTCCTCGATGATTTTCACGGAGCTCACCGCCGCTTCGAGTGGATCGGTGCCGGAGACGGGGTTGTTGTCTATGACGATTACGCGCATCATCCCACTGAACTCAAAAAGACACTGCAAGCAGCCAGAGAGTTCGGCCGCCGGGTAGTAGCAATTTTTCAACCACAGCGATACAGTCGCACCCAGCTCTTGATGGAAGAATTCGGTCGTTCTTTTGGAGACGCGGATTTAGTGGTGATTACAGATATCTATGCGCCACCACCAGAAAAGCCATTACCGGGAGTCACTGCTGAACTATTGGCAGAACTGGTTGGTGAGGAGATCGGCCCAGAGAAAGTGCTCTACATCGGAGACAAGAGTAATATTCCGGATAGCCTGCTTCCCCATCTGCAGCAAAATGATCTGGTAATTACTATGGGAGCTGGTGATATCTGGCAGACTGCCCATGCTTTGGTGAAACGCCTGCCCCAGAAGGATGCACGAAGTATGTAGCGGTGGAGATAGTGGGTGAGGTGAGGCTTGGAGATCTTATTTGACTCCCGGGGACTTCAGCTCCTGCAGGAGGCTGCTCGTGGCTTGCCTGTCCCCCTACCATGGCCGCTCATTGGTCGAGAGGCAGAGCTATTGCTGCGCTTGGAACAGCAAAGAGGACTTGAGTCTTTGCGTGCACTGCCGGACCTGCAGCTTTATCCCCATCAAGAGAAAGCCATACTACAGGCAATTCGATTGATGAAGGGCCGAGCCATCTTGGCTGATGAGGTCGGTCTCGGCAAGACGATCGAAGCAGGGGTAATCCTGCGTGAATACATGCATTGGGGCCTCGTGCAGCGATGCCTGATTCTCACACCTCCGGCTTTGGTCAAACAGTGGCAGACCGAACTCAGGGAGAAGTTGAACTTATCTTTTACGGTCAATCAGTTTGCAGACGTTGAGCAGGCAACAAGGGTGATTGTCTCGCTAGATGCTGCTAAGCGACCACAGCATGCCACCAAGATTCAGTCATCCCCTTGGGACATGGTCATTGTTGATGAAGCTCATCGGTTGAAAAACCGTGCTACCCTCGCCTGGAAGTTTGTCAATCAGGTTCAGAAGACCTATCTTCTGCTCCTAACAGCGACACCAGTTCAAAACGATCTGCGGGAGCTCTACAATCTAGTTACCTTACTCTGGCCAGGGAAACTACAGACTTTCACACAGTTTAAGCAGGCATTCATGCTAGATAAGCATACTCCCAAAAATGTCAGTGAGCTGCGTAGGCGGCTTTCCGAGGTGATGGTCCGCTCCACTCGCCAGGCTACCCAGCTCAAGTTTCCCCGTAGACAAGTAAGCACAATTCTCGTGAGCCCCTCTCTCGCCGAACGTGAAGCTTACCTGGTGCTGTGGCAGAAACTTCATCAAGCATATCTCAGATTATCCGCCCAGGAGAGAAATATCCTGCCAATGGTAGTGCTGCTTCGGGAACTATGCAGCAGCACCGGAGCCGTACTCGCCACCCTTGCCCACATGATTGCCAACAAGCAGTCTCGTTATCTTGCCGAAGAGGATGCTATAGAGATTAGAGATCGGCTGCAGAATGTGACCGGTAGTAAGTTGAATCATCTCATGGAGGCCATTGGCAACACGAATGAAAGAGCAATCGTTTTCACAGAGTTTCGCCGTTCGCAGGAGCAAATTGTCGAGAGATTGAGAAAAAGGAACCTACGGGTGGCGGTTTACCATGGTGGACTAGGCCGCAAGGCCAAGGATGTCGCCATCGAAGCATTTCGCCAAGATGCTCAAATCCTCGTTTCTACGGAAGCAGGTGGGGAAGGCCGGAATCTTCAATTCTGTCGGAGAGTAATTAACTATGACCTACCATGGAATCCGTTGCGACTGGAACAGCGCATAGGTAGGGTGCACCGTTTAGGGCAAACGCGAGATGTGCTAGTGGTCAATCTGGTGCTTGAAGATACAATCGAATCACATATCCTCTATCTATTGGAAAAGAAGATTCGCATGTTTGAACAGGTGATAGGCGAACTAGACTTGATTCTACCAGTGAACAGGAGATCTTTGGAAATGGAGCTGGCCCATGCGCTTCTAGGTAGTGACAATAACTCTGTCCTTGCTCGGCAGATTGAAAACTTGGGGGCTCAGCTTTCAGCCAGCAGGCGACGATATGACCAAGTGAACCTACTTAACCAGGCTGTTCTGGATGGGGTCGAGCCAGAGGTGCCTGGGGGTGCCACGAGAGGAAGCTGGCAAAGTGTTGACAAGTGATCACGTCAAGAACCAGGGTCATATTACTGAGTTTATTTTATGGAATGAGTATTGTCCTGATCGAGCCCAGAGACGGGCAAAAAGACTATGGGTAAATGACAAGGCTTTCCCGACAGAGAAGCGTTTTCTTTACAAAAGGTTGGTATTGTTTAGTTTTGGCGTTACTTTGGTGGCTGACACAAAAATGTCTAGCCTTTGGTCGATCTTGCTAGATCCTTGTGAAGAGCGGCCTATGCCTGTGGTAAACCTATCCCAGAAGCTGACATTGCTCAAGACAGGTTCTATTCCTGGGCTGCGTTTTTCTCAGAGAAGAAACCAGGGAAGGAAAGACGTAGTCAAGTCTCAAGGCAAGCGCCAGCTCAACTCCGGGTGGCAAAAAGGGCCCAGATGGCAGCCATGGGGAGACCATCAAGATCAGTTGGCGTTCCATAGTGAAGATTATGAGTTATGCCGTCTATATGTGAAAGCCTGTCAGTATTTGCAGGACAGGTTACCACAGGCTGCGCGTAGTATCGAGGCGGGGGTGCGGTCTCGGTATAAGCAAGAGCAGGAGCGCCTACAGCAGTACTATCGGCAGTTAGGTCAAGAAGCTATGTACCCTTTGCGCAAACTTTTTCGCAGATTAGCCGTGGCTTCAGTCAGGGCAGATTTGGCCCGTTCACTAAATACACAGGCAGCCTACGCCAGTCAGATCTCCTCCCTCAAGCAGGAGATTGGAGAGGCAGAAGCCAGGTATCAGGCGTATCTTGAGGAGATCAAGCAGGATATGACCTGGCGGTTAGGTGAGTTAGACGCTCGCTACGCCGCTCGGTTACAGGTGTCCCTGGTAGGTGTAGCCTGTATTTGGGCTCCATATGTCGAATTCACCTTCCATATACCGCAACTAGCCGAAGACCATACATATCTATACAATTGCATGGCTGATCGATTTGCCGACACGCTTTGTGATGCTTGTCACGAATTGGCGGATGGGCTGATTCTCTGTTCATGCGGCAACGTGGTTTGCCGGAGCTGTCACGATATTTGCCCTGGTTGTGGTCAGAAGGTTTGTCGGGGATGTGCTCAGTCGAAGTGTCATATCTGTGAAGCTTATGTTTGTGATGAATGCACCGCTTCCTGCCCTTGGGATGCAAGTGCTAGCTGCCTTCTTCCCAGCGAATCGGAGTCATTAGCCCGGACAAAGGAGGTTTGCACCCATTGTTTTGACACCAGTTGCCATGCCTGCATGTCTCTGACCAACTATGGATGGCGGTGGGCTTAGCAGGTAATTATGGAATTAGGGGAGAACCCTAGCATGTGATCAAAAGGTCACAGAGAAGGGCGAGGGGTGCAACCAATGATGATAGAGTCGTTCCTGCAAGAATTGCTCAATGGCAGTGGTTATAGGGGACAAGCTGTAGCTGTTAGGCGATTACCGGCCCGAGAGGCTGCTTTTGGCCATCCCAAAGCTGGCATGTTGCCCGAGTTGAAGGCAGCTTTGTCCGAAATGGGCATAGAGCGGCTTTATGCTCACCAAGCCACTGCTCTAGACACCATCAGGGCAGGCAGTAATACTGTGATCGTTACATCGACAGCCAGTGGAAAGACATTATGCTACAACCTGCCAGTTTTAGAGACTCTGCTGCAGGATCCCAACAGCAAGGCTCTCTATGTGTTTCCAACCAAGGCTCTCGCCCAAGACCAGTTACAGGGTCTGCTGCGTTGGCAGTCACTGATTCCGTCCTTACCTTTGGTAGCTGGGACATATGATGGTGATACACCCAGGGACCTAAGACGCAAACTGCGTGATCAGGGTAATGTTATCCTGACAAATCCTGATATGCTGCATGGTGCCATCTTGCCACATCATCCGAGCTGGGGTCATTTCTTTGCCAATCTGCGGTTTGTCGTCATTGATGAAATCCATACCTATCGTGGTATTTTCGGTAGCAACGTGGCCAATGTTCTCCGACGCCTGCACAGAATTTGCCGTCATTACCAGGCTAGTCCACAGTTTATCTGTTGTTCTGCCACTATTGCCAATCCGGCAGAATTGGCCCGGGATCTGACCGGTCAAGAGATGGTATTAGTGGAAAACGACGGTTCTCCCAAAGGGCAGAAACATTTCTTGCTTTGGAATCCGCCTCTCCTGTCTGATGGGTTGGAGCGGCGCAGCTCTAATAGCGAAGCCAAGGATCTAATGGTACGGCTCTTAAGGCAGCGCATCCAGACGATTACCTTTACCAAAGCTCGGGTGGTAGCGGAGCTGATTTACCGATATGTGCGGGAAGAATTGGCGCGATATGGCAGCGGGCTGGCCAATTCCATCAGAGCATATCGAGGAGGCTATTTGCCAGAAGAGCGTCGGGCGATTGAAAGACAGCTTTTTTCCGGTGAGCTATTGGGTGTAAGCTGCACCAATGCTCTTGAGCTGGGGATAGACATCGGCAGCCTCGATGCTTGTCTGATCGTAGGTTTTCCCGGGACCATTGCCAGTGTATGGCAGCAGGCAGGCCGAGCCGGTCGGCAAAGTGCTGATTCGCTGGTTATTCTCATCGGGCATAATAACCCCATTGATCAGTACCTTATGCAGCATCCACAATACTTTTTTGAGCAAAGTCCGGAAAACGCCATTGTAGATCCAGACAATCCATACATAGCGCTGGGCCATTTGAGAGCGGCTGCCTTTGAATTGCCAATTCGTGTAGATGAAGAGAGTAATTTCGGCCCATCGGCTCCAGCACTGCTTGATATCCTAGGTGAAGATCGTCAGTTAGTATACCGTGGAGACCGTTGGTTCTGGACAGGGCGTGGCTATCCGGCAGATGATGTCAATCTAAGGAATATGAGCGAAAACACGTATACCATCATCGATACTACGGAAAGTAATAAGGTTATTGGCAGTACTGATGAGCTTAGTGCTTTTATGCAGTTGCACACAGAAGCTGTGTATATCCATGAAGGTGATACGTATTTTGTCTCGGAGCTAAACCTTACGGAAAAGGTTGCCTATGTACACAGAGCGGAACTAGATTACTTCACCCAAGCGATCACTGATCGCCGTGTACAGATCCAGACCGTGGAAACCGAAAAAGACCAAGAGACGGGCAAGACACAGTTTGGGGAAGTGAGCGTTACCTACATCACCTATATGTTCAAGAAGATCAAGTTTTACAGCCAGGATAGTATTGGTTTTGGCAAAGTATCCTTGCCTCCTTGTACTCTGGAAACCTGTGCTTTCTGGCTTTCTCCTGCATTGGAGACACTCGCTCGGTTAAGGCAGTGGGGCCGTAATCCTCAGGATGGCTTATTGGGGATTGCTAATGTGATTACGGCTGTACTGCCGCTTTACGCTATGTGTGACTCCATGGATATTGGCTCAGTAGTGGATTCAAGTAACATGGGTGTGCCCACGGTTTTTGTTTTTGATCGATTTCCTGGTGGTATTGGTTATGCCAACAAAGGGTATGAACTAATCAGCCAGATACTCGAAGCTTGCCTGCAGCTGATTGAGGATTGCAGTTGCTCTACAGGTTGCCCCTCTTGCGTAGGCTCACCTCTACCTCCCTATGCTGCTACAGATCCGGATAGCGACATCAAGGGCACCATCCCCGACAAAGAAGCAGCTCTGTTGGTTTTGCATGATCTGTTGGGTAGAGAGCCTTATATCCCCCTACCTGTTAAGAGCTATCCTTCGGCAATGCCAGAGGCAGCTGCCGTATCGGAAGTGGTACGTCCCCCTAGTTCACCGTTACCAGAACGGGTCGAACTGAGGATCAGGCAACAGATTCAGAGACTAAATAACAAGAAATGACCGTGAATTGGAGCATTAGTAGATCAGTATAGGGCCTGCCCGGATATGGGATCAAACCGGAGGCATAGGGTTTGTTTGCCGATCGATGCCTGGTAGCAAATCATGGGTATATAAACGAGAGTTGTAGCAAACGGACTGGCTAGCACCCTCGGATGTGAGCGCTGCTTAAGCTCCTGTATACGTTTCTCTTTTTCGAATAGTAAGGACTCATTGGCGGCATTTGCGGCCAGGCGATCGCGATAATACTTCTCTAGTGCCTGTATCTCATCAGCCAGCTGGCTTTGGGCAGTCTTGGCCCAGGTGGAATCCTCTTGTGCTAGGATATGCTCGATCTCGTCGGACATTACGCGATAGGCAGCTTTGAAGCTCAGTTGACGCTTAGCTCGGGGCAGTAATGGTAGTGCTTTGTCAGCGAGATTGCATCTCAAGAGATTCTGATAGTACCCCGACTGCAGGTGTCCGGTCACCAAATTCACTGCAAGATCCAGCACTTGGCGGCGAGTGACATGTTCAGTACGGTAGCTAAGGCGCCAGTGTGAGAGAATATGGGGTTCATACACTAAGTGCCCGCTCTCCTCCTCAGGTGCCTCCGCTGAGTTACCATCTAGGAAACCCGGTATTCCCACCACATATTGGCAAGAGACTCTGGCCTGATCGAGAGTAATCTCTAGGAACCTATCCCAGCGGTAGCTTCCAGGTATGAATAATTCTGCATCTGTATGCGCCTGGGCTGATGCCGGTGAGAGAGCTAGTTTGCATATGTAGCCAGGAGTCCGGGGCCCATCCATGAGACTAGCCAACTCGTCACTGAGTTGGAGAACCGCAATGTCATTCTCTATCCAGTAATAATCTACATGTGAGTTGTGGCAAAACTGCTCCAGAAAAGCCCTTAGGCTTGATAGGGAGTCTGCCGATAGTTGAATTGGCGACATGTCGGGCATTGGCTGTAGCTCTGATGTAGTAGTTTGACTAGAAACGGATTGGATGAGACCAACCTCCCGTCAGTAATGGTGTAGGACCGTATCGTGGATCTCGTGGTGAAAACCAAAAGGCAAGGTCATGGCAGCAAATCAAGCATAGTTCCCTCGCTCTGCAAACTGCGTGCTTTTAGGATGCTATCACCGAGACGATCAAATTCGCGCATCAGATCCCTTTCGGTTTCTGATCGGACGAAGATGTCGATCAGACGGCTCTCAAAGGATTTGTCCAAATGGAGATGGGTGAGGATGGCATCTAGCTCGCCGACTACCATCTCAAACATGTTGATTTTCTCATGCAGCAGCCGCAATATGTGTTCCTCTATGGTGCCTTGAGTAGCGAGATTGAACACATATACATTCTTGATCTGACCTAATCGATGTACTCTCCCGATTCTTTGCTCCAGACGCATCGGATTCCAGGGGAGATCGAAGTTGATCACATTATTGCAGTACTGAAGGTTAATGCCTTCACCACCAGATTCGGTACTGACAAGCACATCACCGTAGCGGCGGAAAAGAAACTTGGTAAACTCCTTGCGGCTAGCGGACAAGCT
>JAAZMR010000066.1 GCA_012798695.1 Bacillota bacterium | reverse complement strand
TAGCGTGGTTCCGAAAGGCTATCACGGGGCCTCAGGCTCGCCCCTACTAAGACACGCTACCTACAGAAATTGTCAAGGTCTATGGCACCAACAGGCAGCCTATGTCGTCTGAGCTTTCACATGCTCCTCTCACCCATGAGCCTTCTAGCCACAAACGAAAACCATGTCAAGTCAATCTTCCCTCGTAGATCTACATGAAGCGGTCATGATCATATGAAGGCCAGTAGCAGGCTCTGAGCTTAGCAACTCACTTGATGGTTTTTAGTCTACTCCGGCTTGTAGCTACTACCTACAGCAAAAAACCCCGCTTTGGCGGGGTTTTTTCAGGCCTACTCACCAGTTTCGTACCAACACCTCATTCACTCTACCTCGCCCATTGGCATCCGCGTTTATAGCTCTAATTGCCGATACGGTTCTAATATCGAAACCCGAGTAAAGTTCTCTTATGAACTCAGTATCTGAGTTACTCAGAAGACACTTGACGCCCCTATCCGATAACTCGGCAAAGACATCCCGCAGCCTCTCCTGCTCGGAAGCATCAAACCCCTCAGCCTGGTAGCTAGTGAAATTCGTATTGTCACTGCTGAAATATGGGGGGTCGAAATACACAAAGTCACCCTTAGACACATCAGCAACTGCATCAGCGAAATCCTTGCACAGCAACTGTACTTCGTGAGAGTTCAGGTAGTGGCTTACCGCTCTTAGGACTTCGGCCTCACATATTGTGGGGTTCTTATAGCGGCCATAGGGAGCATTAAACTCACCCCGGGAGTTCACTCGGTATAGCCCGTTGAAACACGTTTTGTTCAGATATATGAGCCGAGCAGCCTTGTCAACATCGGGAAGCAGATCAAAGACGTGCTTGTTTCTATCGAGTGCTCGAATTTCATAGAAATAATCGCGGGAATTCCTCGCCTTATGTATGTCGAGAATACGGATCAGCTCATCCACACTGTCCCTAATCACTCGATAGGTTAACATGAGTTGCTCATTGAAGTCGTTGACGATTGCTTTGGTAGGTAGCAGGTCGAGAAAAACAGCACCTGCACCCAAGAAGGGCTCATAGTATGAGTTGAATGTCTCTGGTATGTGTTCTCTGATCTCGGGGAGAAGCTGCCGCTTCCCACCCGCCCATTTGAGAAAGGGCTTAACTAGTGCTTCAGAGCAAATCATCAGCATAGCCTCCTGAGAGTACCATCTGCTCTGCATTATACCACACTTCGAATGCCTATTATGGCAATAGCCGGTTACCTCCCCTTATCGCCATTCCAGCCGATACGGCATATGTCCAAGGGAACACCGGTATATGGGAAAGAAGCGCGGCAACCGGGAATATAAGGCTGCAGGCCCTCTTTTGTCCTCGAACCAGTAGCTCACCAGGATGCCGATAACCATAGAGCTGACAGAGTTGAGGAAGGCTTATTCACCGCCGACATTACCGCTGTTCATACCAGAGGTTACTTCCTCAAGGGGGAGCCATGCGAGAACCTTCTGGATACATAAGTCCCAAAAATCCCAGTCATGCTGTCCTGGCTCCTCATAGTAGGTCAGATCAATTCCATTTTCGATAAAGAAATCCCTGTAAGCTCGGTTGACATCAATTAGGCTGTCTTCGGTTCCACATGCAAGGAATATTTTCGGGAATTGAACGTCTCCTCCCATCTCTTCTTTCAGTTTTTTCACGATTACTCTTGGGTTTTTGTCGCTTGAAACGGCTTCCTGCAAGTTCCCAAAACAGCTTGCCTCGTAAGCAATTATCCTGTCCTCAATATTCTCAATATCCTCAAGGATGTGAAACGCGCTGGAAAGGCCAGCGATATAGCCGAAGGTCTTATGATATTTAAGGCCGTTTCGAATGGCGCCGTAGCCGCCCATCGAAAGGCCGCCAATGTATGTATCCTCCCTGTCATGCGAAAGGGGGAACATCTTCCTGGTTATCTCGACCAGCTCCTGACCGATGAATTCACCGTAGAGATTACCTGACGCAGGCTGGTCAAGGTAAAACGAATTGTCGCCGGAAGGCACTACAACCGCAAGGTTCTTTTCTTCAGCCCATCGTTGGATTCGAGTCCCGGAAATCCAATCTGTGCAATTTCCAAATAAACCGTGGAGCAGATACAGTGTTTTGTAGGGTTTATCCTCCCGCACAGGCATCCCGGGCCTTGTGAACTTATCCACTGGCAAGATCACCCGTAGTGGCACAGTTCTCAGTAGCGTTTTGGACATGAAATTCACTTGAATCAGAGCCATTGTGATTCCTCCATTCTATAAGATTATTATAGACGGGTATCGTTTTAATGTAAAATGCTGACATTTGGTTCCATAAGAAGCCCTAATGGACAGAAATGCCCCTTTCTTGGCTGCCAGGCGCAGTCACTGTTGCAGTCAAAGGGATTTCCACAACTTATGGCAAGATATGGAAAAACCCCCAACGCCTCTGGCAATGGAGGTTTCGCTATGGTGAGCCATCGGGGATTCGAAC
>JAAZMR010000107.1 GCA_012798695.1 Bacillota bacterium | reverse complement strand
TCTCTCGCTCTTTCGGGGTTTTGATCGACTCATAGCTCTCGATGCTCTGGATATTGAGCTCTACGAGCATCAACGCGAGGCGGTCATGACTGTTTTGCGACATATGCGGGGACGGGCTTTGTTGGCAGATGAGGTAGGTCTTGGAAAGACGATTGAGGCTGGGGTTATCCTGAGGGAGTACTTGCTGCGCGGTCTTGTGCAACGCGTTCTTATCCTGGTACCAGCTTCCCTGGTGAATCAGTGGCGGCGGGAAATGTCAGAGAAGCTCAAATTGGAGTTTTCCTTGGGTCGTACACCAGCCTCTTTTCGAGGCAAACTCCTCATCGCCTCTTTGGATACGGCTAAGCGGAAAGAGAATGCAGCGGTGATTCATGCTCAAAAGTGGGACATGGTGATTGTGGATGAGGCGCATCGGTTGAAGAACAAGAATACCGCCAATTGGGCATTCGTAAACGGTATTGAGAAGAAATATTTACTACTCCTGACAGCTACCCCTGTTCAAAATGAACTGCGAGAATTGCACAATCTGATCACCCTTCTGCAACCGGGACAGCTAAAGACGTATTCACAGTTCAAGCAGGAGTTCATGCTCGACAAACACTCTCCGCGGAACCTGGCGCGGTTGCGTGAGCTCCTCTCTGAAGTCATGGTCCGACGCGGCAGGCAGGAAGCCTTGGTTCAGTTCCCCAGACGGGAGGTGCACTCGTTATCTGTGCCGCTTTCCAGAAAAGAGCGGCAGTTCTACGGGGCTATGGTGGCTCACTTGCGTCGGGCCTATCACTCCCAACCGCCTCAGAAGCGGAATATGTTGCCCTTGATCTTGCTGTTGCGCGAGACATGCAGTCATCCGCGTGCGGCCAGGAAGACACTGGAGGCCATGGGTCGAACTCGAGGCAAGGCGATAATACCCGCATCCTCTCTGGAGCAACTGGTACAGCTGTCTCAGATAGAACGTCCAGCGAAACTAGACCTGACTATGGGGCTCCTCGTCAAACTGGAGGAGAGGGTCATCATTTTCACAGAGTTCAAAGCGACCCAGAATGCTCTTATGTAAGCTTGTGACCGTGTAGGCCTAGATGCGGTGGCCTATCATGGCGGACTTGATCGGGATGCCAAGCACGAAGCCATTGAGAGGTTTCATCAAGATGCACAGGTGTTGGTCAGCACTCAGGCTGGTGGAGAGGGGCACAATCTACAGTTTTGTCACACACTGATCAACTATGACTTGCCTTGGAACCCGATGCGTTTGGAGCAGCGCATCGGTAGGGTGCATCGTCTGGGCCAGCTAGAGCGGGTACAGGTGTTCAATATTGTCACGGAAGGCACCATAGAGGCCTATCTTCTCTATCTCCTGGATCGGAAGATCGAGATGTTCACCAAGGTGATTGGCGAGCTGGACATCATTCTGGCCAATCTCAAGGAGTCCTATGAAACCACTTTGGCTCACATCGCCCTTGATTCGCATGATGAGCAGGAACTCCAGAGTCGGATGGAGGCTTTCGGTCGCGAGTTGTATGAGGCGTGTCGAACGTATGAAGAAGTGCGTAGGCTAAATGCTAGCATTTTCGATGACCAGAGTTCGGTTCTGGAGTTGGAGGCATGACCTGTCAGAGTGGCGCAGATGAGATCAAGCACTTTGTAGTAGCCTTTCTGCGCAACCATGGGGCGGAATTGGTGGAGTCTGCTCATTCCATCCGAGTCAGGTTACCCAT
>JAAZMR010000125.1 GCA_012798695.1 Bacillota bacterium | reverse complement strand
GCTCGCCTCGCCGAACTGCAGGCGACCGGTGATGTCCGATTTATTTCGCCCGCAGTAGCTCCTCGCTCCCCATCGAGCCCTAATCATAAGCTTAACATAGCTATCGCCATAGTCTTGGCCGGCATGATCGGAGTGGGAGTAGTCTTCTTGAGCAATATGCTAAGAACTCCAGTTTCGTACGAATAACGCAAATACAATTACCCCGGCGGCTCTGCTGGCCGGGGTAACTGTAATAATGCCACGAAGCTCCCATCAGATTTCCCTACGCTAAGGTGATCGGCACCATGGTCTGAGGCCCTCTCTTGCCATCCTTGCTTACTGCATAGACTCGAACATTGACTTTCCCAAATGGTGCTCCATAGGGGACAGATTCACTGGCCCGCCAGGTGTTTTCTCCTACATTGCGCAAGCTGCCCCACCACCCATATTCGGGGATGGATGCCTGGACAGAATTGATTTCCCCACCAGCTACATCAGCAATACGGGCAGTGAGAGTCACAGTGGTACCAACGGCGGCGGTTGCAGGATTCAACTCCGCCTCCAACTTATAATTGAATTCCTTGGCCATCAAATTCACCTCCTGGTTTTCCAACATCTTACTAAATTGTACCATGATTAACAATTTCTTTCCATTACATGAATAGTTTTTCTGCCTGATAAGTATCCTTGAAAAGACTGCCTTCTTCGACTGGGGTTGGATAAATATATGAGTAACAACCTATTTTTTGCCGTGGCCTCAAGTCTTGACAGTGGAACCAAGACAAGGTAAACTGAACAAGTAAATGACTGACCCGTCAGTCATGGCGGTGGGTTGGAGGAGATAACTTGAAGAAATGGATAATCGTTGGTGTCATCGTCATTATTCTGGTGACCGCCGGTGTGCTGGTTACTAAGCGGGAGCCCGCAGTGGAGCAAGCCGGCCTGCAGGTCACCCAGGAGGCACCTCAGGAGGTAAGACGTCAGGCAGTCAGTGTTGCTTCTGCCACCTACAGTACCATGCAGGAGCGGCTGGCTTTGCATGGCATCATCTCACCTTGGGCAGAAGTTAATATCGTGCCCAAGGTACCTGGTAGAGTTGCCAAGGTGTTGGTGGAAGTGGGTGACCAGGTATCCGCGGGAGATGTATTGGTCGAACTGGAGGCCGAGGAGCTTGCCCTCCAAGTGAAACAGGCCGAGGCCGCTTTGGCTGGTGCCACGGCCGCATTGGCCCGAATGCAGGCAGGGGCCAGAGCTGAAGAAGTCGCTCAGGCAGAAGCGGCTCTTGAGCAAGCGAGAGCTGGATATGAGAATGCCCGATTAACTTATGAAAGAGCGGCTAAGCTTCATGAAGCAGGGGTAATGGCTGGCAAGGATTGGGATGCGGTTAAGGCCCAATATGAAGTAGCTCAGGCTCAGAAGCTGGCAGCAGAGAAAACACTGGAACTGGTAAAGAAAGGTGCTCGTGACGAGGATCTTGCCAATGCCAAAGCTGGGGTAGCACAAGCGGAAGCTGCCGTAGCTCTGGCGCGGCTTACCCGCGATAACGCGATCATGCGGGCGCCAATATCCGGAGTTATCAACCAGGTCAATGTACAGGTAGGAGACATGGCTAGTGGTGCGATCCCTGCAGTCAACCTGGTAGACATATCTCGGGTAAAGCTGAATCTGCAGGTAAGTGAGCGAGAAGTAGTCAGGCTTGACCGGGGTCAGGAGGTTACTGTTGCTCTGGATGTATTGCCAGATGTGCTGGCCGAGGGTCGGGTGGGCAGCATAGCACCGGCAGCAGATACGAGAACCGGACTATTTTCCGCAATTGTAGAGCTGACGAACCCTGAAGGGAATCTCAAACCCGGGATGTATGGCACTGCCCATGTGGTAGTGAAAGAAACAGTTGATGTACTGGCTGTTCCGGAAAGGGCAGTGTTTACTGCCGAGGGGAGACCATCGGTCTATGTCGTGCGGGAAGAAGTTGCTCACTTATTACCGGTCGAGGTAGGCATCAAGTCAGATGGTCTTGTGGAGATCCGTTCAGGACTTGATGATGGCGATGATGTCATCGTACGTGGACGGGAATTTGTTACCGATCAAGCTCCGGTCCGGGTGGTGGAACGGGGGATCATGCAATGAAACTCGCTCGATTTGCAGTCAGACGCCCTGTAACTATTCTGATGGCAGTAGCCATTGTAATAGTACTGGGCTGGATCAGCCTTTCTCGATTACCCATCGACCTTTTTCCGGATATTGAGGCACCGGTAATAGCTATTATGACCAGTTATCCTGATGCCGGGCCTTATGAAGTAGAAAACTTGGTTTCTCGCCCCATGGAAGAGGTATTGGGAGCGGTAAATAATGTCACGAACATCAGTTCATATTCCACTAAGGGGCTCTCTATCGTCATCGCGGAGTTCAACTGGGGTATCAACATGGACTTCGCCTCTCTGGATGTGAGAGAGAAGATTGATCAGGTCAAGAACTACATTCCTGATGAAGCCGAAGCACCTCTGGTGGTTAAATTCGACCCCACGATTATTCCGATTATGCAGTTGGTATTGAAAGGTGACCGCCCATCACACGAGTTGCGGTATGTAGCTGAGCATACTGTAAAGAACCGGTTGGAGCGTTTGGAGGGTGTTGCTTCGGTAAGCGTTTCCGGCGGACAGACACGGGAAATCCGCATAGTCTTACATCCAGGGCTCATGGCCGCTCACGGAGTATCGATAGATGCAGTTAGCCAATCTCTGCGGATGGCCAGCATGAATCTGCCGGCAGGTAATATCGAAGATCACGGCTTGGAGTACATTCTAAGGACAGCCGGTGAGTTTACCAGTGTTGAGCAGATCCGGTCCGTCAAGGTACCCACCGCCGGAGGCGGCCTGATTAGCCTGGCCGATATTGGCGAGGTAGAAGATGGGTATAAGAAAGCCACACACTTAAGCCGTTATAATGGCCAGCCCAGCATTATGCTGTCCGTTCAGAAGGAAGCCAGCAGCAACAGTGTGCGAGTCGCGGAAAAAGTGCGGACAGCTGTCGGGAATCTAGAAAGAGAATTAGGTCAAGACACATCCCTGGAGATTGCTCAGGACACATCGCTATTTATTAAGCAATCTATCAAAGGCGTTGCCTCTAATGCTCTCCTGGGTGGCGTACTGGCCATGCTGATACTCCTGGTCTTCCTGCGGAGTATGCGCCCCACGTTGATTATCGGGGTGGCGATACCGATATCAATCATGACGGCGTTCATTCTGATCTTTTTCAGCAAGACCACCCTGAACATGATGTCTCTGGGAGGCCTAGCCCTAGGTGTTGGCATGTTAGTAGACAACGCCATAGTGGTCCTAGAGAATATTTTCCGTCAGCGTGAGCTGGGCAAGAACGCCATGGAAGCAGCTCAGATAGGAGCAGAAGAGGTAGGGACAGCGATTACAGCATCGACCCTAACTACAGTTTCGGTCTTTATCCCTGTGGTATACGTCTCCGGTATTGCCGGTGAGATATTCCGGGACATGGCCTTTACTGTTACTTTCTCACTACTCGCTTCGCTTTTGATTTCCTTAAGTTTAGTGCCTATGTTAGCTTCACAGATCATGGGGAATGGGACTGTCGATGCGAAAGATGGCGGCATTCGTTTTCTGAAATTCATGGGTCGCTTTAGTCATCATCTACAAGAACTTTATGGTCGTTTGATCAGCTGGGTACTTCATCATCGGCTGGTGACTATCGGTATCGCGGTAGCGACCCTAGTCATTTCACTGATCCTCAGCCCGAGGGTGGGTATGGAATTCATGCCCACAATGGACCAAGGCCAGATCAGCATATCAGTATCTATGCCCAAGGGTACCAAGCTGGAAGATACCGATGTAGTTATCCGTAGTATAGAAGATCACGTAGCGGCCATACCAGAAGTGGAAGTGATTTATACATCCGTGGGTTCGGGTGGCATATCATCCTCTGGGGTTAGTACTGGTGGTGGAGAACAGGGCAGTATTGGTGTGAGTTTGGTACCAATAACTGAACGAGAACGGGAAGTACGGGAAATCGCAGTCGAGATACAAGATTTCGTAGCAGAGATACCCGGAGCAAAGATTAACGTTTCCGGGGGTGATATCATGATGGGCGCCTTTGGCCGGCCAATTCAATTGGAGCTCAGGGGAGATGATATGAATCTTCTAACCCTAGCTTCGGAAGAGCTGGTCACTGCTCTCAAGGAGATACCTGGAACTAGACAGCTAACTAGCAGCCTTGATGAGAGCAGTCCCGAGATCCAGGTAGAGATCAACCGGGATAAGGCAGCAGCCCATGGTATTAGTGTAGCCCAGATAGCTTCTACCTTACGGATGGCGGTCAGTGGTACTACCGTGACCAAGTTTCGCAGTGAGGGCAAAGAAATTGATGTCTCAGTGCGCTTAGGTGAAGAATGGCGGGGAGATCCTGAAGCGATTTACAATGTACCGATTGTCTCAGCCAGAGGTTCCCTAATCCCGCTGCAGGACCTGGCTACCCTCAAGTATGGGCAAAGTCCCATTCAGATCACGCGCAGTGGACAGAGTCGCATTGTCACCATTTCTGGGGACATTGCCGGGCGGCCCCTCAACTTGGTGATGGAGGATATTCGGCAGCTAGTGGATGGATTCACGTTACCAGAAGGGATGGCAGTAACCTATGCTGGTCAAGACCAGCTGATGCAGGAGTCTTTTATCGAGTTAGGCCAGGCCATGCTGCTAGGCATTCTGTTGGTTTTCATGATTCTGGCATCTCAGTTTGAGTCACTGCTGCAGCCTCTGATTATCATGGTTACCTTGCCTCTGGCAGTGATCGGAGTAATACTAGGGCTTCTGATTGGGAAAGCCACTTTCAACGTGATCTCCTTTGTAGGGGCGATCATGTTGGCGGGTATCGTAGTCAATAACGCCATCGTCCTGATAGACTGCATCAACCAGTTGCGGGCTCAGGGAATGGCACGGAACCAAGCGGTAATCGAAGCTGGTGAAATCAGGCTGAGACCGATCTTGATGACGACTTTGACCACGGTCCTGGGCATGCTGCCTCTGGCCTTTTCCCACGGGGCAGGGAGCGAATTGGCTAAGCCGATTGCTTTTACGGTGATCGGAGGACTGGTTACCTCCACCCTATTGACTTTGCTGGTCGTTCCGGTTGTATATACCTTCATTGATGGATTCGGTCGGCGCATAGCGCGGCTGGTGGGAAGGGGCGAAGAGGCTGTAGATGGTGGATCTAGTGTGGCAAAGTAAGAGGCTGATGGGAGTAAGAGCGAATGGCCGAAGAAACAGTATGGGAGTGAGTGCTATGCAAGGGCAAAAATGGTTGACCTTTGGTTTAGTAGCGTTGTTGGTATTGGCTCTTTCCGGTATTGTTGCTGCCGATGGTGTCCGGTATGTAGCACTGGAGGAAGCAGAGGCAATAGCGTTTGAAAACAGCGTAAGTTTACAGCTGGCGCGTCTGGCGGTAGAAGAAGCAGAGTTTCAATATAAGCAGGCGGAAGCCGCGATGATCATGAAGCCTTCACCGGTATTATTGATGCAGGCTCAAGCTGGACTGGATGTAGCTCAACAGAAGTATCTGACTGCTCGGGATGGGTTGGCTCTGGAAGTGAGAACCGACTACTTCAACGCCCTGAGGACACAAAACCTTTTGGAGATTGCCAAGGAAGGCCTGGAGTCAGCTCTTCGACATGAAGAAGTCGCCCAGAAGAAGCTAGCTGTAGGCACCGCTACTCGGCTGGATGTGATCAAGGCCAGCCGCAGTGTGCTGAGCAGCGAGTCAGGCGTGTCCCAAGCACATCACGGCCTGGAGCTTGCACAGATGAAGTTTCGTCAAACCCTGGGTATTGATCTAGATGCTGCGGTTTTGCCCCAAGAGATTGCTCTGGAAGTAGAGCCGGTCAAAGTCGATCCCGAAGAAGATATGGCCTATGCTCTGGCCAATCGGGATGAGATTAAGCAACTGCTCTTGGCCATTGAAGTCGCCGAGAAGAATGTGGAGATCTCGGACAATGAGTATACTCCAGCTCTGACCTTGCGTCAGGCAGAGCTGAATCTAGCTAAGCTCAAGCGGCAGCTAGAACAGGTCAGGCAGGGGTTGACCCTTCAGATCAAGCAGAGCCATTCTGCTTGGAAGGATGCGGAAGAACGCATTCCCGTGCTGCAGAAGGGTGTGGAGGAAGCGGCAGAGATGCTGCGGCTGTCGGAGCTATCTTATGAGGCAGACATGATTACCAGCAACGATCTGGAAGATGCCCAGATCGGCGTATTAGCTGCCAAGAACGATCTGGTCAATGCTATCTTTGACTATAATCTGGCGAAAACCAGGTATTTCCATGCAGTGGCTCGGCCCCTTGCGGGTGAGCCGGCAGAGCAGTAAGGAGCGGCTTGATAATGCTGCAGAAAAGATGTAGGGAGTCAAATAATCGGAGGATCAGGGCCTGGGCACTGATCGCTATTGCGGGGATAGTGGCTTTGGTTTGCTTTCCCGGCTTAGTGATGGCGGTAGAGATACCGGTACTGGAGCAAAAAGCTGTAGACCCGGCCCAGCAGGATGTACTCGCGGCAAAATTGGGCAACATCTGGTCTTTAGAGGATATCCTGCGGGTGGCTGTGGCGAATAACCCCAGTATGCAGATTGCTGATTGGGAGCTGAGAGAAGCTTTAGCCGGCCGACAGGAAGTAGATGCGGCCTTGCGGCCACAGCTAAGCCTGACCGGTCAGCATAAGGTGGAGAATCTGGCGAATAACCCAGCGGTGCTTCAGGGATTCATGAGTCAATTCGAAGCCCAGTACGGGGAAGAATATGCCTTATATCCATTGGTTGTCGGTGGTCTAACCCTTGATGATCGTCTGAGTACGACGATCGGTTCTCTGACCTATTACCAGCAACTGGGGCCCAATGCTCAGCTCAAGGGGCTGACCAAACAGGCGGAAATCGGTACAGAGATTGCGGTATTGCGCAGAGAGCAGGCAATTAAAGACATAGTGATCACAGCACAGAGCGGGTACTACGATGTCTTGAGAGCATACAATGGCTTAGAGTTGGCTAGGGAGGCATGGCGGCATGCCGAACTTAACCTTAAGACAGCAGAAGAGCAGCTTACTTTAGGCATGGCTACCCCTTTGGATGTACTGAAGGAAAGGAATACCTGTATAGAAGCTGAAAATGGCCTGCAAGCAGCTGCTATGGGCTTGGAATTGGCCACACTTGCTCTCTTGCAGCATATGGGTTTGGGCAATGTAGAGGTAGATACGGCTCTGGCCTGGGCGGAGTATCTGGCAGAATCGCAGGATATGAGCGTGATCCCTTGGACGGTCGAGCTGGATACAGCTTATGCTTACACTCTGGAGCACAGGCCGGAACTAGCTATGGCGCGCCAGCAAAGAGCCATGACGGAGACGGCTTATACTTCGGTTAAAGAAGAGCGGGATTGGACTGTGAAGCTGGCTGGTCAGTATATGCCAGAAGATGATCTGATCTTGCAGTCATCCATAGATTCCAATCGAGCCCTCATGGGTACAGTGGTGAAGACGAAGGTGAATAAGCCTGAGGTGGATCAGTCTAAAATGCGCTATCTCCCTGAATCCGAAACCAGCGAAATACCAGCCTTCGATAGTGTCGATCCTTGGCAGATAGAACTGAGCTTAACTTATAGGTTTGGGGATGGCGGAGCTCGCAAGGCCAAGCTAGCGGCTAAAGAGGCGGCAGTGGAGAAGGCTAGAGTGCAAGAGAAGATGGCACAAGATGGAGTCTACTTGGACTTAAACAGCCGATTGCAGCAACTAGACCTAGCCTGGAAGGCCTATGAGCTGGCCCTCGAAGGAGAGAGAGCTGCTCAAGAGACTTTAGAGCAATTACGACTGCTCTATGATTTGGGATCGGTTACGGGTAAAGAAGTGAGGGAAGGTCGGCTAATGGTGCTCCAGGCCCAGAACCGAGTTTTGGATGCTGGCTTTACCTATGAGACTAACAAGAGTAAGGTAGTGCTGGCCATGGGGATAGATACAGAAACGTTGGTTCGAGTTGTGGGACGCAACGAGTGGGATGGCCTAATGGAGAACTAGGGAGCTGGGTAGCTTGAAAAACGAAGATGCTTTGCAGGATAAGCGTCGTGAGATACTAGATGCTGCTGAGTTAATATTTACAACCCGAGGTTTTGCCGCAGCGAGGATGGATGACATCGCGGAAACCGCAGGAGTGGCCAAGGGAACTTTATATCTCTATTTTGCCAGCAAACAGGAGTTGTTTGTCTCACTTCTAGAGGAGCGAACCGAGGAATATGTGCATACACTGAGTGCTTGGTTAAAGGGCGTGAGCTCACTGCAGGAATGCATTCAAACATTGGCAAGGCTTAGGGGTCAGTTATTTATCAAGAATCAGCGACTGGCGGAATCGATGTCCCATTCAGTACCGGATTTTCCCAAGGACTTGCAGCACCGGGTATGGAATCTGCGCAAGTCATTGGAACAGCCTACGATCGATGCACTGGCTCTGCTTCTGCCTACTCACTTTCCAGTGGCGGCTCCTCAAGCGGCTGCCATGGTCAATGGTGCTATAGACTATGTAGTGGCTAGTTACATTCTCTATGGAGAGTCAGTTGAGTTGGACGATGTAGCTGAGGACATACAGTATGTCCTATTACCGGGTCTATCACAGGAGGCAGCAAGCTAGCAAATAGTCATAAATGCTTAATCTGTTGGCTATATCACACAAGAATTGAGGACTGGATGGGGAGTGGGAGGCAATCAGATGCTAGTCGAACTATTGCAGGATGGATACGGAATTGATCAAGATCTTAACTGTGCTGAAACCATTTTATATGGAGCGAACATCGCTTACGAGTTAGGATTTGATCGAGATGATTTGAAAGCAGCAGCCGGCTTTGGTGGTGGGATGGGTATCGAGAGTGTCTGTGGGGCGCTGACGGGAGCGATCATGGTATTGGGCCGATTGTTTGTGAACAAACAAGCTCATGAAAGCAACCGGATTCGGGAGCTCACCCAGAAGCTGTTTGATATCTATGCCGAAGAGATGGGCAGTATCTATTGTGCTCCACTTAAGGAACAGCATCGGACCGAAGAACTCAAGTGCCGGATGGTAGTACTGAAAGCCGCCGAGGTGCTAGATCACATAATCAAGCAGGAAGCTTAATCGTCTGATGGCAATGAATAAAGAGGTTTAACTTGGTGCAAAAACGGTAATGATTATAACTACCAGGATAAGCGAAGATGTAAGTGGGGAGGCAATATGATGACCAAGTTAAACCAAGTCTATGAATGCAAGCAGTGCGGAAACATGGTAGAAATGGTCCGGGCAGGTGCTGGGACGTTAGTTTGCTGTGGTGAGCCCATGGTATTGCACGAAGAGAACACCGTTGATGCATCTCGGGAGAAGCACGTACCGATGGTTACCAAGCTAGCTGATGGTTACCAGGTGGAGGTAGGCAGTGATGCCCATCCCATGCAGGCAGTACATTATATCGAATGGATAGAGTTAATCGCTGACGGGGTTGTATACCGTGAGTTTCTCGAACCAGGTGACTTGCCCAAAGCTAAGTTTTGCATTACTGCAGAGGATGTAGAAGCCAGGGCTTTCTGTAATTTGCACGGCCTCTGGAAAGGCCAGCCAGTGGGCTAGGCAGATCATTGCCAGTTTGCTGTGTGAAGAAACCCTAAAAGTTCGCCGGCTCATTGCAGTGGGCGAACTTTTAGGGCACTTTTTTATTCATCTTGCATGACTCCAACCAATCTAAGGAGTCCTGCGCAATCGGCTGAACAATCCCAACTTTTTCTTCTTCGCTTGCGGAACTTCCTTAGTCTTTCCTGTGATCATTTTGCGTGCACCACATTTTGGACAGTAATCCTCCCAAGTGGCGATGCGTTCACCGCAATCGGTGCATCGATTCATGCTGATCCCTCCCGAGCAGTTTTCCCCCTACGCTTACGAGGTTAGCTGTACGGTTAGGGCCGGGTCGCCCCTCTGCTTTTCGCAGATTCACCCATGGGATCCCCCGTTCCAGTGAATGGATTAAGCATCTAACTATAGTATAACTAGAAAGCAGCTAGGGCACAAGGTAGTTAGCGGGGAATGTTCGGAAGAATAGCAGTTAGATACAATTTAGGAGGAGGTTACAGGATCATAGGAGAAATATGCCTACAAGGTCAATAGGATTTTAACTTACTGCTAAACCGCAGCTGCACCGTGCATCGCCAATGTATCTACCAATCTGCAGATAGAAATGCAGCAGGATTTGCCGGCATGGATGGAGTATATCTCTAGAGAACTGACCGGTCAGTTCTGGGAGTGTCATGTACTACTTACTGCTGAGTGGTTAGGGACGGGGTTCGAAGGGTATGCGAGTCTAATGTGCCTGACCGGGTAATACTATCTAAGGAGGCAAGTCAGTATGTCGGATGATGGTGGTAAGCGGGAACGGATCCTGGCAGCTGCACTAGATGTTTTTTCCACTCAAGGATTCTCCAATACAACTGTTCAGGAGATCGCTGAACGGGCAAAAGTGGGCAAGGGAACGTTTTATACTTACTTTCCGACTAAGGAAGATGTTCTTATTCATCTCTTGGATGATGGCTTGACTCACATGGGCCAGTATATGGAGGGTAAAATACGGACGTTGAAGGGCAGTGTTGCCAAACTGCGGGCTATCTTGCGGGAGCAATTGCAGTATTTTCACGACCATCAACCTCTATGTCGCCTGATTACCCGGGAAGTTTGGGGACATCACGATCAGTCTTCATCTTTCGCTCAAAGAATTCGGTCTAGCTATATCAAGATGCTGCAGGAGGTGATCGACAAGGGAATTAGAGAAGGCGAATTAAGGACCTTGGATTCGGAGACAGTAGCTACTGCCCTTTATGGCATGGTCAGCGTAGTGGCTTTGTATACAACAGATCTGTCTAGCGACAAGGCCCTTGAGCACATTGAGATGACGCTGCAAGAGTTGTTTTTCTCAGGTATTACGCAGCCTCACACGCTCATGGGTGAGGCTTAGGAAGGGGAGGTATTGATGAAAACGGCTATTGCCTATCTGGGTGAAGCTGTGATTCGCCAAGGGCTAGGTTATATATCCAAGTCGCCAGAAAAAAATATCTTCAAAATCTTAGATTGGTCACAGAAGATTGCTCGAGATCCATATCACAAGCAGATGATTGAAGGGGTAAGAGGAGTATTGCAGGAACCCGGCAGCCCTTGGCCAGATTTCATGGTAAGCGCTTTTACCGATATCCATCCGAACATCCGGGATACCATTGCAATTAACTTCTTTGTCAATGGCGGCTTCTTAGGTGTACCTAAGCAGCAGGAGATGGCCAAGAAGATCGGTGCGGGAGTGCCCTTCGCTATTCTGATGGACCCAACAGCTCGCTGCAATTTACGATGCACTGGATGCTGGGCGGGTGAATATCGAGGTGAAGATCTTCCCTTTGAGGTAATGGATAGAGTCCTGACTGAGGCAGAGAAACTGGGCATCTACTTTGTGGTTCTATCTGGTGGGGAACCTACCCTCCGCAAGAAAGATATCTTTGCCTTGGCCAGGAAACACAAAGAGCAGGTTTTCCACCTTTTCACCAATGGGGTCCTGATCAATGAACAGTTTGTTGAGGAAATGGTGGATGTAGGTAATGTCACCCTAGCCATCAGCCTGGAAGGTACCGAAGAGTATACTGATCAGCGGCGTGGCAAAGGTGTATTCAAGAATGTCATGCATGCCATGGATCTGCTCAATGAGGCAGGATGCTTATTCGGTGCTTCCGTAACCTATACCAGGGATAATGTGGACAATGTCTCTTCAGACGAGTTTATCGATCTCTTGATCGATAAGGGTGTGCGGTTTGTCTGGTATTTCACCTATATCCCAGTTGGTGCTAATGCCGATCTGGATATGATGGCAACACCTGAGCAGCGGGCCTATATGCATCAGCGAACCAGTGAGTTGCGCTTGCGAAAACCGATATTCCTGATGGACTTCTGGAATGATGGGGCTGTCTCGGGTGGTTGTATAGCCGGTGGCCGCCGTTATATGCATATTAACGCCGCGGGAGAGGTAGAACCCTGTGCCTTTGTCCACTATGCGACAGACAACATCAAGGAGAAATCATTGGAGGAAGCCTTGCGCTCATCTCTCTTCAGAGCTTACCAAAAGCGGCAACCATTCAATGACAACCATCTCCGGCCCTGTCCCCTGATCGATAATCCCGGTGCAATCAGAGATATGGTGCACGAGTCCGGCGCTCACTGTACTGAAGCCGATATGGGAGAGACAGTTGATCAGTTTTCCACTAAGCTTCAGGGTTATGCCAGTGCATGGGGAGAAGTCGCTGATGACATTGCTGAGCAGGAAAGGGCTGCCCGAGAAGATAAAGTTGGATAACAAGCTGAAGCTTTAAGCATCATCAAAAAGCTGCCCCAGAAGGGGCGGCTTTTTGGTTTCCAGGGCTGAGAGGTAGTTGCTCTGGATGTCCCCCCCATGTAGAGGAATTGGCCAGAAAATGCGGAATTGACATGTATGGAAGATACAGCAGGTTCTGGCAATTGCCGGCATCGGTAACGATATCTAGAAGACTGGTGAAGGGAAGTGTGCTTGATGAAGCCCAAGCTGTTGGCTCTTTTGCTGCTGGTAGTAGTAGGAGTAGGGTTCATCGTCTATTCAATCTACCCAGATAGGCCCCGTGGTCCATCTGATAAGGCTCAGGTAGAATCTTTGGCGGAGCAACTAATCACCGCGGTCCTACAGTCTGATGAGGAGGTCCTGAATGAAATCTTGGACGCTGACTTTGTCTTTGATCGTTCAGATATGCTCATGACCCGCTCCCAGTTTATTCGGGACATATCTGCAGGAGACCTTTGGGTTAGACTGTCAGACGAACGAGAAGTGGAGGCCGCGGGGGATGCTGCCTTTATCATTACCCCCTTTGATGCCAATATCGTTATCGGTGACGAATTCCTTGAGGTCTCAGGCACCATGACACTAGACTTTGTCAAACAGGAAAAGACTTGGTCAGTACGAAGTATCCGGATCATGCCCCTTTTTTAGAGGACGGCAGATAGAGCCGGCGAGGCATAGCGCCGCAATAAGACAGTTTTCAATTAGCAAAAGAAAGGTTTGTGACCATGGCTGACTTTTTTCTAGGCATCACCTTACCAGATGACTTTACAGAGGAAGTAGAGAGCATTCGGCGTCGTTTTGCTGCTCCAAAAACCGCACCCCACATCACTCTCATACCACCCTTTCGTTGGCCCGGTACTGACAAGGAGTTGGAGAGGGTCATCTGTGAGGGTCTGCAGGACTGTCCTTCTTTCATCGTGACTGCCCAGGGCCTCGGTCGATTTGGACGTGCCGTCATTTTCATAGATGTGGTCACTTCTCCTGAACTTCTGGAGTTATATAGTAGGCTAAAAGAGACCTTAGGCAAGAAGGGCATAGCTAGCTCAGCTAAAGGCCGTTCATATCATCCGCATGTCACTTTGGCGACCCGGCTGTCAACCGGGGAATTCCATAAGTACATGGAGGAGCTTGACGACTACTGCCCTGTGAGGAATTTGCCCTGTAACGCAGTGGCCCTGTTTAAAATGGAAGTACAGGGTCGGTTTCGCCGCTGGCAAGTAGTTAAGCAGATACCACTAGGATAGATACATGTCGCTAGGGTAACTCAGTGATTTGACCTCTAGCTTTCTAGGGCCTCAACCTAAGCCCGGATCTGTTTGGGCGGCTGTCTCTGATTCAGCGAGGAACTCGTTGATGCGAGAAGAGAGTATGCCCAGAGCCACCATGTTCTGACCACCGCGAGGGATAATGATATCAGCATATCGCTTGGATGGCTCTACAAAAGCATCGTGCATGGGCTTGACAGTCTCGAGGTACTGCCGGCAGACAGAGTCCAGGGTACGGCCCCTTTCTGCGATATCACGCAGCATCCGCCGCAATACCCGAACATCAGCATCTGTATCCACATATACCTTGATATCGAAAAGATCTCGCAGTGAGGCTTCGGCCAATACCAAGATGCCTTCTACGATCACCACTTGCTTTGGTTGGATGTTGGTGGTTTGAGCCGTCCGCAAGTAAGTAGTAAAATCATAGCTAGGCAGTTCGATGGGCTGCCCTGCTCGCAGTTGACGCAGGTGGGTGACCAAGAGATCGGTTTCGAATGCATCGGGATGGTCGTAATTCAGATGGCTGCGTTCCTTAAACGGGATATCTGGTAGATGCCGATAATAACAGTCGTGAGGTATGAGTACGGCCGTATTTGTCCCGAGCTGATCACATAAACCCTTGGCGAGAGTCGTCTTGCCAGAGCCAGTACCACCGGCGATACCAATCAACAACATGGGGTAGCCTCCTAACACTAGTGTAAAGAGTACATTTCGCAGCATGATTCCCCTTGGATATTCGCCGTATTTCGGGGGCATCCCTCTCGCTAGTTGAAGGATGCGTAACTGTGGCATTTGCCGGCCTGGCTTTGGCAAGCAACCAGTGTATTGCCCGCACGGCACTGGCTGGGGGCAATACTAGATAACCGAGCCGGACATAGATTTTTCAAGCCAAACTCATATGTCAAAAGCTTGTACTGCTTGCTCCAGCCTCCCCGCCTCTTGGGTCAAGGTATCGGCAACCTGAGTTAGACTCAAAATTGAGGCCGATTGCTCTTCTGTAGCACTGGCAATCTGTTGGCTGCCACTACCGATTTCGGCAGCCGCTCCAGCTACTTCCCCGATGCGGATAGCCATCTCCTCAATCGCGGCCTTGATACCGGCAAAAGCTTGGCCAGTGGCCTCCATCGCCTGGGTGCCGGCATTGACCTCACTGACCATCTTTTCATTTTGCTTGACCGTTTCCTTTGTTTCATCTTGGATCTGTTCCACCAGCTGACTTATACGGGATGCGGCTAGGCTGGTTTGGTTGGCAAGGCTGCGCACCTCTTCCGCGACAACGGCAAAGCCCCGACCGAATTCTCCTGCTCTGGCGGCTTCAATAGCCGCGTTAAGGGCTAAGAGGTTGGTCTGTGCCGCGATGTCGACAATAAGGGTGACGATATTACCTATCTCTTGAGAGCGCTCTTGCAGCTCGGCAATGGAATGGGTTACTTGTTGTGTCTGTTGATCAATGGCCTGCATACGGGCAGTGGTTTCCAATAAACGATTACTGCCTTCATCAGCTCTTTCAGTCACCCTGCGGGACTCTGCCTCCATTTGCTGGGCATGATTGCTAACCTGCTGCACATTCGATGCGAATTGGTTGGCCGTTGATGCTACTTCTTCTACTGAGGATCCTACTTCGCCAATACCGGCGGCCACCTCCATACTGCTCATGTTGATACTTGAAGCTACATTGAGGATGCTGCCGACAATCTGCCGCAAGGAGGTGCACATATCCTGCAAACACTCCAAGACATGGCCCACTTCATCTCGTTGTTTGGTAGAAGGCATCTCCACCTTCAGGTCTCCGGCCGCAATCTGATCTAGTACATTGACCGCGAGCCGCAGAGGATTGGACACGGAAAACGCTACCCACAGGCTTAAGAGAATACCTAGTACAAGGCCGCCGGCCATGAGCAGAATCAGTAATTTGTGAGCAGTATCCTGAACTTGTTCTGTGTTGGCCTGCATTGCCCTGGCATCATCCAGAAACTGATCGGCCATCTCTTGCAGAATATCGATGGCTGCATCGATGGTCAGGGAGGCCTCTTTGGCTGTCTCCATAGCGATTACCACACTGCCGTGGATCACATCATCACTTTGCAGGGCATATGCATCCAGCTGGGCGTGAAAACTGTCGTAAAGAGCTTGACGTTCTGGAGAGATACTACCTAAGCCCTCAATGTATTCAGACCAGATCTGACGAATTGCAGCTAGGTCCTGGCCAAACCTTTCCGTGGCTTCCAGCATCTCACTATGAGAACCGGCCATGGTGACTGCTTGGAGGGTCCTATCCAAACGGTAAAGCCGACTCTCCATAGCTCCCAGGAAGCGTTCTTGGGCCAGAGTGGTATCGTAGATATCCTCCATGCTCGTGATTACTCGATTGATACTCACATATCCCGTCAGGCCGATGAGGGCGGTAATCACAATCAGTATCAAGGAGACACTTAAGATCTTACGTCTAACTGGCCAATTGTCAGTAAACAATAGCTGCTCACCCCCATAAGTGGTTGCTAAAGCATGGTGACTCAATGGTTTACGATAGACATATTCCTCGCAATTAGGTAAAAACCTTTCAAATATCAGAAAAAGGAATGCAACCAGTGACAATCTGTGAGGAGTATGCCGTGAAGGCCATGCAGACTCGCAGCATAGCTTATTCTCAAGGCGAGGTCACCACTGACGTTCTTCAAGAGATCTTACGGTCCTCATCACAATCATATTGACCACTTTCCCTGCCGAAACCTTTCAGAAAGCTTACGAGCAGCTTCAATTACGGTGGCCATGGTCAGGGAAGAACCAGAATCTAAAGGCGCAACTCTCATGTTACAGGGGAGGCGCCTTAGTTTTTTGGCCCTAAGGCAAAAATAAATGCTATTCCATAAAGAGGGATTAGCCAATGATTGGTGAATAATGAGAATAGACTAGGTGGTATGACCACCTACCATCTACGATTAGCTATCAGCGGGAGAATTCGCATGTGCTTGCCACCAAACAGAGAAAGGGTTTAGCTTCTCATGAAAGGCGAATTAGGCCTCAGCACCATCAAACGAGATAAGGTCTCGAGTCTGGTATTAGAAGAGATTAGGCTGTACATAGAAAGACAGGAACTTGAAGAAGGCAGCCAACTTCCGTCCGAAAGGCAGCTAGCCAGATCCCTGGGAGTGAGTCGGACCTCGATTCGAGAGGCCATGAAAGTCTTGCAGGGAGAGGGTCTAATCGAGATCAGGGTTGGCCAGGGCACTTTCTTAAGATCCAGAGAGCATTGGCTCGATTCCGCTTCCGGTCATCTAAAGGCCAAGGAGACACTGCTAGAAACCCTGGAAGTCAGACAACACCTGGAGGAGTTAGCCGTTGAATTGGTGATTAAGTATGCCTCTGATGAAGAGCTGGATTTGGTGGAAGAGGCACTGTTACAGATAGAGAAGGTAAGAGCGAGTGGCAAGGATGCCAGTGAGGAAGACTGGGAATTTCATAATAGGCTCTATCGCTGCTGCAAAAATCGTGTCCTCATTAGAGTAATTGATGAGATACTGGGACTGCTCCGGGAGTTCTGGAATAAGCCCTTTGGCAGACAGGATTTCGCCGAGGAAAGCAACCTATATCATCGGGAAATGTTCGAGGCCATCCGGCGGCGAGATGTCCGGGAAGCCAAGCGCCAAGTCAGCAAGATCGTTGGTATCCTAAGACGGGATATTATGGAAGCATAATACTGATCACCTCGGAGGTGGGATAGACGGTGTTTACGTATATCGTCAAACGTATGCTATCACTCTTGGGGTCATTATTCATTGTATCAATAGTCATCTTTCTAATGATGCATTCCATCCCGGGAGGACCGTTCGATGAAGAGAAAATGCCTTTATCCGAGGCATCTAAGGCCAGATTGGCCAAGCAATATGGGTTAGATTTGCCTTTGCACATCCAATACCTGAAATACATGGGCAATGCCTTGAGACTCGATTTTGGGATTCCCTACCAAAGCCCTGGTGAAACTATCAACGAATTGCTGAACAGAACATGGCCAATCAGTGCTCTGCTCGGAGGCTTGGGACTGGCCATTGCTATACCTCTAGGTATCATACTGGGGATGATTGCGGCTGTTCGACGCAACAGCTTGATCGACTATCTGACTTCCATTGTATCTGTTTCGGGTATTACAGTACCGGTATATGTAACTTCCATGCTGCTCATCCTTGTTTTCGCGATCTGGCTGGATTGGTTTCCGGCTGGAGGCTGGGGCGCTCCCCGCCATTGGGTCTTACCGGTGATCGCCTATGCGCTATTTCCTACGGGGGTCATAGCTAGATATACTCGAGCCAGTCTCCTAGAAGAGCTGAACAAGCCTTTTGTCATGGTCCTTAGATCAAAAGGCTTATCAGAGTTTAATGTAGTGGTTAAACATGCTTTGCGCAATGCTTTGATACCTCTACTTACTGTCATAATGCCCATGTTCGCGGGGATCATGACCGGTAGTATCTTTGTTGAGCAAATGTTTAGAGTGCCGGGGTTAGGACGGTTTTTCGTCACCAGCATTTTCAAGCGGGATTACCCGCTCTTGATGACACTGATTCTGATCGTGACTTTTCTACTCGGTCTAACTTATCTGGTTACCGATATTCTCTATTGCCTAGTTGACCCTAGAATCCGGTTAGGGGGGAGTGAACGGCAGTGAGGACAGCCATATCACCACCATACACCAAGGACATGCCAGTGGGAGCCAAGACCAGCCGCAGTCCTTGGTTCTATGCCTGGCGTCGCTTCCAGAAGAACAAGCTGGCAGTATTGGCAGGCGTGGTTCTCATCGTGATCATACTAGCTGCCATCTTCGCACCTTGGATTACTCCTACCCATTATACGGAACAGATCTATCTGGATAGAGTCAATGATTTTCCCTCTCGTGAGAACTGGTTTGGGGTGGACACCTTGGGCAGAGATTACTTCACTCGGGTTATCTATGGAGCTAGGGTCAGTCTCGGAGTAGGCTTTGCCGCTGCACTGGGAAGCCTAGTCATTGCGGTTCCATTAGGTACGATCGCCGGTTATAAAGGAGGCAAAGCGGATTGGCTGGTCATGCGGCTGGTGGAGATTATGTCAGTTATACCGCCGCTTCTAATCGCCATCTTGCTGGCTACCATGACCGGGGGTGGTCTAGCCAATATCGTGTTAATCGGTGCAGCCTTCCTATGGGTGAATGTTTGCAGATTAGTGAGGGGACAGGTCATGTCCTTGCGGGAGAAAGAGTTCATATTGGCCTCCCGGGCTCTAGGAAGCCGGCCGGCATATATAATCAAAAGGCATTTGATCCCCAATACGGTTGCTGAGATCTTGGTGGGTTTGGTGCTTACCATACCACAAGCCATTATCCTGGAAGCCAGTCTAAGTTTTCTGGGGGTAGGCATCAGTCCTCCCACTCCCAGCTGGGGCCAGATGATCAGTGAGGGCCTCTATTATATTTTCTTTTATTGGCACCTCCCCCTATTTCCTGCACTGATGTTGGGGCTGACTATTCTTTGTCTGTCAGTAGTAGGTGATGGGATTAGAGATGCGCTGGATCCTACTTTGAAAGGACGGTGATGAGCAACTCAAAAAACGAGGTTATCTTTTGATCGGTAAAGGTTTGCAGACAATCAAGACGAGGAGGATGTTGAAAGATGCTGAGAAAGAGTTTGCTCTTGACCCTAGTATTCCTCCTGGCCATGGGGAGTTTCGCCTGGGCATCTACCAGACCATTACCCAATGACGCTGCACCCGAATCGAAGCAAGTGCTTAGGATCCCCATGCTTTTTGAGGGCCAGTATATGGACTGGATGAAGACTGTTTATAACCGCGCTGGGCGCCCCGAGGTTGTCCAGGAGCCGTTAACGGTCTTTGACAAGGATATGAATGTAAGGCCGGCAGCCGCAGCCAAGTGGCAGCCATCTGAGGATGGATTGTGCTGGACCTTTACACTGCGTGCAGGGATTAAGTGGTCAGATGGTCAGCCACTTACCGCCGAGGATTTCGTGTTTGCCTTGGAGAGGGCAATCCAGCAAGGATATGATTTCAACTGGTATTTCAGCTGGGCCGCCGAGATCGTGAATTGGGACCAAGTAGAGGCAGGCGAGCTTCCCTTCAGTGAACTGGGAGTTAAGGCTCTCGATGCCAGGACAATTGAGGTAAAAACGGAAACACCTAAACCCTACCTTCCGGCAGTAATGTCATGGTGGTTTCCTGTACCGAAACACGTTGTTCAGGCTCATGGCGATGAATATGCTACCAGAGCCGAGACGATGGTTTGCAGTGGCCCCTTTATGGTCAAGGAATGGGTGAAAGAACAGCATGTAGTCTATGTGCCCAATCCGCATTATAATGGGCCTTGGCAGCCATATCTTAGGGAAATCGTGGAGTTGGCCGGTACCGGCAATCCCGAGACAGGGTTTCCCGCTTACTTAGCCGGTGATCTGGACATAACTGGGCTCAACCCGGGCCAACTGGCCTATGCCAAAGCGCGATTTAGCGAGGAAGTTGTGGGTTGGCCTGAATTCCAGCTGTTTTATCTGACCTTTGACACGACCAAGCCTCCCTTTGATAGCAAGCTGGTAAGGCAAGCGATCAATCATGCCATTGATCGGGAGCTGCTGACCAACACTGTGTTGGCAGATATGGCCTTCCCAGCCTATACCCTGATAATGCCGGGCTTTCCAGGCTACAACGCAGGGCTCAAGGAAATCTCCCGTTTCGATATAGATCTGGCCAGAGAGCTCTTGGCTGAGGCCGGCTATCCTAATGGAAAAGGATTTCCCGAAATAGAACTTTGGCTGAGGCTGGAAGCTTCCATCATGCCACATCAAAAACCAGCAGCTGAGTTCATTCAACAGCAGCTCAAGCAGAATCTGGGTATCAACATGAAAATCCAGATCTATGAAATGAAGACCTTCATGGATGCCATGGTAAATCGAACTCACAACTTTTTCCTGGCCCCATATATGGTCGATTATGTCGATCCCAGCAACTTCATGAGCCTGTTCCTCAGTGGTGGCAGGCATGCCTGGGCTCATAACCATTACGATGATTTGGTCAAGGAAGCCAATTCGATTATAGATCACGAGCAGCGGTTGCGGCTCTATGAGGAAGCAGAAGCCCTCTTATTGGAGGAAGCACCTGCGGTTTTCATCATGAATATGAAAACCAATCATCTGTGGAAGCCTCACCTGGGAGGCGAGGCAGTTACAGAAGATAGCTCTGGCCTAAAGCGACTTACAGCAGTAACCAACCTCTATTTCTTCAGTAATGTTTACATCACGCAATAGAGTTTGAGGGAATGAAGTGAGGTGGCCTGGCTCGGCCAGGCCACCTCAGAGCTTCGTTCATAGGAGGGGTATTTTTGGCAGAACTCCTCAAGGTAGAAGGACTGAGAACGAGTTTCCAGACGGAAGATGGCCCGGTCCATGCGGTCAATGGTATTGATCTGTGTCTGAACGAAGGCGAGACGCTGGGCTTGGTGGGTGAATCTGGTTGCGGCAAATCAGTCACTGCCTTGTCTATTATGCGCTTGATTGCTGAGCCGCCGGGGAAAGTGGAAGCCCGGGAGCTCAGCCTCAGTGGTAAGGATTTGCTGGGCATGCCGAAAAGAGAAATGCGATTTATTCGAGGCAGAGAGGTGAGTATGATCTTCCAAGAACCTATGACCTCACTAGATCCAGTGTTCTCAGTAGGTGCTCAGGTGACAGAAACGATCAGGCTGCATCAAAACGTAGGCAAGAAAGAGGCGGAGGAGCTGGCGGCAGAAATGCTGGCCAAGGTAGGAATTCCATCTCCGGAGAAGTGCCTTACCGATTATCCCCATCAACTGTCGGGAGGTATGAGGCAAAGAGTGATGATCGCTATGGCCCTATCGTGTCAGCCACGGCTCTTGATTGCAGATGAACCGACAACTGCCCTGGATGTCACTATTCAGGCACAGATACTGGAACTCATTGACGAGCTGCGGGAAGAGCTCAATATGGCCCTAATCATGATTACCCACGACTTAGGTGTGATCGCCAATACGGTAGATCAGGTAGCAGTCATGTACTGTGGCAAGATAGTGGAACAGGCAGATGTATATACTCTCTTTGAGAACTTGATGCATCCCTATACTAAGGGATTAATGGCCTCTTTGCCCAAACTGCATACAGAAACGGAGCGCCTATTTACGATCCCGGGCACCATACCCGATCCATTACACATGCCTTTTGGCTGTAATTTTCACCCCCGTTGCCCCGACGCATTGGAGATTTGTCTGCAAAGAGAACCCAGACCTGTGGAAATTTCGCCTGGACATGTCGTGAGTTGCTGGAAAGTAAGTGATATGCTATGAGCTACCTTCTAGAAGTTAATGATCTCACCAAACATTTTGTGGCGAAGCGGGGTTTCGGTCCATGGAAATCCATTAGAGTCACCCAAGCGGTGGATGGGGTTTCTTTTGGGATTGGCGAGGGAGAAACCTTGGGATTGGTCGGTGAATCGGGTTGTGGGAAATCGACTGCCGGTATGCTAATTCTGAGGTTGCTGGAGGCTTCAGCAGGGCAGGTGAGATTCGATGGCCAGGATGTCTTTTCCCTGGATGAAGAGGCAATGAGCCTGCTGCGACGGGATATGCAGATCATATTTCAAGATCCCTTCGCGTCTTTGGATCCGAGGCTGACCGTCTTTGGTATCCTGCGGGAACCATTCGAGATTCAGAACATGTTTACTAACAAAGAGCGAGAAGAGGTCATCTTGGAGCTGCTTGACATGGTGGGATTGCGTCCGGAATATGTGAGTAGATATCCCCATGAGTTTAGTGGAGGGCAAAGGCAGCGGATAGCCATTGCGCGGGCCCTAGCTTTGCATCCGAGGCTAATCATTGCTGATGAACCGGTATCTGCCTTAGATGTATCGATCCAGGCCCAGATTCTCAATCTTCTGCAAGATTTGCAGGACCGCTTCGGCCTATCCTATTTATTCATTTCACATGACTTGAGTGTAGTGAAACATATTAGTGACCGCGTGGCGGTCATGTATCTGGGCAAACTGGTCGAACTTGCCCCCCAGAGAGAGCTTTATGCAAGGCCCTTACATCCCTATACTCATTCACTGCTCTCTGCCATACCCATTCCTGATCCAAGACAGCGCAAGAAGCCCAAGAAGCTGCTCAGAGGAGATGTCCCCAGCCCATCAGACCCTCCCCCAGGTTGCAGGTTTCACACTCGCTGTCCCTATAGGCGATCCATCTGTGGTGAGACTGAACCCTCCTGGAGAGAGATTGAAACACATCGCTATATAGCTTGTCACTATCCACTGGACTAGAAACTGAGGACGATTCACTTAGGGAGGTAAGCTTGGATGATTGCCAGCAGAGATCGGTTAGCCCCTTTTTGGTTTTGGAATCACAAATTGGAGCCGGCTGAGTTGGAATTTCAGTTGCGAGAGATGCAAGAGCAAGGGATGGGGGGTGTCTATATCCATGCCCGCCATGGACTTTTAGTACCTTATCTGGGTCCTGAATGGATGGGATGTGTAAGACACGCCCTTGATACGGCCAAGGCACTCGGCCTGGAAGTATGGCTCTATGATGACTGTAACTGGCCGAGTGGAACCTGTAATAACAGGGTAATTGAAGAGAACCCCGATCACAGGATGTCTTTTCTGCATCTTGCCACTAGTTTTGATGTAAAAGGGCCTATGCGCATCTCACAGGATGTCGAACTTTCCGATGGCTTGATCTGGGCACTGGCAGTGCCCCTTAATCGGGAAAGACGCAGTGTTAACTGCAAGAAAATGGTGGATATTACCTCTTCAGTCAGGGAAGGCAGGCTCTGCTGGCAGGCTCCAGCCGGGCACTGGAGAGTGTTGGTTCTTGCCCGTACCTTCTATCGCGGGTATTTTGGCGGCGGATATGTAGATACCCTGAATAAAGCAGCCATCCAGCGATTCATCGAGCTTACCCACGTGACGTACAGTGAAATGTTTGCACCATATATAGGTAGTGTGATCAAGGGATTTTTCACGGATGAGCCAGCTTGTAATTACAGTTTAGATTCTTTTTCCCTGGCTGATTCAGGCTTGCTGGGGGCTTTGCCTTGGACTCCGACTCTGCCGCAGGAATTCGAAAGCGAGCATCACTATCCCCTCAAGGATTGCTTACCGGCGCTTTTCTATGATGCCGGCCCTCGGACAGCCAAAATCCGCTGCGATTTCTACAGCACCATTTTGCGCCTTTATAAGAATGCTTTCTTCCGGCAGATCCGAGATTTTTGCCGGCAACACGATCTGCTCAGTGTCGGCCATGTCAATGCCGAAGGAGAGCTGTTTTATCAGGTCTTCCAGCAGATGGACTTTTTTGCTGTCACTGATGAGATGGACTATGCCGGATATGACCATTTGTTCAATCAGACCTGGTCAGAAGACACGCGTTTAGATAACCTAGTGGGCCTCAAATTCGCTAGTTCTGCCGGGCATCTGCTCGGCAAGGATCGAGTGCTTTCTGAAGCCTTTGGTGTGGCCGATGGCTGGCGGCTTAATTTCAAGACTCTCAAGCGGCTATTTGACTGGCAGATAGCCCTGGGTGCCAACTATTTTGTCCCACATGCCTATTACTATTCGATTGAAGGGTTTAGGAAATGGGAGGCAACTCCCAGCCAATCCCACCACTCTCCCTTATGGAATCATTATCGAGTATTTGCTGATTATGCTGCGCGTATGTGTCAGCGGTTTTCCGGGGGGAGGCATGCAGCCGATGTAGCGGTACTCTATCCTGTTAAGTCCATGTGGGCAGCTATCAACCCAAATCAGACAGAGACTGCCCTCCAGATAGAGGCGGATTTTGACACACTCAGCCGCTGTCTGCTGAGGCTCCATCGAGATTTTGATTATATCAGTGAGGAGATTCTTCAGGCTGCACAGGTTGCTGATGGACAGCTGGTGGTTGGTGAGCCTGGCCAAAGGCCGTTTGAGAAGTTCAAAGCTTTGATCTTGCCTAGGTGTATCGTACTGGAGAGGAAGACTGTTGACCAGATCAAGGCGTTTGTTGAATCTGGAGGGAGGCTCGTCATGACAGGGGCATTGCCGCAGGTGTTGCGGGAAAAAGGGCAAGCGCCTAAGCTATCCGCCGAGTTTGAGTCTCTCTTAGAGGCAGGTGCTAGGTTCATTGATTTGACCGAGGCTGCCAGTAACAGCCATGCCTGTCAATTGGTGGATCAAGCTCTATCTGGCATCGAGCGAGATTTATCCATCCAAGATGCGGATGGGGTAGAGATAGACGAGATTGTCGGTTACCACTATGTCAAGGGCGATGAGGACATCTATCTCTTGGTGAATACTTCTCTGGATACAGTATATGATGCCCTAGTTCGACTCAGTGCCAGTGGGGTAATCTATACTTGGGATGCCGAAACTGATACATATAGCCTGGTGGAAGCGCTAGGAGAAGGCCGGACTACTGTCATTCGTGAACAGCTTCATCCCGGTGAATCCAGAGTCTATCTAGTAGTTCCCGAGACACGCTATGGTGCTATGCCGCTCTCCAGGAAGGCTTTCCATGGACAAGAAAGGGTTATTCAGCTGGATGGCCCCTTTCACTTTATTCCGGCAGAACCAAATGTTTTGCCCCTCACGATATGGACATTTGACTGGAAGGTGGAAAGCGATGCAGATGGTTTTCGCACCCAAGTCGGCACCTATGAACACGAGTTTATAGTGAAGGGCCCTATCGAGAATATGGGCATGATCGTGGATGGCCTAGACCCAGCTTGGCTGCGAGGCGATGGCAGACAGCAGGCATATATCTTAGTCAACGATCATCGAGTTGCTGATTTCCAGAGAGGCAAGTATCTAGATCAGGAGGCACTCTTCGCCTCACTGCAAGCTTTCGTTCAGGAGGGAGCTAACCGCATCCAGATTATTTTCTCGGGATTCTTGGCTGAGTTGCAGTCACTGCGCCAGCCTGTGTATCTGATCGGAGATTTCATTGTCAAAGAAGACAGATTGGAACCATATAATCGCGAAATGACCTTACCCGATGGGGTCTGGACGAGACATGGTTATCCATATTACTCGGGGCCCGGTCTTCTGCAGATGATCTGTGAAATACCTGACGATCTGCCAGTTTTCCAGGAGGCTTTACTCAAATTTACCGGAGTAGGGGATATGGTAGAAGTCTCGGTTAATAATCAGTATGTGGGTGCCCTTCTATGGGAGCCCTTTACCATAGATGTAACCAGCCATCTGCGGCTGGGGCAGAATACTCTGCAATTTGTGGTGACCAATTCTCTGTACAATATGCTGGAAGTCAAGGCCATGGATGCTGGATTAACTGGGGATGTCCTATTGGTATTACGGTAGATAGATTACCCAGAACGTGAGCACCCTCTGGCTCCATCTAGTATGAAATGAAACAAAATGCTATTCATCGAAACAATGAAGGAACCTCTCAGGCAGGGGTTCCTCTTGTTATTGCCCGCCGGCTTTTTCTGAAATGACCGGGGCTAAGTGGGACCATCACCGGTAGCTGCCAGTAGCAGATTACATGCACCGAGCAGCCTCGGACTTTGGCCAGGGAGTTGATCTCTGGTATTGGATATGGGGATGCGATTTGTATTGCAGAAAGATTGAGAGGAAACCAGATAATATACGGGAAATCCGAAAGTAAGATCGGATGGCAGGAATCAGATCTTGAATGGGGAAGAATAGCAACTAAGCAGATAACAGAGAAAGTGGAAGGAGAGTGAAGATGATTCGCAATACCAAAACCAATATCCAGGCACTCTTATATTATGCGATTCTTGTTGTAGGGGCTGTTATAAGCGTGGGCCCTTTTGTGTGGATGGTCTTGGGGTCGTTTAAGCCTAATGTTGAGATCATGCGAATGCCGCCCACGTTTTGGCCTCAGTCACCAAGCTTGAAGAACTATATTACTGTCCTCGAATCAATACCTTTCTTCCGCTATTACCTGAACAGCCTCATAACCGGTATCACAGTCACCCTACTGGCCCTGTTTACAAGTTCTATCGCGGGCCATATATTTCATCATTATGAGTTTAGGGGGAGGGACGTAATATTTGCAGCGATCTTGTCCACAATGATGATCCCCTTTCAAGTGATCATGATCCCTCTTTATAAGGTAGCCATAGATTTGCACCTTCCCAACACATATGCTGGCTTGATGCTATGGGGCCCAGTAAGCACCTTTGGGATCTTCATGATGAAGCAATTCATGCACTCTGTGCCGAGAGACCTTATAGAGGCTGCCCGCATCGATGGGGCCGGGCATTTTCGCATATATTGGCAGGTGGTGTTACCGCTGATCAAGCCGGCTCTAGCTAGCCTCGGGATCTTTACGTTCATGAACAATTGGGATTCTTTTATGTGGCCCCTAATCATCGTCTCCAAGACAGAGATGAGGACACTGCCCTTGGGGTTGGCGATGTTCATTCACCAACGGGGAGTAAGGAATGACCTGATCATGGCTGCAGCTACTATGGCTGTGATACCGGTATTCATAGTATTTCTGAGTGCACAGCGCTATTTTGTTGAGGGGATTACATTAACCGGCATCAAATGATGGGGGGTGGCGATGCTCGAGTTCTACTCTTTCTGAACGTCTGGAATAGGTGCTTTATGAGAGGAGAAGTAAGATGAAAAGAAAAGCCTGTATAGCAATTGTCCTGGGCTTGAGTCTCTTGCTTATTGGCAGTAGTGCATTGGCTGCCAAGACGACTATTACCTTTTGGCACCATAGTAATGTTGCATGGGTAGAAGCATGGAGTAAGCTGGTAGCCGACTTTGAAAAGGAATATCCCAATATTGAGGTTCAAGTCGAGGTTCTACCGGACTTTGGTGATAAAGTCATGTCCGCCTATGCCGCCGGGACGGAGCCAGATGTCGTGGACATACTTGGTTCCATGCTCTTACGGTATGCACAGGAAGGTCTATTGGCAGAGATTCCCGAGTATCTCATGACCCCAGCTCAGATGAATGAAGCTTTCTGGCCTGTAACTCTTGCTAGCTATGCCTGGGAAGGAAAGTACTATGGTATCCCCTTCGATTTCAACGTGGCGGGTACAGGAGCTCTCTTTAATCTAGATCTAGTTGAAATGGCTGGTCTTGAAATACCGCAGAGCTGGATCGAGTCTCGGCGTTGTGGAGAGACCTGGACGGAACTAGCAGAATTCTGTAAGAAGCTGACCATGACCGACCACGCAGGGAATATCATGCAAGCAGGTCTGGGAATGGTCAATTGCCACGAACACTCAGACTTCTTTGCTATGATCTTCCAACAGGGTGGAGATTATCGCGACTTCGAGAATACTAGGGTCAACTTTGAGACTCCTGAAGCTAGGAATGCGCTTCAGTTCTTCTTGGATGCTCTCGACAGGGACAAACTGCATGCCGTAACCCTGCCCAGCCGGCACCAAATGTTCATGGAGCAGACAGCTGCTGCTACGATAGGCGGACCCTGGTATAAGCCGGTTATTGACAAGGAAGTAGAAGGATTACGCTATGTCCGGCTCAATCTTCCACCATTCTTCGGTACTGAGCCCAAGTTCCCGGTTAAGGGTGGTTGGGGGCTTGCCGTCAGCCGGCGCTCGAAGAATCCAGAAGCAGCCTGGAAGTTCGTGGAATTCGCGATGCGACCAGAAAATATGAAACCATGGAACTTCACTACTGGGACTGTTCCCACACTCAAAGCCTTCGCGACCGACCCGGATTTTGATTACGAAGAGACCCTGGATGTCGCTCACCATGGCGTGGACATGGGCGCACACCTGGTTATCGATGTCGATCAGTTCATCTGGCTGATTGTCACTCCGGAGATGCGGGCGGTATTCCATGGAGAGAAGACTATTGATGACGCGCTAAAAACCATGACCGATATGAGCAATGACATGATCAACAAACTTCACAAGAAGTAGGTCCCAGTCTGCATGAACTAGCAATGAGCAGGTGTAGGAATATCTCCTGCACCTGCTTGATGAACCTTAACTGTCTTATTTCGGGGGTGGATGCACTGAGACAAAGGCGTAGATTCTTGGAGACAGAGAAATCACGGAAACGAGGCTTCATTGTTCTCTTCCTCGGCCCCATACTAATTTACTATCTAGTGTTTCTGTTCTATCCACTGTTGTCATCATTCATATGGACTTTCATGGATTATAATCCCATTGGGCAGAACAACCAGTTTATTGGCCTAGAGAACTATCGCACACTGTTAGCTGACCCTCTGGTTGTAACTACTTTACAGAACACATTCCTGCTAACTGTCTATATTATACCGGGAGCATTGATCATCTCCTTTGTCATTGCTCTGGCACTAAACCACCTGAGTGAACGTATGCGGGCGGTCTTTACGACTGCCTACTTTGTCCCTGTTATTACCTCAATGGTGGCCTGTGCGGCCATTTGGATGTGGCTATACCATCCGTCAAGGGGCTTATTCAATTTTGCCTTATATGCACTGGGTTTTTCTACCAAACGTTGGCTTTTGGATACAAAACTAGTCAAACCCAGTATTGCTGTCTTTACTATTTGGAAAAGTGTCGGGTTCAACGCGGTGATCTTCTTGGCAGCACTAAAGGGTATTCCCGATTTCTACTACGAGGCAGCGCGGCTTGATGGAGCTAGTGGCTGGAAGATGACAAGGCATATTACCTTACCTTTGCTGCGGCCGGCCTTTACCTTTGTTCTCGTAACCAGTGTGATTGGTACACTGCAAATCTTTACCCAGGTATATGTCATGACTAGTGGTGGACCAGTGCACGCTAGTAGAGTATTGGCTATGTACATCTATGAACGGGGTATTCGTTACCTAGAGATGGGATATGCCTCCACCCTGGCATGGGTCCTTTTCGTTATCATAATGATCATTACACTTATCCAGATGCGCTTTCTTCGCACTGATTGGGAGTACTAATGTAAACTAGAGAGGAAACTCTACGTCATGAACAGTCGAGAGAGGATCCTGCAGGCTATTCAGCTGCAGACGTTAGATCGAATACCCACAGATTTTTGGGCTACCCCAGAGGTCATACACGATCTGAAGAAGCATCTGGGTGTCAATACTGCCAGGGAGTTATGGCACAAATTGCATGTGGATAAGATCGTGACCATCAGCCCCAGGTACATTGGTCCGACCTTGGCAAGCGGTAGACCTGGTATTGTCAGGGACTACTGGGGGATTGAGTACAAGCTGCAGCTTTATGGGACCGGTGTATACGAGGAAATGGTTTATCATCCTTTGGGTCATGCTCGGACCTTTGCCGATGTCGATGCCTATGAATTCCCAAAAGTAGAGTGGTTTGATTACGAGAGCTTGGCCCAGTCAATTGGTGCTTACTACCCAGACTATGCCATAGAGGTGGGTTATTCGGCTCCTTTCTATCTCTTCAACAAGCTGGTTGGATTGGAGCAGTCCCTATTGATGTTGGTTGAAAATCCGGACCTCGCCCACTATATTATTGGCAAAATCGTTGACTTCTTCTATAGGTTTGCCTATCGCCAATTCGAGGCAGTCGATGGCAAGGCCGACATAACGCAGGTGACCGATGACTTTGGGTGTCAAACTGGGCTTCTGATCAGCCGCAGTATGTTCTCGGAGTTCTTTCATGGTCATTACAAGCGCCTGATCGATTTGGCCAAGGAGTTTGACCTATTTGTGTTTCATCATGATGATGGAGCCTGTCGTGAGATACTGCCGGATCTGATTGAACTCGGAATCGATATCCTCAATCCCGTCCAGTGGAACTGTCCTGGTATGGATAGACAGCAGCTAGAAGAAGATTTTGGAGATAGCATTTGCTTCCATGGAGGTGTGGAAAACCAGGCTATTTTGCCCTTCGGAACAGAAGCCGAGGTGCGTCAAGAGGTTCGGGCATGTATCGATCTTCTGGGGCCAGAGACTGGTTACATCCTAGCCTCGTGCCACAATATTCAACCGATTACTCCGATTGAAAATATCATTGCCATGTATGATGAGGCCTTTCACTATGGCCAGATGTAGTAGAGCTGCTGATGCAAATATTGGTGACCAAAGCACAATACCGGGAAGGGGTGAGATGGGTCTTCCCTATATCGGGATTACCCCCAGCACATGAACATTAGGGAAAGGTTGGAAGCCTTTTGGGCCGGAGAGAAACCGGACAAAATACCATACACTATCTATCACAATGAGTGGAGACATGCTGCTAATGAGCCAGATTGGATACCCATGTTCGCAGCCGGGCTAGGAGTGGTTTACCATGTCCCTACGGTCAACTTCTATAGAAAAAACATAGAGTATATAACCGACACATATAGAAAAGAGGGGAAGGTAATCCAACGGGAGGTGTTGGAGACACCCCTTGGCAACATCTATGCACTTTCTAGAGAGGGATGGATGCAAAAGTATTGGCTTGAGACTGCGGAGGACTACCGGATCATGACGTATATAGTTGAAAACACTGAGCTCGAGCCTTGTTACGAGGGATTCCTGGAAGTGGAGCAAGAGGTAGCCCCATACGGCATTCCTTTAGTTGCTCTAGGGCGAACACCTATGCAGCGGATGCTCGTAGATTTCGCTGGTCTAGAGAATTTCGCACTGCATCTTTATGAGTTGGAGGATGCAGTGATGACTTTGTATGAAGCACTTCTTGAGCAGTTTGCTAGAGCAGTTGAAATAGTGGCTGCTGGCCCCGGGCGATTTGTCTCAGTCCTAGAGAACTTCACCGCAGAGACGCTGGGACCAGCTAGGTTTGGGCGGTTTCATATTCCCTTATATGAAAAGTATTTTCCCGTATTACAGCAATCCGGCAAAGTCGTCGGAACTCACTATGACGGGAAGCTATCTTCGTGCAGAGATTTGATTGCCAAAGCGCCTATTGATGTGATCGAGTCATTGACTATTCCACCGGAGGGAGATATGACCCTGGCAGAGTGTCGTGAGGCATGGCCGGATAAGTTGTTTTGGTGCAATATCAATGTCTCTCACTATGATTTGCCTCCAGATGAATTGAAGCAGGTTGTTTGGGATATGACGAGGCAAGGTACCCAGGATGGTAGAAGGCTTGCTTTCGAGGTTTCCGAACATATTCCCCGTAATTGGCGACAATCTATCCCTGTGATTCTACAAGTACTGGATGAAATCGGTAATGGCTAAGATATATTGGGGATGCCCCCTGAACGGGACCCTTTGCCCAGGACTATCTACTTTAGGCTTTTGACAGGAAACTAAGTAGGATTTAGTGTAGATCAATATAGGTGGAGGATGTTTGTGCTTCCGCTTAATACGCGCACTGCTGCCTGGAAAGGGTGGGCTATCATGAAGACCAGGAGTCTAATCTATGCTCTTGTACTAGTACTATCGATATCTAGCTTGGCTTCCGCCTTGAAGATCGGGGGAAGCGATGATGACTTGAGTGTATGGGTTGAGCAACTGAGCATTCAAGCGAAAGCAGATCTGGGACTGTTCAAGACAGAGCTGAGTGTGGAGTTTGGGGTTCCGGTAGCCAAAGTAGAGCAGTTGATCACGGAGGTACAGATGGAACCTGGTGATGTATATGTGAGTCTTGAGCTAGCCCGGATATCCGAAAAACCGGTAGATGAAGTGGTTGAGGTTTATAAGGTTAACAAGAAAAAGGGCTGGGGAGCTATGGCCAAGGAATTGGGCATTAAGCCTGGTTCGCCAGAATTCAAGGCCCTCAAAGAAAATGCTAAAGAGAAGAGTAAGGGAAAGAAGAAATAGCCGACTGCTAGGCTAGATGGTAAACCCCGGAAACGGGGTTTTTCATTATGCGTTAAGCCAGGGCCTGATCAAATGATGTAGAATAGAATATATAGTGGGAGCCTAATAGTCTTGGCCTTCGGTGTTTGGCGGAGAGAGAGGATGCTTTATATGCAGCTTTCAGAACGGTTCATTATGGCCTACAATAGGATCGATAAACAGCTGCAGAAGCGGGCTAGACTCGATCATTATGTCGGCTTTTCTCAGTTGGTCAGGCGAGTTGCGCGCAAGGACAACATGTTTGCTCAATTCGCCGATGATCTCCTGGAATTTGCGGAGCTGCGTAATGCCATAGTACATGAATTGGTTGAGCCAGAACAGATCATTGCTGAACCTCATGCCAGTGTCGTTGAAAGGATAGAACAGATCGCGGAGATAGTGGAAAGGCCTCCCTTAGTCATTCCTAAGTTCCAGCGCGAGGTTTACGTTGTTTGCTCAGAAGACTCAATTCTAGATGTCCTGGCCCTTGCCCGGGAGCATGGGTATACGCAGTTTCCCGTCTATGATGCTGATGATCAGTTCAGAGGGTTGTTGACAGATCGCTGTATTGCTCGATGGCTTACCTTTGAACTGGAAAAGGTGATGCTGAATGTCATTGAAGATATCGCTGTGGCAGATGTCATGGTCTATGATAAGACAGGGGGAGATAATGTCTCTTTTCTGCCACAGAATGCGACAGTATTTGATGCCTATAGCGAGTTTGAACACCATATGGTATATGACTATCCCCGCCTGGAGGCCATTCTGATTACCACTAATGGCAGAAAAAATGAAAAGCTGCTCGGGATTATCACACCCTGGGATATATTTCGCCTCCATCCCTTGAACGGGGGGTAGGGGAACCTGGCAGATGGGAAGAGGCGTCACTCTCTCAGGCTGCAGTTTCGCAAGAAGCTGGCGAGAAAGAACGCCTCAAACAGTGATCGAGCCTCGCCACTGGTGAGCCCTACCAGATAGTATAGCCTCCATCGATCATCAGATCGGCTCCAGTCACAAAGGAAGACGCGTCAGAGGCCAGATAGACCACCGCTCCACCGAGCTCATGGGGTAAACCGGGCCGCTGCATAGGTGTTAGATACATCCAATAGTCTTTTGCCATGTCGGTTTTCAGTGTCTCGACTGTCATGGCAGTCTTCATGTACCCAGGACTAATGGAATTGACTCGGATATTATGTTCTGCCCATTCACTCGCCAAGGATTTGGTCAGGTGCATGACTCCGGCCTTGGAGGCATTGTACGAGCACTGGGGCTGGGGGACATTGACGATGGAGCCGGACATGGAGGCGATATTGATAATCGACCCACTACCCTGTTTCAGCATCTGTTTTCCTGCCGCCTGGCAACCAATGAATACCCCGGTGAGATTGATATCAATGACTTCCTGCCAATCCTCGAGGCTCATTTCTTCTGCTTTGATGTTCTTACAGATACCCGCGTTATTGACGAAAATATCCAGCTTGCCAAAGCGCTTGGCGACCTCGGCTACAACTCCTTCGACCTCTTTCTGGTTGCGAACATCGGCCCTCAGGGCCAATGTCTGGACACCATATTCGGTCTTGATCTTTTTTGCTTCCACCTTGCTTTTCTCTAGATTAATGTCCATGATGACCAGGTTAGCTCCAGCATTGGCCAAAGCCTGGCCCATGGCGAGGCCCAGACCTTGGGCTCCACCGGTGACTACTGCGACTTTACCCATCAAATCAAAAATGTTCCCACGCATATGATTTCCTCCCTTTACTTGAACTCACACTCCCTGTGCTCGAAAGGGTACCATCTACTTTGACAAATGTACCCATACGACAATACTTGTCGTTTATGCGGCCTTACCCTTTTTCAATTTTGTTGACCAGATCTGATTTTTGCTGGTGACAGCCATATTTGCGGGAAGAGATCTCAATGTTTCGCTGTGAGCGGCAGTATTCCAAGTACCCTCTTCCTTCTGAAGTCATACTTTGTGTTCACTCAACAGAGAGTAATCGAGAAGGTTGAAACATCGTCCCTATGGGGGTTTTGGGAATTTCTGCTGGCAGGACATTGCTCATGATTGGAGTATTCTACTTGTTAGCCTGAGTTGTATCCATGTGGTCTGTGGAGGAGCTCAAAGCTTTTCGTCACATGAAAGCAACTCACCTCAGATAAGAAACAGGAGGGAGGGTGGAGGGGACTGGTCTAGCTCATAGCCACATACGTAAAATACATCGCTCCAAGAAAGAAGTGAAGAGATTGAAGAAGTTAATCGCCTTAGTTTGTGCCATAGTCATGTTCACAGCAATGAGTGTAGCAGCCTATGCCGAAGAGCTCGTTGTTATGGCTGGTAATTGGGTTGAGACGGATCTAGCTAAGACCGAGCTGATTGAGGAGTTCACGAAGGAGACCGGGATCAAGGTTAGGCTAGAGGGATACCCACATCGTGAGATGCTGCAAGTTATTGAAGTGCAGATTGGCGGCGGTGATAGTACTCCAGACGTATACTGGGTTGATTCACCTCTGACCGCCAGCTATGCTGTGCGGGGTCGTTTGGCTCCACTAGGCCAGTACTTCACCGATGCCCAAGAACAATGGACAGAAGCCGGCATTGCGGCAGGTTCTTGGCAGGGTGAGCTGTACTCGGCTCCCTTTGAAACTTCTACACAAGTAATGTTCTATAACAAAGACCTGTTTGAGCTAGCCGGGGTTGAACCTCCTTCAGCCGAACCAGATGAGCGCTGGACGTGGGAGCAAGTTGTTGACGCAGCCCAAAAGATTCAGCAAGCTGCCAACAAGGATGGGGTGACTAAGGTTTGGGGTCTGCTGCTTGAGCAAATCAATCGGCCCTACCAGCTGTTGCCTCTGCCCCAGTCACTAGGTGGTGGCTCTGGCGTCAGTCCAGATGGTCTCAAGGCATCTGGCTATTTGAATAACGCGGAATGGAAGAAGGCAGCCAGTTGGTATTATGATCTGTTCAACACTTGGAAGATCAGTCCAAAGGGAGTAGGTGCTGACCAAGTCTTTGACCAATTCCTGGCCGGCAATGCTGCCATGATCGTGGCTGGAACCTGGGACATTCCCAAGATGGAGACCGATGCTGAATTCGAGTGGGGACTAGCCGCTCACCCATATTTTGAGGGAGGCGAGCCGGTGACCCCGACTGGCAGCTGGCATTTGGGAGTTAACCCCAATACTAAGCAAATGGATGCGGCGATCAAGTTCTTGCGCTTCATGACCTGTCGTGATGAATCCATCGAGAGACGCTTCAAGACGGTTGGGCAGTTGGTTCCCAGTGATGTCATGTTTGACGTGATCAACAAAGACGATCAGTACAAGGTCTTCCCCCGCAACGTATATACACTAGCAGCCTATGAACTCGGCCAAACCGCCATGGTGCGCCCAGTTACGCCTGGCTTCTTAGAATGGGAAGATCTAGTCATCAAGATGTTTGAGGATATTCGCAATGGTGCTGATCCAGAGAAAACCTTAGACCAGATGGCTAGCCGTATCGATCGAACACTAGCTAAGTACCGGTAAGACGAGACGGAGGTCTTTTGATGTCTAGTAGTGCAATAGTCAAGCCGGGTGCTGGAGGAGTCGGGCGCAAGCCCGGCTCCATCAGCAAATCCACACTAAAACATTGGGGCACAGCTTATCTGTTCCTGTTGCCATCCTTGATAGGGTTGGTTATTTTCCGCTTATACCCTGTAGTAGAGGCCTTTGTCCGCAGCCTGTATCGGACGTCCTTTGGGGCCGGAGGTGGAGAGATCTTTGTCGGGTTGGCCAACTATGTGGATTTGCTGCATGACCCGATTTTCTGGCAATCATTTAAGGCAACACTATGGCTGAATCTGGCGATCAATCCGATTCAGATCTGTTTTGCCATTGCTGCAGCGCTTTTGGTGAATCGTACGGGGCTGGCGGTGCGGATCTACCGGACTATACTCATGCTGCCGATGGGGGTTTCACTAGCGATTGCCTGCACCCTTTGGGGTATAATGCTCAATCCCAATTCCGGTCTGGTTAACAGCATACTGGCAAGCCTGGGGCTTCCTATGCAGCCCTTCTTGACTAGTTCGAGCCAAGCCATGTGGTCGATTATCCTGATTGCCTCCTGGAAAGGTGTGGCTTACTGGATGATCTTCGTACTGGCGGGGCTGCAAGAGATACCGGAGCAGATCTATGAAGCAGCCAAAATCGATGGAGTATCACCTTGGCAGCAACTGCGGTATATTACCTTGCCATTACTGAAGCGGGCAATTCTATTTGTAACGGTAGCCGATACCACGGCCAACTTCCTGTTGGTAGTGCCTATGTATATACTGACTAACGGTGGGCCCGAGATGTCTACTAATGTGCTCATGTTCGAGGCTTATACCAGTGCCTTTGTCTATCTGGATATGGCCCGGGCTTTGTCCATTACTTCGGTACTATTGGCGCTCTTGCTCATTGTAGTGGCCATTCAATTCAAGATGTTGAAGGTGGATTATTAATGAAGGAAAGATCGAGCCCAGTAGGGCTGGTGCTATGGCACTTGGCTTGTATGCTCGGATGCATAATCACGGTCACGCCATTTCTATGGGCAGTGGTCTCATCTTTCAAACCATTGTCCAAGATATTTGCTGACGTGGTTCCCTTTTCTTGGAAAGCCTTTGTTCCCAGCCCCTTTACGGTGGAAGCCTATGTGGAGTTGTTTACGAATACAGGATTTCTCAAGGCGATGGCTAATACTTTCTATGTGTCATTCATGGTAGTAGTCTTTGGTATCCTCCTCAACGCCTTGGCTGGCTTTGCTTTTGCTAAGTTGGATTTTCCTGGGAAAAACACTCTATTTGTAATGGTAATGTTTTCTTTCATGATTCCTTTTGAAGCTATTGCTATTCCACTCTACGGGGTTGTAAGGGACCTCGGATGGCTGAATACCTATAAGGCGCTGATCATTCCTGGAATCGCAAATGGCCTTACGGTTTTCATGTTCCGCCAATTCTTTGCCGGGATACCATCCGAACTCATGGAGGCAGCTGTGGTAGATGGAGCCTCGATGCTCAGGATATTTGCCACCATCTTTCTGCCATTATCAAAACCGGCGTTGGTCGGGGCGGGGCTGCTGCTTTTCGTTTCCCAGTGGGAGGCATTCCTGTGGCCACTGATCGCGGCTAACACTGAACAGGTGCGAGTAATTCAGGTAGCTATTGCGTATATTAACACTCAGTTCAGTACGTTCTGGAACCAAATCTTTGCGGGGTCAGTAATCGCCGGGTTGGTCCCACTGCTGCTGATTTTCCCGCTGCAAAAATACTATGTGAAGGGGCTATCCGGTACGGGTATCAAAGGATGATAGGTGAAGGGAGATTGCTATGGAGGACAATCAGCGTATTCCAATATTACTAGATACGGATATTGGCTCAGACATTGATGATGCTTTGTGTCTGGCTTATCTGCTAGAACATCCACAGTGTGAACTTTTGGGCATCACTACTGTATCCGGGGAGCCCGAGAAGCGAGCTATGCTAGCTGATGCAGTATGCAGGGCCGCAGGCAAGACTAATATTCCTATTCATAGTGGCAGTGCCGATCCCTTAGTGATCGAGCAGCGGCAGACCAAGGCGCAGCAGGCCGAAGTCTTGAGCCAATGGGAACATCGGCAGGATTTCCCGTCAAATACGGCCATAGATTTCTTGCGAGAGACGATCCATAGCCACCCGGGTGAGATTACACTTCTCACCATTGGACCTTTGACGAATATCGGTTTGCTGTTTAGGGTCGACCCGGAAATTCCTCGCCTGCTCAAGTCTTTGGTGATGATGGCCGGTGTGTATACTTCTCCGAATGAGCATGTCCGGTACCCGGTAGAATGGAATGTGCTGCTTGATCCCCACGCGGCCTCCATCGTCTATGCGACCGAAGGGCTGCCGAATGTCTCTATCGGCTTGGATGTGACGACACAATGTGTGCTGCCCGCGGATGTTTGCAGGAGAAAACTGACCGGGGGAGCTTTGGATGTAGTGCGTGATGCTGCTGAGGTATGGTTCCGGCAGAGGTCAGTGATCACCTTCCATGATCCATTGGCCGCAGTAGCGATTTTTGCTCCACAGCTGATGGGATATGCAGATGGTGTAGTAGAGGTTGAGCTAAAAAGCGATTTGCTGGCCGGAATGACCATTTGGGACCCGAAGGCTGCGCAGAAACGCAATCGAGTAGCTCTCGAGGTCGATTCTGCCGGATTCTTTGATGAATATTTTCGTATTGCAGCCAAATAGGTAAACCCCTTGGGTATCAGTACTCCTCTGGGGCCGATGATAGGCCCGACCCGAGACGGATATACTTGCTGCACGTAAGCCCAGAGATTATGCATCTCTGGGCTTTTGGCATTTGGGACCAAATTCCCCCAAGCCCAACAGGAATTCCTCAGTCATGTCTAGAAGCGGGACTATTAAGACAATAAAGATAGTACATGGTGGGAGGGATGGCCGCAGATGGCGACCATACGAGATGTGGCACAGAGAGCAGGCTTATCTGTAGCCACTGTATCGGCAGTCTTGAACAATAAACCCGGAGTCAGTGACAGGTCTGAGCAAAAAGTGCGCAAGGCCATTAAGGAACTAAACTACCGGCCCAATCGGGTGGCCAGGGCCCTCTCACGCAACAGTACTAATACTGTCGGTATGTTGGTACCCTCGGTGGACAACCCTTTCTTTCCTCAGGTGGTCAAAAGTGTGGAGGATGTATTTTTTGAAAATCGCTTTGTGACCCTGATTGGCAATACTGAGGGAAAAACCGAACGGGCTTTATACTACATTAAGTCTATGCTGTCCGGTTGGGCAGAGGGACTGATCATTACTCTGACCTGGGAGATGACTCAACCCGAAGTCCTCGATCATCTGCAAGGGGCGGGGGTGCCCGTGGTCGGCTTGGCCGGTGCCCGGATCATTCCAGACTTCGATGCTGTAGTACCTGATGATCCTAGGGGGGCCTTTGATGCAATCAATTACCTGATCGGGCTGGGACATCGGCACATCGGGTTCATTGGTGTGCAGGATTCCGAGTCAACTGCCTTGCGGTTGCAGGGTTACAGTCAAGCTCTAAAAGAGGCTGGGCTCCCCGTCCTAGACGAGCTGATCATGTTGGGGCGCAGTTATGAGCAGGCTGATGGGTATATTCTGGCTAAGGCATTGTTGCGGCGAGTACCTCGACCGACGGCGTTCTTTTGCTACAATGATGTGATCGCCTTAGGAGCCATAGCGGCATTGCATGAGGAAAACATCCGCATCCCAGAGGAAATATCTGTGCTTGGTTTTGATGATACTGCGGGCTCCTATTGCTACCCACAGCTGACCTCGGTAGCTTTGCCCAAGACCGAGATGGGCTTTCTGGCAGCTTCCCTGTTGCTAGATCGGATTAAGGGCAAAGATACTCCTCCGGAAGTGATTACTGTCAAACCCCGACTGGTGATCAGAGATTCGACGGGGCCTGTGTCTCATTACAGTCAAGCACCGACGGCAAAACCAGATAAGAGCCTCATTCAGGGCGTTCGCTAACAGCCTGCCCGCTAAGTACACCTTTCGGGAAGGATATTGCCAGAAGATGGAGAATAGATTGATGGAGAATCTGAACCGGTTAGATTTACTAAGGACAGTGAGTGTGACAGGGCACTTAGTGGCAATGCAGATTGTTAAGCAGTATCCCTAAAATACGGAGAGAGGAGCAAAGTGCATGGGTGGACCCAAGAAAGCAACTATGACTCTCGATCGAAGTTTCCGCATTGGCGATATTGATGATCGCATCTATGGTGCATTTATTGAACACCTCGGGCGGGCAATCTATGGGGGAATCTATGAACCCGATCATGAGTCAGCAGATGCAGACGGTTTTCGGACTGATGTTCTAGGGCTAGTCAAAGAACTGGACGTACCGGTAGTGCGCTACCCCGGAGGTAACTTCGTTTCCGGGTATAACTGGGAGGATGGGATCGGCCCCCGTGAAGAAAGGCCTCGCCGGCTGGAATTGGCATGGCGTTCTATAGAAACCAATCAGTTTGGAACTGATGAGTTCATGGATTGGGTAAATAAGGTCGGCACAGAAGCCATGATGGCAGTCAATCTCGGCAGCCGCGGGATTGATGGCGCCAGAAACATGGTGGAATACTGCAACCATCCTGGGGGGACCTATTGGAGCGACTTGAGGAAGCAGCATGGCTATGCTGAACCCCATGACATCAAGCTTTGGTGCTTAGGTAATGAAATGGATGGGCCCTGGCAGATCGGCCACAAAACCGCCGTCGAATATGGGCGGATCGCTCTTGAGGCAGCTAAAGTCATGAAAATGGTCGATCCTTCCCTGGAATTAGTCGTATGCGGGAGTTCTAATGCCAGAATGCCGACTTTCCCTGAATGGGAAGCTACAGTCCTCGATCATACCTATGACATGGTCGATTATATCTCTTTGCACACCTACTTTAACAACAAAGCCAATGATACAGCCAACTTCCTAGCTCAATCTGTGGGTATGGATGCCTTTATTGATACGGTGATTGGTGTTTGTGATTACATCAAGGCCAAGAAACGCAGCCAGAAGGTCGTCAACCTTTCCTTTGATGAGTGGAATGTATGGTATCATTCTCATGAGGCTACCGCCAAGGAAGAGTCATGGCAGATTGCCCCTCCCATTCTGGAAGATGTCTATACCTTCGAAGATGCTTTAGTTGTGGGCTGTATGCTGATTTCACTGCTCAAACGAGCTGACCGGGTGAAAATCGCCTGTATCGCTCAACTAGTCAATGTAATCGCGCCGATCATGACACGTACTGGTGGTGGGGTGTGGCGGCAGACCATCTTCTATCCTTATTTGCATATGTCCTTGTATGGGCGAGGCTATGCGCTGACCCCGGTCATCGACAGCCCGGTCTATGACTCTCAGGACTTCTCGGATGTGCCTTATCTGGAGGCTATTGCTGTAGCAAATGATGAGACAGAGGAACTGACGGTCTTTGCAGTAAACCGGGACTTGGAGAACCCCTTGAACTTGGAGTGCAGACTGGGCAACTTCGAGGGATACCAGGTAATTGAGCATATTACACTGACACATACAGATGTAAGAGCTGTCAATACTGAGGAAAATCCGAACAATGTCGCTCCTAAGAGGAACGGGAATGCGAAATTGAATGGCCTGATCCTAGCGGCGGATCTGGCTCCACTTTCTTGGAATGTGATTCGCTTGGGCAAAGCCGGAAAATAGGGAGGCGCTCTGCTCTTTGTGAGAGCGTAAGCTTGTAAGGGTCATCAATTGCTTTGAAGGTGATCAGATAAAGAGCCGGCCCTCGGGGCTGGCTCTTCATATTTGACAAAACATCCGATCACGCTTTAGGAAACCGCAGCATCTTGTCTTTGCTCACTATACAGCCAACATTTGACCTCTCGTCCATCGATCTGGGTATAGGGAGGCTCACGTATTTCACAGACGCGCAATCTCACATCACAGCGATCAGCAAACTTGCAGCCCTGGCGGGAAAACTCATCTTTCTCCAGGGAAGAGAGTGTGATTTCTTCACCCCAGGCTGGATCAGCACCGGGTTCTAAGACGGATTCCCGCAATAGTCGTGTGTATGGGTGCAGAGGCTGTATGAGCACTTTTTCCACAGGGCCAATTTCGACAATATAGCCCCTTTGCATGATGGCAATGCGGTCACTGATGTAGTAAGCGGTGGCTAGGTCGTGAGTGATATAAATGATGCTGACATTGTGTTGTGCCTTCAGTTCGTCAAAAAGATTGATAATAGACATTCTCAGGGACGCATCTACCATCGATACCGGCTCATCTGCCACTAGAAGCGAAGGGGAGGCGATCAAGGCACGAGCTACAGCCACTCGCTGCAGCTGGCCCCCGGACAGCTCATGTGGGTAGCGGTCCCGGATCTCGCGCATTGTTAGGCCAACTAGGTTGAGAGCTGACTCAATCCGTTCTGCGCTGGAGCCATTTTCTTCGGCAGTATAGTTCTCGGCGGTCCCAACCAGATAACTATCGAGCTTCTTGAGTGGATTAAAAGCTTCAAAGGGATTTTGGAATATGGGTTGGACATTTTGCATGAATTTCATCTGTTCTTCTCTAGAGCGGATACCGGTGATGTTCCGCCCCTCATAAAGTATCCGCCCATAAGTAGGCTCAACCAGCCGCAGAATCATTCTCGCCAGAGTAGTCTTGCCACTGCCGCTTTCTCCAGCTAGAGTGAGTATTTCCGGTTTTTCTTTCGACATCGTCAAGGAGACATGGGCAACGGCCGTGATTCTATCCCGAGAGAACCATCCTCCGATCGCATAATGCTTGGTAATGTTATCGACGACTAGTAAAGGTTCATTACGAGACATAAGCACTCTCCTTTGTCACCAGAAAACATGCCACTCTCTGCTGATCAGACACCTGGGCCAGCTTGGGCACCTGAAGGCTGCACATTTCTTTAGCATAAGGGCAGCGTGGGTGGAACCGGCAGCCGGCTGGAGGGTCAGCAAGACTAGGCGGAACACCCGGAATGGCCTGCCGTCTTGATTTATCGCCAATCTTGGGTAAAGATTCAATCAAGTGCTTTGTATAGGGGTGTAAGGGGTGATCGAAGATGTGTCTGACTGTACCTTCTTCCACGATTCTCCCAGCGTACATGATGCCCACCCTATCGGCGATATTTGCCTGAATGCCCATATCGTGTGTGACAATCACCAGAGTGCTCTTGGTTTCTTGTTGGATTCGCTTTAAGAGCTGCAGGACTCCCCTTTGTACCACTACATCCAGGGCAGTAGTCGGTTCATCAGCCAAAATAACTCTGGGCTCAAAGATTGTGGCCAGAGCAATCGCGACCCTCTGCTTCATCCCACCAGATAACTGGTGAGGGTATGAATCCAGTACCTCAGCTGGGAGGCCCAGCCGGTTAAGATGTCCTCTGATGATGGCTTCAAATTGCTCAGCATTAGTGATAGGATCATGTGCCTTGGTGAAGTCCTGGAAAGTCTTGCGTATCTTTCTCACTGGATTCAGGAGGCTCATGGAACCCTGCAGTATGTACGATATCTGCTTCCATCTGATTTGCCGCAGCACATCTTCGGGGGCGCCGGCAAGGTCAAGAGTTTTGTCTTGATGGTAATAGAGGACTTTACCCTCAATCACCCGTAAAGGGGGCTCAACAGCTCCAAACATGACCTTGATCAGAGTGGTTTTACCACAGCTGGATTCACCGGCAATGCCATAGACCTCGTTGGCCCGCAGGTCCACAGACACCCCATCAACGGCCCTCACGTTGCGGCTGATTCCATAAAGGCTGGTTTGATAGTAAGCTTGTAGGTTTTCGGCTTTAAGCACGCTCATCGCTCAGGGCTCCTTTCATTCGCTGCAGCCTGGTTCTGGGATCTAGATATTCCCCGAGACCGACCACTAAGAGGTAAAGCGCCACGAAAAGCACAACCGAAATAGCGACTGGGGCAGCCAGCCACCACCAGACGCCCGAGATCAATGCCTGATGCTGGTTGGCCCAATAGATGGTGGTTCCGATGGTGGGGATGCCAATATTGGATAGGCCCAAGACGGCCAGAGTCACTTCCATTCCAATCGCCCAGAGTAAGTTGTTGATCGTTGTTGAAAAGACTATGGGTGTGACAAAGGGCAGATGCTCTGAAAGCAGGATACTGGATGTCTTGGCACCAGAGAAAACTGATGTAAAGGTAAATTCCCTTTCTTTGAGGCTGAGTACTTGTGAACGGATCAGCCTCGCATCCCACGCCCAACCGAAAAGCGCCATGAACATGGCCAGTTGGAACATGCTCATCTGTCCCTGCATAATAAAGTTGACTAGGATTAAGAGGGGGAGTACTGGCAATACGACAAAACTGTCATTGATCACCATCATGATTCTATCGATGAGGCCCCCTTTGTACCCTGCTGTCAAGCCCACAAAGATAGCTATGATACGTGATAGGAGGGCGGTGATCACCCCAAAAGCCAGAGAATTGCGCACCGCAAAGGTCATGTTCCAAAAAAGGTCTTGTCCGCGAGAATTGGTGCCAAAGAGGTGTGCTTTACACGGTGGCTGGTCAGGTGCCGCATAATATGAGGAACCAGGATCACATGGGGAGATAAAGGACAGCAGAGCAAACACGATGACCACAAAGATGACAGTGAAGGCGAAACGACATCTGCCATCATATCGGTATAAATCAGCAATAATCGTTAGAAAACCTCTCATCCCGGGTGGCTCCTCTCTATTGGTATCTTACCCTTGGATCGAACAATGGGTAGGCTAGATCGATCAGCAGAACCGCTACCGATACTCCTACTATGGAGAAAATCGCTATACCCATTATTAAGCTGTAATCCCCGGTGAAGATGGCGTTATATGCTAGGTAACCTAATCCAGGATAACTAAATACATATTCGGTAATCAAAGCTCCATTGAAGATCAGTCCAATCTGCATAGCCAGACCGGTCACTTGCGGCAGTAAGGCATTTTTCATCACATATTGATACATGACAGTTCGGTCAGGGACGCCGGCATATTTGGCATAGGTGACATAATCCTCAGCCACCACATTGGTGACTAGGGCTCTCATACCGACAAACCAACCACCTACACCCACCAAGAGCAGGGAGAGTGATGGCAAAATCGCATGCCGCAACAGGCTGGCAACATAATTCCAATCGAAACTGGGTTTGAGGCCAATATCCACTGCACCGCCGATGGGGAAAATCGGCAGGATGTATGCCAGCAAAACGACTAGAACAAAGGCCATGATGTAATAGGGTATGGGGTGAAGTGCCATCGCGCATATACCTAGGATGTGAGCCCAGCGTTGATCTCGATAATATCCAGCTAGGCTACCTAATGTGTTGCCAATCACCCAGGAAATGATCGCGGAAACCAACAGCAACCCCGTGGTCCATGGCAAGGAGCCGCGGATTAGACTCATCACCGGCTTGGGAAAAGATGAAAGGGATGGTCCCAGATCTCCGGAAAAAAGGCCTTTCCAGAATCGAAGATATTGCTGGAGCAAAGTGCCATCCAATCCGTAGAGCTTGATCAGGGCTTCTTTCATCTGTCTGACTGCCTCTGGGTGCGAAAACTGTCCCACCATGATAGCTCTGTTGACCGCTGTCTCAACGGGATCGGTTGGGGAGAGTCTCGGTATGACAAATGTGATGGTAATGCCCACAAAGATCACTAGTATGCATTGCACAATCCGCTGAGCGATGTAATGTAGAAAGGATCTGCTCATAGATGCCGAGGGCCTCCTTTGCCTTGGGTAGTGAATGCCCCCCATGCAAACTTAGCGCATGGGGGGCTTACAAAGCGTCTATTTCTGCTGCTTGGGACGGATCATTGGGAACATGTACTTGGTATTAGCCCAGTTGGCTACTGGGTTAGTATATGGATTGTCGGCAGTGGGGAATCCCTCCCAGTAATACAAATCACAGACCGAGAAAACGTTATAGGCCATGAGCGGAATAATGGGCATCTCCTCAACACAAATCTTGAGATACTCAATCCCCAAGTCTATACACGCTGGATCATCGAAATCTCGGTGCTTGATGTCATCAATGACACGGTCGAGTTCTTCATTCTTGAATCGCATGGGGTTCTTGCTGACAGCCGGTTCTCCGGAAGCCCGATAGTAATCAGAGTGCCAGGATTCCAAGAACCAGAAGAGGTCAGGATGACCACCCCAAGTTTCAATACACCAGGCGGTGCAGACGTCATACTCACCATAGTTCATAGTGGTCCAGAGTAAATCGGCGGGGTTAGGCTCAGCCTGGGTCTCAATGCCGAATTTCGTCCATTGTTCAGCGATCATGGTAGAGGCCCGGGTCATGATCGGGCGGGTCTGACCTTCACAGATAATGGATATTTTCCAAGGCTCACCATTCGGTAACAGCCACTTGCCCCGTCGATCGCGGGTGAAGCCGTTCCTGAGGAGCAGCTTTTCGGCGATATCAGGAGCATGTTTCCACCAACCATACCCCAAAGACTTCTTGATCGCCACGGGATCAGTCGGCACTTGATCACCATGCTGCTTCCTGACTACATCAGCTACACGCAGAGAAGCAGTGGGATCATATGGATAGAAGGGCTCGCCGTCCACATCTATGGAGAATTCCTGCAGCCAACTCTCCATCGGATCGAAGTACCATTCCAGATACCCGCCGGTAGGTGGTACGTGAATGGCGGATATAGTGGCGGCACCGTTGTATGAGGCCATAGAAACACTGACTATATCTATGGCTAGGGTGAGAGCCCACCTGACATCGGGTAGGTTCAATGGGTATTTCTCGTTATTGAGCATAACGGCTGGCAGTGTGGGGTCCGGATGGGCCCAGGGGAAACCTTCAAACCAGCCAACTGAGGTGGGGTTCCTCTTGACAAGCGTAATCATGCCCTCTGGAGATAGGTCATGGATGACATCAAGATCATGGTTGGCTTGAGCCATCACCCGCTTATCGCTGGGTCCGGGTGCAGTGTACAGCGCATATTTTGGTTGGGGCATGCCATACTGCATGCCTAAGCTGGTTCTTTCCCAATCCTCTCTGCGTTCCCATAGATACCAGTAGCCATTGGGATCATAGTCCTTGAGGACATATGGTCCTAGGCTGACTAGTGGATCATTGAAGTCAAATGCTACCGGATCCTCAACATGCTCCCAGATGTGCTTGGGCATGATAAAACATGCGCTCCAACGCACGGTAAAGATCGCGTGGAAACGTGAATTTGGTTTGGTCAGCTCAAATACGACAGTATAATCATCAGTCTTATATACCTGATCTACATTGAGCAGGAGCTGTGCTCCAAAATCCATGGTGGGGTTGGCCATCAGAGTTTCTACCGTGAAGACTACGTCATCTGCAGTAAACTCAACACCATCGCTCCAGTAGATTCCTTGGCGCAGTTTGGCGGTCATAGTCGTATAGTCTTCATTATAGATAGGTGGTTCTGCAGCCAAAGAGTTGTCCCAAGGTTCATTGATACCGGCATCAGGGTCGATATACCAGAGGGTATCCAAGGCTAACTGCTGCAGCCCGGTAGAGGAGCCTCCACCTGATGCCCATCTGTTAAATCGGCCCGGATCGGCTATACGGCCCTCTGGGTTTTCCAGTATTAGAGTCTCGTGGCGGGGGACACCCGGAGCCACGTCGAGGACCTTGGTTGGTTCCGCTGCAAAAGCAAAGGAACTGAGTGCTGAAGCGATCAATACCAGGGTGACCAAGCAAACTAATCTTTGCTTCCAGCTCACTTCAAATGCCTCCTTCACTTTTTCCAGATAACGCCTATCATCCAGCACACCACTATTTCCGACCAGTAGGCATCCCTCGTGATAGATGCCCGCCTCTTGACATCACCTCCCATAAAAGACAGTTGCGGCAGCCGAGAAATCTAACCGGTTAGTTATTGAATTACACAAAAGATCGAATATTCCTCCTAATAGACGCGGAATTTGTAAAGATCACAAAAGTATGCGCTATAGAGATAGAGTCAATCATATCAACAGCCAGATGCCTATCACTCAAGTGTTTGTAAAAGTGAAATCTGGAGGTGAGCAAGATTGCGGTGAGGGGAACATACGGAACGCCTATTCGAAAAGCCGCTGTCTCTATCATTCGCCAAGGACCCAAAAAACAGGGTTCTTGGTCAAAATGCAGTATTATCCATGGTGGAGGAGGCTGGACTTAGATGAGCAGCAATGATCGCAGAAACAAAGTTTTTGTAACACGCAAGATCCCCGAGGCAGGTATCAATATGCTTAAAAAGCACCATGAAGTTGTGGTCAGCCCCCACAACCGTGTGCTCACCACAAGTGAGCTGATTAATGGGATAAAGAATGCCGATGGGCTCCTATGTCTGCTTACCGACCCAATCACCGCGGAGGTCATGGATGCCAATCCCGAGCTGAAGGTGATCAGCAACTATGCAGTGGGCTATAACAATATTGATGTGGTCGCTGCTACTGCAAGAGGGATTCAGGTAACGAACACACCGGGAGTCTTGACAGATACTACGGCTGATTTGGCCTGGTCTCTGATCATGGCTGTAGGCCGGCGTGTGGTCGAAGGAGATGTTTTCACTAGGGCAGGCCGCTTCTCAGGTTGGGATCCGATGCTCTTGTTGGGCAGCGACATCACCGGCAAGACACTGGGAATTATTGGGATGGGACGTATAGGCCAGGCCGTGGCCCGGCGGGCCATGGGCTTTGATATGCCCATCCTCTATCATGATGTAGCACCCATGGCGCAAGTAGAGGAAGAGTATCACGCTCAATTTGCCGGACTAGATGAACTTCTTAAAGAGTCGGATTTTGTGACTATCCATGCACCTTTGACTCCTGAGACGCGCCATATGATCGGCCAACACGAGCTGCGTTTGATGAAAAAGACAGCTTACCTGATCAATACTGCCAGAGGGCCGTTGGTAGACGAACATGCCCTAGTGGAGGCCCTCAAAGAAGGGGCTATTGCCGGTGCCGGTTTGGATGTATATGAAGATGAGCCGGAATTGGCCCCTGGGTTAGCAGAGCTTCCCAATATAGTGCTATTGCCTCACCTGGGGAGTGCTACCCTGGAGACCCGTACCAAAATGGCGGAAATGGCAGCAGCCAATTTGCTGGCGGCACTAAAGGGGAAGAGGCCACCACATATAGTCAATCCAGAGGTACTGTAAGCCAGTGAGATTTCAACTGCCCGCTTTACCCATCACCATGGGAAAGCGGGCAGTCTTTGTCTATGGCTACATGTCATATGCTCCGCTGCTTTTCCCAAAAAGGGGACCAAGCCAGCAGGAATGGGCGAATTATCGGGCAGAGCATTTCATTGTCTGCAACATCGCGCTATTCACATCTCAAATTGCATTAAAGCCTTTGTTTCAGCCTAACGGACTAAGCGGACGATACGAGGTCTATTGCGACAAAACAGGGGGAAAAGAAGGGAAAACTAAGTAGTCGGCGAATTAGTCGAATTAGAGATAACAGAGGTGGTTAGTTTATTTTGCCCAGTTGTGCAATCGTGTGCATTGAGTTGAGGATGGCGGTGCTGTGCAATGGTTACGATGAAGGATATAGCCAAAATCGCTGGGGTCTCTCACTCTACTGTATCCAGAGCGCTTAATAATGACCCTCGGATATCTCCGGAGACGACGGCCAAGGTTCGGCGGATAGCAAGCGAATATGGGTATTCATTGGATATCCGCGGTAGGGTCTTGGCTAAGGGACAGACCTTCACCATAGGGCTGGCTATACCTAACATAACCGATGAGTTCTTCCTGCCCATTATTAGGGGTGTTGAGCATCAAGCATCGGAGTATGGGTATTCCCTAGTTCTCTGCAGCACCAGAGGTGACACGAGATTCGAACTGGAGGCTATCAGACTCATGTCTGAGCGACGAGTTGGTGGTCTAATTATAGCGTGGACCGATGATTTTTTTGAAATAGTGCACAAATTGCATCCACAGGAATCCCCTGTGGTTTTTATCGGGAACGTCACCGGCGATTCACCCTATCCTTCGATTGATTGTGACCACCGCAGCGGTGCCTATGACGCCACTAAACACCTGGCTGAGCTTGGCCACAAGCACATCACGTTTCTGTCGGGGCCGTTATCAAGCATTGACTCTCGGGAGCGATTGAGAGGCTATACCCAAGCCATACATGAATACAAGCTGGTTACCGATGTATGGGAAGGTGATTATGCTCGGGCTAGCGGGTATATGCAGGGAAGAAAGATTCTATCTAAAACGCAAAGGCCATCGGCTATCTTTGCTGCCAATGACTGGATGGCGATGGGGGTCATGGCAGCTGCCAAGGAACTGGGGATGCTTGTACCTGAAGAATTATCTGTGGTTGGTTTTGATGATGTATCACCGGCAAGACATCTTTTGGTTCCATTGACAACAGTTCGGCAGCCAGCACAGGAAATGGGAAAGATTGCGGTCAAAATGCTGCTCAAGCAAAGCGAAAACGATCAACTACATAGACGCATTGTTCTTCCGACTAAGCTGGTCGTCCGCAAGACTACGGGCCCGGCTCGGGACACCAATTGATTTCCATAATCGGCACATATATAGCAGCAAGGTTTCCCGTTGTTTTGAATCATAATCAGAGAGACCCAAGGAGTCCGGGTGGAAAGGAGGGGTAATCGCTCATTCTTTGGTTTATGGTTTTGCCTCAGCAAGTTAAAAAAGAAAGATGTGTGTTACAGTGTTAACCAGAATCCAAAAGCTGGTAGTGTTATCTATTACCTTGGTGCTGGTTGCAGGGGTATTTGCTGCTGGCGCTTTTGCAGCACAGACTAAACTGTCTGTCCTGGCTTGGGGTTCGACTGCGGAAATTAATAACCGGAAAGCTCAAGTCGCGGCTTTTGAAAAAGTCTATCCACAGATCAAAGTAGATATTCAGATCCTTCCCACTGACGAGTATGATCGCAAGCTCGATGCAATGTGGGCTGCAGGTACCGCAGCAGATGTGATCATGATGTCAGACGACTGGCACGGCAACAGGGCCAGACGGGGTGTCTTTTCAGACCTAAATCCCTACATCGAGCGCGACAACCTAGATCTGGAATCGATTCTGACACCCGGTATCGCCAGGGGCTACAGGCTGCCAGATGGCATGCGTCATGGTTTACCGATTTCCGGCTCTTCCATGGTTATGGCCTACAACAAGAATCTCTTTGAGAAAGCTGGACTTGCATGTCCTAGTCCAGAGTGGACATGGGATGATCTGCTTGAATACGCTATCAAACTTTCTAGTGGGACGGGAATCAACAAGATTTACGGCATCTCCGACCACTGGGGTGTTGCCTCATTGGCACCCCACATCTTTGGAGGCCGCATCTTTAATGAAGATGAAACCGAAGTGCTGGCTGATGATCCAAGGGTAGTTAGAGGCATCGAATTCTTCATGGATCTCATGAAGAAATACGAGGTCATGCCGGATGTTAGTGCATCTCAAGGTATGCCTTCTGTTCAGCGATTCTTCTCCCAAAGAGCAGCGATGATGATGCTGCCTACATGGGACGTACCTTCGTTTCAGGAGAGTATCGCCGATCGATTCGATTGGGATGTTGTGGTCATGCCGGCTGATCCTGACACAGGTAAGCATATGACATTATTGTGGACTACCGGGTATGCTATGAATTCCAAATCCAACAGCAAAGACGCGGCCTGGGAGTTCATTAAGTTCGTGAGCACCTCTATGGAAGCATCGGAGATTGTCAGCGAAGTAGCTCTGCCATCGGTTCTGGAGGTTGCGGAAACCACCTTCGTTCAGGAAACCAGAGTAGGTTGGACTCCCATCGATATGCAGGCGTTCGTTGATTCTTTCGCATTTGGGACCATTAACCCCATGGGCGGTTACTATGCAAAGGTCAATGATGAGTATAATCGGATATGGGATGCGATCAATCTGGATCGGATTGATCCAGCCACTGGGATGAGAAACTTCAGTGAAAAAGCATCCGTCATTCTGGAGGAACTCAAGAAATAAGCGATGGTTGAGGGAAGCTGGAACAGCATCGTCCTCGGTGCTGTTCCTTACTTCCAGAGGAGGGAGACCAATGGCTCGGTCTGGAAAACCAAGTAAGGGACGGTACTTCCGGCGGGAGAGTATCGAGTTTCATATTTATATTCTCCCGTGGCTGATTGGCTTTATCGTGTTCATGTTCGGTCCTCTGATATACTCATTGATACTTACCTTTACCGATGCCCAGATGTATGGAGAGTGGAGTTTCATCGGCTTAGACAACTACAAGGAAATGTTCACTACAGATCCTTTGTTTTGGAAAAGCCTTTCCAATACCGCCTACTACGCATTTGTGAGTGTTCCGCTAGGGTTGATTGTGGCGTTTTTTCTAGCTACATTACTGAATATGAAACTGAGAGGCATTGCGTTTTTCCGCACCATTTTCTATTTACCCTCTGTTACTGCAGGAGTGGCAGTGATTCTCCTTTGGGGTTGGATACTCAATCCCAGTTTCGGGTTACTCAATTATGTGCTGAGCTTAGTCGGTATCCAGGGACCTGGTTGGTTAAGTGATCCCCGATGGGCCATGCCGGCAATCATTCTAATGAGTCTTTGGAATGTGGGGCCGAGTATGATCATTTTCCTAGCAGGTCTGCAGGACATACCAGAAGCGCTTTATGAGAGCGCGTCCATCGATGGGGCAGGTTGGTGGGTACGCACTATGCGGATTACGCTTCCCTTGGTAACACCTACTCTTTTCTTCAATCTGATTATGGGCCTGATCGGAGCCTTTCAGGTATTCACTCAGGCATATGTCTTGACCTCTGGTGGACCCATGGATGCCACCTATGTTTACTTACTACACCTATATAACAATGCTTTTCGTTACGGCCGCATGGCCTATGGTTCGGCTCTGGCGTGGGTGCTGTTTATCGTCATACTAGTGCTTTCTTTGATCGTAATGGGCACATCGAGAAGATGGGTTTACTATGCAGGAGAGGGAGGTTACTAGGGTAATGTCCAATATTCGCATCGCGCTGCACTCCAAGAGCGTGAAAGCCTTTTTTGGCTATGTACTCCTTTGCATCTTGGGAGTTATCTTTGCCCTCCCATTTTTGTGGATGGTGTCGACGGCCTTCAAGCAGCCATGGCAAATATATCTGATCCCACCTCAGTGGATACCATCACCTCCGGTACTCGATAACTTCATCCGGGGATGGACCTCTGCCCCTTTTAGTAGATTCATACTTAACACAGCCTTGGTTACTGGTTTGGCCACTCTGGGTACGGTCCTATCTTCAGCTTTGGTCGCCTATGGCTTTGCTCGCTTTAAGGCATGGGATAGTAACTTTCTGTTCGGCATCCTAGTCAGTACGATGATGCTGCCCAGTCAAATTACTACAATTCCAACCTATATCCTTTTTAGTCGATTAGGATGGCTGGATAGCTTCAAACCTCTGATTATCCCATCATGGTTCGGTGGTGGAGCTTATAATATCTTCTTACTTCGGCAGTTTTTCAAAACGGTTCCCATGGATTTGGATGATGCTGCGCGAATTGATGGCTGTGGTTCGTTTAGTATTCTCCTGAGGATCATGCTGCCACTGGCCAAACCGGCGCTCGCCACCGTCTCTGTTTTCTCTATTGTTTATCACTGGAATGATTTCTTTAACCCCTTGATTTACCTGGATTCAGAAGCGAGGTACACGTTGGCCATAGGACTTCAGTATTTTCAAAGCTCGTACGGAGAAAGCCAGCTTCACCTGATGATGGCTGTTGCACTAATCGCGGTGCTCCCTATTTTGGTATTCTTCTTCTTGGGACAAAAATACTTCGTCCAGGGTATCACAGTGACCGGCATCAAGGGGTAGCACCGATTCTATTGTGGAACCATGTCCCACCTCAGCGATGCTGGTATAAAGAGATGAGATCTCAACTGCCCGCTTCCCCAGAATGATAGGTAAAGCGGGCAGTGTGGGAAGGTTTAGTCTTTGAAAACACAGCCCTTCTCATGTTCGATCAGATCGAGGAAGACCCGGGTGATCTTTGGATCAAATTGAGTCCCGGCACCCCGGCGGAGTTCTTCCACTGCTTCTAACGTTGAGAGGCTCTCTCTATATGGCCGATAACTGATCATGGCATCATAGGCATCGGCAATACTGACAATGCGGGATTCTAACGGGATCTCCTTACCTTCTAGTCCATGCGGATATCCCTGTCCATCCCATCTTTCGTGATGAGCCAGAACATATGCAGCTATATCAAACATATCCTGTACACCACTGAGCAGACGATACCCGACTTCGGGGTGGCAGCGAACCTCTTGCCACTCATCCTCGTCGAGAGGAGTAGGCTTGTTTAAAATGGTTTCATCAACCGCGATTTTACCGATGTCGTGAAATAAACCGATGAGTCCTAGTTCCTCCACTTTCCAATCATCCAGTCCCATTGCTTTTCCTATGACCTGACAGAGTTCACTTACTCTTTGCGAGTGCTGTTCTTCCCTTTGGTTCTTCTCAAATAAGGCAGCCATTAAGGCATCAATAGTCTCTCTGCGGATGCTGGAATATTGACACAGCTTAGAGCGGTACATGCGGTTCTCGGCTCTCCTGAACACATGGGCAATATCCTGGCCCGGTTCGGTTTTTGTCGCCCAGCCAAAGGACAAAGAGAAGAAGAGTGACTGCACTTCTATTGCCTGCAGAGACTGTTTCACCTTGGAGATAGCCAGCTGCGCTGCTGCTGAGTCTGTGCGTGGAAGCAGCATGACAAACTCGTCGCCTCCCCATCTACCAACTACACCCAAGTCACGGGCATTAGTCGTGATCACTTGTGCCGCCTTGCGCAAAAGCTCATCCCCCGTATTGCGTCCCCTGGTATTATTGACCAATCTCAAGCCATCCAGGTCTGCCAGAACAATGGAGAGTGGGAGGTTCTCGGCAGTATTTAACTCCCGGATCGTCCTTTCCAGAAATATTCGATTGTAGAGCCCAGTCAACTGATCATGAGAGCTCAGGTATTCAATCTCCTGTACTCGTGCTTTTTCGGAAGTAACATCTTGGAAAACGAGGACCCAGCCATCGATGTCACCTCGCCCATTCTTGATCGGTGCCGCATTATGGGCAATATGCCGCTGATAGCCTGCTTTGTCCACTAGAATCATATGATTGTCCCACCCTGGGGCGGCTTGTGAGCCTGGGGCACCATCCATAGAGTCTCGCTCTAAGTCGGTATGTTCTTTGAGTGTCTGAAATACTTCTTCGAGAGGTCTGCCCAAGGCTTCCGGCTCTGCCCAACCGGTAAGTTCTTCGGCAGCCTTATTGATCAATTCTACCTGTCCCTGCCGGTCAACCGCTATTATCCCGGCACCTAACCCTAATAGGGTGGCCTGCAACCGCTCTTTCTCTCTCCGGAGACCGAGAGCAGTTGTCTGTCCCTTTTTCCGGTGCTGAGTACTTACGATCAGGGTGGTGATGATTCCTAGCTGGGTCAAAATACAGACCTGATTCCAAGGAGTCTCATCAGTCCACACCTTCGCCTTTACCAGCCCCGACCATGACAAAAGGATTAAGCAGAGGCCGGTAAAGGCATACATAAACCAGATTTCTATTTGCACCTCAATTGACTCCTTTCCAAAGAATGTGCGTCTTTTGAGACCTAGCATCATGGGTGTAAAAGATTTGTAAAATATTGAGTGCTGCTCAAAAACGGGGTTTATTGGAGCTTGTCTCGGTAGTCGTTGCTTAGATGCGTGTTGGGGTATTCGTCTCTATGATTACGTATCCTGAGATGATGCAGCCTATGGCATGATGTCTTACGCAGGGACGCTGGTGAATAAGGACGATTATCGCAATTACTGGTAAAATAAGGTTTTTTCAAAACGCCTGGAGAATTATATCACTAGAGTGGGTTTACGTCAATTGTTTTTTGGAAATCTGTAGTTGTTCCGTGATAATGTCATGTTGAATCTGTTCTGGTAAAATGTCACCTATGAGAGAGGAAACATTCAACATGACTCAACAAGAGATGAGTGCAGTGAGATCATGCGGAATGTAGAGAGTCGATCACGGATGTGACATGACTTATACAAGTCATCTGCTGGAGCAGATAAACATGGATCGCCTCCCTACCATTACACCAAGCAGCTATTTTGCTAAATCGAGCATGAACATGCCCAGTTCATAGGTGAAGCGTATGGCTTGATCATGCATGCCATTAGGAAGCCCATTGGTGAAGTTATGGATCTCGTATGTGAAATCCCCTGTGTATTCGATTTCCTTCAGTGTCCGCAGGATGGGTTCCCAGACGATCGTACCAAAATAAGGAGCTATATGATCGTCTTTTTCACCTCTGTTATCGGCTACATGCAAAGCCTTGAGATGCTGGCCGATCGCTCGCAGGGCCTCACACTGATCTATCCCTGCAATATGGGCATGGCCAAAATCCCAGCAGATGCCAAAGATGGGGTCATCCAGAATATCCAAGAGCTCCAGCAGTTCTTCTGTGGAGCTGGCGTAGCTGCGGGACTCTCGGCTTTCGATCATGTTCTCAATGGCTATGTTGACATCATGCTTGGCCGCCAGGTCGGCATATCTCTGGAAAGCCTCGATGTTTTCCCGAAGAGACTTTCTATGTGAATACCAGATGCCGTCATCGACAGAGCCGGGGTGGATGACCAGCCACTGGGCACCGACAAGCCCCGCCCCGATAATCGATCTGGTGATCAATTCTTCATTCCAGTCTTTCTCTCCCTCAGGCACCCTGCGCCAGTCATAGAAATGGGCATGGGCTTGGGAAAACTTGACATCATGAGAGTCAGCCAGTTCTTTTTGCCGCTTTACCCAGTCTGTCCAGTCAGGCTGGGTCATGGGTAGACTGCCTCTTGAGTAGGTGGCAAAGTTCATGTCGAGAATCTCATAGCCAGCCTTGACACAGGCAGTGATGCTTTCCTCACAGGTATAATATACTTCCTCTCCCCAAAGAATCTTTTCATGGATACAAGTAGATGTAGAAAGCCGCATATGATAGCATCCCCCCAATCAGCCCATTTTCACTTGGCGAGTCTTGTGATTCTGGTAGTCAAACCATTCCCCTTCGAAGGAACGGCTGAGGCTCGTATATACTCTAATCGTCACATCATTTTTACCTCTCTGCAATTGATTTGTTTCGATCTGCAAAGTGCGTGGTTCCCAGAGCACCGGTTGCAACTTACTGCCATTGATTGAGACCTCGGCAGCCTCCCGGAAGTGCTCACCGAGATGCAGGGTGATAGCACAACTTTTTTGTGTCGGTACCTCGGCTAGCTCCCAAGTTGTCCTATACTCGATTACACCTGCGTAATATGGCAGCAGATTGGCTGCATATGCTTCAAATTGGCCTTGCCTGGTTGGTTCTACTAATGTAGTGGGGTGCAGCTTTACCCCAAAATCTCCCGCTAAGTAAAGAGCATTGATCAGGCCATCACTATGCTTAGCGGCAGCTACTCGCACCTGGATTACATTCTTGCCTTGTCTTAAGAACCTGGTGATGTCTACACCTTGACTCCCTCGTACATGGGCTTGGCTGTCCGCCAATGCCTCTGCACCAAATGTCTCATTACCATTAACCGCAATCTCCCAGTCACCGAGGATGGTATCTGGTTCCATCACCAGCTCTACAGGGCCACTATATGCATTAGTGAAAGTGTACTCATAAGAGACTTTGAGCTCAGGCCAATCCAGTTCCGGGGCATGGCCGAAATAGGTATGGTACTCGGGACTAAAGCGAAACTGACCATATTCCAGCTGATTGCTTAACGGAATAGCTGGTACAGCAGCGGTTTCTAGGGGTGTATCATGATCATCGAGGAGAGTCATCTGCCATTCATACATGCGCAACAAGTTCTTGTTTAATGCACTGATTTCACATTCGCCACTCATGCTTAGCTCTAATCGAGCATCCTGGGCTAACTCGCTGCTTGCCTTTTGATCTGCAGCAGCCAATACTAAGGATTCGAAGGGGCGGATCGTGCGCTGGTAGTGGTCGCCCTGATCTTGCAAAAGCCCTCGGCAAGCCTCCTGAATCTCAATTTCCTGAAGCTTGCTGCCTGCCTGTAATGTGACTTTGTATTCCTGGTCAGTTGTATTGAGAAGGAACCACAGGGCTCGCTCACCGGTAATTCTTTTCACAGACCAAATCCCGGGCACTTCTTGGCCATTATCCTGGATACTGAGGCTGGGGGTGAGTGAGGCGGTAATCTTGCCTTGGCAGACTTCCCGTTCGTTTTCTCTAGTGCAGTCGATCACGCGGCCGCCTGCTTGCTGAAAAGCCTCTAACCAGTCTTGTAGTGGTTGTTCTACGACTTGCATAGGAGGAACGATGACGGCTTTGGCTGAGACACCCTGTAGATGGGCTTGCCCATCCTGGATGCTCGCTGCCTGCAAAATCTCTGTATCCACTATGTGGAAATCCAGATGGTTCTCCATACAGATCAGGAGAATGTCTCCATATAGACTCTTTTGCTCCATAGTCGGCAGACCACTATGGGCATCTACCAAAAATACATCGGCATCGATATGGGTACCATCGAAAATGGCATTTAGCCGCTCAATTCTCTCAGAAAGCCGACCAAATAATGGCCAATAGGGCATTTGAAAGAAGAAGGAGGGAGGTGCATCATGCTTTTTTAAGCCATGGGTTGTATAGAAAAACCCGTGGGGTACTAGATGGTTGACGCCTAGGAGCAGTAACCCTTCTCCGATCAGTTTGGCATCTTGCAATGTGCCACTCCAGCCGAGGCTGTGGTAGCATTCACATAAAGAACCGGATTTGCCTAGAAAGTGAGCTACAGAAGCCACTGCTTTGGCATTTTTGCGGAGATCGGGGCGAATGATGTCCATGCCCCCTCCGGCTTTGCGATGACCGGGATCGCATCCAGGGATATCCATATATTTGATCTGGGAGAGCTTGAGGCCGGGTTTTTCACCAGAATAGGCAATCCCGTTTTCCTGACACCAGCTGGAGATTGGTTCCTCAAAGGATTCACAGAAGAGTTTGTACTTGAGGTTATATAGATCATAGCTGACCTTTACATGATCTGGATGAGTCTTATCTTGTAAGGCGGGTAGGAGTGGGCACAGATCATAGCCGTATTCACGGAGAAATTCCTGGGGAATTCGATCTGACCATTGGGGAGTAGTCTCATCAACAAATATGGAGAATATCGTACTACCAAATCGATCTGCATAACGCTGCTTGTAGCGCTCGTGGGTCAATCTTATGAATTCCCGGATGGCATCAGGATTGAGGACATCTACATAGTTGTCCCAGTACTTGAACTTATCGACCTTCTGTTGGGCACTGACGAAGATGCGGTAGTTTCCGTTTGGTAAGGATGTTTCCAAAACCGGCACCGGGTTAGAGGCGAAATAGCGTTTTTGGTTGTATGCTGTCAAACCAGTCTCTATATAAGAGTCCTCAGTGAGCACCATCCCCACATATTCTCGGAGATCTGTCGGGCTGCTCCAGTCCACTGCTTGCCCCCGCAGCGGATAAGCAATCACAGACAGGATTTTGCCCTGGGGTAAGACTAGGCGAATATCGCCACCTTCAACATCATACTTATCTTGGACCAGACTGGTGGCATAATACTGGGGGTTACCGAGGATAACTTCACCACCGGCCACTCCACTGGGGTAGGGGTATTCATCGTAAAGATGTACCTCCATCCCATATTGCTCTGCACAGGCAATGGCCGTATCTACAACTTGGAAAAACGCATGAGATAAGTAAGGTTGTTTTAACCCTTGCCGAGGATGTATAAAGAATCCCTTCACACCTTGATCATGCATCTCTTTGATTTGCCAGCGGATTTCATCTTCCTGCAGGTGATCATTCCAAAACCAGAAGGGATAGAATCCAGCCGGTTTTTGTCTAAACGCCATCTCATATGACCTCTTTCTGTTGTGATGTATGATGAATCAATTGTTGTCGCTTTACCTTGCGATATTCTGTAGGAGAGATTCCCGTCATTTGCTTAAACACGCTGCCAAAGTGTGAAATGCTGTAACCGATTTCCCCGGCTATGTCGCTTATCTTTAGATCAGTTTCTCTAAGCAGCCTCTGGGCCTCCCGAAGTAAGATATTCGATAACAGTAAAGCCAGTTTCCTTCTTAAATTTGCGACTTAAGTAATATGGACAGCTCATTGAGTGTACTGGCATCTCATCCACACCCATTTTTCACACCCGATGATCAGAGCGTGATCTTCAACTCAGACCGAGAAGGCAATATCAATGTCTACCTAGCCCCCGCGGTCTACTAAAGGCCACAGCTTCTCTCTGAACATGTCAGGCTGTTTGTTTGCACTTGGCGATGCAAGCAAACAGCCCTTCCATACAGAGCTGATCCCTCAGTATATCCCAGCCTCCTGCATAATCTGTTAGATGATAAACGAGTAATTCGGAAAAGTGCGGAGTATGGACATGAAAAAAGGAGAAGTGGTGCCAACCGGAGAATTTACGCATATCACGGCAAATTGGAGGCTTTATCGGAAAAGACGGCGGCATCGGCCGGGAGCTGTGCTTCGATCATAGCTTGCAATACGCCAACAGCAGCAGACATTCATGCATCGGTGAAGCAGCTCATCGGTCAAACGGCTCATAGACTCCGCACAAAGCGGCATCTATGCCCTCACATGCAGAGAATGGCCAACGTAATTAGGGGACTATCACTACTGAAGGAGGAGAGCTTGTGCAGTGTACTAAAGAGTACCGGTTGTCTTACACAGACAAGGCTGAGGAAATTGTCTCAAAGATGTCCTTGGAAGAGAAAGTTCATCTAATGAGTGGACAGGTCAGTATGGAACAGATGATGAAGGATGCGGAGATTCCTGGCCGCCACTATAACTGGATTCCCTACCCAGCTGGTGGCAATGAGCGGCTGGGGGTCCCTGCTATGAAGTTCGTTGATGGGCCGCGGGGAGTGGTCTGCAACAACAGTACATGTTTTCCGGTGAGTATGGCCCGGGGAGCGGCTTTCGATATGGATTTGGAAGAACGCATCGGGGAAGCCATTGCTCGGGAAATCCGGGCCCAAGGTGGCAATCTTTTCGGCGGGGTTTGTATCAACCTACCATATAATCCTGGGTGGGGGCGCAGCCAAGAAGTATATGGCGAAGATTCTTTTCATTTGGGGCAAATGGGGTCTGCCTTGGTGCAGGGAGTCCAGAAGCATAACGTGATTGCCTGTATCAAGCACTATGCTTTTAACAGCATGGAAAATGCCCGTTTCCAGGTCAGTGTCGAGGCTGATCCGCGGACAGAACGGGAAGTATATTTGTCCCACTTTAAGGATTGTATTGATGCCGGTGCCGCCAGTGTCATGGGTGCCTATAACCTTTACCACGGCACTCATTGCTGTCACGATCCTTACCTGCTCAGAGAGGTATTGAAGGAAGAGTGGGATTTTGATGGCTTTGTGATCAGCGACTTTTGTTTTGGTGTGAAAGATACAGTAGAAGCGGCTAATGGTGGGCTAGATATAGAAATGTGCCACACCCTGTACTATGGTGACCGGTTGGTCCAGGCGGTACAGGATGGTTTAGTCGCGGAAGCGACTATTGACGACGCGGCTGTGCGCATTGTCCGTACATTACTGGCCTTTACAGAGGCCCCAGACCCAGAGGAGTATCCGGAATCAGTGGTTGTGTGCCCTGAGCATATTGCGCTCGCTCTAGAGGCTGCAGAAAAGTCCATGACCCTTATGCAGAATCGAGACAAAGTCTTGCCCTTTACCAAGGATGTCAAACGGGTAGCGGTTATCGGTAGGCTAGCTGCGATTGAAAATACCGGGGACCACGGTTCTAGCTGGGTATATCCTCCCTATGTGATCACTCCCCTAGAGGGGATCAAGCGGCTTTTGCCTGATGCAGAGGTCATGTTCTCCGATGGCGAAGATTTGGAGGAGGCAGCTGAGTTAGCTCGCTCGGCTGACGCGGTAGTACTCGTCGTGGGATATGACCATGATGATGAAGGGGAGTACATCACCCCCATGGGCGAAGGAGCCAGCTATACAGGAGGCAGCATCGGCGGAGATCGCAAAGAATCACTCGGCCTACATGCCGATGAAATTGCCTTGATCCAAAAGATCGGACCTCTGAATCCGCAGACTGCGGCCATCTTAATCGGTGGTAATATGATTATGATTGAGGAATGGAAGGATTATGTACCGGCTATCCTCATGGCCTATTATGCCGGTATGGAAGGCGGCACTGCCATTGCTAAGACTTTGTTTGGTGATATCAATCCCGGTGGCAAGCTGCCCTTTGTGGTGCCCAAAAAGGAGAGTGATTTGCCCGAGGTGGATTGGTTAGCTACCAGCATCACTTATGACTATTACCATGGCTATGCCAAACTGGATAAAGAGAAAGTCGAGCCCTGTTTACCCTATGGATTCGGGCTTTCGTACACCAGTTTTGCCCTCAGTGACATCAGGTTCACTGCTGGGGGTGAACAAGTCACCGCGAGCTGCCAGATCGAAAACACCGGTGACCGAGCCGGTGATGAAGTTGTCCAGTTCTATGTAGGTTTTGGCAATTCCTCTGTAGACCGTCCCGTCAAATCGCTACGGGGCTTTAAGCGGGTTACTCTACAGCCTGGTGAAAAGCAAGTAGTGCAGATAGCTTGTCCGGTAGAGAGGCTGCAATGGTATAACCCCGAGTCCAAAGCTTGGGAGTTAGAGCATATGGAATATGAGGCCTATCTAGGGACCAGCAGTGCAGAGGCTGATTTACACAAAGGCAGCTTTCGCCTATAATTGGCATCAGGCCACTGCCGGATAGAATGCAAATACCGGTGGCCCTTGTGGCCACCGGTGCTGTTATTTACCAGAAAAAGCGACGGGGCGAAGGGAGTCAAACCGAGATGCGATACGAGTCATATCCTTCTGCACAAGATCAGAGCCTACAACTGTTTGCCGGGTTTCACCTGCCTCAAGTCCCCAGCCCGCTGGCCATCTATATGCATGGGTGGCATGGCTCAGTGAAGGACGGCAGCCGTGACAAGATCAGACAACTGGTGATGGGTATAGAAGATACATATTTATGGGTAGAGCCGGAAATGCGCGGACGGGGGAAGAGTGCCGGCACACCTGATGCTAATGGTTGGGAGCTGCAGGATGTGATCGATGCAGTCCAATTCGCCCAAAGGCAATACCCTGATCACAGTCAGCATCCTGACATAGTCTATTTATTGGGGGGCAGTGGTGGCGGAGGTAATGTATACTCCCTCATCGGGAAGTTTCCCGATTTCTTCTCAGCAGCAGTATGTTTCTGCGGGATCAGTGATTATGCTGCTTGGTATGAAGAAGATCAGGTGGGAGAGTTTAGGGATGAGCTGGAAGTATGGATCGGCGGCGATCCTGGCTCTCGCCAAGAGGCATATGCCAGCCGCAGTGGGATCACTTTGGTAGAAAACCTGCTCACCCCCTTGCTGATCGTACATGGTACAGGCGATTTGCGGGTGCCGGTCGAGCAAGCAGATCAGTATATGCGCAGGGCAGCCAGGGCAGGTAAGGAGAGCTTAGTTGAACTTGTCGAGTTACAGGGAGTGGGCAGCCAGGACCACCTTGAACATTTATCCCAACAGCAGCAGACTTGGCTGCAAGCTATGATCAGCAAGCATTTGCGCAGCCACAATTCGCGACCCCAATTGCCCCTTGCCGGTAGGTTTATTGTTGCCGGTTATCTCCAGACGAGATGTTTCGGTATTATTTTTGATGACATAGATAGGGTTGGCCGGGTAGAGTATACTTTATCGGAAAATGGGTGTGTCAAAGATCTATATGTCGAATCTGATCAAGCACATGGAGTCACTGTAACCATTCCCGCACATTTGGCGCTGCCTTCCATTAAGGTGGGTGGAAGCATTCAAGCAGTGCGATTTTGCCGCCGCCAATAGCGTGAGGCATCACCCGGGCGAGCCATCGTTCCTTTGGAGTCTGGGCAAGCCACCAGGAACATGTTAATATAGATGAGATGACAATTTCATATTTAACATATGCGAGGGACTACTACTATGTTGAGATCTCACCCCTTAGTCAACACGCTGCTTGATCTTGAGGGAAATCCTCGAGCCTGTGTTTGGACAGAACCGCTTTTTGGCATACCTCTGCAGCTCTATACTCCCTATATTTCACTATATATGGTGGCACTAGGGGTGACAGAGAGCCAAATTGGGCTGATCGCTAGTATCAGCATGCTCTTGCAGGTATTTTGGGCTCTGTTGAGTGGTGCCATCACCGACAAGTTTGGACGTAAGCGCACGACCCTGATTGCCGATATTATCGCGTGGAGCATCCCTTGCCTGATCTGGGCTTTTTCTCAAAACTTCACGCACTTTCTGATCGCAGCGATTGTCAACAGCTCTTGGAGAGTTGCGGGAAATTCTTGGAACTGCCTCTTAGTCGAAGATAGTGATCCTGACCAATTAGTTGATATCTTTTCCTGGACATATATAGCGGGGTTGCTGGCGGCTTTTGTAGCTCCTTTGGCAGGAGTCTTAATCGCTAGGTATGGGCTTGTACCGACAGTACGCGGCCTTTATCTATTGGCATTTGTCATGATGACCACTAAGTTTTTTGGTGTTGGATGCACTGGCCACAGAGACTCGCCAAGGCGAGATCCGGCTAAGAGAGACCGCCAACACCAGTATCATGGCTTTGGTCAAACAATATGGTGGAGTATTTCAACACATATTGAGAACACCTGAGACCCTAGTAGCTCTTGGCATCATGCTGGTAATGAATATCTGCCGGATGATCAATACTAACTTTTGGGGCATTCTCGTTACAGGCAGACTGCAGGTGCCCGAGCAATACATAGCTATCTTTCCCTTTGCGAGAGCCATCATCATGCTGCTTTTCTTCTTTCTGATTATGCCCAGGATCGCTCATCTGGACTTCAAGAGACCTTTGATGACGGGTTTCTTGTTGTTTGTATCCAGCCAGCTCATTTTGATCAGCTCTCCGGCATTGGGATATGCATTGCTAATGCTCAGTATAGCTTTGGAAGCCTTTAGCCTAGCCCTAATCCAGCCCTTCATGGATGCATTGGTGGTCATCTCGGTTGATGCCCAGGAGAGGGCCCGCATTGTGTCTATTCTCAATGTCATCATGCTCACCTTTACATCACCCTTTGGTTGGCTGGCGGGAGTCTCAGCGGAGATGGATCAAAGGCTGCCGTTCTTGATCAATATCGGGCTGTTGATAGTGGGGATTGTGCTCATCTCTCGGGCAGGAGGTAAGAAGAGGGATGTGACCACGGCCGTATGAGAAGTGGGTTCGAGGAACTATTTGATGCCATGTGCCCCCATCATACGCATATCTCACCTCAGCGAACACTTTGCCCAGCTGCCCGGCTCTTACAGGGTACCGAGGAGGCTCCTGGAGTCGGTAGAGGCTGCAGGTTGGGAAATTAAGTAGAAAACTATAGGATTCTCAGCCTGCCCGGCGAAGATCACCTGGAAGAGGTGGTTTTCCTTGGACAGTATGGCTGTATTTGAATTCCTGAGAGGCATCGCAACCCCTGACCTTGACCGGGTCATGAAGGCAATCACCGATTTAGGTTCTACTGCATTCTACACAGCTGCAATACCCATACTCTACTGGTGTATCAGTAAACAGCTGGGTTTTGGTTTAGTGATCGCACTCTCTATTTCGAACTACTTGAATGTAGGTATCAAGTTCATTTTCTGTCGGCCCAGGCCCTATGTCATCTTCCCACACCTGGGTGCACCTGAATACTTGAAGCTGACCGGAACAGGGTATTCATTTCCCAGCGGTCATGCTCAAGTCTCATCCACATTCTGGATGTACTTAATCCGCAGCATCAAAAAAAAGTGGGTAATGGCTTTGGGCATCGCCATGGTTATCCTCATCGCGATTACGCGCGTCTATGCCACAGTCCACTACCCTAGCGATGTCCTCATAGGAGCGGTGCTCGGCAGCGCGGTGGCTTGTCTCTACACAGAGCTCGAACAGCGTGTGCGCGCCTGGGGTCCAAGTAGCCAGGCGCGGGTCGGTGTGGCACTGGCAGTCTCCATAATTGCTCCCGGCCTGGCATTGATGCTGTCAAGGCTGCTGAATCCCGTGTTTACTAAGGAAGTTACTCAAATATTGGGGTTGATCGCCGGGGCAGGGGTGGGATATACACTGGAGAATGAATATGTGAAGTATGATGTTCATGCAGCCGTCTTCGTACAGATTATCAAGGTGGCTCTTGGCCTCGTGGGCGTGATCGGCATCAGGTATGGCCTCAAGGCGGTCTTTCCGGGCACAGCCTGCTGGGACATGCTGCGCTATGCTGTAATCGCCGTATGGGCTACACTAGGAGCGCCGTTTATGTTCAAGCGGCTATTTGCCTAACTGTGGCTTCTGGATGGGAGCTGTAGACTTCGAGAGGGAGAAATTGGGCTAGGTAATTTAGAACGATAAATATGGATAAAGGAGGCTGGGGAAGTGGATATCAATATCCCTGAGAAAATGAAAGCAGTCGTTTGCCATGGCCCCCGTGACTATAGGTTAGAAGAAATCCCGGTTCCGCAGATTCAAGATGGCGAAGTCTTGGTGAAGGTAAAGGCTTGCGGTATTTGTGCCGGTGATGTCAAGTCCAGAGCCGGTGCCTCTATGTTTTGGGGGGATGCAGTCCAACCGGCTTACAATAAACCACCGGTTGTAGCCGGCCATGAGTTTTTCGGTACAGTCGTGGCCCTGGGCCCAGGTGCCCAAGCCAGACACGGCATAGAGATCGGAGATACAGTCACGGCTGAGCAGATCGTGCCTTGCGGCCAATGCCGGTTCTGCCGCCAAGGCAGTTACTGGATGTGCGAAGTTCACAATATCCATGGTTTTCAAAGAGAAGTTGCCGAAGGAGGCATGGCAGAATACATCCGGCTCTTGGAGAGAGATATTATCCATAAGGTCCCGGACTCGATCACCGGGTATCATGGGGCGATCATCGAACCACTTGCTTGTGCAGTCCATTCAGTAGAAAGAGCAAAGATCAAGTTTGGCGATGTTGTAGTCATCGCTGGTCTAGGTCCCCTTGGGCTCTTAAAGCTACAGCTTGCCCGGCTCAAGAACCCCGGGCTGCTGATCGGTATTGATCTGCGCCAAAACAGGCTGGAGCTGGGGCAGAAGTTGGGAGCCGACCTGGTCCTCAATCCATCAGTGGATGATGTGAAACAAAGGGTGATGGAGCTCACTGATGGTTATGGGTGTGATATATATATCCATAATACAGGCAACCCCCAAGGCGTGATCCAGGGCCTGCAGATTGTGCGCAAACTAGGTACATTTGTGGAGTTCAGCGTGTTTACCGAGCCGACAACAGTAGACTGGAGCATCATTGGTGATCGGAAAGAATTGGATATCTATGGTGCTCACCTCAGTCCATATACATATCCGATTGCCATTGACTTTCTGGCCAGAGGTTTGGTGCGGGCAGAGCCGATTCTAACCCACAGCTTTCCCCTTGAAGAATGGGAAGCGGCTTTTGCCATGGCAGAGGAGGGTACGGAATCGGTTAAAGTGGTACTGGTCCCCTAGAGGTATGATCGATAGAGAGATGGCTCTACCCGGTTGAGCCAGATGGAGTGCTGCGGCTGGGCCATCTGGGTTTGGGGACCATGTGTCGAGGTGGCGGTGGCTCGTGATCTTTAGCTTTTTGCTATAACACTTTGCTCAAGAAAGCTTGTGTTCTGGGGTTTTGCGGCCTTCCTAAGACATCTTCAGGAGGGCCTTGTTCTACGATGACGCCTTCGTCCATGAAGATAATCCGGTCACCCACCTCGTGGGCAAAGCCCATCTCGTGAGTAACTATGACCATAGTCATACCTTCCTGGGCCAGTGTCCGGATAACGTCCAGCACCTCGCCGATCATCTCTGGATCCAAGGCAGATGTAGCTTCATCAAATAACATGGCTGTCGGTTTCATGGCCAGTGCCCTGGCTATAGCAACACGCTGCTGTTGTCCGCCGGACAGTTCAGATGGGTAAGCATGCTCCTTTTCGGCAATACCGACTTTGCCTAAGAGAACCCGGGCAGTTGCTCTGGCCTCCTCCAGTGATTCACCCCGTACCTTTGTCGGCCCGAGAGTGATATTATCCAGGACAGTCATGTGGGGGAAGAGGTTGAATCTTTGGAAGACCATCCCCATCTCTCGCCGCACTTCATTTACATCTACGTTGGGGTCGGTGATACACTGGCCGCGGAAGTAGACCTGGCCGGCAGTAGGTGTCTCCAAGAGGTTCAGGCAGCGCAAGAATGTACTCTTCCCCGATCCGGAAGGGCCGATCACTACGACCACTTCGTGTGGTTTGATAGTGACATCGATCCCGCGCAGCACGTGATTGCTTCCAAAAGATTTCTCTAATCTACTGGTTCTAATCAACTACCTTCAACCTCTTTTCAGACCAGGCTACCAGCCTAGATATTGCTAAGGTCATGACCAGATAAATGAGGGCCACGACCATATAGACCTCAAAAGGCCTAAATGTCCTGGTGATGACTACTTGCCCTTTGCGAAGCAGATCTTCTAAGGCTATGACTGAGACCAAAGATGTTTCCTTCAGCATAGCGACGAATTCATTCCCCAAAGGGGGGATGATGCGCCTGAAGGCCTGTGGGAAAATGATATACCGCATAGATTGGGAATAAGTTAGTCCAATCGATCTGGCTGCTTCCATTTGGCCTCTGTCTATAGATTGTATACCTGCCCTGACAATCTCTGCAACATATGCTCCACTGTTGATGCTCAACGCTGCGATCGCTGCTGTAAAAGGTGGAACCGGGCGGCCGATGAGTGAGGGTAATCCGAAATAGACTAAAAAAAGCTGCACCAAAAGCGGTGTGCCCCTGATAAAGTCAACATAGATGCCTGTAAGGGTACGCAGCACCCGATTGCTGCTGACCCGACCAATCCCTACAAATGAGCCAATGACCAGGCCGATGGCTACTGCAATGAAGGCAAGTTGTATAGTCAACCGTGTGCCCACAAGCAGTGCAGGCAAAATGCCTGGAATTATGGAAAAGTCAAGCGCCACATGCATTCCTCCAACATCATACTAGACCGGTCACGGCAGCCTGAGGCCACCGTAACCGGCTCATGTCAAACTTAATTTACTTAGAACCAATCCGCGTGAATCTCGTCATATTCGCCAGATGCCTTGATGGAGGCTAATCCATCATTGATCTTCTGGATAAGCTCTGTATTGTTCTTTCGGATCGCAATCCCATAGGACTCAGTGGTGATTGGCTCACCGAACTTGATATCCTTGTACTCCTTGGCAATTTCCTCAGCCACTGCCAGGTCAATTATACAAGCCGGCACACTGCCGTTGCGGACTTCTTGGATGGCATCCGGGGCTAAGTTAAAGCGCTTGACTGTGGCACCTTCAATTTCTGATGCTTCCAGGTCACCAGTTGTACCGATCTGGACTGCAATCTGCTTGCCTTGCAGATCTTCGACAGTCTTGATAGCAGTATCATCAACTTTGGTGACTATGACTTGGCTGGATGAGAAATATGGATCTGAGAATGCGACTGCCTTGAGGCGCTCTTCGGTGATGGTCATCGCTGATATTATACAATCAAAATTGCCGGTTAAGAGGCCTGGAATCAACCCATCCCACGCGGTATTGACGATCTGGACTTCCATGTCAGCAGCCTTACCGATAGCATTGATCAAATCGATATCAAATCCTAAGTAAGCTCCGGTCTTCTCATCTTGGAACTCAAATGGCGGGAAATCTGCACTGGTGCCCACCTTGAGAAGCGGCTTCGCACCTACGATGGTAGAAGCTCCGATCATGAAGACAAGTGTAATACACAACCCAAAGATCAAGGACGATTTCTTCACTATTGACAACTCCCCTCGCATAATCTCGCGTAATATATGCATAACTATACTACAGGGGCTCCGCGATGTCAAGCTTTCACGAGAGCTCATTTTCCAGGAAAATATATCTTTTCTGTTAATCCCCCAGCCCAGCCTGGGCAATAGGATCCCTTTTCTCTATTCAGGTATTAATCCCTACCCATAACCTACTGCAATCTCATAATAACTGGCCAATGCCATCTGGGTACTGATTCCTTCCAGACAAAACCCCTTCTAGATAGATCACTCGAGTTTGAACAAGTCCTGTCGGGATAGCAAAAGGAATGCAACCATGATTGCTGAAACAGTAACTGACAAGACGCCAAGAGTAAGGGAGAAGAGGAGCTATGGCCCAGATTGTGGTGCGGGATCTGACCAAGACCTTCAAAGTAGCTAAACGCAAGGCGGGACTGGGAAATGCATTGCGGGGGCTGATCAAAAGAGAGTATACTCCAGTACATGCCCTGGATGGAGTTTCGTTTGAGATCGAAGAAGGGGAACTAGTTGGTTATCTAGGTCCGAATGGTGCAGGCAAGTCTACGACTGTGAAAATCTTGAGCGGCATCTTGGTCCCCGATGGGGGAGTCTGCCGGATTAGGGGGCGAGTCCCCTGGCAGGAGCGGATTGAACATGTCCGAGAGATTGGAGTTGTGTTTGGACAGCGCTCTCAGCTGTGGTGGGACTTGCCGGTGGTGGACTCATTTGAGCTGCTGCGTGATATCTACCGGTTGTCTTATGGTGATTATCGAAAGACCCTAGCGGAGCTGGTGGATACACTGCAGATTGCTGAACTTCTAGAGGTCCCAGTTCGGCAGCTCAGCTTGGGTCAGCGGATGCGGTGTGAACTGGCGGCTTCACTGCTGCACAGACCCCGAATACTTTTTTTAGATGAACCGACAATTGGCTTAGATGCTGTCTCCAAGCTCGTGGTCAGAGATTTCATTAGGAGACTAAACCAAGAACAGGGTACCACAGTCATTCTCACAACTCATGATATGGATGATGTAGAGGCGCTTTGCAGCCGGGTAATGATTATTGGGAGAGGCAAGATCCTGGTTCAAGGCAAGCTGCAGGATATCTGCCAACAAGTGGCTCGTGAGCGGCGTCTGATCGTAGAACTGGATGCAGATTACTCAGAGGAGTATATCAGTGACCAGATATCTGGAGCCAAGTTAGTCAAACTGGAAGGCAACCGGGCTCATTTTAACTTCGATCCTGCCGAGATTACTCCCTCAGAGCTGCTGGCGGAAGTATCAAACCAGTTCCGAGTGAGTGATCTCCTCATCGAAAATCCGCCGATCGATGAAGCTATTTCCCGGCTGTACGAGGAGCTGCACATATGAGAGCATATCTGGCGATTATCCGCATGCGGTTCATGCTGCTGGTACAGTATCGGGTAGCGGCATTGGCGGGCATTGCTACCCAGTTCATGTTTGGGTTTGTCAGGATCTTCGTAATGGAGGCTTTTTACCTATCTACGACAGAGCCTCAACCCCTTACATTTGTGCAAGTGGTAGGTTATGTGTGGCTGGGGCAAGCGATGCTGAGAATGCTGCCCTGGGATGGTGATCGTGATATCCAAGCTTTGATTCAAAGCGGCAATGTAGCCTATGAGTTATGTCGCCCAGTGGATTTATATAATCAGTGGTATGCGCGGGCTGTTGCGCTCAGAGTAGCCCCTACTTTACTGCGAGCCATACCGGTGTTCTTGGTGACTCTGTTTTGCCTACCGCCCCGGTATGCTTTAGCTGTGCCCACAGCTGCCGGCCTTTGGGCTTGGCTGCTTGCTACGGCAGGGGCTTTGCTCTTAGGATGTGCCATTACCAATTTGATCAGTATCTCCATGTTTTGGACCATATCCGGAGAAGGGATTAGCCGCTTGCTTCCGGCGGTGGTGATGCTGTTGTCGGGAATGGCGGTTCCCATACCCCTGTTTCCAGACTGGTCTCAAAGGTTGTTGGAGCTGCTTCCCTTTGCGGGGCTGGTCGATACCCCGGCCCGGTTTTTTACCGGCCAGCTGGCTGCGGATCGGATTTGGCTTTTTTTGGCACGCCAATTAATCTGGACCGGTATTTTAGTCATCTGGGGCCGGAGACGTTTGGCTCGGGGCCTCAAGCGAGTAGTGGTACAGGGAGGGTAGCAGATGAGAGATGGCATCAGTCTATATTTCCGCTATATAAGCCTTTCTTGGCGCAGTCAGCTCCAATACCCAGCCTCCTTTATCATGATGGCATTGGGAAACCTAGTGATCACCGCCATCGAGTTTCTAGGCATTTGGGCTTTGTTTGCCCGGTTTGGCAGCCTGGGGGAATGGACCTTACCAGAAGTGGCACTGTTTTATGGGATGGTGCATATGGCTTTTGCCATTTCTGAAGCGTTAGCTCGCGGCTTTGATACCCTCCACCGGTATGTTAGATCAGGAGAGTTTGACCGGATTTTGCTGCGGCCGCGCAGTACCGTGCTGCAGGTGATGGGTCTTGAATTTCAACTGTTAAGAGTGGGGAGGTTCGCCCAAGGTCTGGTGGTACTCATTGGGGGCATGAGCAGTCTGCAGATGCAGTTGGCCTTTACTCAGGTCCTTTTGATCATGGCGGCTATCCTGGGTGGTAGTTTGCTGTTTTCCGGGCTGTTTGTACTGCAGGCCACCCTATCCTTTTGGTCTGTGGACAGTCTGGAAGTGGTCAATCTCACTACTTATGGAGGGGTCGAGACAGCCCAGGTGCCGATCTCGGTTTACCGCGGCTGGTTTCGCAGCTTTTTCACTTGGATAATTCCTTTGGCTACGATCAACTACTTTCCACTGATGGCGATTCTGGATCATGCGGATCCGCTGCATCTTCCTTCATGGTTGTCGTGGCTTTCGCCCTTGGTAGGGCTGGCCTTTTTTCTCATATGTCTACAGATCTGGAACTGGGGAGTGAAGCACTATCATTCGACGGGCAGTTAGGGAGCAAGGAGATTATTTGGGTGTGCAGAAAGAGCTGGGTGATCTAATCACCAGTGGGTCAAATATGAGGAGGAGAGTCTATGGCTGCTGATATGTTGGTGAAGCTTTACGATCTGCCTGATGACTGGAGCTGGCTAGCTGCACAAGCAGAGCAGGGGATTACTATTAGAAAACCGATTGGACCGGAGAAACACCTAGTCTTGGCATGGATCAGAGAGCATTTCAATGAGGGTTGGGCCAGTGAAGCCGAGATCGCGATATCTAACTCTCCCAGAACCTGCTTTGCAGCCATCAAAGCCAACAAGCTCGTCGGGTTTTCTTGTTATGATGCGACAGCTTTGGGCATGTTCGGCCCCATCGGAGTAGCCGAGTCATATCGAGGCCAGGGGATAGGCAAAGCCCTTCTTTTAGCCGCTCTGTTGGACATGAAGCTGAAGGGCTATCAGTATGCAATCATTGGCCTGACTAACTTGTATGAATTCTATAACAAGGCGGTAGGGGCTGTAGTCATCCCTGATTCGTTCCCGGGCTTTTGGCAGACCTGGGTGAGAGAGAATTGAGCGAGGATTAGATGCTTTTTCCCCAACCAGATGATCGGTTTGGTCGCCTCCTAGTATATTTCTGCCATCTAGCTCCAAACTATATGGATATGATCGGTGAACGGGTGGCCCGGCTGGGTGTAGTCCCCACCGCCCATCCAGTCACTCAGCATGAGCTGTCGTATATCAAACACGAGGTTGAAGGTCGCTACTCTATGCGGGATTTCCTCCGCAACGACCTGGAGCAGGAGCTCAAGCTGCAGCAGATGATACGGAAGCAAATCGCCCGAGCTCACCAGCTGCAAGACTATGGCACTGTCCAAGTGCTGGAAGAGGTGTTGGTGGATAGGGAAGATCTGGGATACCATCTCTACAGCGTGCTGGAGGATGATACCCTGTCAAGGGGTATGGAGCATCTGATGCATGAACAGGGGAATAGAGCCGGAGATCGGCCGATGGATCCAAGATCACCATTACAGTAAGATGACTAAGCCCCCTGCAGTGATAGAGCGGGGGGTTTTTTGGTCCCTAGCACTCTTAGCGATCCATACTGGGGACTGGAGGGCATTTGACCACTCCGGATTACCAGGATCTTTGAAAGAACGCCATCTGCTCTCATCCTGCAGGGTCAGGCAAGGGAAATAATCAGCAGGCGACACTATTACATTTGTCCGTAAGAAGTTCGCTAAATCCAGATGCGAATATCGCTCAAGTCTTTGCAATGAATATGTGATTTTGATAATGCGAGAGCATCGTGGTCGACCAATTAGCACCCTCCTATTGACCTTTCTCGTCAAGATAGAGCCAAGCTCTCCTAACCAGGTAGTTGAGATAGGGTTTGATGTCCTTGTATTTCCATACAGTTACGTAGGCGGAAATCTCTGCTCAACTCGTCACTTACATCCCAGATGTTCGTACCTCCGAAAAGCACTTCCTTTATTGGTAAGGTTGAGGCTTCGTTAAGCACACTTAGGTCTACTTGTCTGCTGATCTCATCTTCTAGCTCAATCCTCAGATTCAGATAGTACTCAAAGTCGACGATATGGACAGCTATATCGATGAGCGAATCAAACGAAGCGGTTAACCAATCAAACAGTCAAAGGAGATCCCTCCCATATGCTGAAAGACTGCTCAAGTGATCTGCGTACTGGACTATTACATGATCTATGGCTGGCGTCATGCTGATTAGCTTTACTGGTTTTCCTGTTGGGGTGATGTTAGGGAAGTGAGTTGATCTGTTTGAGATTTCAAGTCAGAGAAAAAACCACAGAGGATTTGCAGTGGCTTATTCCCTATATGAGAGAGAACTGGGGCTCAGGACAGATTGTAACGAAGAATGAGCTCCATGATGTAACTGAGCTTTTGGGATTCATTGCTGAGCAAAATCGCAGACCTGTAGGCGTAGCTCTGTATGAACTCGCCAATAATGAGTGTGAACTGTTGCTCTTGGCGAGTTTCATTCATAAGGTCGGCATAGGGTCGACCTTGATTGAACATGTCAAAAGGGCGGCAGCGGATAAGGGGTGTAAGCGGATCTGGTTAGTCACAACAAATGATAATCTGGCCGCCATTAGATTTTATCAGTTAAGAGGTTTTTCGTTGGCCGCGTTATACAAAAACGCCTTAGAAGAGGCGAGAAAGCTAAAACCAGAGATCCCTCTAGTCGGAATCGATGGGATACCACTGAGGGATGAGGTGGAACTAGAAGTCCTGCTGTGAGATGCCTGAGCTCCATTCCATCTGTATGGAGACCAGTTGCACTTTCATATAGTAGATAACGAGATCGGATATTGGTGAGTTTTTCCACCTCATTTTGCTCGTGAGAAAGGACCCTATATCTCTCGTACCTCCAGCCAAAAAGGTTGAGACCAAGCTTTCTTGCGATTGGAGGTTTCCACTTCAACTCTGATAAAGCCTTCATTCCCTCTCGGTCTGTAAGTGGCCTCACTGGCTGTTATTGCATATACGATTTCACCATTCCCAGCGACAAACGAAATCTTTGCTCGACTGTTGTTTGCCATCTTCACGGTGATGTTTCCACCGGTGACGCCAAAGTCAACCACGGGTCCCGTGGAAGGGTAGAAGCTGCCTCGCTTGAGGGCAGTCTTTAGAGCATCCTCAGAGATACCCGCGGTCTTGACCATTACCCACCCGCGATTAAATAGCTTTTCGCTGTGGGCATCATCAACGGCAATTGCCCAAACCGGATTGTCGGGTCCTAGGCGCCGAATGAGTTGGTGCCACCGATAGGTGTCCTCTCTGGGGCTGGAGTGGGGGTTATACACTTCTACCAGCTGGAATCCATCTAGGGCTAGCATCTGAGATAGCGTCCATTCTCCGGTGTGCATGTTACCCATCCAGCTTGGATGGCAGATACCTGCCATGCCTCCAGCTTCCAAGGTGCTGTCTATTCTAGCTTGAGCATCCCCAGTTCGATCATGGAGTCCACGAAGAGACGGAGCATATGGGTTCCCAGGGGCCAGAAAGGCCAGGGGACTGTGTTCTCCTCTGCGGGGATGGTAACAAAACCGGGACCATCAAGCTCTTCATAGATGGTTACTTGATCATGATCGGCAATGGCCAGGTATGTATATCCTGCTTCATAGTATGTTTTGACCGCCGTCTCAACAGGCCATTCGCCATCCATGGAGCTGTCTGTATGCATATGCAGCTGGGCTTTGTGGTAATCTCCAGGATATGCATAGGGGTCATGGATGATTACCGACTGCTCGGCGGAAACGGCAGGTAGGACACTTGGAATGAGTGGCGGGCATAAATCAAGATCCGCCTCTGCCCTTTGCCTCAAGACGAGCTGGGCAGTGACGATCAGGGTCAGGACGATTAGCACAGTAAATACGCGTTTGGTGCGGGTTATCCTTCGGCTAGACATTTGAGTTTGACCTCCATAAAAAAAGAATAGGCGAATCCAGGAAGGCAGGCTTATCTGCCTGGACTCGACCGAGACAAGAACCTTTTCTTCTCAATTCTTCCACATTATTCTACAAGACTCTAGACCATCCTGCAGAAACTTTGGCTCCAAAGATTTGAGTATGCATACGGAGGTTAGCAAAAAATGTCTGGTCTCGTTGATATTTTCTATTATAATGAACTTAAGCTGTAGCAGGGAGTGGACTGGGTGGCGTATATCGAGTGCATACAAGCGGTCATTGACTTTATCGAAGAGAACATATCGCAGCCGATTTCCATTGACAAGTGTGCCAATATAGCAGGTTTCTCTAAGTACCACTTCCATCGGTTATTTGGGGTATATGTGGGAATGCCCTTGATGGAGTATGTGAGAAAACGGCGCCTTGCCTACGCTATGCGGGATATCTGCCGTGGAAAACGCATCCTGGACATAGCCATGGAATATGGCAAACCTCCCAGTCGATTCCGGGATACGGCATATAGGCTACCGGAAAAACTCATGCTTATCAGATCCTACTTCAGAAGGGGTGATGTAGTGGTTGATGGAGTGTATAGCGAGGTCAGATTTGAGGAGCTAGAGGCCATGTATGTGGCTAGTTCGGCTCGGGTGGGCCACACGCCGGAAGATGATGTGATTGAGTTCATGACGAGATGGGCCGACGAAAACGGTATTAGTGCTACAGCAAGAAGGTTTGGATTTGATGTTCCTGTATCGGAAAAGGAGCATGGCGAAGGTTTACGGGGTTATGAGTACTGGGTTGAGGTGCCCCAGGATACGCCGGTCTCCGATGGTGTTGTGCTGAAGAAAGTAGAAGGATGCAAATACGCGGTACTGCGAATAACTGATCCCTTTGCTGATCCTTTCGAGAGAATCCCCGGGGGATGGCGGAGGCTAGTTGAGTGGGTAGAGGCAAAAGGCTATGGCTTTGCATGAGGTCATGAATCAACGAGCCCACCTCGTAGGTCTCAAGATAGACCTTTGTGAAGTTGACGTATCGTTTGAGAGCTTCAAATTCCTCTACGATCTGTTCCATGCTTCGATCCGAGGTGAGCCCACCCACCGGACAATACAGCGCAACCGTAAAACCATTGGACCCCATATCTGATCCCTTCCTTTCTCCCATGGCATCTTCAAGATAATTCGAGCCACTTCGGTAAATTAGTTTCTGGAGAGATAATGGCATTTCCTTCCAGAGGCTCACGGTACTAGGTACCACTGGGTACCTGTCTTATAACACAACCCCTTGATAATGCGAAACATGATTGTAGGGAATTATGGATGGGTGGACGAAAGAATAAGAATAAGGCCACTAATATGTAGGTAATAAGACGACAATGATAACGACCTAGTGGCAGGAGGGGCAAAGCCCATGTTGAAATCCCATCCGCTTGTTAAGACATTACTGGGCCTTAAGGGGAACTCTCGAGCCTGTGTTTGGACAGAACCCCTTTTTGGCATACCTCAACAGCTTTATCTTCCCTATGCTTCGCTGTATATGGTGGCCTTAGGGATCACCGAAGGCCAGATTGGGCTGATCGCAAGTATTAGCATGTTGCTTCAGGTCTTTTCGGCATTGCTCAGTGGTGCCATTACAGATAAGCTGGGACGCAGACTGACGACCCTTGTTGGTGATCTGATTTCTTGGAGTATCCCCTGCCTCATCTGGGCTTTTTCGCGAAACTTCACCCATTTTCTTGTCGCAGCAATAATCAATAGCCTATGGCGGATAGCGGGGAATGCATGGAACTGTTTACTTGTCGAAGATAGTGAGTCGGCTCAGCTAGTCGATATCTTTTCTTGGATATACATAGCGGGGCTTTTGTCAGCTTTTGTGGCACCTGCAGCTGGAGTATTCATTGCTAGGTATGGCTTTATCCCCACAGTGCGGGGTCTTTATCTTTTCTCCTTTGTGATGATGACCATCAAGGCTATTATCCTTTATGCCTTGGCGACAGAAACCCGCCAAGGTGAGATTCGCAAGAGAGAAACTGCCTCACTGGGTATCATGGTGTTGGTAGGGCAATATGGTGATGTGTTTAGGCAGATTTTGAGAACACCACAGACTTTAATAGCCTTGGGGATTAGGGTAGCAATGAATATCTGTTTCATGATCAACACCAATTTTTGGGCAATCCTCGTTACTGGAAGGCTCCAGATCCCTGAACAGTATATTGCTATCTTCCCCTTCATCAAGGCCATTATCATGTTGCTTTTCTACTTCTTGATCATGCCCAGAATCGCTCAAGCGAACTTCAAAAGGCCCATGTTGACAGGGTTCTTGTTGGCCGTTCTCAGTCAGTTGATATTAGTCTTCTCCCCAGTTTTGGGATACGCGTTTCTCGTAATCAGTATAGCTCTAGAGGCCTGCAGTCTAGCTTTGGTCCGCCCGTTTATGGATGCGCTTGTGGTGATATCCGTTGATCCCGAGGAGAGGGCACGGATCGTATCGATCCTCGATGTCATTATGCTCAGCCTCACCTCACCCTTTGGCTGGCTGGCAGGATTGGCAGCTGAGGTAGATCAAAGACTGCCCTTTCTGATTAGTATTGGTCTTTTCTTGCTAGGAGTGGTGTTGGTATCCCTGGCAAGCAGCAAAGAGGGAAAGATAACTGCAGCTGCGTGATGGTGAGGCACTAATAGATGTAGTATCGACGTTTTTCTACCATAGGGATGTATACTCTGATGTAAGAAGTGTCACAAGCCAGAGGGTGGGTCGTCGTTTGTGATTTTTAGGAACGACGTGAGTCATGTGCACGCTCTTTTGAACGAACTCATAGGTGGAAGCGATACCTCCAAAGACCCACAATCTGGCTCGTCTACTAACTCTGGTGGATTTGCAGGGTGAGATTCCTGCCGATCTTCTTGACATCGTACATGAGCTTAACCCTCTTAATGTCGCAACGCGGTATCCTGACGAAAGACTTGGTCTTATGGAAGAGTTGAATGAGGAATACGCATCCAGCCTGCTCGGGGAGACCAGGAGGTTATTTGAATGGCTCAAGACAAGGCTGTAGTCCATAGCAAGATCCTGGAGTTCATCGGAAAAGTGCAAGAACATGTGAGGGTGGATAAAGTCATACTATACGGATCATGGGCGAAGGGAAACCCCACAGACTTAAGTGACATTGATCTAGCAGTGTTCTCTCCCGATTTCGGCAAACACATCCTCAAGGAATCACAGCTGTTGTCCAGAATTGCTTGGGAAGTCGACGAATCGATAGAGGCGATACCCTATGCTGCCGAGGACTTGTACAACCTCGAGCCAACCAAGTTCGTCTATGAGATCATTCGAACCGGTGAGACTGTCTTCGACAAAGCCTGGAACTAGTAAGCTATCTCACTCTGCTACGCAACTAGCCTAGGATAGCACCCTCCTTTCCCTTGGCCATGTTCATCCAACCCAAAGGGGTTTTTCTTGTTCACACCTAAGGAGATACAGTAAGTGGGAGACTCTCCAGGTTTGAGGGTACGAAGAGACGGATGGTATCTCCTTGGTTGAATACTTACCACTGAAAAACCTCTAAGGCCCTTGGCAAAATCCCATGACAGGCAGCAATGGTCATGCCGTAGTTAGTAATAGATACACCAGCCGCAGCTGCCGCCTCAAGCCGTGAGCACATGGCCTTGCGATTAAGCATGCACCCACCACAATGGATCACGGCCTGGAAAAAGGCCAAATCCTCCGGGTAATCTCCACCTTTTTGCCACTTGTAGTTTAGCTCTCCTCCCACCTTGGCATTGAGCAGCCTGGGGATCTTCACAGTACCTATATCATCTTCGATGGGGTGATGGGTACAAGCCTCAGCAATCAGCGCGCTATCACCAGGTCTTAGCAGATCCAGTGCCTGGGCCCCCTTGACTAGAAGGTCAAAATCGCCCTTGTGGCGAGCAAAGAGAATCGAAAAAGAAGTAAGGGGAGTAGCGGGAGGGACAATCTGATCCACTTCTTTGAAGGCCTGAGAGTCGGTTATAACCAGCCTGGGGGCGGAATTCTTACCAGAAAACAGCTGCTTTAGCTGCTCCATCCCAACGGCAATAGCGATCCCGCCATGATCGAGAATATCCCTAATCGTCTGTACTTGTGGCAAAATCAATCTCCCCTTAGGTGCCTGGGCATCTAACGGAATGACGAGGATAACTCTATCGCCCGGGTCAAAAAGGTCGCCGACCAGCGGCGGCCCTTGCCTTTCCTCGGCCTTGGCAGCTAGCGTACTAATAGCTCTTAGCAGCTCCTCTTTGCCCCTATGTGTTTTGGCACTGACCTCGATATATGGAGCATTTGTCACTGAGTGCCTGGAGCGGGGACTTAGACTTAGCTTGTCGTCGACTAGATCCGTCTTGTTTACAGCCACAATAAGCGGAACCTGCTTCTCCTCTAGATAAGCATAAAGCTCCCGCTCAGGCTCACCTTCACCCGTTGTGGCATCGACCACGACAATGGCACAATCTGCCTTTTCGATGGCCTGTCTAGTACGGGCAATCCTGGCAGTGGCAAGGAGGCTTACATCATCTATACCGGGAGTGTCAATCAAAACTACCGGGCCAGCTCCATGGATCTCCATGGCCTTGTGCACAATGTCTGTGGTGGTCCCGGCAACAGGTGAGACCACTGCCACATCTTGATCTGCTAAAGCATTGATCAAACTGGACTTACCTGAATTCATCCGTCCTAAGAAGGCAATATGGTAGCGACTGGCTCTGGGGGTCTGGTTAAGGCTCATCTACATCATCCCTTCCTGGGGTTAGAAATAGAGGTCTCGTTCGCCCTGCTTGATTCGGGCTAATCTTATTCTGCATCCCTCCTGGAGCTTTGGCTCAACCTCGGCCAATGCCGCTTCGATAGCCGGTACAGCTGCCTGGATAGTTGCCGGTGAAGCATAGTCACAAAGGTATTCCTGAAAGGTCAAGATGGCGTTAGGCTGGCAAAACTCATGGATATGACTGCTTTTAGCCCAGGACATGAAGGTCTCTCCGGTTCTTCCCATCCTGTAACAAGCAGTACAGAAGCTGGGGAGGTAGCCTGAGGGCAAAAGCTCCCTAATCATTTCATCGAGATTGCGGTGGTCACTAACTTCGAACTGGGGAGTATCATGTTCAGGCTTGCTGTATTCACCTACTCCAGTGCACGATCCAGCACTGATCTGGGATATACCAAGAGCAATGACCTCCTCCCGAAAGCG
>JAAZMR010000129.1 GCA_012798695.1 Bacillota bacterium | reverse complement strand
GGGAGGTGATGCCAGAACTGGAAATGGAAGATGGTGAGTCCGCAGTGGTCACCGGCCATTTAGACGCAGGAGCATTGGTTCCCCAAGAAGAGATGGTAATGGTATCAGAGACCAGTGAAGTAGTCGCATCGGCCTCGAAGGAGCTAGACCCAGGTTTGGAACCCGAGGCAAGGCCAGCAGAGGAAGCCGGAGGGGGAACGATGTTGAGGGATGAGAGTCAATCGGAAACACCAAGTTCATCGAGGCCTCTCCGAGCAGGGACCATGGAATGGGCTGAATTCCCCAAGCCTTTGGGAGGACGTCGTCGAGACCGGGAGCGACCTTCGACGTAGGGTTCAAATAAGGGATACCCGAGCATCGCCAAAGGTCGGTTCACTAGGAGCCGACCTTTGGGTCTCCTCATTCCGTTTGGTAGAGGGGTGGCTCTCTTGTTTCATAGGATCTTCACCCAAGATGGTGTTTTTCATCTGCATAGTGTTGACCAACATAGTGAGACGCTCTCCATGCTCCAGTGTTGGGATTACCTGGAGACCCATGGTTTTACAGGGCTCTGGCCTTTACAGGCAACTTCCCTAGGGGACCTGGTGTTTAGTCAAAATGATCACTCTTCTTACATGGTAGCTAGTAAGGGTGGTCGGCCCGGAGAGCTCGGTCTTAGGATAGATGCTGTCAAAGCAGCATCTATCTTGGCCAAGCTGCACCTTCTATCTCAAGATCTGCCCCTTTCTCTACAAGGGGGATTGCCCAAATCAAAACCCACTATACGGGAGTTGACTCAGAAGAGAGAGGAGTTGGATCTTTTCCGCAATATGGCTCTTCATAGGTTGTATCCCACAGCCTTCGACCTGTTCTTTGCCAGGCTCTATGAGGACGCGGTTTGGCAAGCGGATCGCGCGATACACATATTGGGGCGGATTGACGTGGAACAATTGCAGGAAGAACCGCAGTTGGTGGGTCTTCTACAGGGTACTTGCCATGGACGCTCTTTCTGGGTCACCGATGATGGGAACCTGCGCCTTGTTCATCTATTAGGAAGCAGTTGGGGTCTTCTGGTCCAGGATGTTGCTGCATTGCTGGCCAATATCGGTTGCTATGCTGAATGGTCACTGACTACTGCCTGGCGGGCACTGGCCGCTTACCAAGGGATACGTCCCCTTCGGCATATAGAACTTGAGCTGATCTATGGGTTGGGTATTTTCCCAAAAGGGATATGGGAAGTCGCCCATGATCACTACAAAGGCAGTCGTAATCGTGATGAGTCCGAAGCTGTAGAAGCCTTGCGTCAGGAGCGGCAACGGGCATCAAATCAGAGGGAATACTGGCATTATCTACTAGGAGATGAACTGGGGTATGAAGATCGCAGTGGATGCCCGGGGAGCCGCTTGGTTTAGAGGTACAGGTATCGGTACATATACCTACCAACTGGTCAGGGGGCTGGCTGGTAGAACCGGGCATGATCATGAGTTGCTTTTCTTTTCCCCAAGTGCAACTGGAACTATGAATATTGAAGCCCCCAATGTAAATTGGGTATCTGTATTGGAGAACCCTGACTGGCACGTAGAGCAGACCCATATGGTCCAGGCTATGGTGGAGGCAAAGGTTGATCTTTACCATATGCCGCAGAATGGCCTGAACCTTCCTCAAAACGTGCCTTTCCCAGTAGTAGTCACACTTCATGATGTAATCCCCTGCATTATGCCCCAAACATGTAACCCT
>JAAZMR010000013.1 GCA_012798695.1 Bacillota bacterium | reverse complement strand
TCCCTCATGACAACTTGATAGTAAATATCTTCAGCATGCCGTAATTTCATTCCCAATTCCTTTTTTGAAACATCCTCAGCGGAGATTTCATTTTCTAGACGACTGATTTCCTGTTCTATCTGCTGATCGCCAGTTTTCCCTTTCACTTTGTGAAGTTGAGCTAGGGCTTTCCTTTTGTCAGGCTCATAGGGTGATGTCTGTTCTTGCTCTTCTGATACGACAGCTGCAGAAATCTGCTTAAGACTACAGCACAATTCCCGTTCTCGTTGGCTAAGCCGATCAATCTCTTCGGGATTATCTTGGTTGTGGTATGATTCGATGCTGAGTTTTTCTACTTCCTGCACGACTTTCGCAAAATCTCGGCCGATGCGGGTATCGGGGACAATTAAGTGTCTTAACCTGTCAATAGTACGGAAATGCCCGGAGAGTTTGTCATCTAAAAACCGTTTGCGTTGGTGGATTCCCATATCATCAGGAAGGGCAATACTCGTGGCGAGCATGAGCTGGGTTCGTGGCGCAAAAACTCTGGCACGAATGATTCTGGACTCATCAACCTGAATGAGGAGTTCAACTAATTCCCCTTGAATGAGAATCTCAGGGCCTCTTTCGATTCTAATAACCCCTACTAGCTCGAGTTGATCACGCTCTTTGCCTTCACCTTCCCAGACCTTTATAGGCAAGAATTCTTCTGCCATACCAGAAGTAAGATTGCGTGCGATACGGTATTGCCGCTCAATTTCTTCGCTAGGCAATGAACTACCCTTTCCGAGAAGCAGGTCAAAACGACTACCACCATTGTCCTGAAGCTCAATCCATAGACTGTGCTGCAACTTTGGGGCACCAACAGCAATCGTTCGGTTTATGTTCACTTGATTATTTTCAAGTTCGATTTCTTGGCCTCCTTGAGAACGCAACTTTATGTAAAACGTCTGAACCTTCTGAAACGGATTCAGCATGACCTCTGCTGTAAAAAAGCCCTGTTCGTCCAAGTCTATCCAACCTGTAGACCATTCGTCTGTCTTAGAAACGAGTGCTACCTTCATTAGGGGAGTTGCCCCATCAACCCTACCAGACACTATGGCCGTATCATCTCCAGGCGTCACATCCACATCGGTGACAATTCTCACAAAATCAGTCTGGTTTTCCATCGGGGCGCTAGCCACCCCTTGTTGAGTAAACGCGAAAAGAGCGGCGCCTTCCACTATAGCTGTAATTGGGTCGCGGCTATAATCTACCTCAATTTGAAGGGCCTCCTTGACGGTTTTCCGAACATAAGGCATTTGTGTTGCTCCACCAACAAGAAGAACGCGGTGAATGTTCCCAGGCGTAGTCCTAGCTTCTTCTATGGCTTGCCTGCACAAATCGATACAGCGACTTAGCATTTCCCTGGCACAATCCTCGACATCCCGTTGATTAATCTGCATTTCCATGTGTATCGCTTGTCCATCCAAATCCTCGCCCAGGTCAAATAGGTCCAGCAGATAGCTTTCGTCGTATGTCAAAGCAATCTTGGCATCTTCTGCTTTGCGCAAAAGTTTGTCGAAAAGGGATTTATAGGCATCTGTGCCTTGGCTCGGTAGAGAGTATTTCTTTCCCAACTCAGGTAGAATAACTTCCTTAACCATCTTGCGTTCCACATCTTTCCCACCAAGATACCGATCGCCAGTATGACTAATTACTGTCAAATTGCGATCGCGTGTACTTACGATAGCAACATCGAAGGTTCCACCGCCCAGATCAAAAACCAACCATTTCTCGTCTTCTAAACCCGGTTGCACCCCGTAGGCAATAGCAGCTGCCACAGGCTCTTGCAGAAGAATAACGTTCTTGATGCCTGCTAAATGAGCAGCATCGACAGTGGCCCGGCAAGGGGCTACCCCAAAAGCTGAAGGGACTGTAATCACTGCCGAATCTACAGTCTGACCACGAAGTCTCCGTACATCATTGAGGATGGATTTTAAGACTTCAGCTGCAAGTTCAGTAGCGGTGAGTTCGACATCGGCTCTTGGGCAATGAAATGTATCACTTCGCCCCATATTGCGTTTGAACTCTGCCTTTCCATTGTCTGGGTCATCTTTCATGAGGTCTAGAGCTTTTTGACCGACGCATTTTTGTTCAGCATTGCGCAAGTACACAGCTGAAGGTGTTGCATTCATGCGATCTCTGTTTTGAAATAGTTGAAAGCCTTCTTCTTCCCACAAACCAATTAACGAATTTGTTGTTCCCAAATCAATGCCATACCATTTGCCCGTCGCCATATTCTACCTCAACACCTTTCCCACGTGATGCTATTTATCCCAATTTTCCTACCTTCAAGGTCTCAAATACCACGTTCTTCTTTCCTCCGCGAGATCCTCAATTCTAGGGCTGACTGGGGTTCCACCCAGGAAGCAGCTTCATTCAAAAGATCATCACATGAATCCCATTCATTTGCCCAAATGTAGGAATTGCTCACATCCAAAAGACATTTGGCCAAGAGGTTTTCGCTCCATCTAGATATGCCTTTTTCGACCTGGGGTATGTTTCTCAAGCAGATGACCGTAGGTTTCATAGTGAGCGAAATTATAGTGGCTGCCTGATCAACGATTGATTTGTTGCCTTTTAGTGATCCGTAATCCTGTGAGAGCTTTCTGTCTACTCCTGTTAAGATCTCATCGACTTGCTGGGCAGAATTCTCCAGTTGTTGCTCCATGGGTTTAACAAGTTCATCTTGCACTGCCTTGTTCCAGTGTTCTTCTAATGGAGAATTTGTAGCG
>JAAZMR010000116.1 GCA_012798695.1 Bacillota bacterium | reverse complement strand
TTCCATGGCGGAACGGCTGGATCAGCTCAGCAGTATCAAGGTGAAAGAGGCGGAAAATGGGGAGCACATCAGAGCTGGGGTAGTTTATATAGCACCAGGGGACTATCATATGGTCGTTTCGGGAGATGGAGTGATTCACGTAGAGCAAACATCGCCGGTAAATTACGTACGACCTTCGGTGGATGTAACTTTATCGAGCTTGCCATCCATATATTCCGATCAGCTGGTGGGTGTGATCTTAACTGGGATGGGCAAAGATGGGGCGGCGGGAATGGCCAAGATCAAAGCTGGGGGTGGGGTGACTATTGTCCAAGATGAAACCACTTCCACCATCTACAGCATGCCTCGGGCGGTGGTGGAAAACGGTGATGCTGATTTCATCCTACCTTTGGATCGCATTGGTGATGCAGCTGTACGGGCAGTGAAAAAACTACAGCAAAGGGTTGGGAAAAGGTAATGAGTTTAAGTGTAACTGACTACGAACTGTTTAAGCGGAGACTGAAGGATACCATTGGCCTTGACCTCAACCATTACAAACAACAACAGATGAAGCGGCGGATCAATCAGTGGCTGACCAGAGTTGGTGCCGCTAACTATGGAGAGTACATAAAAACTCTTCAAACTGATCCAGAAGAGCGGAGCAAGTTTACCGAATATCTGACGATCAATACCTCTCAGTTTTACCGGGATGTTAAGGTATTCAAGGAGATCGAGGAACAGGTATTGCCGGATTTGGTGGAGCGCTATCGCCGCCTGAAGGTATGGAGTGCTGGGTGTTCTACTGGGCCGGAGATCTATACAGTGGCCATGCTGTTGCTGGAGCTCACTCCCGGCAGGCGGCATACGCTTCTGGGAACGGATTTTGATGTGGGCGCTCTAGCCAAAGCCAAGGAAGCTGTTTATGCGGCAAACTTGCTAAACAGCCTGCCAGACCAATATAGGAACAAACACTTTACCCAGGAGGGTCGGGTGTGGCGACTGGGTGATGATATCAAGGGGCGGGTGAGCTTTGTAAGGCATAACCTCTTGGAAGACCCCTTTGGTACGGGTTTTCACCTAATCCTCTGCCGGAATGTCTTCATTTACTTTACTCCGGAAACTCAGGCATTCTTGACCAAGAAATTCAGCCAATCATTAGTACCGGGTGGGTTCTTCATTGTCGGTAGTGCTGAAAACTTGTTGGAGCCGGAGACAGCTAACCTGAAACGAGTTTCGTATTGCATATATCAACGCTATTGATTATGGTTGATGCCGTTTTAGGTATGCCTGTCCCTCTGACGGCCATGGCGCAGCACTGCTGGTTGCAGGCGAGCATGGGAGATGGCAGTGATGATTAGGTCACTGATCACACCGGTGAAAAAGCCGGTAATCAGTGCTGAGGCGGCGAGGATGGGAAAATAGACAATGATATTGAAGGTATCCACTACCAAAGCCGCGACCAAGAGCTGCCCCACATTATGCAGGAAAGCTCCGGCGATACTGATACCAGGCATGCTAAATAGAGTGTCTTTATATCGCATTAAATAGGACATGACCAGAAAGCTCAAGATGCCTCCAGCAAGGCTGAACAGTACGCCACTGGCGCCACCGCCCAAGAGCGCTCCCAGAGTGCTTCTGAGGATAACGACCAGTAATGCGTCTTCCCAAGGCAGGATATTCAGGGCTACCAAAGTAACAATATTGGCTAAACCTAGCTTTACGCCAGGTGCTAGCTGGGGAATGGGCAATAATCGCTCGACCCCATGCAGGACTAAAGCCTGGGATATAAGGACTCCTATCCAGGTTACGCGACGAGCAGTCATTAGGGTGCTCCTTTCATTGGCTAGAAGGTTCTCCCCATTTAGAAAGCTAGACCATCTATGGTACTCTCTGATGCCGGGCCATCTCTCAAGACGCGAATCACTAAACGATTGGGCAGACAGACTATCGATTGATTGGCACGGCCAATCCATCCCTGTTTTACATCGATCTTGTCAGGGCAGGAGGCTTCCAGCACTCGAATGCGCCCTTGTTCCACCCGAATCAGGTTATAGCCGCCTTGAGGAGTCTCCACCCGAAATTCGTAGGGTTTTGCTACCGTATCGAGGTTGACCCGATGCACTTCCCGGCCATCCAGTGTCACCACAGCTGTGGAAGATGCTGAATGCTGATCACCAGCGGCTATGGCGACACCAAGAGCAAAGATTGACAAGAGAGCGATATAGATAATCAAATCACCTGGTCGAAAATATCTACTCTGCTTCATGCAGCTCGAACCCCTCAGATAGCGACTTCAACTGATGCTGAAGGCCGCTGGTGACATAGATGTGCCGATCATCAGTAATCAAGAGTCCTTCAACCCCTTCCAGCTCTTCCAAAAGCGCTAGCCCCCGCTCTCGTCCCAAGAGAAAGACTCCAGTGGACAGGGCATCTGCGGTCATCGAACAAGGTGTGACGATAGAGACACTGGCTAGGCCGTTTTCTACTGGAAATCCCGTGGTTGGATCTAGGATATGATGATAGCGCTTGTTATTACGCATGAAATACCGCTCATATGGTCCGGAAGTTACGATGGAGGTATCCTTCACCTCAAGCACTGCGGCATGGGTACCCCGTGGTGCAAAGGGGTCCTGAATACCGATGCGCCAGGGAGAGCCATCGGGTTTACTACCGATCACTGATACATTGCCCCCCAGACTTAAGAAACCACTCTTGACACCTTGGCTGCGCAGCAGTTTCGTGGTAGTGTCTGCTGCATAGCCTTTGGCTATACCGCCTAGATCAAGACCCATGCCTGGGCTCGGTAATCTCACTCTCTTAGCCTTAGTATCTAACTCTACAGCTCGATAATCGATTAGTGCACGAGCATCCTGTAGTGCCTTTGCCTCTGGGATGTGGGCATGGCTGGTTCCGATGCCCCACAGATCTACCAAGGGTGCGACAGTTGGATCAAACAAACCATCCGTCAATTTAGCATATTGAAGGGCCGTCTGAATGACTTGGAACGTATCTGTACTGACTGTCACCCAGTCCTGGCCTGCTTGTCGGTTGATTTCATAGATCTGACTGCCCTCCAGGGTGCGACTCATCATTTGATCGAGGTGTTGCACATGTTGGAAGGCAGCATCCATGGCCTTTTGAGAGCCAAAAATCCGCAATTCGACCAATGTGCCCATGAGAAACTGACTATCAGAAATAGCTTGAGGTGTACAGGTTTGGGTAGAGGCTATCCCCAAAGCTCCGATCACCATCATCACTGCGATTATGCCCCAAGTAATGCTTCGGAACTTCATATGATCACCTTGTCTTAATGACTCGTACCCACTCATGAGAGTATATCATAATCCGGAATATGAAAAAAGCCGTTTGCTGGCCTTGTTCTTGGGATGCCTGTCAGAGTTTTTCACCCTAGTCTCAGCAGCAAGTTGCCAGCATGGCCGGCTATGGGCAGCAGCAGGGATCAGGATCCACATAGCGAATAAATGGGGGAGATAGGCCGGAAGGGTTTTTGCAGCCAACCGGTCTGAGTAAAGGCCCCATAAGGGTAGGAAGAAAGGGGAAGGGCATGAGCCAGACGGTCATAGTATTAAAGGGTGATCAGACAGGGCAGGAGCTCTTGGAGGAGGCTCTCAGGGTATTAGAACCAAAGGTGACCGGTATAGAGATTGATTTCGAGTTTTTCGATCTCAGTCTAGAATACCGTCGCCAGACTCAGAACCAAGTTGTATGGGACGCGGCTCAGGCGATGAACAGAGCCGGATATGGCCTCAAGGCAGCTACTATTACCCCTGAGACCCAAGGCGATGTAGGTAGCGCCAATGCCATACTGCGCGAAGCTCTCCATGCTCAGGTAATCGTGAGAACTGGCCGCCCCTTGCCAGGGGTTAGGCCATTAGGAAATCTGCAATCTCCTATCTCCGTAGTGCGAATGGCGGTCGGTGATGCCTATGGAGCCAAGGAATGGCGAGAAACCGCAGAGGCGGGAGAAAAGGCCTATAGGACAGAGTGTATTTCGCGAGATATCTGTCGTTATGTGGCAGAGTATGCCTTTCGCCATGCCCGGAACGCAGGAGCGAAAGTCTTTGGGGGGCCCAAGTATACGGTTAGCCCCATCTATGAAGGTATGCTCAAAGAAGAGATGGATGCTGCCGCAGCCCGACACCCCGATGTACCCTATGAACCACAGCTAATTGATGCCACCTACGCGCTGCTGTGCCGAACCGATGGGGATGCTTTAGTAATTCCCGCTCTCAACCGCGATGGTGATTGTTTGTCTGATTTGGTATTGCAGATGTTTGGCTCAATAGCAGGCGCGGAATCCCTAATATTGAGCTTTCGAGACGATCTCTCTCCTAGAGTCGTATTGGCAGAGGCCCCGCATGGTACAGCACCATCACTGGAGGGTAGGAATGAGGCGAATCCGTTAGCCATGATTTTGGCGGGAGCGGCACTTCTCAGAACCTTTCCTGATCAGCAAGCTCAGGCCGTGGGGCGAGCTATAGAGCAATCGGCACTTGCTTGCCTCAAGGCAGGTATTCGGACCCAGGATTTAGGTGGTACTGTGGGGACTCGGGAATTCACTGCAGCAGTGATTGCCGGATTGGGCAAAAATTGAGTCAAGAGATGGCCAAGATTAACTTGATATTTACTCTAGGGAGCGGATATATAAGTATAATGGAAGTGATCAGAGAAAGGAGTGGGGAAGTTGAGTAATGGAAACCGGTATCAGAGATCGCTACCTTTACTCAGGCTGGTTCTGCTATCCATGTTGGGTATCAGTCTATGGCTGTGTGGCAGCGGCTTAGGTTTTGCGGCAGCTGTGCCCCAATCCGGTGGGCATTTGGTAGTAGGAGTGCCCATAGAACCAGATACCTTCGATCCTCATAAAGCCGTCGCAGCGGCTGCGAAGGAGATCGATTTCAATATCTACCAAGGGTTGGTGAGCTTTGATACAGAGGGCCGCATAATTCCCTGCCTTGCTGACAGCTGGAACATATCGGAAGATGGTACCGTCTATACATTTAGGCTGAGGGAGGGAGTCTTTTTTCATAACGGGCGGGCTTTAACCAGTGATGATGTTATTTACAGCCTGGAGAGAATCCGAGATGAGGCCACCGGATACCCTTTAAGTTGGCCTAAAAATATCGAGGCACTCACCAGCTGGGAGAATGGAAGAATTCGCATCGAATTAAAGGAGCCATATGCACCTTTCTTGAGTGAACTAGCTGATGCTGCCATTATTCCCGCAGAGGCGGTGGCGAGTTTGGCTGCCAAACCGGTGGGAACCGGTCCTTTTCGAATGGTGGAATGGGTGACAGGGCAGCATGTGCGGCTGGAGCGTTTCGATGATTATTGGGAGGCAGGTCTACCTTATCTGGACTCAGTCACCTTTCGGATCATTCCAGATCCGTCAACTGCCATCATTAATCTCAAGGCCGGCGCAGTTCATGCCATTCCGCGTCTATCACCAGATGTGGCCTGGGAGGTGGAAGCATCGCCAGGGCTGAAGCTGCTGCAAGGGCCTATGAATGTGGTACAGTTGATGGCCCTCAACCAGGCTCGAGAGCCCTTTACAGATCAGCGAATACGGCAGGTGATCAACTATGCTATTGATAAGGATTTGCTGATCGAGGGGGCTGCTTGGGGCTTTGGGAGCAAGTTGGGCAGCAATATGAGTCCAGTGATGGAAGCCTATTATACCGATTTATCTGATTACTACCCATATGATCCGGTTAAGGCCAAAACCCTGATGGCCGCTGCCGGCTATCCGGATGGGTTTACAGTCACTCTTTCTTTGCCTGCGTCTTACGATCTGCATGTTAAGACCGGTGAAATGGTAGCCGCCATGTTGGCGGAAGTGGGCATCCGAGCAGAGATTGAGCTGGTGGAGTGGGGCACATGGCTGGAGCGGATTTATACGAAGCGTGATTATGATATGACCATAGTTGGATTCACTGGTAAGCTAGATCCGCATACGGTGCTCAGCCGCTATGAGTCTGACTATGCCAGGAATTTCTGCAATTTCCGCAATAGAGAATATGATATCCTGATCCAGGAGGGACTGCGCATCACCGATGTGGCTCGACGCCAGGAAATCTACCGGCGGTGTCAGGAGATCTTGGCCGAAGAAGCTGTAGCGGTCTATATCATGGATCCCAATGACTTAGTAGCCATGAGAGAAAACGTGAGCGGCTGGCGGTATTATCCCAAGTATGTGGATGACATGAGGTATGTGCATTTCATAAAATAAAACCATGGGAAGATATGGTGGTTCCGTTGCAGTACTTGTGGCGGCGCATCGCAGCGCTGTTGGTCACTTTAATCATTGCCTGTACCATTACATTTGTAGTGTTCAATATTATACCGGGGGATCCAGCTTTATTGATGCTGGGCATAGAGGCAGATCCAGATGTATTGGAGAGCCTGCGGCGGGAGTTAGGCCTGGATCTGCCTTTACATGTTCAGTATTTCCAGTGGCTAAGGGGCCTTTTCACGGGCAATCTGGGTATCTCCCTGCGTCTGGAGCGACCGGTTACTGACCTGATTAAGGAACGCTTGCCAGTGACTGCCGGCTTGGCTGTGCTATCTATGGTGCTCACCTTGGTAATCTCCATTCCAGCGGGAGCCTACGCGGCAGCTCATCGAGGTCGGCTAGCTGATTATCTGACTGTCTTTGTTTCCCAATTGGGCCTGGCTGTACCGCATTTTTGGCTCGGTATCTTGCTGCTCTTGCTCTTTTCCGTACGCTGGCAGCTTCTGCCTCCGGGGGGATTTGTCCCGTGGAGCACCAATCCCTGGCAAGCTTTTTTGTCACTCTTGCTACCGGCCCTGGCTTTGGCTTCTCATCGTATCGCGATTGTGACTCGCATCACCCGGGCAGCGATGCTAGATGCATTGGGTAAGGACTATATCCGCACAGGTTTGAGTAAGGGGCTGCCCAAGCAAGTGCTTATTTACAAGCATGCACTAAAAAACAGTCTCATTCCGATAGTGACTGTTGCCAGTATGCATTTTGCTGGGCTGTTGGCTGGCAGTATAGTGGCTGAGGAAGTCTTTGCACTGCCAGGATTGGGGCGGCTCCTATTACAGGCCATCGGTTACCGAGACCTGCCATTGGTACAGGGAATCGCTCTATTTATAGCGATGGTGGTTGTTTTGACTAATTTCGCTACAGATATACTATATCTAGTGCTTGATCCGCGGGTTCGCTACGAGTAGACGAGATTGAGTAGATAATGGCATCCCCTTGCCTCAAAGGTCGATCGGGTAAGCAGGGAAGGAGAATCGGGCTGTGGCCGTAGTATGGCGGGAAAAGCAGTTGGCAGCGGAAGGGCGAGGACGTGAACGTCCATGGCAATTGGGCTCACCACAACTGCAGGGAAAAGGGATAAATATTTGGTTGGGAGTAATGCTGCTATTGGCTATTTTGATACTGGCCCTGGCTAGTTGGTGGGGTTTGACTCCAGCTCCCAATGCTATGGATATTCGCGCTCGACTGGCTCCACCGAGTAGTGCACACTGGTTGGGGACAGATCATTTTGGCCGGGATGTTTTGGGTAGAATAGCCTATGGCAGCCGGATGGCATTACGGGTAGGAGTAGGAAGCACCCTATGCGCGGCATTGCTCGGGGTGACATTAGGTGCGTGGGCCGGCTACAAGGGCGGTTGGTGGGATGAAGTGATTATGCGGCTCATGGATGGGTTGATGGCCTTTCCCGGCATCCTTTTAGCCATTATGCTGGTTTCAGTCTTAGGCCCTGGTATAGCCAATACTATCTTGGCTATAGGGCTTGCTAATCTGCCGTTGTTTGCCCGCATCACCCGGGGAGTATTTCTTACCGGCCGCACGGCCCTTTATGTAGAAGCTGCTCATGCTTTGGGGGCCCGGCACTGGCACACTATCAGGCGGCATGTTTTGCCCAATAGCATTGGGCCGATCATAGTACAGGCCACGATTACGTTTTCCACTGCGATATTGACAGAGGCGTCTTTAAGTTATTTGGGGTTAGGTATCCAGCCACCCGATGCGAGTTGGGGACGCATGCTCAAGGAAGCTCAACCTTATATGGGTAGGGCATTGTGGTTGGTTCTGGCACCAGGCTTGGCGATTTTTACCACAGTTACAGCCCTCAACCTAATTGGTGATGGAATTAGGGACCGGCTCGATCCCCAGATGCGGTAGATCGCCGATCCCTCAATAGTCAAGATGGGGCATGTTCCATACACATACGTTATTCGTTAGCTTTGATCAGGACTTTAACACAGCTGCCTTTTTGTTGCTCGATTACCTCAAAAGCTCGGGCAGCATCATCAAAGGTCAGGCGGTGAGTGACCAAGGGCAGCCCTTGTACTTTGCCTTGATCCAGCAGGTGCATGGCTTCAGAGAAATCAGTCATGGTATACATGAGTGTACCCAGAAGCCTCAGCTCCCGATCTTGCACCAAGCCCATATCTACCATGACGGGTTTGCTGTAGACACCGACAATCACGATGGTCGTGCCCTTGCGATTGGATGCAATAGCCTGGTGGACGGTAGCCTCAATCCCTACACACTCAAAGGAGAGGTCTACACCCTCAGCCCCAAACTTATTTTCCAGCCATTTCACCGGCTGAATGGATGTGGGGTCTATGACATAATCTGCTCCGAGTTTCTGGGCCAGATCACGCCGGAAAGGATCGGGCTCACTCAAGATTACTTCCCTAGCTCCATACGCTTTGGCTACCTGCATGACCGATAGACCGATGGTACCGCCACCGTAAACGACTACTCGCTGCCCAACAACATCACCGGCCATCCGCACGGCATGAACGGCTACAGCTAATGGCTCGATTAGGGTTGCCTCTTCCCAGGACATAGCCTCCGGCAAGGTGAGCAGCTTATCTGCGGGAGCTTTGACGAATTCGGCCAAGGCGCCATCACTTTGGCAGCCTATGACCTTGAGCTCCTGGCAGATGTTGAACCTATCTGTTCGACAGTTGTGGCATTGCCCACAAACTAAGGATGGCAAAGCAGTGACCCGCTTTCCCAACCAAGCTTCGTCAACACCATCCCCCACCTGGGTGACTATTCCTGCAAATTCATGACCAGGGACGATGGGGCATGAAATGTATGGGTGTTGGCCATAGTAGGCATGGATATCAGAGCCACAGATTCCGACACTCTTGACGGCGATTAGCACTTCATCTGGCCCCGGTTGAGGAGTGGGCACTTCTTCTACGACTAATTTCTGAGGTTGAATCAGGTTGTAACGGCGCACAGCTCTTCCCCCTTTTCTGTTCCTTTCCTACCTAGTTTTGTCCCGCCGCCTGTCTTTGCTCCATCATTCCCAACAACTCAAGGTTGTTAATCAATAAATGGAACTCACAGCCTAGATGGGCAGCGGCGGCTTTGCACATCGTCATGCGCTTGAGATAGATAGCGAAATAGTCCATGATCTCACAGCTGTTTTGATCAAAATCGATGAACAATGTGATACTGCGATTCCTTCTGTTGATCTCAACTCTGGAGTCGAGGATCGCTAGATTGACGCGGTCATGAATATCACTGGAATTGCGACGATGGACCCGGGTGCGATGGGCATCACTTTTATCAGCTATAATGAGGGCTGCAGTAATGGGGCTGATAGGCTGACCGATTTCCTCCTCATGGTTGGCGATAGCCATAGTGATGTCACAGATTTCATCCAGAGGCATACCCAGCTGTCTCAGTTCGGTATATACGATATTGGCTCCGGAGATGCCATGGTACTTGCGGTTAAACATATTGCCGATATCATGGAGATATCCGGCGATGGCCCCCAGCTCCACTGTACGCTTGTCATAACCTAGTTCGGCCAAAATCCTGGCTGTGGTCCGCGATACGAAATTGACATGCCGAAACCCATGCTCTGTATAACCACGTTCGGTCAAGTAATCATGGGCTCTTTTGATCATTAGGCGGAAATTCGGGTTATTGCGTATATCCTCAATCGTAATCATAGTCTGGCCTCTCCTTCATCCATATGGGTCGCAGCCTGAATATCCCTCCAAGTTTTCTCGCAAAACACGGCCAATCCTGCCTGTTTCAGCAAGACTGCTGTCACACCTAGTCCGGGACGCAGTCGACCCTGAAAACTACCATCATAAATCTCAAAGCTGCCACAGGAGGGGCTGCGGGCTTTGAGAATAGCTGCTGCTACCTGCCAGTCCTCGGCCAAACGCAGAGTCTCTCGGGCTCCCACCAGATAAGCAGTAGTCACATCCTGCCCTTCCGAAGTAATCACCCGGGCTCTGCCCTCAACTACATCACTGCCATCACCACTCAGGATTTCCGATGCCGGCCGAGGTGTAGCAAGACCCCCAAGCTGTTCGGGGCATATAGGAATAGCTCGTCCCTCCCGCACAAGTTGGACGATCTGCGGGTCTGGGCGAGCCGTGCCGTCAAAACGCGTGCGGGCCCCTGCAAGGCAAGCACTGACCAAATATAAAGGCTTCACAACAACAACCACCTTTTAGGTTGCAGATACTATCTTTGCCCCTTGTCTTTATTGTAGGGCAACACTGAGGGAAAGTCTAGAGAGGTGATATAGTCTTGCCGGTTGTTGATAAATCTGCCAAGTATGGGTATCATTGATAGTGCATGGAGAGCGACTATAGACCGGAATATTCAAGGGTTCTGATCACATGGAGAGAGGAGAGAAGGCGTATCCTGCTTGGTCAAAAATGGGCTGGGTGGGATAGGCCGCAAGGCGTGAACATCCTGGTTACGGGTGGGGCTGGTTATGTGGGCAGCCATGTGGTAGAAGAGCTGCTCAAAACAGGTAAGCACCGGGTTGTGGTTTTAGATAATCTTCAGAAAGGGCATCGAGATGCTCTCTTAGGGGGCGAGTTCGTAGAGGGTGACCTGGCTGATGAGAAGCTCTTGGACAAAATCTTCACTGAGCACAGTATCGAAGCAGTGGTGCATATGGCTGCAGATAGTCTGGTGGGTGAATCCGTACAACGACCAGACAAGTATTTCCGCAATAATGTAACTAATGGACTGAATCTACTGGATGCTATGGTACGAAACAAAGCCAAGTATATAGTCTTCTCTTCAACAGCAGCAGTCTATGGTGAACCAATACGAACTCCTATTACAGAAGATCATCCCCAGACTCCTACCAATCCCTATGGTGAGAGCAAGCTGTTTTTCGAAAGGGCTATGGCCAGATATGACCATGCTTATGGATTGCGGCACATTTCACTGCGGTATTTCAATGCTGCCGGGGCCTCTCCTAGTGGTGCTATCGGGGAGGATCACCGCCCGGAAAGCCACCTGATACCCATTGTTCTCCAGGTAGCCTTGGGTCAGAGAGCACAGGTGACAATCTTCGGTACGGATTATGATACCCCTGATGGCACATGCATAAGAGATTATGTCCATGTCACTGATCTGGCTGCAGCCCATCTGTTGGCCTTGGACGCCTTAGCCGAAGGAGCGGGCTCTAATGTCTATAACCTGGGCAATGGTGAGGGGTTTAGTGTGCGAGAGGTCATCGATATGGTGGAGAGGATAGTGGGCAAGCCGCTGCCGCGAGTGGAGGGAGAAAGGCGAGCCGGGGATCCGGCAGTACTGGTGGCTAGTTCAGAGTGGATCACCAAGGAACTCGGCTGGCGGCCCCAGTATGATGATCTAGAGACCATCGTGCGCACTGCCTGGAATTGGCATAAGCAGCACCCGCAAGGCTTCGGCAGCTGAAGACCCTCTCAGGTATATTGATGATATTGGCTAGTAGTTGAACAGCTTAGGGCTGTATGGGAGAAGCATCTGGAGAAGGAGGAGAAAATGTGCATGCCACTAGGATAGAGGTGGTATGCCAAATGGCATGGAAAAAGAACAGATCACCAAAGATGATGGACGTTATCTGATTTACTACCGATTTGATGATGAAAAAGACGGCGTGGGGGATGATGCGACAGTCTGCAGGAGGCATGCCTGCCCGAGCAGCTGTTGCGGTGGGACAAGCTCTACTAATCAAGAGACAAGTATGCAAGATGCGAAAGGGGTGTAAGATGTGTCTGAATTGAGATGGCACCCCTTGCGGCAGGAATGGGTGATCACGGCTACTCACCGGATGGACCGTACGTACAAACCACCGAAGGATTTTTGTCCTCTGTGTCCTACCAGACCAGGGGCATTTCCCACAGAGGTACCGGCGGCTGATTACGAGATCGTAGTATTTCAAAATAAGTTCCCTTCTCTACAGCCACAGCCACCGGAGCCAGACGTAGTAGGAACAGACATTGCACCAGTGGATCTAGCTAAAGGTGAGTGTGAGGTGGTCCTCTACTCTCCTCGCCATGAAGGTACCCTGGCACAGGAGCCGGTGAGGCATATTCGCAACTTGATTCGGGTCTGGAAGGATCGCTACCAAGAGCTGGGGAGCCGGGAGGAAATTCAATATGTCCTGATTTTCGAAAATAAAGGTGAGGCAGTGGGTGTCACGCTGCATCACCCCCATGGCCAGATCTATGCCTTCCCGTTCATACCACCAGTGCAAGAACAGGAGCTTAGAGCATTAGCCAAACACCGGGAGAAAACTGGGCACTGCCTGGTATGTGATATCACAGCTAGGGAAAAGGCAGATGGTCGGCGGGTGGTGGCAGAGAGCAAGCACTTCTTGGCCGCGATTCCCTTTTATGCTCGTTATGCCTATGAGGTGCACATTTTCGCCAAGGAACATAAGAGCTCACTAGCGGCTCTAGATAGTGATTGGGAGTGGGATTTGGCCCGAATCCTCAAGCTGGTCATGGTCAAATATGATCATTTGTTCGGTTTTTCACTGCCATATCTGATGACCATACACCAAGCCCCCACCGGTGGTGATTGCCAAGGTGAAGGGCACCTGAGGATTGAATTCTATCCACCCCATCGCAGCAGCAATAAGTTAAAATACCTGGCAGGCTGTGAGTCGGGGGCAGGTACCTTTATCAATGACTCTGCGCCTGAAGTAAAAGCTGCTGAGCTGCGAGAAGCCGGTCCCCAAGCTATCGAAGAGATCGAGGATTAGCGCAGATACTATCTAACCAGTGGAGCTGTGAGGCCATTTGACTCAGGTGAAATAGGCCACAGCCCATCTTTAAGTACAGCTATGGTAACTGGGGAGGGAATGGTATGGTGAATATGCTGGAGAGAGCCGAGTTGGTGCGGGATCAGCTGCAAGAGGTTTTCGGGGATGGCGACCACTCTGTAGAGATCGTCAAGGCGCCGGGACGGGTGAATCTCATTGGAGAGCATACAGACTATAATGATGGTTTTGTGCTGCCAGTGGCGGTGGACCGCGAGATTATCATGGCCGCTTGGCCTCGCAATGATGACGAGGTACATCTTTATGCAATTGATATGGATGAGGAGTCCAGCTTTAGCCTAGAGAGAATCGAGAGAGATACTCAGGCTTCATGGAGCAATTATATCCGTGGTGTGCTCCTGGAGTTGCAGGAGCGTGGGTTGCCGGTGCGAGGTATGAATGCTGCTTTTAGTGGCGATGTACCTTTGGCGGCGGGGATGTCTTCATCAGCAGCCCTGGAGATGGCCAGCGGCCTCATGGCCAAGGTGATCGGGCAGTTTCAGATAGACATGGTGGAACTCGTCAAACTAGCTCAGCAGGCGGAGAATACCTTTGTTGGGGTGAATTGCGGCATCATGGATCAGTTCATTTCCGGCTTGGGCAGAAAAGGCCATGCCCTTTTTTTGGATTGCCGCTCTTTGGAATATGAGTTGGTACCACTGCCGCCTACAAATGAGTATAAGATAGTGATTGCCAATACCATGGTAAAACGGGGCCTAGTGGACTCCGCCTATAATGAGCGCCGCAGCCAGTGTGAAGCGGGAGTCGAGATCTTGCAGAAATACCTGCCGCAAGTGACCGCTCTGCGAGATGTTAGTCTGGCGGATTTTGCAGAACATAAAGATAAGCTGCCTACTGTGGTGGCCAAACGATGTGAACATGTGATTACCGAGAATCAGAGGGTTCTAGATAGTATCAAGGCTCTCAAAGCTAATGATATTGAGGAATTTGGCCGCTTGATGAAGGCATCACACGAAAGCCTGAGAGATCTGTATGAGGTAAGCTGTGAAGAGCTGGATATCATGACAGAAGCGGCTTGGGGAGTGCCTGGTACATATGGGGCGAGGATGACGGGAGCAGGGTTTGGTGGATGTACAGTTAACTTGGTCAAGGCAGATGTGGTTGATCACTTCACAGCTCACGTCAAGCAGGTTTATGCCGGCAAGACTGGACTCAACCCTGAGTTCTATGTTTGTGAAGCAGATGATGGAGCCAAACGGATTGAACTATGATTACTGGGACTATGGCCGGGAAGGTAGGGCATACCTAAGATGATTTATTTCGATAATGCGGCTACCACCCGTGTGCATCCGGCAGTGGCTCGTGTGGTGCAGGCGGCAATGCTGGAGAATTTCGGCAATCCTTCTTCACCACATCTTTTGGGGCTGGAAGCAGAACGCTTGGTGCGCCACGCAAGAGCAGCCTTAGCCACGGCTTTGGGCTGTGATGAAGATGAAGTGTATTTCACCTCGGGAGGCACTGAATCAGACAATCTGGCCATCCGAGGTGTTCTTCAGACGAAGAACCGCAAGGGGAAGCACATCGTGGCATCAGCCATAGAACATGCTGCTATTTTGGATACACTCAAACACCTTGAACAGGCCGGTCTGTGCGAATACACGTTAGTTCCCCCTGATGAAAAGGGTCGTGTTTGGCCTGAGGCTGTAGGTGAAGCTTTGCGCAATGATACGGTTTTAGTGACTGTGATGGCCGTCAATAACGAGATCGGAACCATACAGCCGGTGGCGGAAATGGTGCGGCTGGTCAAGGCACGAGATCCGGAAATCTACTTCCATACCGATGCGGTCCAAGCCCTAGGCAAAATCCCCTGCCGTGTCAGCGACTGGGGAGTGGATCTGTTGACAGCTAGTGGGCACAAATTGTCCGGTCCCAAAGGGATAGGAAGCCTTTACTGCCGAAAAGGAGTGCGGTTGGCCAGCCAAATGACCGGAGGTGGGCAGGAAGAGGGTCTGCGCTCTGGTACGGAAAACGTGCCCGGTATCGCAGGTTTCGGCCGGGCAGTTGCCTTGGCCATGGAACAAATGCCCGAGCGGGTAAAGAACTGGCAGCACCTGCAAAAATGCCTGCTGGATCTATTGCTGCCAATCCCCGATGTTGACATTCATGGCGAGCCCTTAGTTAATGCACCCCATATTGTGAATGTGGGATTTCCCGGTGTCAAAGGTGAGGTATTGGTCCATGCTCTGGCTGGAGAGGGGTTATTTGTCTCCACTGGCTCGGCTTGTTCCTCCAAGCGAGAGCCCCACAGTCACGTACTGGCAGCTATGCAGGTAGATCCGCTGGTGGCCGCAGGCAGTATCCGAATTAGCTTCGGACCAGATAATACTGAAGACGAAGTACAAATGGCTGTGGAATTGATCAAGAGAACGGTGGCAGAGCTACGGCGGTTTCAACGGTATTAGCAGGAGGCAACAATATGTATGAATTATTGCTCATCAGGTATGGTGAGATCGGCACTAAAGGCAAAAATCGACATGTATTTGAGCAGCGCCTACAGGCCAATATCCAATCAGCTCTCAAGGGGCTCGGGATCGAGGAAGTAGAGCGGGCCCATGCTCGCCTCTATGTACCATTAAAAGCGGATCTGGAAGCTGTAGTTAAGCGACTACAACGGGTCTTTGGCATCTCATCCTTTAGCCCGGTAGTGCGGGTGCCATTGGATCCGCAAGCTATCGAAAAGGCAGCCATAGAGGTCATGGCAGCCGGCCTTCGCCAAGAGCAGCCTGATGGGGGCAGATTGACCTTCAAGGTCGATACTCGGCGAGCCAACAAGGGATTTCCCATCACCTCTCCGGTGATGAGCAGCAACCTGGGTGCTGTACTGCTCCAGGAGTTTCCCCAGCTGGCGGTGGATGTCCATCAGCCGCAGCTAACTGTACAAGTTGAGATCCGCGACCAGTACAGCTATGTATATACTGAGAGAATTCCCGGCCCCGGGGGGCTGCCGGTGGGGGTGAGCGGTAAAGGGGTATTACTGCTTTCCGGAGGCATAGATAGCCCGGTGGCAGGGTATCGGATGATGAAGCGGGGAGTTCGTCCCATCGCTGTACACTTCCACAGCTACCCTTTTACCAGTGAGAGATCAAAGGAAAAGGTTTTGGAGCTAGCCCGGGTATTATCTACTTACGGGGGACCGATTCCAGTACATGTGGTGCATTTCACTGAGATCCAAAAAGCCATTAATCAACACTGCCCCGGCAGATTGATGATCACCATTATGCGTCGCATGATGCTCAGGCTAGCGGAAGCCATAGCTCGCCGAGAAGGAGCGGGGGCTCTGATTACAGGAGAAAGTCTTGGACAGGTAGCCAGCCAGACCATGGAAAGCATTCTGGTGACTAACGCGGTGGTGGAGCTGCCGGTATTTCGGCCCTTGATTGGTGCAGATAAAATGGAGATTGTGGAATTGGCTCAGGAGATCGGGACTTATAAACTATCGATACAGCCCTATGAAGACTGCTGTACCATTTTTGTGCCTCGGCATCCTGAAATATATCCAGAACTGTCTGAGGTTGAAAATGCGGAAGCCAAATTGCCGGTAGAGGCCTTGATTCAGGAGGCCTTGGAAAGAACCGAGTTAATTATCTGTGGGGAAGAGTAGATATTCTGATGATTATGTCTTCTTCACAAGAAACTCGGAGCAATTGAAAGGACAATCCTCGTATGCTACAATAGAGCTTGGTTGCGGTAGAGGATTATTAGACCGCCACAGTGATAGATTGCCAGTGCTCGGACAGGCTGGGTTAAATGGGCGGTTAGGATGTAATTCCGAGTTAGACTGGCACGTATGAGGAAGGAGGCTTGTAGTTTCTCGCTAGCAGTTAGGGGAGAGACGTGGAGGATTTTCTAATGAGATTGCAGATGGGGAGGAATGAAGTGTGGGTTATACGTGGCTGATTTTTCTATCCTCAGTGGCAGCACTAGTAGTTGCCTGGATGCGTTCGGCCAGGGTGGGTACAATGTCAGCAGGGACGCCTCGCATGGAAGAGATTGCTTCCTATATTCATGAGGGAGCCATGGCGTTCTTGCGGCGAGAGTATAGTTCTTTAGTCAAATTCATCATTGTGTTGTTCTTAGTTCTTTGCTTCGTACCAGGGCTAGGATTCAAGGTTGCCCTTTGTTTCCTAGTAGGTGCGATTTTCTCTCTTGCTACTGGCTATGCCGGTATGCAGGTAGCAACCAAAGCGAATGTACGAACAGCTAATGCCGCTCGGGAAGGCGGTCTAAATGATGCGCTATCTATAGCCTTCTCTGGCGGCTTAGTTATGGGACTATCAGTAGTGGGATTGGGCCTTTTAGGTGTCAGTTTCCTCTATAAGGTCTATGGTGATCCTGCGATTATCACCGGTTTCGGTCTAGGGGCCTCATCGATCGCCCTGTTTGCCCGTGTAGGTGGAGGCATCTATACTAAGGCGGCTGACGTCGGTGCTGACTTGGTAGGTAAGGTAGAGGCCGGCATCCCTGAGGACGATCCGCGGAACCCGGCTGTTATCGCTGATAACGTTGGTGATAACGTTGGTGACGTGGCCGGCATGGGTGCGGACCTGTTTGAGTCCTATGTGGGCTCGATCATTTCTGCGATTACCTTGGGTGTAATTGCCTATGGGTCTGATGGTGCTCTTTTCCCATTAGCACTCTCGGCGTTGGGAATCATCGCATCGATTATTGGTGCACAATTTGCAAAATCTGAGAATGGTACCGATCCGCAAGCAGCATTGAGTCGGGCTACTTATGTGAGTGGTGTTTTGCTCATCATCGCAGCTTTTTTCCTCAGCAGGTCGCTGCTCGGAACACTCACACCATTTGTGGCCGTTCTCGTAGGTCTGCTGGTTGGTATAGCGATCGGCCGGGCGGCAGAGTACTATACGTCTGATGCACATCCTCCGGTACAGAAGATTGCCCAGCAATCAGAGACCGGTGCAGCGACAACCATTATCAGTGGATTAGCTGTGGGGATGTACTCAGTGGCGATTCCCGTATTCTTGATCGCCATTGGTATCATTATCGCTTTCTTTGCAGCCGGCGGTGGCAGTAATGTTACTCACGGGCTCTATGGTATAGCCTTAGCCGCGGTTGGCATGTTAAGCACGGCCGGTATCACGATCGCCGTTGATGCTTATGGCCCCATCGCGGACAATGCCGGTGGTATTGCGGAGATGGCCGAGCTGCCCGATGAAGTAAGAGAGATCACTGATACTCTCGATTCTGTTGGTAATACGACTGCTGCCATTGGTAAGGGTTTTGCTATTGGCTCCGCAGCCTTGACGGCTCTGGCATTGTTTGCTTCTTACTCTCAGGTAGTTGGTCTATCCAGTATTGACATTCTCAATCCCATGGTAATTGCCGGTTTGTTCATTGGCAGCCTGCTGCCCTACCTTTTCTCGGCAATGACTATGGAAGCAGTGGGTAAGGCTGCCAATGAGATGATCGAGGAAGTGCGGCGCCAGTTCAAGACTATTGCCGGGATCATGGAAGGCAAAGCCAAACCCGACTATGCCAGCTGTGTAGATATTTCGACCCAAGCAGCTCTGAAAGAGATGGTCGTTCCAGGGCTAATCGCTGTGATCGCGCCGATTGCTGTGGGCCTCATCCTCGGCTCAGCAGCATTGGGTGGTATGTTGGCTGGTTCTCTGATCGTCGGTGTAGCCATGGCTATCCAGATGGCAAACTCCGGCGGAGCGTGGGATAATGCCAAGAAGTACATCGAAGGTGGAGCACATGGCGGTAAGGGCAGTGATGCCCATAAGGCTGCCGTCGTAGGCGATACTGTTGGTGACCCCTTCAAGGATACTTCTGGACCTTCGCTGAACATTTTGATCAAATTGATGACCATTGTTGCTCTGGTATTTGCCCCGCTCTTCATGCGCTAGAAGCTAGGTTGAGTAGGGTCCCGATCTGAAGTTAAGGGGATAGGTGAAGGGTCTGGCAGCCGTCGGTACTAGGCAGCCAGACCCCGCCCCCTTTGTTGACGTTGACTTTCATTTTGGGGAATGATACCATAAGTTATGACATAGTACTAGCTATGTCCAGGAAAGAAGATAGTTTTGCTGCTCATCAAGAGAGGTGGAGGGACTGGCCCGATGAAGCCCGGCAACCGGCGACCAGATACGGAGCGAGGTGCCAATTCCTGCAGGATGTGTGCCATTCTGGGAGATGAGTAGGCTACTTGCCGGTTGCCTCTTCCCCCAATGGGAAGAGTTTTTTATTGCAGAAGGAGGTGCTCGGCATGTCGAGTAAGCGTTACCTATTTACATCAGAGTCAGTTACTGAAGGACATCCTGACAAAGTCTGTGACCAAGTATCTGATGCTATACTCGATGCCATATTGGAGCAGGATCGCGATGCTCGGGTGGCTTGTGAGACCGCAGTGAGTACAGGCCTAGTATTGGTCATGGGGGAGATCAGCACTCACTGCTATGTAGACATCCCGAAGATTGTCCGGGATACGGTGCGGGAGATCGGTTATACGAGGGCCAAGTTTGGATTTGATGCTGACACTTGTGCGGTGTTGACGGCCATCAATGAGCAGAGCCCCGATATTGCTTTGGGGGTGAATCTCGCCTGGGAAGCGCGACAAGGAGATACTGATAATGCATCACTATTGGGTGCCGGAGACCAGGGGCTAATGTTTGGCTATGCTACCGATGAGACGGCAGAACTGATGCCTTTACCCATTTCTCTGGCTCACAAATTAGCTAGGCGTCTGGCCGAAGCCCGCAAAACTGAGATTATTCCTTACCTGCGACCAGATGGTAAAACCCAGGTAACAGTAGAATATGAAGATGGGCGTCCTTTGAGAGTGGATACTGTTGTAGTCTCTGCCCAGCACCATCCTGAAATTCAACAAGAACAGCTGTATGAAGATATCATGCGGGAGATAGTGACTGCGATAATACCTCAAGAGTTTCTCGATGAGGAAACGAAGTATTATATTAATCCAACCGGCCGGTTCGTGGTGGGAGGCCCTGCTGGGGATTCGGGCTTGACTGGTCGCAAGATTATTGTGGATACTTATGGCGGTATGGGCCGTCACGGTGGTGGAGCATTATCTGGTAAGGATCCGACCAAAGTTGATCGCTCTGCTGCTTATGCTGCTCGTTATGTGGCCAAAAATATCGTGGCCGCCAAGCTGGCGCGCCGCTGTGAAGTGCAGCTAGCTTATGCCATCGGTGTTGCCCGGCCGGTATCTTTGATGGTTGACACCTTTGGCACCGGCCTCTATCCCGATGAGATGATCAGCTCATGGGTCAATGCCGTCTTTGACTTGCGCCCGGCAGCCATCATTCGGGATATGGATCTATGTCGGCCTCTTTATCGTCAGGTAGCATCTTATGGCCATTTCGGCAGAGATGACTTGGATCTCCCCTGGGAGAAAACCGACAAAATTGATGCTATACTGGCTGAAGCGGCATCGGAAGTGAAGCGATAATGACATGAAATGACTACAGCACGAAGCGCAGGTGGTGTGAGCAGTTCGGTGTAAGTCGCGACTTGCCGGGATTTGATTATCCTAGGAACACTTCAAAGCAATGCATAGCCCCTTCTCCTTCTAACGGGAGTGGGGGTTTTTTGTCTCTGAGGTGGAGCCGACACAAATCGACACAGGAGCAGTGGAGCTTCAGGTAAACTAAAGCTGTACAACAGGGTAAGGCAAGATGAACGGAAGTATAGCAATGGTGAAACGACACTTAACCTAGAGGAAGGGGGTGGAAGATTGCAGCACCGGGCAATTCTTTGGATAGCAGTGATCTGCATGGTGTTGGGCTGGGGAACGGGCAAGGCTCAGAGGGAGAGCAACAGTACGATGGTGGCAGTCAATATCGCCGAAAGCATTGCAGTAGTGGCATGGCCCGATGGTTTCCTAGATTTGGACAGAGGCATCATGCCTGGAGAGGAGGTGGTGTCTCCTCTCTTGACCATCGGCGTGAAAGCGAATAGCTTATGGGGTATTGAGATCAGCTGCGATTTGCCGGATGGCAGAATGAAGGAATATGACCAAGAACTAGGAGCCTATGTGCCTGATGGTTCTTTAGTTACTCATCCCATGGAATGGTCTGCGGCAAGCAGTTCTGGGCCATGGGAGCCATTGTCGGTGGCCCCAAGTTCCATAGTGGCAAACCAAACGCCTACCGGCGACAGTGGCGAAGAGGTCAAATTTTACCTGCGCTTTGTAGCTGATTACGGTGATCGGCCGCTGCCGCCTGGATTGGATTACCGGATTGTCGTGCAATATACTGCCGGGCTCAACTTCTGAGCAGAGAGGACTAGGTGTCGGTATGTGTTTCCATTAGTGGGCCGGTATGCGGCTGCAGCCACTGGAAAGGTATCAGGTAAGACCAACTTAGAAAGGAGCAATTCGGGGAGGAGTAATGGTCATGAAAACAATTAAGAGAGCTAGGTGCGTACTTCTATTGGCCGTGATGCTGGCTGTTTTGCTTGGCGGCATCGCTCAAAGCAGTGAAAGCCGGAATCGAGGTGTGTTGGTCAGTCCTGCACGGTTAGTGGCGACAGTAAAGCCTGGGGAGCAGCTATCTCCGGTACGGGTGAAAAACGCCACCAACTCACCGGTAGAGATAGATGTCTATGTAGGGAGGGCCGAACACCGGTGGAATGGCTCACCTATATACTTCGATTCACCGGCAGAAAGATCTTGGGGGGCCCGGCATCTGGGGCTCGATCAGACTCATTTGCTGCTCGAACCGGGTGAATTGAGTACTATCACTGCCACCATAGGAGATCTCAGTGACATTCGCGGTGGGTTCTACCCAGTAATTTTCGTAGAAATCCGGCCACCAAAAGGCTCGGTAGGCACAGTAGCTGTGTCCAGGCTGGCAGTCCTTACTTTGCTGCAGGTAGTCGGTAGCAAACCCTCGGATCTGGCAGTGACTACCCTAGATATCGACCAAGCCAATCCTGGTGAGCCTATCGGCGTTTTCCCCCTTATTATGAACCAAGGTGAAGTACATGCCAGTTTTTCCGGATACATAGAGATTGCCCATGTAGGGGGCGATATTGGTACCCGCTTGCCCGTACAGCCCATGACAGTCTTGCCGGGCTGCAGCCGGCAGCTAGCCCTTTGGTGGCATCCAGAGAAATTGCCTGTAGGTACATATCGGGTCAATGCTCACCTCTCTGCCGGGGGAGAACCCATCGAAGCTGGGCAATGGGCATTCCAGGTGAATCAACCTTACGAATTGGCCAGTACGGAGCGCACCATCGATGTAATGGCTGGTGACACGATTGCCCAGAGGTAGACTGGTATGTGCAGGCTTATGCATTCTGCTCATCGGGGGAGCTAGCCTGATCCTTGTTCCCGTAGTCAAAGCTGATAGTTTCATCGGCATCTATAACGGAACCCCCCTCATTCATTTCGGCCTAGTTGATCCAGCACGGCCGCCAGTGGTAATCACCGGGGGCACCCAAATGCTGGTGGTAGCACCCCAAGACCCTTGGGCCTTAACTATTGAGGCCAAGGGCGATCTAGTCAACATCGAACAGCCTCAAATACAGATCCCGGCCAGCCGTCTAGCATGGGCGGTAAATGATGGCAACCAACCTCGGTGGACACCGCTTCAGGCCAATACGCCCCAGACGGTGCTTGATGCAAGCATCCCTACCGAGGACGCAGGTGAAATCGTGCGGATTGATTACCGTTTTTGCCCAAGCTGGGCAGATCCGCCTCTACCCCAACAGTATGCCACTGAGCTTTGCTTTACGCTCAGCCCTGATCTCGATCCCAAGCAGTCTTGGGTATACCCTACCCCTTTTTGGCCAGATGGTACGGAAGTATTAACCATTGGTTATTGGCTTCCGGGCATTGGTCTGCAGCAGGTGGAAGTGACTATTACTGATGCCGAGGGCGGGCTGGTGAGGAAGATGCGCACAAATCAGCTGGGTGGTCAGTGGTATGAAGTGTTTTGGGATGGCCTGACAGGGGCAGGAGAAATCATTCTCCCCGGTATCTACTACTATGAGGTCATAGTCTTATCCCGGGAAGAACGGATCGCAGCTGGAATCATAGAGGTTGCCAATAGCCCCCGGAGTGGACAGGGGACCCTCTGTGGCCGAGTGACTGGAGCTGATACCGGTGAGGGGCTGGTGGGAGCCCAAGTTGCGTTGTATACCCGGGAACGCAGACACACAGCCAATCGCCCCACGGGAGGGGATGGGACTTACCGCTTGACATTATTGCCTGCTGGTGAGTATTACCTGGAAGCTAGTATGCCGGGATATGTTGCAGCCACTACCGACATCTTTTATCTAGATGGGCATGAAGAATGCCAACTCGATTTGCAGCTTTTTCCTAACCGAGCTTTGGATATCGATTTACAGCTATCGAGTAGAACGGTATCTATGGGGGATCTGTTGATGGCTGCTGTGCAGATCACCAACTCTGGTACGCGGGATCTCGAGGAGGTTATCGGGGAGATGACAGTGCCTGCCGGTTTTGCCTATGTGGGGAGCCAAGGAGAGACTGGCCGTATCTATACAAGACAGGCCGGCAGCGATTCAGGTGGTAGGATAGCCTGGGAAGTAGGACCTTTAGGTGAAGGTGCATCTGCGCAAGCCGAGCTCTGGTTTTTAGTAGGGTTGGATGCTGCTGGGCGGGACAGCCATATTCGGGCTCGAGCTATCGGCCACGGAGCTTGGGGAACAGTTGAGACAGAGGCGGTATCTAAGATGGTAGAAGTGACGGCAGGGCCGTTTATCGCTACCTCTCCCCGCAACCTGGTGGACAGCCACTTTGTCGTGCCGATAGGCTCTGATGTATCAATCGAGGTGGAGATAGAGCCTCATCCTGCCGTGGCCGAGCCCAGTATACCCTTTCAGGATATGCAACTAGAGCGACACATTGACCGGAATCCTTTGGTACCCGTTGCAGAACCATTAATGCTGGCCGGTGATTGGTTGCATTCCCATAGACTCAGATTCCGCCTGGAAGGAAGCGAATGGGCCGTGGAAGGTGGGAGCTGGGAGCACGATTCACCCCAGCAGCAGTTATCTGTTGGAAAGTTTCCCATAGCAGGATTGCAGGGGGCAACTCGCTTTGGTCCTTTGGTGGTACGGGGTTTCTATGGGATACCACGTATGTGGCCCGTGTTCAGCCTTTATCCGGCAGACAATACATCCGGGCCTTTTGCCTTGCCCAAACCCCTCCCCTTGCATGGTTCGGTGAAGGCAGAGATTGTCAGCTGGGATCCCATAAGAGGTGTTTGGCGGGAAGAGCCGTCAGTGCTCTTTCGAGTAGATTATGCCCAGGGAGCTCTTACCTTAGGGCGGGCAGTTGGCGCCCATAACTCCCGAGGGGAAAGGCAATACATCTTGATAACCTATGTTGGGGGAACCGATACCAAAGGCCTGGGCTGGAAAGAGGCTGCCGTCAGCATGACACATCCTGGGTGGGGGGTGGTGGTCAACTATCTGGAAACTGGGGTAAATGGCCAGATTCGGCTAATGGGCATGCGAGGCCAGATCACAAATGACAGGTGGCGGCTGCATGGCAGCCTACAGACTGCTGTGGGAGACAAGGCCAGCCCCTGGTTCGATGTTACAGCCGCTCTGCGGCCAGATTGTCAAACAACCGATGCATCTGCATTGAGCAGCCGTTCGGCCGGCAAGTTAGTAGTGGCCCTGGAGATTCACCCCGGCATGCGGTTAGGTGGCGGCTGGGGGCATGAGGGTGTAATGCATAGCGGCTCTTGGGGAATTACATCCGAGGATATCAGAACGGCCAGGGCTGATCAGCCTTTGGACAAACTGGCATTCAAGATAAGAGAGCAATTGACTGGGATGTCACCCAGAACTAGACAAGGGGTAGGGCCTCTGGCCGTGGTAGGGAAACAGTCCCAGACACGTGCCATTGCTGCAGAGGTGGACTTGGTGGGCGGTTGGATGGCATCGTTTATGGCCAGAAAGGAAGAGCTCTCTCGGCAAGGAAATGAGATGGAGTCCAAACAGGGTGATTCTATTCAAAGGTGGGAGCAAAGGCTCAATTACCAGGCGGTAGGGCTGCCTCACTGGAGCTTGGGATATGGTCAACAAGTGGCTCACTATTCTGCAGATGAGAACAAAAGCCACTATGGGTTGCTGGAAGTCGAGGGTGAACTGCCGAATCTGGAGTGGGGTGCTCAGCTTGCTCTAACGCAAAACTTGACCGGTGAGGTGATGAACAAGGCGGGGCAGCCCATCAAGGCAGTGGCGGGCTTTAGTGCGAGGTATGGAAAGGGCAAGCTTCGGCCTTACGTCAATGGACGCCAGGGATCATCGCCTGTGTTGGCAGGCAACCGGACCCCAAGCAGTTTCGAGGAATGGACTGTGGGGATAGAGAGTGATGTCACCGAAAACTTGGAGGTGAGTGTTGCCCACAGCAATAAGCGGGCATCAGATGGGACCATTAGGGTTGCGGGCTCTCGGGAGCAGAGCTACACCACCTCTAGGTCAGAAACGCTCTCCCTGGCCGCTCGCTATGCCTTTCTGGAAAAGTGGTCTGTGCGAGGGTCCGGGGAATGGGTGACCAACAGCGGGGGAGGTTGGGATAAACCGCAGTGGCGAGGCAGCATAGAGCTGGAAGGTAAGCTAGATGGGGGGATTCTCCTAGAACTCGGTTGGGCAAGAAGCCAAAGATTAGGGGCTCTGCGGGCGGGGCAATGGGTAGATCAACTGCAGCTGGATGTGCAGCAGCTGCCGTACAGGGCTGGCTCTGAGGCAAAGCTTGTGGTTGGCACTAGTTTGGTTGAAGGCAACCTAGAGGGCTGGGAGGTAATCAGTGAAACGGTGCTAGAGCTAAACAATCTATGGGAAGCCTGGGCCCGAGCCACAGTAAAAGCAGTGAACAATAACCTAACCGGTACCCTGATTACCCAACAGGGGATTATCCGCCTTTCTAGGCGATTAAGCCCCAGGTTGGCTGGCTTCGTACAGATAGGCGGCTGGCAGCAGATAGATAAGGCAGAATTAGGCTACAGCTTGGGATTGAGCTATCAGATAGTACCGGGGCTGAATTGGATCACAGGCTATACCTGGCCCATCAACCACGGCCACCCCGGGTTTCTCTCGGTCAAACCCGGAGTCTTTGTTCAGCTATTTGCTCATTAGTTCAGCCCTCATGGTATAATAAGAGAAATGCACTAAATTTTGGGAGGTGTCATTGTTGTCTAAGTGGATAGATGTGACCTGGAAGATCCATCCCCAGCTGCCGGTTTGGCCAGGTGAGAAGCGGCCTTTGTTAGAGCGAATTGCAACTGTCGAAGAGGATGGGGTCCAAGGCACTCGCTTGCAGTTCAGTGCTCATACCGGTACACACATCGATGCACCGCGACATTTCATTGCCGGTGGTGCCACCATTGATCAGATCCCAGTGGAGAGATTTGTCGGCCCCTGTTTGCTGGTAGATTATCAGGGGGACGGGCCTACCATCCAAGTATCTGATTTGGAGAAAGTCTCATGGGAAGGTGTCACGCGAGTTATTTTCCGCACTAAGAACTCATTCTTGCCCATGGATGGAGATTTTAGCCCTGATTATATAGGTCTGAGTATGGCGGCTGCCGAATTTCTTGTGACTACAGGTGTGGAGCTGGTAGGAATTGATTATCTGTCAGTAGAGCGGTTTGAGGATTCTGATTGCCCCGTACATAGGGTGCTGCTAGGTGCAGGCATGGTGGTGGTCGAAGGGCTCAAGTTAAAGGACCTCACACCTGGTCGCTATGAGTTGGTGGCCTTGCCGTTGCTTCTGGAAGGCAGTGAGGGGAGTCCCGCTCGCGTATTAATGAGGCGTCTCCCATAAATCCCCGATTAGCCCAATGCTAAGGGCTGTCCATCGTGTCTCACAGGACAGCCCTTAAATAATGTTCAATGCGTTATCCCAGACAGCTAGAATGAACCGGGCATAGGTATCTTCCAAGGCTCTGAGGGAAGATCAGCCTTGAGTTCCTCGGGCCAATCCTCCGCAATTTGCTCAAGCAGTATGAGCAGGATCTCCCAAGCTGTATCGGGGTGAGCAGATTGTGCCCAGATAGTTAGGATCTCATTGCGCCATGGATGGGGTATTCCGTAAATGGCCCCATCCACTAGGCATTGGTCTAGCTTATCAGGGAAGTATCTCTCTATTAGTTCAGGCTCTTTAGCCAAATAGGGAGTCAGATCTAGAAGCCCGCCATTTTCAGCAAACATCTGATACCGCTCTTCCATGAGAGAAAAGATGTCGGGAGCATCACGGGCCCCCAAAAGAACCACTAGTTTCTGATCATAGGCAATCGAAGGAGTTACAGCTAGAGCCAAGTATAGATCGGACTGAGTACTGTTGAACTGATTAACAAAGGGTTCGAAATAATTGGTTTCGTGAATCCCACCAGGCACCATAATACCGATCTTAGTGCGCCCTGCTGCCGGATCCGGCCCGGGCCGCATAGCAAAGCCGATAACTCCCAGGACCAGGATTATGCAAATGACCGTCAGAGCAGTCTGCTTAGGGCTGCGCTTGAGCAGGTGGGCATCTCCCGAGGGTTTTCTCTCTTCAGCCCTGATGGCAATGGCCACTTGGGGGCACCCATGAGTCCGACATCCAGCAGCCTCACGCCAGCAGTCAGCATGATGCGGAGATTTGCACCGGGGACACACCACTACCTCGTCGTTGGCCTCCAGTTCTGTCTGGCAGGCAACGCACTGCCTGCCCACCAATTCATGCTCAGGTGGTAACACAAGTAACTTCTCTGCTCTGGCCATGAAACATTGCCCCCCCCCTAGCAAGCTCATGTATACAGGAATCTATGCTCCAGCATATCACATTTGGCTCCGAAATTCTATGGAAACACGGCTCACAGAGGATGCTGCCATCTTAGTGACGACCACAAATGGGTATTTCTGAGCATTGTATGCCTCCTTGGGTAAACGGGCATTCTGTTTATGGTCAATCATCTCATCAAATCTGGAGGGAGATATTAATGGCTCTTGGGGTCATGGGAATTTTGCTGAATGATCGGCGCCAACAAGCACCGGATGTACAAGAAGTTCTTACAAAATACGGAGACCTCATTTTGTGTCGCAGTGGTGTACACGATTCGGCTAAGGAGCAGGGCCTGATTACCTTGGCTGTGGAAGCAGCGGAAGTCGAGGTGCGGGCCCTTGCTGAGGAGCTGAAAGATGTATCCGGAGTGGAGGTGAGTATAGCACTTTTCTAGCTGGTCAGAAGAGACCCTAGCAGCACTCTATGCAGCGATTGCTTAGATTGATGCTATCCCTCTCCCAGTGGTTGACACTCCTAGGGTGAAATAGTAGGATAGAGAAGGTGTTATATGCTAGTCTTGGGGGAGGTGGCAATCAATGGCCTATGTAATTAATGATGATTGTATTTCCTGTGGTGCCTGTGAGGCGGAATGTCCGGTTGAAGCCATTAGTGAAGGTGACGACAAGTACGAGATCGATGCTGATCTTTGTATTGATTGTGGATCCTGTGCTGATGTGTGCCCGGTTGACGCCCCTCAGCCTGAGTAAGGTGTAGATTTGAATCTAGAAGGAGCCTGGGGCTCCTTTCCGGTTGTTTAGCGGAACTTATGGGACTGACGTGGGGATACTGAAATTTTGAGGCCGGGATATTCTCCCGGCCCTCTCAGTTCATTCGGATAAGGTACCGCCTGCCTCTCGTTTTAGGGCCTCCTTCATGATGGTTTCGGTAGCTGTAGCACCAATACGAGTGGCACCGGCCTTCCGCATCTCCAAGAGAGCATCCAGGCTTCTGATGCCCCCAGCAGCTTTCACCTGTACTTTGGGCCCTGTGGCCTTCCGCATCAGGCGGACATCCTCTGCCGTAGCACCACTAGAACCGAAACCAGTGGATGTTTTTACGAAATCTGCCCCATTTGCCTCACAGATCTGACAGGCCTTTACTTTCGACTCATCGGTTAGGTAGCAGTTTTCCAGTATGACTTTTACTATTGCTCCTCGGGAGTGGGCTGCCTCCACTATGGCTTTGATTTCGTCAGCGACGTAGTCACAGTCGCCGGAAAGCAGGCGCGAGTAGTTCATCACCATGTCTAGTTCTACCACGCCGCTTTCTATGGCTTCTAAGGCTTCGGCCAATTTCATGGCAGTGGTATGACTTCCGTGGGGGAATCCGATTACTGTACTTAAAGCTATGCCGCTGTCGCCCAAGAGCTCCCGGACAAGATCTGCATCGCAAGGCCGCACACATACTGATGCCACCTGGTATTGCCTAGCGATTTCACAGCCTTTCTTGACATCCTCTATAGTTAGACTAGGGCGCAATAATGAGTGGTCGATCATTCCCGCGATATCGCTTGCCTTAATCATGCTCTACACTCTCCTCCCAGTTCATATGCTTGGAATGGTTACTTATTGGTTGCATATTTCGGGTCAGAGGCGCCCTTTCCCTTTATTGCTCTTTCCAAAAAAGAAGCCAACACCCGGGGCAGCGTAATTGAAGGGATAGGGGTAGGGTAGAGACATACTCAACCCAGTGGCTCCCGCAAGGGGGAATACACTCATACAGGCTCTCTTCCAGAAGCTATGGATACGGCCAGATGCCATAAGAGATTAGGTGTTGACCCTGTGGAAGTATGATATGATCAAAAGAAAAAGGTCGCAAGCGAGAGGAACCATGGATCCTAGGCTGATAAGCACTGGAGTTAACGAATAAGCAAAGGCGGGCTGCATATGGCTTTCAAGTTCACCCGAAAAATGGCTCAAGTCAGAGGTCAGATGCGGGAATATCATATTGTGGAACATGACGGGGCTGTGGCCATGATTCCTTATCAATACGGGACTATTACTTTGGTCAAACAGACTCGCCCCGCTATTGGAGGGAAGCTGCTGGAGATCCCGGCTGGTTCATTGGAAAAGGGTGAGCATCCTTTTGCCTGTGCCCAGCGGGAATTGGCAGAGGAAACGGGTTGGCGGGCCCAAACCTGGCACAAACTAGGAGAGTTATATTTGGCACCTGGGTATAGTAGTGAAATACTGCACTTATATCTAGCTACTGACTTATCCATGGGCGAACAGGATCTAGATGATTCCGAGGATATCGAAGTGGTCCATCTACCCTTGAGAGAGGCTCTGAGGATGGCTCAGATGGGTGAGTTTAGAGACGCCAAGACAATAGCGGCTATTTTTCATCTACAAATCTGGGCACAGGACCGAGAGAGGCTGCAGTCGAAAGCCCAATAGTCGGGACTTTGATTTCATGGCGCACAAGCGCCTCCCCAAAATTTCCAGGGAGGTGGGCAGTCAGCGGATGCGGATCTAGGGGCAGACCGGCAGTGTCAATGTGGGAGGGATTGAATTCGATGGAAAAGTACGAAGAAATCATGGAGGAACTAGACTATATCACTGACCACGAAGGATTCGTAGAAACCTGTCTGGATCTGCGAGACTCCATGTACTTCTATGATAAGGATCTGATCTTGGCAGGTTATGCCAGTTCCACGGAGATGCTGATGAGTTTTGCTATGTTCTGGGCTACATTGGAAGCACCGGATAATGTGGAAGAGGTCTTTGACGAAATCGCCGCCATTATGGGGAATCTAGAAAATAGACTGCGTGCAGATGACTCAACCATGGATGTTGCAGCCTTGGTTGAAACTTTCCTACAGACGACCGGGTGGATATTGGCACAGCGATTCGTTGTTTTCCGGCATATGTTTGAAGCCTATGGAGAGACTGACTATGATCTGGCAGATAGCCCTGATCGCCTACTGAGAGAAGCGCAGGCCCTGGTAGAGAAAGATAATGCGGCAGCAGCTAAACTAGTAGGCCAGGTAGGGGCTATGGCCCTCCGTGGTGTGGAAATCAGGCCGGTTTGGTTCTGCGTCGCCCGGCCGCGGTTGCAGATGTGGCTGAGGGGGATACTGGGTGCAGTGCAGAATTTCGCAGCTGCTGCCCATTTTTCGTTTCCGGTAGATACCGTGGAAAGAGAAAGGCAAAAATGGCGGACCGATACAGGTAAGCCGGTTGTAGATCTAAAGGCCTTCCGCAACCTGCGATATCCCATGATGCCAGCTGATACTCCGGATATTCTCCGGCGAGGAGAGCTAGATGGTGATCTGCTGCAGCTGTTTGCCAGCAGACCGTTGGATGCTGAAACAGCGGAACGTTTGGTGGCAGCAGCTGAGTCGATCGAGCATGTACTCTTGACGATTCTCAGCACAGAGGAGCTAGCTGAAGAAGACGCAGCTGGCGAGGGCTGGGCTCTAGTCAATGTCATGGGATTGCTGGATCGGCTGCACTACTCAGAGATCCCGACTACTTTACTGGAACTCTTGGGGAAAGTCCGACCTGGTACTGTCATATATGACCATGTAATGGATGCTCTCACAAGCCGTGAGTGTGAAGTGGTGACCATTGCCTTAGCCAAGCTCAAGGAGGATGAACTAGCTATTGGGGAAGCCCTTGCCATGATTGATTTTCTGGCTCGATTCCACCCCACTGAGGTCTATCCTGCTTTGGTCAATCTGCTGGACAGAGCCGTCACCTGGGAAGAGAAACTAGCCGTAGCCAGAGGTCTTTTGCGCACAGGGGATGCTCGTGCCGTCCCCCATCTGCGCCGTCTAGGGGCAGCTTTGTCCAACTCACCCTATGGTGGTTTGCTAAAGGAGTATCTCAATATAGCCTCTCGGCGACTGCGAAATGGCAATCGGCGCATATTAGGAAAGGCAGGTGGTCCTGTATCACGGCGTGACGGGCCTGATCATCAGCGGGGCCGGGCTCCTCAGCTTGCCTCCTATAGCCGCTGGGGCCGAAACACTTAAGGGGTACCACTGAAGGTACCCCTCTACTATTTTGAGCTTAGTTCTATGCCAACCTATGAGTGTGCTCTCTATCCTTGTACTCCTTATCCCAAGATAAAGGCAGAAGATGAAATCAGGTCTCCCAAGCCTACAGTGAGGACTGGTTTGGCCACTATCTTGGTGGGCACAAACACGACATACCTGCCGTTTTTGGTACCGATACCAGTTTGGGCAAAGTCCGTGGAACCCAGCTCTTCGGCTAATGATGCCATCCGTGCTTCAGCCTTATCTGCTAAGGGCACATCTAGGCCCGCCAGAATTTCTCTCTCAGTCCCCACTTTGCCAACGGTAGACCGGCTGGCGGCCAGTGTGGCTGCAAAGAGCATACCATCACGGCACTTCTCTCCAGTGGTGAACTCCGCATCTACCAAGGTCAGGTAATAGCCTAGATCATGAAGCTGAATTCGGCGCAGGCCGGTACGATCTGCCAATCGCTCCAAGCCTCGCAGCACAGCCGCCATCGATGAATGTGCCTCAATGTCTCGGGCTAGCTCCTCTTCACCTTGGTCTCTTAAGACTGCGCAGAGCTCTACTTCATTTAGGCCGAGACTATCAACCGTTGGCAGAATATGATCAACGATACCCTTGCGGATGGCAGAACTGGCGATGGACGCGAATTCATAATGGAATCTCAGATGGGAATGGGTTTTCTTGGTCTCTCTCAAGAAGCGAGCTACCGGTCTGAGATACTCCAGCCACGTGGTGCCATCAGGGTACGTTTCTGAGAGAATATGAAATCCGGAAACAATGAAATGGCTAAACTGATCGAGCAGACTAGGCAGATGCTCCATGAAGTTAGCCTCGATCTGGAGTTTGTTGTTCACTGGATTCCAGGCCGCAATGAATCGGTTAGCCCTAGGAGTCTCCAGAACAGTATCACCAAGCTTTAGTTTTAGTCCTTTGGGATACTCGAAGATCCAGTGGATGGCATAGATTCCCTCTCCTTGCCATGCCTGGTGAGGATGCTGTAGTTCCCCGTCTTGATTGATCACGAATAAATTCTGAGCATCCACAAATAGCTCAGCTTGTTCCCGGGTCAAAGGATTCGCGTAGGCGAGAATCTGCGGAAGCGGTAATGGTGCCAATGAATTGGCCATGTTGCCAGAGGTCCCACCCATGCGAATGGTGTCATATCCCAGGTGTTCCATGATCCACTCATGGGTACTCTCTTCTCTGACCATCAGTTGTAGGGCTTTGCCCTTTTGCAGGGAACTAGCCAATCCAACTAGAAGATCGGCTGGTGTACGGACTTCTGCAGGAACAGTATCTAGGCGGCTGCAGACTTCCTTCTCTAGGGCCGGATCATTGGCGAGGATTCTCTCTATCTCTTCAGGGATAACCCGTTTTAAGCCGTCTATAGTGGAATGAAAACCTAAAATGACGCCAGGTACCGATTGGAGAGCCGGGAAATTCTTCTGCACTGCTTCCCGGTAAAGTTTCTCCCAGTTTGACTGTATTGACACTAGAAAGTCACTCCCTTATCTATGGATATATGATAGTGCAATAATACTTTCCACATAGGTTCGATTTTATCCTTTCAGTGGGAGGAGGGATGAGGTGTTGGAGGAGTATCTAACTCTGGGAAACACAGGTAATGACATGATAGTTGTTAAGCGATCCAAATTTATCGGTGCTGCGGGGCCGGCCGCTGACGAAGCCGAGGCCCTGGAGTTCCTGGAAAGTATCAAACAAGAGCATAAACAGGCTACTCATCATGTTTATGCTTACCAGATCGGTGAAAATAATCAGCTGCAAAGGTTTAGTGATGATGGCGAGCCTAGTGGTACAGCCGGCATGCCAGTTCTAGAAGTAATCAAACAGATGGACTTGCGGAATCTGGTAGTAGTGGTAACTCGCTACTTCGGCGGGACTTTGCTGGGCGCCGGTGGCCTGGTAAGAGCATATACTGAGGCGGCTAAGATCGGCATCCTGGCTGCCGGTATCGTAAAAATGGTGCTCCATACCCGCTTCCAGATCACTGTAGACTATACCTTTGCTGGGAAATTGCAGAATGTTGTCATGCAATCATCTTGGCCCTTGGACGATATCGAATATGGAGTGCAGGTCTGTTTCAAGGTGCTGGCCCCTGTTCGAGAGGCTCCCAGGCTCAAGGAAGTATTTACCGAGCTGACTAGTGGTCAGGCTGTCATCATTGAATTGGGAGATGAATATGTCACTCTACCGACAGAAGTATAGATGAGCTGATGTAAGGCTGGAGAAATTGCCAGAGCAGCAAAGGGCAGGATCAAAGCATCTGGTCAAGAATTCTTGAGTTAGTACTTGAAGAGAAGGGACATATCTGTGCGTAAACCCATGGCTGGAGCTTTGCTAGTAGCTTTACTTAGCATATGGATCATGCTTCTCGGAAACGCTCGGTATCTAGCTGTGCCGGCATTGACTTTGCCTGTTGCGAAAGATGATCTACAGTTAGTGACTCGTAATGGGTCCTCTGATGATATGCCTGAGAACCTAGCTGGGGCTAGGAGAGGTGATCAAAGTGGGGGCACTTTGCGAGTAATGACCTATAATATTCATTACGGTACCGGGGTATCAGGTGAGCTTGATTTGGAGCAGATTGCCACTACGATCAGGGCAGTTAATGCTGACATCATTGGGTTGCAGGAAGTTGATTCAAATTTCGGAAAGCGGTCAGAGTTTCAGGATCAACCCAGGCTGCTGGCGCGTTATCTAGGCATGCATTATGTTTATGGCGAATCAATTAGGGTACACCACTTGTTTCCAGGCCAGGGTACTGGCTACTATGGAAACATGATCTTGAGTCGTTACCCTATCATAGACGCGCAGATGCTGAAATTGCCAACTACCTGGGGCGCAGAAGCACGTACTGCTCTCAAGGCCATTATCGCGACTCCCCAGGGGCAGATAGCGGTTTGGTCTACCCACTTGGGTCTCTCTCATAGGGCGCGGCTTGAGCAGGTAAGGAGTCTGCTCACAGCCGTAAATGCAGAAGAGCGCCCTTGCGTGATCCTGGGAGACTTCAATGCTGTAACGGGTTCGCCGGAGATCAGCCTGATGGCCAACCGATTACAGGATACCGGGGAGCTTATAGGCAATGCTGGTGGCACCTTCTATATGGCTGCCTCTCAAACGATGCCGCGCATTGATTACATCTGGCTGGATCAAAGCCTTGATGCAATATCCCATAGAGTAGTTCCATCTCCAGCTTCGGATCACCTAGCAGTTGTTGCTGATCTCGTGGTATTATTAAAAGACAATCAGCCAATAAAAGGTAATATACGAAAGGGAGTCGAGTCAGATGCAGGATTACTTCATTAACGGTCAGCCGGTAAAAACCATCGTAGATCTACGCAGTGATACATTTACGCAACCCACCAACAAGATGCGGGAAGCAATGGCCAACGCACCAGTCGGTGATGATGTATTCGGGGAGGATCCGACGGTAAAGCGATTGGAGAAATTGGCTGCGGAACGGGTTGGCAAAGAGGCAGCTTTATTTGTGGTAAGTGGTACTATGGGGAATCTAGTGGCCACACTCACCCATACTCGGCCAGGTGATGAGGTGATCTTGGGGGCCAACAGCCATATCTATGGGCATGAAGTGGGGGGATTAGCCAGGATCGGGGGTTTAATGCCTCGTTTAGTGGATGATGGAGAAGGGAATATTCAGCCGGCACAAGTCCTGACAGCTTTACGAGGGGAAGATATCCACTACCCGCCCACTCGCCTGGTTTGCATAGAAAATACCCATAATATGTCCGGCGGCCGGGTGACGGAAGCTGCACAGATTCGTGCCTTGGCAGCTGCCGTGCATGAGCGGGGGCTGAAGCTGCATATGGATGGTGCCCGGATCTTCAACGCGGCGGTCGCTTTGGGCATTCCAGTGACCGAATTGACAGAACCGGTAGACTCAGTGATGTTTTGCCTATCCAAGGGTCTAAGTGCTCCAGTGGGCTCGATCTTGGCGGGAGATGCTGAGTTTATTGCTAGGGCTCGTAAGTTTCGTAAGATATTGGGAGGCGGCATGCGGCAGGCGGGAGTGATCGCGGCAGCCGGGATCATTGCCCTCGAGGAGATGATTGATCGGCTAAGCGAAGATCATGCCCGGGCCGAGCGTTTGGCCGCGGGGTTAGCTCTGATCCCAGGTGTTGAGGTTATTGCCAGCAACTATCAGACCAATATCTTGTTAATAGATATTGGGGGGACAGGTCTCACAGCCAGCCAGTTTGCCGGCAAGCTGGACCAAGCTGGAATCAGGGCCCTGCCCCGCAGTAAGACAACCCTGAGGGCAGTAGTACATAGGCATATAGATGACGAAGATATTCAGAAAACGATCGCAGCTTTTGGGCATGTGAGAGGTAAGGCTAGGTAAGAGTATGGCTGGCTCATGGAGGGCCTGGGAGGTTGACCACAAACAAGGAGGGGGATCGATTTGGCCAGGGAGTCACGTTTTCGGCAGATACATTTGGATTTCCATACCAGTGAGCACATTCCCTCAGTGGGACAGGATTTTGACGCTAGATCGTTTGCCAGCACTTTGGACAAGGCCAGGGTAGACTCGATTACTTGCTTTGCTCGGTGTCACCATGGCTGGATGTATTTTGATTCAGAGAAGTTTCCTGAGCGCATTCACCCTCATCTAACCAATCGCGACCTGCTAAAAGAACAGATCGAGGCTTGCCATAGTTATGGAATTCGGGTGCCGATCTATACGACCATCCAGTGGGATTACTATACTGCCATGCGGCACCCAGAGTGGCGTGTGATTGGTCCTGAAGGTGAGCTGGTCGGCACCAAGCCCTATGAGGCTGGGTTTTACCAGGAAATCTGTGTCAATACCCCTTATCGGGATTTCATCAAGGCTCATGTAAGAGAAATATTGGAGACTTTGCCAGTAGACGGCTTTTTCTTTGATATCGTAAGGCAACAAGATTGCTCTTGTTGGTACTGCCGCCAGGGGATGCTGGAGAAAGGTATGGACCCAACTAATCAGGCGGACCGGCTAGCTTACAACAAAATGGTTCTGGATGATTTCAAGCTGCAGCTATCAGATTTCGTGCGTCAGTACGCCCCCGATGCCAGCATATTCTACAATGCTGGACATATTGGTCCCTATGTATGGGAGTCAAAGGATGCTTACTCTCATTTCGAGCTCGAATCACTGCCTAGTGGCGGGTGGGGTTATATGCACTTTCCGCTAACGGTACGCTATGCTCGCAATCTAGGCATTGATTGTGTGTCCCATACCGGTAAGTTCCATACCAGTTGGGGCGATTTTCACTCATTCAAGAACAAAGCTGCTCTGGAGTTTGAGTGTTTCCGGATGCTGGCTCTCAACTGTAAGTGCGAAATTGGTGATCAGCTGCATCCCAGTGGCAAGATCGATCAGTACGTCTATGATCTGATTGGCTCAGTCTATAGCCAAGTAGAGAAAAAGGAGCCTTGGTGCCGGGAAGCCCGCGCGATCGTGGAAGTTGGAGTATTTACTTCGGAAGAATTTACGGGTGAGAGGGTCCCGGTGGCTACTGCGGGGGCTGTGCAGATGCTGCAAGAGGGAGCCTATCAGTTTGATATCTTAGACAGTAGAAGCAATCTGGAGAGGTATAAGCTTCTCATTTTGCCAGATGCAATAAAGCTGAAACCGGAATTGGCGGCAAAGCTAGACCAGTTCGTGGCTGATGGTGGCAAGCTGATCGTAACAGGTTTGTCAGGCCTTAACCCGGAAGGCACCGCTTTTGCTCTTGATTCTCTGGGCATAAGGCTCAAGGATAATCCGACCCTGGCCGATGACGGGCTTCCGGCTGGGGGTAGAGAGGTGGGGACTTGTCTGCAGTATGTCGATTACATCCTGCCTGGGGAGGGAGTTGGCAGGGGGTTGCCACCGACCGAACACGCGATGTATCTTAAGGCGGTGGAGATTGAGGCAGAACCCGGTACCGAGGTGTTAGCCGATGTAGCAGCCTCCTACTTTGACCGGACTGGGGAGCACTTCTGTTCTCATCGACAGACCCCCTCATCAGGCAAGGTAAGCCAACCTGCTGTAGTCCGCAACGGGAATGTGATTTACTTCGCCCATCCAATCTTTACAATATATAACAAGAATGCACCCCGCTGGTGTAAGCAGCTAGTGCTCAATACTCTTGAACTACTGCTGGGCGAACCACTGCTTTGTCATAGTGGCCCTTCCACTACATTAGCTACTATAAATGAACAGCCAAACGAAAACCGTTGGATAGTACATCTGCTTCATTATGTGCCGGAGAGGCGCAGCCAGGAGATTGACATCATTGAAGATGTGATCCCGTTATACAATCTGGAAGTCTCACTCAAGATCGACGAACCAGTTAAGGCGGTTACCTCGGTGCCGGACATGCAGGCCTTGCCTTTTGAGCGGAAGGATGGCAGGCTGAATTTGATTCTGCCTAGGTTAGATGGGCATCAGATGATAGAGATCGCGTTTTAGTGGTTTGCTGCATTTGGGAATTCTCAAATGGGAGAAGGATTATTACAATAATCCCGGAAGACGTATAGGGTGATAAAATAAAGCCAACTAAGATGTAGGAGGGATTTACGTGTCGAATTCGGTTATTGCTGCAACTCTGTACACAGTACGAGAGTTCACACAGACACCGGCAGAGCTGTCCAAGACTCTGCACAAGGTAAAATCTATTGGCTATGACGCGGTGCAATTGTCTGCCCTAGGGCCAATTGACCCGAACGAACTCAAGAAAATGCTAGATGATGAGGGATTAACCGTTGCTGCCACACACACTCCCTATAACCGATTACGTGATGAAACGCAGAAGGTAATCGAAGAACACCAGCTGCTGGGCTGCAAGTATGTAGCCATTGGTAGTATTCCGTCAGAGTATCGTAATGAGGAAGGCTATTATCGTTTTGCGAAAGAAGCTTCACAGGTAGCTGCGAAACTGCGCGAGGGTGGTCTCGTTTTTGGTTACCATAACCATAGTTTTGAACTGGAGAAATTTGGTGGGCGGACAGCTCTAGAGATTCTCTACTCCGAGAGTGATCCAGAGCTATTTACCAGCGAAATTGATACTTACTGGATTCAGGCCGGTGGTGGTGACCCCGCTCTCTGGATCCGCAATTTAAAAGGTCGGGCACCGATTGTTCACTTTAAGGACATGGCAGTAAGAGGATGGGAGCCCATCTTTGCAGAAGTGGGAGAAGGCAACCTCAACTGGCCGGCGATTCTGGATGCCTGTAAAGAAGCTGGAGTTGAGTGGTACATCGTAGAACAAGATGTCTGCCAACGGGATCCTTTCGAAAGCCTGGCCATCAGTCTCAAGAATCTCAAGGCCATGGGACTGAAATAGTACCGAATTATCATTTGAGCATGGAGAGGAGTTATGACACGTGAAAAAAGTAAGATTTGGTCTAATTGGGCTTGGCAATATCGGAAGTCATCATTTCAGCTATTTGCCAGAGTTGGAAAATGCGGAGCTAACCGCCATTTGCGATGTTGATAAGTCCAAGCTCACTGATCTGAAACCTCCGCAGGATTTTGATCATGACACGGCTGCCGCCGATTTTGATGTCAGCAATATAGCGAAATTTACCGATTACCGCGCAATGCTCGATAGTGGCAAGGTAGATGCCATTATCATAGCAGTACCGCACTATTTCCATCCAGAGATGGCTAAAGAGGCCTTTCGCCGTGGCATTCACGTGATCTGTGAGAAACCGGTGGCCATCACGAGCCGTGAAGCTCGGGAAATGAATGCTGCCCATGCTGATTCTGATGTGGTATTTGGGGCAATGTTCCAACAGCGGACAGACCCAGTGCACCTTAAGGTTAAAGAAATGCTGGAAGACGGTACATTAGGAAATATCCGCCGAGTCAACTGGATCATCACCAGCTGGTTCCGCACCCAGACCTACTATGATTCGGGCGGCTGGCGCGGCAACTGGACCGGTGAAGGCGGCGGTGTGCTCATGAACCAATGTCCTCATAACTTGGACCTGTTTCAGTGGTTCTTTGGGCTGCCTAAGAAGTTGAGTGCCCTGGTTTATTTGGGTAAATGGCATGATATCACAGTGGATGATGATGTCTCGGTCATCATGGAACTGGAGAATGGCGCCACAGCCAGCTTCATCACGACTACCGCTGATTCACCCGGTACCAATCGCCTGGAGATTGCTGCTGATCACGGCAAGCTAGTACTGGAAGGCGGCAAGATCACTTTCTTCAGGACAGAGCAGCCTGTGCAGAAGATTCTGGATGAAAGCGATAAAGGATTCTACTCATCAAGACCGGAAGTCATTGAGGTACCAGTGGAAGCCAAAGAGTATGGACATAGATTCATCACGCAAAACGTAGTTAATACTATACTGGGCAAGGAGCAATTGCTTGCTCCCGGTACAGAGGGAATCAAATCTGTGCAGTTAGCCAATGCTATCTTGCTATCCGGGGTGAGAGGCAAGCCAGTGGAGTTTCCGGTTTGCGAAGATGAGTTTGACCAGCTGTTGGAGGAGCTGCGTACCCACGAACGGCAGCATGCTCCCGATAAGGTCTTTGACTGGGAAGCATATCTGAGTTCATTTGAAGACTAAAAGCAACCAGAGGTAGGCTTTCAGGTCGGGTATTAGGCCAGAGCTCCTATTACCCGACCTTTCTTGAGCTATTGTGAGGAGGTGCATCTACTTGATGATACTAAGTGGATTTGCAGATGAGATATCACCTGAACTAGAGGTACAGCTGCAAGTTTTGGAGCAAGAGGATATTCGACATCTGGAGTTGCGCAGTGTATGGGGGAAAAACGTCCTAGATCTGGATGATGGTGAAGTCAAGAGAGTCAAGCAGTCTCTAACCACGGGTGGGTTTAAAGTGTCTGCTATTGGTTCACCTATCGGCAAGATCGGGATTGAGGATCCTTTTGAGCCTCACCTAGACGATTTTCGTCGCATTTTGGATATTGCAGTGGCTTTAGAGAGCCCATATATAAGGCTTTTCTCGTTCTATATTCCAGACGGCAAACAGCCCGAAAGCTACCGCAGTGAAGTCCTGGAAAGACTGTCGGCTATGCTGGAAGCCGCCAAAGGTTCTGAAGTAATGCTGTTACATGAGAATGAAAGCGGCATCTATGGCAATATCGCGGAGCGTTGTCGGGATCTGCTGGATAGCCTGACTGAGTGGAATTTGCGGGCTATCTTCGATCCGGCCAACTTTGTGCAGCAAAAGCAGCAGCCTTTTACTCATTGTTATCCCCTTGTCGAAGACTATGTGGAGTATTGCCATATCAAAGATGCCATGATGGCTGATGGCAAGGTTGTTCCTGCAGGGGAAGGCGATGGCGAAGTCCGAGAACTGCTGCAGGCACTAAAGGATAAAGACTATGCCGGCTTTTTGTCTCTAGAACCACATCTGGCTGTTGCCGGTTCGGCAGGAGGATATAGTGGTCCGGAGCTCTTCCGGAAAGCGAGCCGGGCACTCAAAAGCATGCTTGATGATCTCGAGATCGCCTATGAGTAGGAGGGAGCTAACATGCGTTGGGGTTGCTGTACTACGGTAGATAATTTGGCTCTACTTGAGCGTGTCGGTTACGATTATATAGAACTAACCATGGTTAGCCTCGCAGATGAGCAGCAATATAACCAGATCAAGGCTGCAGTAGACCAATCAGGGCTAGAGGTGGAAGCTTTCAACGTGCTTCTGCCCGGTGAAATCAAGGTAGTTGGGCCCAAGGTGGATTGGGATCAGATCTCAGGACATCTCAAGACTGTCCTCCCCAGGGCTGCATCATTGGGGGGCCAGGTCGTCGTATTTGGTAGTGGTCGTTCACGTCGCGTGCCCGAGGGATTTCCTAGAGAAAAGGCATATCAACAGGTAGTGGATTTTGTCAGGTTTCTGACTGAACTGGCGGACAAGCATGGCCTGGTAATTGGTCTGGAGCCTTTGCGGCAAGCGGAGTGCAATCTGCTCAACTTCGTGAGTCAAGCTCATCAGTTGGCAGAGGACGTGGGTCTAGAGCAAGTGGGGATCACAGCGGATTTCTACCATATGACGGAAGGTGCAGAGCCGCTGAAAAATGTCGTTACCGCTGCAGACAGAATTGCCCATGTCCATTTGGCCGATACCGGACGGATGTGGCCGGGAAGCGGTGAGTATGATTACTTGAGCTTCTTCCGCAACATCAAGGAAGCCGGTTATGACCAGCGAATGTCCCTGGAATGTGGTTGGGATGATTTCGCCCGAGATATAGAAACCTCACTCGAGTTTTTGCGTGATGCTTGGCAAAAAGCGTAAATGGACAAGTAAGAAGGCCCTTTCCATAACCCCCACCGATCACGGAGGGGGTTATTTTGATCGATCTCCCTACCTAGATATGGCCCATCTCTAACAGCTAAGAAAGCTGTTCCACTATAATAAGAACCCCTCAGTCAGGGGATCTTATTTAACGAATACAGGGTGATCTGTGGGCACAGGGTGTGGAAAGGGTGGTAGGTAATGGCAAGAGAGAACCAGTGGAGGTCGAAGTGGAAATTCGACCCTTGGGTGACAGCTTTACTTGTGGTCATACTTGTCAATGTTATAGTCCTGGCTCGCTCTACGCAGTTACTGCGTCGCCCAGGCGAGGTTACTGAGTTGGAGGCCATCAGGCAGGGGGCAGTGGCTCTAGCTGATTTCTATGGGACTCAGATCAAGCAGCTGGGCCTGCAGAACAATGCCGCTGTCAGAAATGCCATGGCTAAGTATCGATTTGAAGTGGAGCAAGCTCTTGCCGGGGATCAGGTGGCCCAGGCGATGAGTGTTTATGGGCGCAACCTAGCCGATGTAATTGAGCGGGAGCAGCAACTGACAAGGGAACAGGCAGTGCTGGATATCGTCAAACAGGAACCCAGAGTGAGTACAGCCAAGGAAGGGGCGACTATCACGGTTCAGATCGAAAATGGCAAGGTGGTGATTGAAGACCCTGAAGATATCCTTTCCCCGCCAAGTGAGCAGAAACTCAAGATTAGTGATCAGGTTCAAGGACTTGCGGAAATGGTGCAGATCCAGGTGCGTAATGGACAGGCGAAACTGCTGACCACCCGCAGCCTGCCCGGTCAGGTACATGCATTGCGCCAGGAGATCAATGCTGCTCAAGCAGCGCTGCAGCAAGCCATGCAGGCTGGAGGATTTGCAGAACTAACCGGTCCGGGTCTGCTGATTAGGGCTCGACAGAGCCGGGGGCAAGCTTTGATTGAAAATGTGCTGGGTTACGATGTGCGAGATATTGTTAATGAGTTATTTGCTGCCGGCGCTAGCGGTATCCAGGTAGGTGCACAGCGACTCATTGCCACAAGCTCTATCCGTGCTGTAGGTGATAGTATCTTAGTCAATCATCAGGCGGTAGCAACCCAACCACTGGAAGTACGCGCGGTGGGAGATCCCGAAGTATTAGCTAGTGCATTGGATTTGATTACTCATTCCCCCTACTTTGGCTTGATGCTGGATATCCGCAAGGAAGGTACTGTTACATTGGTGGCTCATCCTTTGAGATAGAGGTGAAATCCGTGCCGGGGAAGAGAGGGTTTGATCGAATACCTAGACTCCTACTGATAGTATTGATCGGTATCCTTATGCTGGATACTTTGCTTGTGGCAGCTTGGTCTAAAGGGGGGATGCTGCCAGAAGAAGTTCACGGCAGAACTACGGCCAGGCAGGCTGCCAGGGTGATCATGAACTACTATAGGCAGATGGCCAAATCTGCAGGAGTATACAACACCAAGGCAGTTAATAGAGCACTTGCTTCCATGGAAAAAGCTCTGGCCGGCAAGACCATGGCTGAGATCATGGAAGAGCTAGTTGTCCAATCATATACTGTGGAGATGGCTATTGGGGCGGAGAAGCGGCATCATCAAAGAGCAGCCGTTTTGGCAATCATCAGGTCTGATCCAAAGGTGCAAAAAGACCACCGGCTGGCTGGTACGATTTTGATCAATGAGCAAGAAGTCGTGGAGGGAAAGGAGTTCCTCAGCCCCACAAGCATTAAACGCTTGCAGAAAGAGACCATCTTGCGGGGGATGGCCGAGCCTATTCTTGTAGTGCTGAGTGATGGCCAGGTGCAGATCCTGTCTCCACCTCGGGATGTGGAGTTCTACCAAAGCATGGAGGTAGAGTTTGAGCAGCTGCAAAGACAACTGCAGAGGATACGGGAGGCTAGTGGTGTGGTTGCCCTTGAGGGTCCGGGAGTTATCATCGAGGCAGCTGATGCTCCCGGTGGATACTTGTGGGAGGAAATCGTTCACGACCAAGATATCCGGGAAATAGTCAATAGTCTATTTTTTGCCGGAGCGACAGGGGTGGAGATTGGTGGCCAGAGACTGGCAGCAGGGGGTTGGGTAAGGTGTGTAGGACCGGTAGTAGTAGTCAATGGTAAGACGGTAGCCGCCAATCCAATTCTGATCAAGGCAGTGGGGAAACCGGAGCAGCTAGAAGAGAGCCTGCGAGAACTGCAGGAAGTTTTTGCCCTAACGGGGAAACGTCTAGATATAAAGGGGAGTGAACATATCGCATTACTTCCTCGATGATGGAAGGGGAGGGCTATGACGGAAAAAGAGATTCATGATCTAATCGAGCAAGCTATCATTGCCCGCAAGAGAGCCTACGCGCCTTACTCGCATTTTCCGGTGGGAGCTGCTGTGCTGACCAATACAGGAGAGGTTTATACGGGATGCAATATCGAGAATGCCAGTTATGGCGCAACATGTTGTGCGGAACGAGTGGCTCTTTTTAAGGCAATATCTGAGGGGCATGAGGATATTCGAGGAATAGCTGTGGTGGCCGCTTCTCACGAAGCAGTGCCGCCTTGTGGTATCTGCCGCCAGGTTATGATAGAATTGGCACCACAGGCTGTGCTCGCTATGGCTAATCTGGAAGGGAAAAGAGTGGTTACGACTGTAAAAGAGCTGCTTCCTGGTGCTTTTGGAGGCAGTTTTCTTTGAGCAAAGGCCTGCTCTCGGCATGAATAAGGCGGTGTAGGTGTGCAAGATGCAGGGATGCTCTCGATTCGAGTGCAGGAAGTGGATGATGTGGAGCCCCAGCTTTTGCTGGCCCTGATCGAAATCGAACAGGAAGCCTTTGGCATAGGCGGCATGAATGAATGGTTCTTGCCTCCTTTTGTGCGCCGAGGGCGAGTTTATGCCCTCTGGGTGGAAGGTAGCGAGCAGCCCCTGGGTGTAGCCGAGTGTATGATCAGTTGGGGTCAGCCTCGGTGTGCTTACTTGTTTGGCATAGCGATACGTGATGGGTGGCGGGGAAAGGGTTTAGGGACTCGCTTCTTAAAGGAGATTTGCCGTCGACTCAGGGGCATGGGTTTCACAGCTCTGGATTTGACGGTATCACCGACTAACATCGCAGCTTTGCGAGTATATCAGGAGAAACTGGGCTTTAGGATTATAGCTTTTCATCGGGCGGAATATGGGCAAGGTGAGGACCGTTTGGTGATGCGACTCGATCTGACCCGAGAAGTGGGATCATAGATGAATAATCTATGGAGTAGGAAGGAGGTGGCCAGTGACTGTATTTCGTTCTGGCTTTGTGGCGGTAGTGGGTCGGCCGAATGTGGGGAAGTCGACTCTACTGAATCGGTTAGTTGGGCAAAAGGTGGCCATCGTCTCTGACAAACCTCAGACGACGAGGAATCGCATTCATTGCATCTTAACCCGTCCTGATGCCCAGATCGTATTTCTGGATACGCCGGGTATTCACAAGCCTTTGCATAGGCTAGGGGAGTATATGGTACAGACAGCCCTGCGGACCCTCAATGAGGTGGAAGCGGTACTTTTCGTGGTCGATGCCGCATACCCGCCTGGTAAAGGGGATGAATTCATTGCCGCTCATCTGCGGGAGGCAGATGCCCCAGTGATCCTGGTGGTCAATAAAATCGACTTATGGGAAGGTAGGCAAGAAGATAAGCATCAGGCAGACATCGTGACTGCCTATGCGGCGCTGGGAGACTTTTCGAATGTAATACTGGTTTCCGCTCTAGCAGGCCAGGGGCTTTCCGAACTGGTAGATCAGGTAGTGGAGTTTTTGCCAGAGGGCCCCAAGTATTATCCCGATGATTGGGTTACTGATCATCCCGAGCAGTTCATCATGGCTGAGCTTATTCGAGAACAGATCCTGCATCTGACGAGAGAAGAGATCCCTCATGCGATAGCAGTGGTGATCGACCAAGTACAGGTCCGGGATGAACGGGATCTCGTCGATGTTTGGGCCACTATCTATGTGGAACGCAGTTCGCAGAAAGGCATTGTGATTGGGCGCAAAGGTAGTATGCTCAAACAGGTAGGGCAGTTGGCTAGAGAAGAGATTGAAGCCCTTCTGGGCTCACAGGTCAACCTACAGCTCTGGGTTAAGGTCAAGGATGACTGGCGGGAGAAAGCGGGTAGCCTGAGTGACTTGGGGTATACGTTGGATTCATAGACCAGGAATTAAGTCTAGCTAAGGGATTTGCACTCATAGAATCCGCTAGCATCAAAGGAGGAGAAGGCGCACTTGCCTGTGTAAGGCAAAACGATGCGCCACTCAGATGAAAGTAGTCGACTTTGATTACTATCTACCGGAAGAGTTGATCGCGCAGGAGCCGGTGGAGCCGCGAGATGCTGCCCGGCTCCTGGTGCTTCACAGACAGACTGGTCAAGTGGAGCATCGTGTTTTTGGAGATATAGTCGGGTATCTCCGGCCAGCTGATGTGTTAGTACTCAATGACACCAGGGTGATTCCGGCCAGGTTGTTTGGTATCAAGAGAGGTACTGGTGCCAAAGTCGAGGTGCTGTTGCTCCAAAGGAGAACACAAGATGAATGGGAAGTACTGGTAAGGCCGGGACGCCGGGTGCCACCAGGCACTTGGCTGGAATTCGGTGAAGGTCTGCTGGTCGGTAAGGTAAAAGATATCACTCCTGTAGGTGGGCGGATCATAGAGTTCAACTATGATGGAGTCTTTGAAGCCATTCTGGACCAACTAGGCAACATGCCCTTGCCGCCATATATTCACAAGGCCCTGGTCGACAAAGAACGTTATCAGACGGTATATGCCAGGGAAGAGGGCTCTGCCGCGGCACCAACCGCCGGCCTACATTTTACACCGGCACTCCTGGAGACCATTGCTGCGCGGGGTGTCACTATCTGTCCCATTACCTTGCATGTCGGTCTGGGCACTTTTCGTCCAGTCAAGGTCGATGATGTGGCTAAACATAAGATGCATGCTGAGTACTATACTATTGGCCAGGAGACTGTAACAGCTATCCAAAGAGCTCGTGAGGCGGGAGGCCGGGTGATTGCTGTGGGTACTACGACCACCCGGACCCTGGAAGCAGTGGTTCAGGAGCATGGACAGCTGGCAGCTGATCGCGGTTGGACTGATATTTTTATCTATCCAGGCTATAGATTTCAGATCATAGATGGATTGATTACCAATTTCCACTTACCCCGTTCAACACTGTTGATGTTGGTAGCAGCCTTGGCCGGCAGAGACCTTGTTCTTCGGGCTTACCAGGAAGCGATCGACCAGAAGTACCGATTCTTTAGTTTTGGAGATGCAATGTTGATTTTGTAGAATGGTGGCTGGTGCCGCTACCCAGCTGTATATGATGCACCTGTTCGATAGATTGGATGTGGAAGAGAGGGATGTCTAGTGCAGCCAGTAGAGTTTCGTGTCACCTATGAATCTCCCAACACTTGGGCCCGGCTGGGGGAGCTTCAGACTTCTCATGGCGTGATTCAGACTCCGGTTTTCATGCCGGTAGGGACTCAAGCCACCGTAAAGGCCATGTCTCCTCGGGAGTTGGTGGAGGTTGGGGCCCACATTGTTCTGGCAAATACGTACCATTTGTATCTGCGGCCTGGCCACCAACTAGTCGAGCGAGCTGGTGGCTTGCATGAGTTTATGGCCTGGAACCGGTCTATTCTGACTGACAGTGGTGGTTTCCAGGTATTTAGCTTGGGGGAATTGCGCAAGATTACGGAAGAGGGGGTGACTTTTCGTTCACATCTCGATGGGTCTAAACATTTTATCAGTCCCGAGATTTCTATGGAGATCCAAATGGCTTTAGGGGCCGATATCGCCATGGCTTTTGATGAATGTGCCCCCTATCCGGCCGATTATCAGTATACAAAGGACTCCATGGAGCTTACCTCTCGCTGGGCCCGAAGGTGTAAAGCATCACATCAGCGGGAAGACCAAGCTTTGTTCGGCATCGTCCAGGGCGGTATGTATGCTGATCTCAGAAAGCAAAGTGCCGATGACTTGGTTAGCTTGGAGTTTCCCGGTTATGGCATTGGGGGGTTGAGTGTGGGTGAGCCTAAGGAGCTCATGTACGAGCTCTTGGAGATTACAGTGCCTCGGCTGCCTGTAGACAAGCCTCGTTACCTGATGGGTGTAGGGTCACCCGATTGCCTGCTCGAGGGTGTTAGCCGGGGAATCGATATGTTTGACTGCGTCTTGCCTACTCGTATTGCTCGGCATGGTACTGTCTTTACCAGAAACGGTACGATGACCGTGCGCAATGCAGCCTATAGCCAAGATTTCCTGCCACTTGATCCCGATTGTGATTGCTATGTGTGCCAGAATTTCTCCCGGGCATATATTCGTCATTTGCTCAATACCGGTGAAATACTCGGAGTGCGGCTGACGACCATCCATAATTTGCGATTTCTTATCCGACTCATGGAAGAAATTCGAGAAAGCATCTCCCAGAATACCTTGCCTGAGTTTCGGGAAGGCTTTTTAGAGCGATATTACGGAGGCTGTAGTTGAACGTTTGGGCAGGAATGAAGTGTAGAACGGGGAAGTAGTGTTTATTGCCCCATTTGTCGGGGATGTAAGGGAAAGGAGGAGTGAAAGATGGTATTTCTCACCGCTGCGGCGGAGCCACAAGGCAGCGTATTTGCGCTGTTCATGCCTTTTATCATCATGCTGGTTGTATTTTATCTGTTTCTTATTCGGCCTCAGCAGAAACAGCAAAAAGAACGACAGAATATGCTGGATTCGCTGAAAAAAGGCGATAAGGTGGTTACCGTCGGTGGTATCTATGGAGAGATTACCGCCATCAAAGATGATCAGCTCACCTTGCGGGTCGCTGACAAGGTGGAGATCCGGGTATCTCGATCTGGTGTAGGAGGGGTGCAAGGCTAGCGGAGTCATAATTGATGGTAGAAGATAAGTAAAGCAGGAGGGAAGCCTCCTGCTTTGCTTATTATGGTTAATGGTGGAGGTGAGCGGAGTTGCACCGCTGTCCACAAATGAAGCCACAATGACTTCTACGAGCGTAGCCCTTGCTTGGCATTCACCTTTACCAAACCCCAAGGGCAGGATTAGGCAAAGGCTAGCTCATCAGGTTTCCCCTTCCGGTTATGAGCATCCCCAGAACGGTATCCTGCATTATGACACTCTATCCCCTCTGGCAGGCACAGAAGGGTAGAGCGTAGCTGCTATTAGGCAGCAGCTAGAGCGTAATTATCGTTTGCGTTTAATTTAAGTTCCCACTGTTTTACGAGGCATGGGACCTCGGCTCGCTTCCATTGCCACTCCCATCTGTGTCGAACCTAATTCACCCCCGAGTTGATCAAAAATGCCTGGAAGTGCTCATGCCAAACTTACTGGTTCTGTTCTTTCAAGATGCGATCGATTCGCCGTTTTTCATCTCGCCTGGCGATGGCCTCCCGCTTGTCATAGAGCCTTTTGCCTTTGGCTAGGGCCAGTTCCAGTTTGGCTTTGCCTCGCCGGAAATACACCTTTAATGGTATGAGCGTATAGCCTTTTTCCTGAGTCTGGCCCATGAGGCGCATGATCTCCCTTTTGTGCATAAGCAGCTTGCGGGTGCGCTTTGGCTCATGGTTGAACATATTGCCCTGAGTATAGGGGCTTATATGCATATTATATAAGAAAAGTTCACCATTTTCAACTACCGCGTAGGAGTCCCGTAGGTTAGCTCGCCCAAGTCGCAGTGATTTGACCTCAGTACCGGTGAGGACGATGCCTGCCTCGTAGGTCTCTTCGATATGGTAGTCATGGTGGGCTTTACGATTATTGGCAATGATCTTGATGCCCTCAGTCACGGCTTTCCCTCCGATATGATGGTCCCAGGACAATAACACCCTGCCGGGTTAAGGAAGTAACACCAGGAGGGTTCAAGGCGGAACACACGGATAGAATTTGCCACAGTTGCATCCCTATTATAAGGGGCCAAGAGGTGGTGTGTCAAATGGCGCTGGATCCTCACTTTCCCAGGAAAGTCACTAAGAAAAGCAAGGATCCTAGAAGGACTTGTCGAACTAGACTCTACAGGGCATAGGTTAGTGATCCCTTACTATAACGAGATAACACGATTATTGGCATAATGTTGAAGCAGGAGGGGGAAACCAGATGATCCAAACAGAAGGGCTAACGAAGAAATTCGATGGTCTCACTGCGGTAAATGATTTGAACATCCATGTGGAGAAGGGTGAGATCTACGGCTTCTTGGGCCCCAATGGTGCAGGAAAGACGACTACTATCATGTTGCTCCTCGGGATGGAGCGACCTACAGCAGGTAGGATCAAGTTGTTTGGGAAGGATTTGGCTGAGAACTATTTCGAGATCAAGCGCCGTATCGGTGTGCTATCCGAATTTCAATTCCTATATGAAGATATGACAGCTACGGAATACCTGCGGTTTTTTGCTGATCTATATGAGGTAGAGAACCCGGACAGGAAGATCAATGAAGTATTAAGCCGCATTGATCTCGTAGACCGGCAGCATGAACTGCTCAGCGGCTACTCCAAAGGTATGAAGCAGAAGCTGAGCATGGCCCGGGCCCTACTTCATGATCCCGATCTCCTCATTCTCGACGAACCACAATCATCTTTGGACCCATACGGGATCAGAGAGATCAGGGATATCATCATGGAGGAGAACATGAAGGGGAAGACCCTGTTCATATCGTCTCATATCCTTTCAGAGATTGAGCGGACATGCCATCGAGTAGGTATTATCCATCATGGTGTACTTTTAGCCGAAGATGACATGACACATCTTAAGCAGCAGGTGGCCGACGAAAGGGAAATCGTGATAGAGCTAGAGGCATATACCGATGCTATCGGCAAGAGCCTAGAAGAACTCGAGTTCGTCAAATCTGTCAGCAACGAGGGTTTACAGTTGACCATTAAGACGTCTGTCGATGAGGACCACCGTTCTGACATTTCCCGTGTCATATCAAATAATGGTGGCGTAGTATTGTCTATGGTGGCTGAAGAGATCAGCCTGGAAGAGGCTTTTGTGATCATTACAGAGCAAAACCTTTCCTTACTGACAAAGGAGGGGCAGGCATCGTGAGCAAAATGAAGGATAGATCTAATGCTATTAGTGTAATCGCCCGCCGGGACATCAGCTCCACGGTAAATGGGTTGGGTATTTATGTAGCGGCATCCCTTGCCTTCTTGGTAGCCATGCTCTTTGTACGCAGCAATCTCAAAGGCGTTACTGAGAATGGCTTGATGGTGATGGGCAATCCCCTTAATTATCCCCTCTTCATAGCAGTGATTATCGGCGCCACGTATTTAGCGCTGACATCTGCTATTTCTGTTAGTAGGGAGCGGGACCAAGGGACACTGGAAGTGCTTTTCTACGGACCCGTTGATAGTACCACCTATATTCTCGCCAAGTTCCTGGAACAGCTGGTGACTTTCCTAGGGTTGATTGTAGTTTATATCGCCTTCTTTTTTATCATATCGAGGCTGACCAATTTCGGACTGCACGGCAGTTTTCTGGCCATGGCTGGGTTGTCGGTGCTTTTGGCAGCATCTATTGTGGCTTTCGGCTTGTTTTTGTCGACCATCTGCCGTAGTACTCGCAGCTCTGTCATAGTACTGCTCGTGCTGCTGGTGGCGTTCTTGGCCATCGACATTGTGGCGAGTATTCTCAACAATATGTCAGCCATGGACCTGTCAGCTACACTCATCTATGCTAGGGTAGCTATAGACATGATCAACCGGGGTGTAAAATGGATTTCACCTTTTGCTTATCTCAATCGAGGCATATCAGCAGCAATGCTAGGCAGTACCAGCCGTATATTGAGCAGCATTGGTGGTTCCTTACTGTATACTGTTGCTCTCTTGGCTCTAGCTATCCACTTCCTGGATCGTAGGGGGGTTCGCAAATGAGAAATAAAGTTCTTTGTGTTTCGATTTTAATGCTTTGTGTCTTCACTGCCTTCGCTAGTGTGCACGCAGCACCCCCTCAGCGGGAAAAGCAAAACGTATATGGGATTACTCCTTGGACCGGCAAAGAGTATGGAGGCACCTTTGCGCCAAAAGGTGTGGACAAAATGTGTCTCTTGGCTGGAACAAATAACGTCATCAATACACTCGAAACGGAAGTCTATTTCTGGCCGATCACGAATGAGTATATGGCTAATTGGTTTGAGAGTAAAGCAGTAATTGACGGTCGACTGCAGATCCTACAAGACGGGAAAGAAGTTCAGCTACTGGACAGACAGCCTTATGCGCACATGTATCCCGAGGGATTCTACGGCGGTATCGCCCAGCTTTTAGTGGGCGAAGAGGCCGAGGAGAAGTACCAGGAGTATCAAGATGCGATTGATAACTACTGGAAGGCTATAGTTGAATATCGTGAGGACTATACTGCTTATGAGCAACGCATGGGTGAGATTCTGCAGGAAGTGACCGAGACCGGCAAGACCTACTCTGAAGATGAATTGCCTACCCCACCCGAGCAGCCGGAGCCACCGGTCTGGTATGTGACGGGCGTGACGGAAGCCTTTATTGTCAACTTGCCTGTAGGCGAATATACTGTGCGGACTATTGATGCCGAGGGCAACATTGTCGAGGGCACTGAGAAAAAGCTCAAGGTCTTTGAAAAGCGGCGGAGTGGTGTAGGTTATCAAATCATTCCAGAGAGCAAATGGACCCGCCCGGTGCAGTCCGATGATGCCAGCCAGATCATGTACTTGGAAGGCAAGCGCACAATGTATCTCAAAGCTTTTCACGAAGCTGAATACAACCAGCATGATTATCTGAGAATGACTAGCCTGGAGAAACCTCTGGCCGGTAAAGGAGCAGAAAGTGCCTATATGTGGGTACACGAAGAAGAGGTGCCTGATGCCAAAGTCCAGGTCTTACAGGCTGGAGAAGTCATTGAGGAAGCAGAGACGAAACCCTATTATGTGAAGCAGACTTCCGGATATGCTCTGGGCTATGAGATAGTTGATTTTGATCCGGATGCAGACGAGTTTGCAGGGCGTCGCCCGAGCTTCGAAGCAATCAAGCTGGAATTGGAGCCGGGCAGCTATCAGATTCGTGTAGTAGATGCTTCCGGCCAAGTGCTGCATAGTAGTGTTAGGGAGATCCGATCCATCAATACTGTGCCTATGTGGCAGCTGGTCTTGCTGTCGCTGATACCTTTAGTGGTTGGGATAATAGTGGTCATACGGCGCCGTAGGGGGCGGATGCAGGCATCCAAATTGGTGACTGCTTAGATTTTGGTGATCCAAACTCAATATGAACAATATGTCAGGGTGCCCAGTGGGCACCCTGTTTCCCTTTGGCAAATAGGCCAAGGTCAAGGCATAAACAGCTGGCTTTGCGTATATTAGTTACTCTGGAACCTTGATCAAAATACTGCAAACAGCACTACGGAGCTAATGGAGGGTGCGTAGTGTATGATCCCGAATTTTGGCGAAAATTCCGGAGGGTAGGATGGCTGACCATGATCTTCTGTCTGGGTGTTGGCTATCTGGTCATTTCCGCATATACTCTGGGATGGGTGCCGGTACGATTGATCCCTACAACTACAGTATCCGGGCTTCTCCCACCATCGGATCGTGGTATCATAGAGGCGGTAGTGTGTGATGTGCTAGGCAATGTAATTCCGGGAGCCGAAATTCACATTCTGGACGCAAAAGTAATCACTGATGACCAGGGCAGGTTTCGTATAAAGAATGTGCCGGTAGGCATGGTTGAATTGTTGGTTAAGGCGGCAGGGTTTCAGGATGCGCTCATTCGGGTTTCGGTGGAGCCCGGCACGAATTACCCTCTGATTAAGCAAGATACTGGGCTGTGGCCCACGAGTTTTTACGTACGCTTCCATGTTTTCACCAATTCCCTGGAGGATGATGACACCAGGTTGCTCTTTGGAATCGTAGAAATGGCAAACCCCAGCAAAGAAGCCCTTTTGGTAAGCCGTATAGAGGTGAAAGACCCCGCTGGAAAGACTGCGTATGACCTGCTGGAATCGGAGGCAGTATTAAATCACATCAGCCAAACATATAACCTTCAACTTGTAATGGAGCCTATCCCGGCTTATCTCATCCCGCCGCAGAGTGTTACTGTGCTGGAACTTGATGCTTTGCCCAAACCCCTCAGGGGAGAGTATAATCTGTGGCTGGCTTACGCTAACACTGCCGATCACGCGCGGGGACGGTTTCTGGCCATGCACATTGCTGATGAAATGGATTTTGATCCAGATCTCAATCCCCACACTCACTGAAATACTTCCCAGCAGAGCAGCGTATTTCCACTGCGCGACAAGGAAGCTCGGGTTTCTTGTCGAAAATTGAGATACAGGCTGGGTTTCAGGTTTGTTTCGGCGTGCTTGCACGAGATTCTTCGAGGGGTGAGGCATAGTGTCACCCGGCTACAGAAAACCAACAAAAACCCATACCAATTGGCTGTTGCCATTGCTGGTTGGTCTTTTGGTTGGCTTGGCAGCAGTTAATGCCTTAGCTTTTGATGTTCGCATCAATGGTGTAGAGGTGGAACTGTCCACCAGCCCCTCCTTGAGGCAGGGAAAAGTCATGCTGCCTCTTAGTTGCCTGATCAACCCGTTGGGGATCTTAGTGGAATGTGAAGAAAGCGAGGGAGTACCCATTGCCCTGGAGATGGGTGACAGAAAAGTCACCTTCTCAACAGATAGCTCCCAAGCGATGGTGGACGGGACTCCTTTAGAACTGGGGACTATTCCATATAGGAAACACGACGAGCTGATGGTACCCATGAATCTCTTTGTGAATGTCTTGAAGATCAATGTAGAATGGGATCAAGCTGGACAAACCCTGTTTATTGAAGGGGGTACTGAGCTTCCCCTAGAGGCCACTACATCTCAGTCTGATGTAGCCAAAGAACCTGAGGCGGCAGCATCGATAGCAGCCAAGACTGAATCGGCGGAACCGCTGCAGCAGGAAATCTCGGATGGTTTGCCAGATGACGAAGATAGTCACCAGGTTGAGATCAAAATGGAAAACACCGGGGATACTGCTGAGCATGGCGTGTATTCCCTGGCGATCAGTCAGTTTCTGCAGGAAATGCGTACCCAGACCTCGGCCTTGGCCGGAGAGAAGGTTTTTGGGCAAGCACAGGGAATCAGGCTGGTGGGGGTGCTCCCTAGTGTTGAGCAAGGTAGGCAGCGGCTGGATTTCATTACCGATGCCCCGGTGAAAGTGCACCCGATGCTACTGGCCGATCCTGCTCGCCTGGTCGTAGACGTGGAAGAGGCTATCGTAGATGCGATTGATGATGAGCTATATGTAGGTCGGGGAGTCATCCATCGAGTGAGGCTAAGCCAGTATCAAGAAGGGGTAGCCCGGGCGGTGGTTGATTTGACGGAACCTACCGGGTACGAGATCAAGGACTTGACTGAAGATAGCGGGTTTTCGGTTGTCTTTAACCAGCGCATCGGTCGAGTGAGTCTTTGGCGAAGTGGGACCAGTATAGGGTTGAAGATGGAAACATCAGGGCCGGTGCGGTATACCGTGCGTAGGCTCATATCTCCCACCCGTATAGTAGTGGATGTAGATAATGCCACCTTTGTAGCAGGTGCGGCTGAAGTCAATGTTAATGATAATGCGGTCAAAAGTCTGCGGATTAGCCAATATACCCCTACCGAGACTCGCATAGTGATTGATTTAGAGCATGCTTTGGATATTATAGATGTTGATGCAAGCACCGATGAGCACGAGATCGAATTGACCTTCTTTGATCCGCAGTGGGGAGAAGATAGCGGCTTTGAAAATTCCGGCGCTCTTGTGAAAACATCTGAACAAGATGGAGGAGAAGCACCTTTTGTTTCGCTGCGGCAGTTGGCGACTCTAGGGCGGAGTCTGGTTGAGCTCTTCCCCAGCAGCAAAGCCTTAGCCATGGAGGAAAATCAACTCACCGATACATCCGCTAATCCTCATGATCATCAAGAAGAGGGCTGGAATCTGTCAGTAGGTAGGGTGGACAAGCTCGCAGATGACATCGAAGGTGATGGTGAGACGGAACCACGACTCGGTGTGGGAAGCCTGATGGAGACTCTATGGGTGGAGCCGAAGTTTGGACAGATTAGGTGGGACGATCTGGGTGAGGGCTCCGATGTGGAACCAGAAGGGGAGCCTTTGATCTCTCCGCCAGTCTCATACTCTGATGATATACCAGTACCTTTGAGTACCGGTGCTCGTCAAATTGACTTCTCCCAATGGCCGAGGTTACAAGCAAACTGGATCACAGCTGATGCCAGGACTGCCTTACAGGGTCGCTCGATTTTGATAGATGCAGGACATGGAGGGTTTCAGCCAGGTGCACCGGGAGTGAATAGTATCTGGGAAAAGACATATAACCTGGAGCTGGCTCTGCGTGTTGGAGAATTGTTGCAGTGGGCGGGAGCTCGTGTGAGCTACACCCGCATGACAGATCAGACGATTAGTCTACGTGAACGCGTGGATATGGTACAGGCAGTAGATGCAGAGATCCTGATTAGCATACACGCCAATGCTTCGCTAGCTCGGGATGCAACCGGTACCGAGACTCTTTATCATCCGGCGATTGCGGAAAGCCGGTCATTAGCTGCGGCTGTACAAGAGAATCTTGTGAGCCAATTGGGCTTATTCGATAGAGGCATCAAGCAGAGAAACGATCTTTATATTCTGCGACACTCGCCGGTGCCTAGTACACTGGTAGAGGTTGGTTTCTTGGATCACATAGAAGAGGGGCCCTTTCTCTTGACTCCAGAGGCTATTGATAGAGCCAGTATGGGTTTGGTCCGGGGGATCGCGGCTTTCTTCCGAGATCATCCCATTAGACCGGCGAGAGCGGCTGATACTCTTAAACAGGAGCCACCATCAGCAGATAACAGGGGCGATGGTGGGGTACAGGATAGCGAAGGGGAGGCCTTTCTAGACGGTGCCTACCGGGGAGAGCCATCAGGTAATGAGGAGGAAGTCGGATCAGGTCGGCCCACAGGGAGTGATACTATTGAACAGAAGCTATAGAGAATGGATCGGCTGGCTTTTTCTCGCATCGCTCCTCTTAGCTGCGATCGTGTGGGGTGGGCGGCTCTGGAATACGGTTAGCTGGCATCTAGAGCCTAAGACTGATATCCAATTGTATATAGCTGCACCTGGTGGTGGGATAGAGGTGGAATCTATTCAAATAGCTAAGAGTCAATTTGATGCCCAAGGTCTCTGGAAGGAAATGCAGGCTGTCTCTGTTCGCAAACCCCAATCCCTATTGCCTGCCGATGCCGAACTGTTGGAAGCTCGGCAGGAAGGGAGTACCTTGGTGGTCAGCTTTAGTAGGGAACTGGCACAAGGTCAGTATCTAGGCAGCAATCAAGAGATTGCATTGGTTTACTGCATTGTGAATACTATGGCCCAATTGCCGGGTATCGAGTCGGTTCGAATTCTCATAGAGGGTCATACAGTAGAGTCCCTGGCAGACCACGTAGATCTGACTGCGCCCCTTGAACCGGACTTGACTTTGATCATCACCCAATAGGTGGGTCTAGTCCAAGTGAGATCGGGTGCCCCTGCTCTTGATGAGGGGCTTTTCTTGTACTTGCATGTACTTGCCTAGGCGGGATAGAATAGGAATGGTGTCTTACAGTGGCAAACACATATTTGTGAAAGACTGCAAGGCCTGGGTCAGATGCTGCTGCATACATAGTTGAATTGGAGAGGTTGAGGGAATGTGGAGGATGTGGCTAGGCAGCACCCCATAGGGGTGTATGATTCTGGAGTGGGCGGGCTGACAGTCGTTCATTGGCTGCGTGAGATATTGCCCCAAGAACGAATTGTGTACTTTGGAGATACAGAGAGAGTTCCCTACGGAGGCCGACTTCCAGAGGAGATAGTCGCCTTCTCACGTCAAATCCTGGGCTTTCTCTGGGAGCAAGGTGCCAAGTTCGTCATAGCCGCCTGCAACACATCATCCGCCATAGCCTTGCCTGTAGTAGCGCCAGAGGCGCCCATTCCCCTGCTGGGTATGATTGAGGCCGGTGCCAAAGCGGCTTTGGATGCCACCCAGAACAAGAGAATTGGCATGATCGGGACTCAGGCGACAGTGAAGAGCCATGCGTATGCCCTTGCTTTGCAGCAGTTAGAACCAAGTATCTCCGTCTATGAACAGGCATGTCCCGAGTTGGTGCCTCTTATTGAGGCAGGGCATTGGGAAGGAAATCCCATTGAGCATACTCTGAATAAGTACTTGACGCCATTGGCAGGGCATCAAATCGATACTCTGATTCTCGGCTGTACACATTATCCGTTTCTGCTTTCGGCTATTCAGCAGGTGTTAGGACAGGGAGTAGTAGTGGTAGACCCAGCTGAGGCTACTGTCTGGGAAGCCGCTCATCGGCTTAAGGAGCTTGATCTGTTGAGTAGCGAGAAATCGCAGGAAGATCGTTACTTTGTCAGTGGTGATCCGCGGAGTTTTCAAGCCAGTGCCACCCGGCTCGGCTATACTTGTCAGGTGGAACATGTGGATGTCAAAAAGTATAGTATCGGAATGGGAGTCTAGTGTACTCTATCTGGTTTTGGGTAGAAGCATGAGGAAGGGGTCTGCAAATGGAGGCTATGCCTCTTCAGGCAACTAATAGTGGGCTTATGGAAAAGAAGTATGCTGCTTCGGGGATGAAGGGTGAAACCAGCATGGAGTGGCGGGGTCAGAAGGTAGCAGTCATAGGCCTGGGAATCAGCAACATACCCTTGATTAGGTATTTGGTGCATGAAGGGGCTGAGATCACGGTTTGCGACCGCCAGAAACCGGTGGATCTGGAATCACGATTGGCACAGATCGCTGGTCTGCCTCTATCGTATAAGCTAGGTGAAGGATACCTTGATGATCTGCAGGATTTTGACGCGCTTTTCTTAAGCCCAGGAATTCCCAAAGACTTGCCTGAGATTAGTGCCTTAAGAGAACGCAAAGTCAGGTTAAGCAGCGAAATGGAAGTGTTCTTTCAGCTGTGTCCGGCCCCAATAGTGGGGATCACCGGCAGCAGTGGGAAAACTACTACCACTACTTTGGTGGGCGAAATTCTGGCTGCCCAGGAAGACCATAGAGTCTGGGTGGGAGGCAATATTGGTAAATCTCTGTTGGATGAGATTCCCAGCATATCAACTGAGGATCTAGTGGTATTGGAACTATCAAGTTTTCAATTGGAGTTGTTACCTTACAGCCCCAGATATGCATTGGTGACCAATATTACACCTAATCACTTGGATGTACATAGAAGCATGGAAGCTTATATCGCGGCTAAGCGCCATATCTTCACCTTCCAGGGCCCGGATGATTATATAGTGCTCAACTATGATAACGAGGCGACTCGTTCCCTGGCATCAGAATGTCCTGGGCAGGTGTTCTTTTTCAGTCGGCTGGTTGAGCCGCCCCGGGGAGCTTTCTTGCGCAATGGCATGATTACTGTTCGGGATGTAGGGTTTGCCAAGGGCAAGGAGGAGGCACTGTGCTCCATCGGAGCCATCCGACTGCTGGGTGTGCATAACTGGGAAAATGTGCTGGCGGCTGTCACCTTAGCGGCTCTATGTGGAGCGAAGCCAGAAGATATTGTGAAGGTGATTGCTGCTTTTACGGGAGTGCCTCATCGATTGGAGCTAGTGGAAGAGATCAAAGGAGTAAAATACTATAATGACTCCATTGCCACAAGTCCCGCTCGAGCCATTGCGGGTATTAAGGCGTTTCATCAGCCCATCATCCTGATTGCCGGAGGCTACGATAAGCAATTGTCCTTTGAACGTCTAGCCGCAACAGTCAGTGAGCGGGTCAAGGCAGTGATTTTGGTAGGGGCCACGGCAGACAAGATTGAGGCAGCGATTCGGAAGAAACAGAACCGACCTGATCAGCCGATGATTTATCGGAGCTCGGATTTCGATGGTGCTGTGATTAAGGCTTCACAATTGGCCAAGTCTGGTGATGTAGTGTTGATGAGCCCGGCTTGTGCCAGCTATGACATGTTCAGGAATTTCGAAGAACGCGGGCAGAGGTTTAGAGATCTGGTTCGAGGAATGGTTGAGAAAAGCTGACATTTGATTGTGGTTTGGGAGAGTGAATTTGGGCCAGGGAGGCGCTAAAATGGTACGAGTTGATGGGCGTAAGCCCGGTGAACTTCGAGAGGTCAAGATTACACGCGATTTTACCAAATACGCAGAGGGCTCAGTGCTGATTGAGGTGGGTGACACTAAAGTCATCTGTACTGCCAGCATTGAGGACAAGGTTCCTCCTTTCTTACGAGGTAATGGCCAGGGTTGGGTTACGGCCGAGTATTCCATGTTGCCTCGTGCCACTGAAACTCGCAATGTGCGGGAGGCCAGTCGGGGAAGGCTAAGTGGACGCACTTCCGAGATACAAAGGCTGATTGGCAGAGCGTTGCGGTCAGTCGTAGATCTGGAAGCCCTGGGGGAACGGACAGTTTGGCTGGATTGTGATGTAATTCAGGCTGATGGAGGTACTCGTACTGCCTCTATTACAGGTGCCTTTGTGGCAATGATGGATGCCATACAGCGCTTGGGTCAGAGAGTCAACTGGGAGAAGCTGCCCATCGCCAATTTCGTAGCCGCCATCAGTGTGGGACTGGTCAATGGCATGCCCCTATTGGATCTCTGCTATGCAGAAGACTCTCAAGCCCAAGTGGACATGAATGTCGTGATGAGCGGGGATGGGAGGATTATCGAGATACAGGGGACCGCCGAAGAGGCTCCGTTTTCGCGGGCAGAAATGGATGAAATGCTGAGCCTTGCCGAACAAGGGATTAGGGAGTTAGTTGGCTTACAGCGGCGAGCCTTGACCGAAGATTTGATCGCGAAAATGGGGGGACAAATTCGTGGCCGCAGTGGTCATCGGTTCCAGGAATAAGCACAAGGTCCAGGAGATAAGGCAGTTGCTGGCGGGTCTTCCTATAGATGTTCTATCACTGCAGGATTTCCCCGATGCTCCCGAGGTTGAGGAAGATGGAGATACATTCGAGGCCAATGCCTTGAAAAAAGCGCGGATCATTGCAGACTTCACCGGGCTGACCACCTTGGCTGATGACTCTGGTTTGGAGGTAGATACCCTTGGGGGGCAGCCTGGTGTTCATTCTGCTAGGTTTGCCGGTGCATCGGCGACTGATGAGGAGAACAACATCAAGTTGCTGCGGCTTCTAGATAGATGCCCTGCGGCAGATAGAACAGCACGCTTCCGCTGTGCTATCGCGCTCGTAGGTCGTGGGGATGCCGAGGAATTGGTGAAAGGTATTTGTTCAGGGGTGATCATCAGTCAACCCCAAGGCACTGGAGGGTTTGGCTATGATCCCTTGTTTATGGTGCCTGATTTGGGAAAGACTTTCGCTGAATTGTCTAGTGATGAGAAGAACAGGATCAGTCACCGAGGCAAGGCATTGCGGAAAGTACTGGCTGTAATCCGGGAATGGTCGGATCGGGGATGGATCTGATGGTATTTTGCTCCTGGTGAGGATCGGACATCCTCTATGTTTGCGGATATCACGCGAAGGGAAACCGGAGAGGGGCAAGGCATAACAAGGAAAAACAGCGTTGACAGGATCCCGGTGGGTGTGTTATAATCAAATCCGTCAGTTGAACACTTGACTACGGGGCGTAGCGCAGTTTGGCTAGCGCGCCTGCCTTGGGAGCAGGAGGCCGGAGGTTCAAATCCTCTCGCCCCGACCACTTTTTTTGAGTGGGTGGTTTG